>JAEUIC010000032.1 GCA_016795285.1 Planctomycetota bacterium | reverse complement strand
CGCGGCGAGTACGTCGCGATCATGGGGCCGTCGGGTTCCGGCAAGTCGACGCTGATGAACGTGCTCGGCTGCCTCGACGTGCCGACCAGCGGCGAGTACTGGCTGCGCGACCAGGAGGTCTCGAAGCTCTCCGAGGACGAGCTCGCCGAGATCAGGAACCGCGAGATCGGCTTCGTCTTCCAGACCTTCCACCTGCTGGCGCGCCAGACCGCGCTGCGCAACGTCGAGCTGCCGCTGGTCTACGCCGCGGTACGCGCCGCCGAGAGGCGCGAGCGCGGGCTCGAGCTGCTGCGGCTGGTCGGCCTCGAGGCGCGCGCCGACCACAAGCCGAACGAGCTCTCCGGCGGCGAGCGGCAGCGCGTCGCCATCGCCCGCTCGCTGGTGAACCGCCCGGCGCTGCTGCTGGCCGACGAGCCGACCGGCAACCTCGACTCGCGCACCGGCAAGGAGATCCTCGAGCTGTTCGACCGGCTGCACGCCGGCGGCAACACGATCGTGCTGGTCACCCACGACCCCGAGGTCGGCAAGCGGGCGGCGCGCACCGTCCGCGTGCGCGACGGCCGCATCGAGTCGGACACGAAGAACCGATGATCGCGCTGCTCGAGGGCGTCCGCATCGCGCTGTCGGCCATCTGGTCGCAGAAGCTGCGCAGCGCGCTGACGCTGCTCTGCGTGATCATCGCCATCCTCTCGATCATCGCGGTCGTCTCGGTGCTGGACGGCATGGACCAGTACGTGCGCGACGAGGTGGCGGGGGCGGGCGCCAACGTCTTCACGCTGCGCCGCGTCGACGAGCTCAAGGTCCTCACCGACTTCCAGGCGTTCCTCGACTCGCTCGGCAACCCGCGCATCACGCTCGCCGACTACAAGGCGCTCCACGAGGAGCTGACGCTGGCCGAGTTCGTCGACCCGCTGCGCCGGCTGAACGGCACGCTCGAGGCGGTCGACAGCGGCCGCTCGCTGAAGAACGTCGAGATCCAGGGGCGCGGCGGCGAGTACCCCGGCATCGAGGACATCGATCTGGCCGCCGGTTCCCACCTCTCGCAGGGCGACGTCGACCAACGCCGCGAGGTGATCGTGCTGGGCGACGAGGTGGCGACGACGCTCTTCCCCGACGTCGACCCGATCGGCCAGAAGGTGCGGCTCGACAGCCGCCACTACGAGGTGATCGGCGTCTTCGCCAAGCGCGCCAACGTGCTGGGCCAGAATCGCAACGTCTTCGGCGTGGTGCCGCTCCCGACGCTCTTCTCGCAGTACGGGCAGTTCTCCAGCATCAACGTGCTGGTGAAGGCGAGGAGCCTCGGCGAGTTCGGCGCGGCGCTCGAGGAGGCGCGCACGCTGATGCGGGTGCGCCACGGCCTGCGCCCCGACCGCGAGGACGACTTCAACCTCACCACCGCCGAGCAGTTCCTCACCTTCTGGGAGAAGATCTCGAGCGGCATCTTCGCCACGCTGATCGGCGTGGTGAGCATCACGCTGGTGGTCGGCGGGATCATCATCATGAACGTGATGCTGGTCTCGGTGACCGAGCGCACCCGCGAGATCGGCGTCCGCAAGGCGCTCGGCGCCAAGCGCGGCAACATCCTCTTCCAGTTCCTCGTCGAGTCGGTGACGCTCACCTCGGCGGGCGGCGTGGTCGGCATCGTGCTCGGCTTCTCGGTCGCCTTCCTCGTCGGCGCCTTCACGCCGTTCCCCTACGCGGTGAAGCCGTGGTCGATCGTCGCGGCGCTCGCCATCGTCTTCGCGGTCGGCGTCTTCTTCGGGCTCTATCCGGCGAGCCGCGCCGCGAAGCTGCAACCGGTGGAGGCGCTGCGCCGTGAGTGACCACCCCGCGCCCTCGCCGCCGCCCGCCGCGCCGCGCCAGCGCTTCCGCAAGCGGCTGACGTTCGGCCACCTGCTCGAGGGGGTCCGCCTCGCGCTCTCGACGCTGGTCGAGCACCGCATGCGCAGCGGCCTCGTGGTGCTCGGCGTCTCGATCGCCGTGGCGACCTCGATGGGGATGGTGTCGATCCTCTCCGGCCTCTCCGAGAAGATCCGCACCGACATCAAGGGAGGCGACGCGCCGCTCTTCTCGGTGCAGCGCTTCAGCCACCTCGAGGAGGGCGGCGGCAACGACGCCTACCGTCCGCGGCTCGACGAGCTCGATGCCGAGGCGGTCGCCGCGCTCGACGAGGTCGGCGACCTCGAGATCCGCTACGACCAGGGCGACGGCCGCTCGGTCGAGTACGGCAACAAGGAGGCGCGCCTCATCTTCACGATGGGGACGAACCTCGCGTTCCAGAACATCCAGAAGGTCGACCTGGCCAGCGGCCGCTTCTTCACCGAGGGGGAGCTCGAAGCGGCGCGGCCGGTCTGCGTGCTGGCCGAGGCGACCGCGAAGGACGTCTTCCCGGGCGAGGATGGCGTCGGCAAGACGGTGCGCATCGCCGGCCAGGAGTGGGAGGTGGTCGGCGTCTTCGCGAAGTACGACAGCCTCTTCGGCGGCCTGTTCGAGAACTTCGCCGTCGTGCCGTGGACCACCTACGAGCGCCGGCTGCGCAGCCGGCGCGAGTCGATGCGCCTCAACGTCTTCCCGAGCAGGGCCGACAACCTCGAGGAGGCGGTCGGCGCAGTGCGCGCGGTCCTGCGCGCGCGCCACCACCTGCTGCCGGGCGAGCCCGACGACTTCGCCATCACCACCGCCGACGCCGCGCTCGAGTTCACCCAGAAGATCACCGGCCCGATCGGATTGGTGCTGGTGGTGATCTCGTCGATCGGCCTCATGGTCGGCGGCATCGGCGTGCTGATCATCATGCTGGTCTCGGTCACCGAGCGGACCAAGGAGATCGGCGTCCGCAAGGCGATCGGCGCCAGTCGTCGCGAGATCCTCTGGCAGTTCCTGATCGAGGCGGGCGTGCTGACCACCATCGGCGGCGCGGTCGGCGTGGCGGCGGGCCTCGGCTTGGCGCGCGGCGTGGCGCAGCTGCTCGCCTTCCCGTTCATCCTGCCGCTCGGCTGGATCGCCATCGCGGTCGGCGTGTCGGCCAGCATCGGCCTGATCTTCGGCCTCTACCCGGCCAACCGTGCCGCACGGCTCGACCCCATCGAGGCGTTGCGCTACGAATGAGGGCTGCGCGCCGCGTTCCGGTCGCTCGCCCGCGCGCCTGGAGTTCCGCATGCCCGCCGCATCGCTGATCGTCACGTGGCTCGGCGCCGCCACCGCGCAGGAAGCGGCTGCGCCTCCCGCTGCCCGAGCCGCCGTGCCCTACCCCTCGACGCTGCGCATGGTCGAGCGGCTCGACGAGTGCAAGGCGGCCGCTGTGCCCGACCAGAACAACTTCATGAGCCGCGAGCGGGTCGCGATCTTCACGCGCCGCACCAAGGCGGCGGCCGGCACGCCGCGCGAGACGGAGATGCGGCTGCGCCTCGCGCTCGAGCTGATCCAGGCGGGCGACACGCTCGCCGGCATCGAAGAGCTCGACCGCGTCGAGGCGGGGCTCGCGTCGATCCCTGCGGCGATGCGCGCACGGATGCAGGCGCAGGTCGAGCGGTGGCGCGGCGTCGGGTGGCTGCGGCTCGGCGAGCAGGAGAACTGCCTCGACCGCCACTGCTGTTCGTCGTGCATCGCGCCGATCGAGCCGGGCGGCCAGCACGCGGCGCGTCGCGGCTCGGAGAACGCCGTGAAGGCGTTCGAGCGGATCCTCGCCGCTTCGCCGAAGGACGACGAGGCGCGCTGGCTGCTGAACCTCGCCCACATGACGCTCGGCACCTGGCCCGACGGCGTGCCCGAGGCGTTCCGCATCGGCCGGGAGCGCTTCGCGTCGGAATGGGACCTCCCGCGTTGGCGCGACGTCGCCGGCGAATGCGGCGTCGCCCACTCGACGATCTCGGGCGGCGCCTGCATCGAGGACTTCGACCGCGACGGCGACCTCGACCTCCTCTGCTCGTCGATGGGGTGGGACGATCCGCTGCGCTACTACGTCTCGAACGGCGATGGCACCTTCACCGATCGGGCGAAGGAGGCGGGCATCGACGTGCTGTGCGGAGGGCTCAACTGCCTGCAGGCCGACTACGACAACGACGGCTTCGCGGATGTGCTGGTGCTGCGCGGCGGCTGGCTGCAGGACATGGGACGCATCCCCAACTCGCTGCTGCGCAACCGCGGCGACGGCACCTTCGAGGATGTCACCGAGGCGGCCGGCGTGCTGAGCTGGCATCCGACGCAGGCGGCGGTCTTCGCCGACTTCGACGGCGACGGCTGGCTCGACCTCGCCATCGGCAACGAGTCGTCGCGCGGCGGGCGCAACCACCCGTGCGAGCTCTACTGGAACCAGCGCGACGGGACCTTTCGCGAGATCGCGGCCGAGGTCGGCGCCGCCCACTGCGCGATGGTGAAGGGGATCGCTGCGGCCGACGTCGACGACGATGGCCGGCCGGAGTTGTTCCTCTCCTGCCGCGCCGGCACCGACGTGCTGCTGCACAATCGACCCGACCCGACGCCCGGCTCGCCGGGCTTCCGCTTCGTCGACATCACCCGCTCGGCTGGCACGATCGGGCCCGAGATGAGCTTCCCGTGCTGGTTCTTCGACTACGACAACGACGGGCGTGAGGACCTCTTCGTCGCGACCAACGCGGGGTTCAACGGCGGAACCTACGACACGGTCGGCACCTTCATGTGCGGACGTGCGGTCGAGGGACTCGAGATGCCGAAGCTCTACCGCAACCTCGGTGGCCTGCGCTTCGAGGACGTCTCCGCGGCGGTGCGGGTCGACCGCGCGGCGCTGACGATGGGCTCGAACTTCGGCGACCTCGACGCCGACGGCTGGCTCGACCTCTACCTCGGCAATGGCGGCCCCGACCTCGGCGCGCTGCTGCCCAACGTGGCGCTGCGCAACGATCGCGGCGTCGTCTTCCAGGAGGTGACGACGACGGCCGGGCTCGGCCACCTGCAGAAGGGGCATGGCGTCGCGTTCGGCGACCTCGACCACGACGGCGACGAGGACCTCTACGAGGAGCTCGGCGGTTTCGTGTCGAGCGACTTCTATCCAGCGGTTCTGTTCGAGAACCCGACCACCGGCCGCCGCTTCATCACCCTGCGCCTCGAGGGCGTGAAGGCGAACCGCGCGGCGATCGGAGCGCGCGTGCGGGTCGATCTCGCCACTCCTTCGGGGCCGCGCTCGCTGCACCGCACGGTCGGTACCGGCGGCAGTTTCGGGAGCAGCTCGCTGCAGCAGGAGATCGGGCTCGGCGACGCGACGGCCATCACGGCGATCCACGTGCGCTGGCCCGGCTCGGGGACGGTGCAGGAGCTGCCCGGCCCGGCGATGGACGCCGTCTACCGCCTCGTCGAGGGCGGGGCGCTCGAGCCGGTCGCGGTGAAGCCGTTCCGTCTCGGCGGCGGGGGGTAGGCCGCGCTGCCGCACGACGGGCGCTCGCGAGGCCGCCACCGCTCGCGTCCGCTCGCCGCGCGGCGTTCCGGCGCCTTCCCTGCTCGTCCGGCCTCTGGCATGATCCCGGCCCCTTTTCGCGCCCCGGGAGCGGAGCGCGGCTCGTCGAGGAGTCGTCCGTGGACATCCAGAAGGTCGGCGTCGTCGGCTGCGGTCTCATGGGCTCCGGCATCGCGCAAGTCGCGGCGATGGCGGGCTGCCACGTGGTCGTCCACGAAGTGACCGCGGAGCTGGCGCAGAAGGGGTTCGCGCGCATCCACGGCTCGCTCGCGAAGCTGGTCGAGAAGGGCAAGCTCCCGGCCGACGCCGCCGAGGCGACCAAGGCGCGCCTGAAGTCGACCACGCAGCTCGCCGACCTGAAGGAGTGCGACCTCGTCGTCGAGGTGATCGTCGAGAACCTCGACGCCAAGAAGAAGCTCTTCGCGGAGCTCGGGAAGCTCTGCAAGAAGGAGACGATCTTCGCCTCCAACACCTCGTCGTTCCCGATCGGCGAGATGGCCGACGCGAGCGGCCGCCCCGAGCGGTTCGTCGGCCTGCACTTCTTCAACCCGGTGCAGCTGATGAAGCTGGTCGAGGTGATCCGCGGCGCGAAGTCGCTGCCCGACGTGGTCGAGTCGACGCGGGCGTTCGGCGCGAAGGTCGGCAAGTCGCCGATCCTCGCCAAGGACACGCCCGGCTTCGTGGTGAACCGCCTGCTGGTGCCGCTGCTCCACGAGGCGGTGCTGATGGTCGAGCGCGGCGACGCGACCTTCCGCGACATCGACACCGGCATGGAGCTCGGCTGCGGCCACCCGATGGGGCCGATCAAGCTGCTCGACTACGTCGGCCTCGACACCACCCTCTCGATCCTCGAGGGGTGGCACGCCCGCTTCCCGAACGACCCGCTCTTCAAGCCCTCGGCCCTGCTGAAGCAGATGGTCAAGGAGGGCAAGCTCGGCCGCAAGAGCGGCAAGGGCTTCTACGAGTGGGAAGGCGACAAGGTGAAGGGGTGAGCCGAACGGCTCGCGAAGGAGTCGCGTCGTGATGCGCACCGCGCTCGCCGCTGCTGCCGCCGCCCTCGCGCTCTCGGCCGGAACCGCTCCGTCGGCAGCGCCGGCGGACGAGTCGCCGGTCGCGGTGACGCTGGCGCTCGAGGAGCGCCTCTGCGTGGCGGGGAAGCCGTTGCGGGTGCGCGTCGCCGTCGAGAACCGCGGGCGCGCCTCGCTCGCGCTGCACAACGCGCTGCTCTTCGGGGCCGGCCTCACGGCGCGCGGCGCCGACGGCACGGTCCGCACCGCCTCGGAGCGCAACGCGCCGAGCGGCGCGCAGCAACCGCTGCTGCTGCCGGCGGGGGCGTCGCTGTCGGCGCTGGTCGACGTGGCGCCGCTCTTCCCCGACCTCTGCGCGGCGCCCGGCACGCTGCAGCTCGACTGGACGGTGGCGGGGGTCGCGGCGGCGCCGCTCGCGCTGGAAGTGCGGCGCGACTGGAGCGGCTACGGGGCGCGCCTCGAGTGCGACCTCGGCGTGATCGACCTCGAGCTCTTCTTCGCGCAGGCGCCGGCGACGGTCGCCAACTTCCTCGACCTCGCGGAAGCGGGCTTCTACGACGGCCAGTCGTTCCATCGCGTCGTGAAGAACTTCATGGTGCAGGGCGGCTGCCCCAACGGCGACGGCAGCGGCGACGGCCCGCGCCAGCTGCGCCTCGAGGCGGGGCGCGGCGACGGCTTCCCGCGCCACCTGCGCGGCACGCTCTCGATGGCGCACAAGGCCGACCCGCACTCGGGCAGCTGCCAGTTCTTCCTCTGCCATCGCGACCAGCCGGCGCTCGACGGCAACTACGCCGCGTTCGGCCGGATCGCGAAGGGGCTCGAGGTGCTCGACGCGATCGCCGAGGTGCCGTGCGCGCTGGTGCCGGGCGGCCCCGACGCCGGGCCGAGCAAGCCGAAGCAGCGCGTCACGATCCAGCGGATCCGCCCGCTCGCGCCGGCTGCGGCCGGGACGGACGGCGGACCGTGAGGCGCAACGAGACGACCGAGTGAGATGATCGAAGCCCGTGCGGCCGCCGGTCGCGCGGGCTTTCGCTTCCTCGCCCACGGAAGGGCGCGGCAGCACGGACCCGGATTCGACCGGAGCGAGACGATGGCCACCTACGAGAACCTGTTGGTCGAGCAGAGCGGCGCGGTGCTGACCGTGACCGTCAACCGCGAGAAGGCGCTGAACGCGCTGAACAAGCAGACGCTCGGCGAGCTGCGCGCCGCCTTCACCGCCGCGCAGGCCGACCCGACCGTGCGCGGCGTGCTGGTCACCGGCGCCGGCCCGAAGGCGTTCGTCGCGGGCGCCGACATCCGCGAGCTGAAGGAGAACACGCCGCTCTCCGCGAAGCACATCGCGCGGGTCGGGCAGGAGCTCTTCTCCTTCATCGAGCGGCTCGGCAAGCCGGTCATCGCCGCCATCAACGGCTTCTGCCTCGGCGGCGGCCTCGAGCTCGCCTCGGCCTGCACCTTCCGCACCGCGTCGAAGAACGCGCTGCTCGGGCTGCCCGAGGTGAAGCTCGGCGTCATCCCGGGCTACGGCGGGACCCAGCGGCTGCCGCGGCTGGTCGGCATCGGCCGCGCGACCGAACTCATCTTGACGGGCGAGCCGATCGGCGCCGACGAGGCGCACCGCATCGGCCTCGTGAACCACGTCTTCGAGCCGGCCGAGCTGCTCCCGAAGACGCGCGCGATCCTCGACAAGATCCTCGAGCGTGGGCCGGTCGCCGTCCGCTTCGCGCTCGAGGTCTGCTACCGCGGGATGGACATGCCGCTCGACGAGGGGCTGAACGCGGAGAGCAACCTCTTCGGGCTGCTCTGCACCACCAGCGACATGCGCGAGGGGATGGCGGCATTCCTCGAGAAGCGTCCCGCGCAGTTCAAGGGCGAGTGAGGAGAGCGCGACCATGGACCAGCGTCACGACAAGCGCGACATCGTCCTCCTCGGCGGCGCCCGCACGGCGATGGCCGAGTACTCGGGCACCCCGGGCTACGGGAAGCTGAAGGAGTTCACCGCCGTCGACCTGGCCGCGATCGCGCTGAAGGGCGCGTTCCAGAAGACCGGCGTGATCCCGGCGCAGATCGACCACACGATCGTCGGCAATGCGGCGCAGACGGCCAACGACGCCATCTACGGCGCGCGCCACGTCGCGTTGAAGGCGGGCGTGCCGATCGAGAAGCCGGCGCTGACCGTGAACCGGCTGTGCGGCTCGGGGATCCAGTCGATCATCAGCGGCGCGCAGCACCTGCTGCTCGGCGAGGGGTCGATGATCGCCGCGGGCGGCATGGAGAACATGTCGCAGGCGCCCTACGTGCTGCGCGGCGCGCGCGACGGCTTCCGGCTCGGCCAGCAGCCGACCCTCGAGGACAGCCTGTTCTCCTCGCTGATGGACGGCTTCTGCGGCTTCTACATGGCGCAGACTGCCGAGAACCTCGCGAAGAAGATGGGCATCACCCGCGAGGCGCAGGACGAGTACGCGCTGCGCAGCCACCAGCTCGGCGCGGAAGCGGTCGAGAAGAAGCTCTTCGCCGAGGAGATCGTGCCGGTCGTCGTGGAGAAGCGCGGCCAGAAGGTCGCGATCGACCAGGACGACCACATCAAGCCGGAGACGACGCTCGCCGGCTTGGCGGCGCTGCGGCCGGCGTTCGGCAAGGACGGCACGGTGACCGCCGGCAACGCGAGCGGCATCGTCGACGGCGCCGCGGCGGTGATCCTCGCCACGGCCGACGCGGCGAAGCGCAACGGCTTGAAGCCGATGGGGCGCATCGTCGAGTGGTCGGTGGTGGGCGTGCCGCCCGAGATCATGGGCATCGGCCCAGCGCCGGCGATCCGCGACGTGCTGAAGAAGGCGGGGCTCGACCTGGCGCAGATCGACCTCTTCGAGATCAACGAGGCCTTCTCCGCGCAGTACCTCGCGGTCGAGAAGGACCTCGGGCTCGATCGCGCCAAGTGCAACGTGAACGGCGGCGCCATCGCGCTCGGCCATCCGCTCGGCGCGACCGGCACGCGACTGGTGCTGACGCTGCTGCACCAGCTGCGGCGCACCGGCAAGCGCTACGGCATCGCGTCGGCGTGCATCGGCGGCGGTCAGGGCATCGCGCTGCTGATCGAGAACATCCAGTGAGCACGGCCTCCCGGCCGGCGGAAACGGAGCGAGACGAACGTGGCGCGTGAACATGCGATTGCGGTGATCCCGGGCGACGGGATCGGCGAAGAGGTGATCCGCGAGGGGCTGAAGGTGGTCGGCGCGCTCGCCGACATCTACGGCTTCAAGCTGAAGCTCACCCGCTATCCGTGGAGCGCCGACCACTTCCTGAAGACCGGCGTCGCCCACCCCGACTCCGCCTTCGACGAGTACCGCCAGCACGCGGCCGTCTACCTCGGCGCGATCGGCGACCCGCGCCTCGAGGTCGGGATGCTCGAGCGCGCCGTCATCGCCGGGCTGCGCTTCAAGCTCGACCTCTACGTGAACCTGCGGCCGATCAAGCTCTACGACGAGCGCTTCTGCCCGTTGAAGGACAAGAAGCCGGCCGACGTCGACATGGTCGTCGTGCGCGAGAACACCGAGGACGCCTACACCGGCATCGGCGGCATCTTCAAGCAGGGGACGCAGGACGAGGTGGCGATCGCCACCATGCTCTACACGCGCAAGGGGTGCGAGCGGGTGATCCGCTACGCCTTCGAGCTGGCGAAGAACCGGCCGCGCAAGAAGCTGACGCTGGTCGACAAGGCCAACGCCGTGCGCCCGCAGGACATCTGGACGCGCACCTTCGCCGAGGTGGCGAAGGAGTATCCGGGCGTCGCCACCGACCACGCCTACATCGATGCAGCGTGCATGTGGCTGGTGAAGAACCCCGAGTCGTTCGACTGCGCGGTGATGCCGAACATCTTCGGCGACATCTTCACCGACCTCGGCGCGATGGTGCAGGGCGGGCTTGGCATCGCCGCGTCGGGAAACCTCCATCCCGGCAAGACCTCGATGTTCGAGCCGATCCACGGCTCGGCGCCGAAGTACCGCGGCAAGAACGTCGCCAACCCGCTCGCCGCCATCAACGCGGGCGGGATGATGCTCGACTACCTCGGCGAGAAGGAGGCGGCGGCGAAGGTCGATCAGGCGATCGCGGCGCTGCTGACCAGCGGGCGCATCCGGAGCTTGAACGCCGGCGACCACAAGACCGACGAGATCGGCGACCTCGTCACCGCCGAGGTGCAGAAGCTCGCGAAGGGATGAACGGGATGGCGCCGCCGCGTCGATTGGTGGGTGTTGCGCTGGCGCTCGGCGTCGCGCTGCTGGCTCCGGCCTGCGTCGGCTGGCGCATCTCGCGCGAGTTCTTCGCGGGGCCGGCCGGCGCGACGCCCGCCGCGATCGAGGTGGTGAGCGGCGAGTGGCGCGTCGGCGAGGCGATCGGGCTGGCGGCCGGCATGCCGGCGCTCGAGCAGCTCGGCGGCGCTCCGGCGGGAGGCGTGAACCTCTGCCTCGTCGGCGCGGAGCCGTTCGAGGAGGGGGCGCTCGAGGTGCGCCTCGAGGCGCAGGGCGGCTCGCTGGCGCGCGGCGGCGGGATCGCGTGGGCGATCGGCGACGGGTCGCGCTTCGCGTGGGTCGAGGTCGATCTGCTGGCGGCACGGATCCGCTTCGGTCAGTGCGCGGACGGGCAGCGCGATGAGATCGCATCGGCGACCATCGAGTCGGGCACCGGCTGGCGCGTGCTGCGGGTCGACGTGTCGGGCGACGAGGCGCGCGCGACGCTCGATGGGCAACTGGTGCTGGAAGCGGAGTCGACGGCGTTCGAAGGGCCCGGCCGCGTCGGCCTCTTCACCAGCGCCGATGCGCGCACGCGCTTCGCCGACTTCGTCGCGATCCGCCGGCGCTGATCGCGCGAACGTCCCCGCTCTGCCGTGCTCGCCGCGGCTTCGCGCCGCTTGAACGCGCTTCCAGGTGCCACTACGCTCGCGGCTTGCTCGCTAGTCGCTGGTCGGCGTCCGCTGCGCGGCCATGGCGAGCTTCAATCGAGGAGGACAGTCCGATGTCGAAGCGCTTCGCGTTCCTGCTCCCGCTGGCGGCTCTCGGCGGTTGCGCCGGCTTCTACAGCGCGCCGGTCGTCCCGCCGGGCGGCTGGGTCTATTCGAAGATCTCGGCCCCGATCGACACCGACGCCAACGCGACGATGCCGGGCGCCAAGACGGGCTCCGCTTCGTCCGAGTCCTACCTCGGCCTGGTCGCGATGGGCGACTGCAGCGCGACCGCGGCGGCGGCGAACGGCGGTCTCACCAAGATCAACCACCTCGACTACGAGTTCTTCAACATCCTCGGCATCTACTCGAAGTTCACGACCCGGGCGCATGGTGAGTGATGCAATGAGTGCGGTGCAACGCGCCCTTCGTGGTGTCGGCGCGCTCGCGCTCGTCTCGACCGTCACGGCTTGCGGACTGACCAGCCATAAGGCCCCCGTGAACCCGCCGGGCGGCGCGATCTTCGCGCACGTCAAGGCGCCGCTCACGGCGAACTACGATGGCAACGCAGCCGGAGCGGCGACGATGAAGACGTCGAGCTCGCAGACCAAGTTCCTCAACGTCCCGATCGCCGGCCAGTGGTCGTTCTCGTGGGACGACGCGGCGATCGGCCAGATCGCATCGTCGGCGGGGATGACCTCGGTCGCCTACGCCGATTACGAGGTGATGAACATCCTCGGGATCTGGCAGACCTTCACCGTGCACGTCTACGGCAACTGAGCCGCGGTCGAGCACACGCAAAGCAGTCGATTCGTCGAGCGCCCGTCCTCGATCCAAGCGATCGGGGGCGGGCGCTCCTTCGTCCTCGATCGAGCCGCAGCGCGGAGCGGCGGCGGGTGGGACGGTCGAGCGGCGGCTGCCAAGCGCGCACGGCTGCGCCGTCGGCATCGTTGGGGAGCGCTGGCCGCGGTGCTACCATCCCGCGCCATCGGTAGGGGTCGGGGAAGGGCCTCGCCCCAGTGCTTCTCGCGGTCGCGCGAAGTGGCGCTCGCCACGTCGTGCGGGTCGCGGTTCATCCCAGACGAGGAGGATCGGCATGCGGATTTCGTCGAAGTGGGGCTTGGCTCTCGCGGCGGCGGTTCTGTCGACGGGCTGCTACGGCAGCTTCGCGCTGACCAAGAAGCTCCACACCTGGAACGGCCAGGTCTGCGGCACCGAAGGCTGGGGCTCGAAGTGGGGCAATGAGGTGGTCTTCCTCCTCACCGGCGTGCTGCTGCCGGTCTACGGCATCTGCGTCTGGATCGACGGCCTCATCATCAACTCGATCGAGTTCTGGTCGGGCAGCAACCCGATGACCTCGGTCGTCAGCAAGATCGATGACCGCCACGACCTCCGCATGGAGAAGGTCGCCGAGAACTCGATCAAGGTCGAGATCCTCGAGGGCGGCAACGTCATCGGCACCTACACCCTCGATCGCACCGACGCGGGCACGGTCCTGCACGATGCGGCCGGCAACGAGGTCGCCGCGGCGGCCACCAGCGCGACGGGCGAGGTCGCCCTCGTCGCCGCGCGCTGAGATGTGGCGGTCGCCGGTCTGCGGCGGCCGCGTGGAGCTGACCTCAGCTCTGTCCTGCGACTGAATTCAGCACCGGCGGGTCGCGTCTCACGGCGCGGCCCGCCGGCTCTGCTTCGCGAGGAGCTCGCCATGCACCTTCCGCGTCCCGCATCGTCCCTGGCGCGCCGCGCCGCGCTCCTGCTCGGCTTGCTGGCGCTCGGCGCGACTCCCGCTTGCTACGGCCCGTTCGCCGCGACGCGTCGCCTCTGGCACTGGAACCAGCAGTGGGAGAACGACTGGGCGCAGGAGGGGCTCTTCCTCGTCACCGGGGTGGTGACCCCGGTCTACGCGCTCGCCGCCGTGGGCGACGTGCTCCTCTTCAATGCGACCTGGTTCTGGACGGGCGAGTGCTGGATCGACGAGCCGGGCGGCGACCACGCGATGCAGGCGCGCGCGCTGCCCGACGACCCGGCGCTCGACGGATTGCTGCAGGCGCTGCCGCGGCGTTGAACTCTTCCGTCGCGCCGATCGCTCGCGCCGCGCCGAGCGCCGCCGGCGCGCCGTCGACGCTCGCGCGCCGCCCGCTACGATCCGCGGTCCCTCCGATCGGGCCTCGACACGCGACGCCCGCGCAGGGCGAGGAACCGCGGTCATGGCGCAGATGCATCGGGTCGAGAAGGACAGCATGGGCGAGGTCCGCGTGCCGGCGGACGCGCTGTGGGGCGCGCAGACGCAGCGCGCGGTCGACAACTTCCCGATCAGCGGCCAGCGCATGCCGCGCGCCTTCCTGCGCGCTCTGGGCCTGGTGAAGCGCATCGCCTCCGAGGTGAACCGCGACCTGAAGCTACTGCCGGCCGACGTCGCCGACGCGATCGCCGCCGCCGCCAAGGAGGTCGAGGCGGGCGACCACGACGCGCAGTTCCCGATCGACGTGTTCCAGACCGGGTCGGGCACCTCGACCAACATGAACGCCAACGAGGTGATCGCGGCGCTCGCCAGCAAGCGGCTCGGCAAGAAGGTCCACCCGAACAACGACGTGAACCTCGGGCAGTCGAGCAACGACTCGATCCCGACCGCGCTCCACCTCTCCGCCGCGCTCGAGACGCACGAGCAGCTGATCCCGGCGCTGCTCCACCTGAAGGCCACGATCGAAGCGAAGGCCGCCAAGGACGGCGCGATCGTCAAGACCGGCCGCACCCACTTGATGGACGCGATGCCGCTGCGCCTCGAGCAGCAGCTCTCCGGCTGGGCGCACCAGGTGCAGCTCTCGATCGAGCGGATCCAGGCCACGCTGCCGCGCGTCCACGAGCTGGCGCAGGGCGGCACCGCCGTCGGCACCGGCGTCAACGCCCACCCCGAGTTCGCCGCGCGCTTCGCGGCGCGCGTCGCCGCGGTGACCGCGATCCCGTTCGCGAAGAGCCGCAACCTCTTCACGAGCCTCGCGGCGCAGGACTCGATCGTCGAGCTGTCGGGGCAGTTGAAGGCGACCGCGGCGGCGGTCATCAAGATCAGCAACGACCTGCGCTGGATGAACAGCGGGCCGATCGCCGGCTTGGGCGAGATCGCGCTGCCGGCGCTGCAGCCGGGCTCGAGCATCATGCCGGGCAAGGTGAACCCGGTGATCCCGGAGGCGGCGCTGATGGTCTGCGCGCAGGTGATCGGCAACGACGCCGCGATCACGCTCGGCGGGCAGTCGGGCGTCTTCGAGCTGAACGTGATGCTGCCGCTGCTCGCGCGCAACGTGCTGGAGAGCGTGCGGCTGCTGGCGGCCGCCTGCCGCGTGCTGGCCGACAAGGCGATCGCCGGCTTCACCGTGAACGGCGCGCGCATCACCGAGCTGGTCGACAAGAACCCGATCCTCGTCACCGCGCTGAACCCGGTGATCGGCTACGACCTCGCCGCGAAGATCGCCAAGCGGGCCTACGCCGAGGGACGGCGGCTGAAGGACGTCGCGCTCGAGGAGACGAAGCTCACCGCCGCCGAGCTCGACAAGCTGCTCGACCCGCGGCCGATGTGCGACGGCGGCATCGTCGAGGGGGCCGGCGGCGGGTGAGCGACGCGCGCGCGGCAGCGCCGTCGGCGGCCGTGCGGGCTACGACGTGCCCATGTCGCAGACGAGGCCGCTCGCGAAGGCGATCCCGAGCGCCCGCTCCGCGTCGAGGCGCCAGTACCACCACGTCTTGCCGCCGTTGGCGCTCACTTCATCCGGGGCGCCGAAGCGCTCGACGAGCGTCCGGGGGCCGAGCAGCGCGTAGCTCGCGGTCGCGGCCTTCGCGTCGCGGTCGAGCTCCTCCCAGGCGCGTTCGAGGGCGGGGAGGTTCCTGCCGGGGGCAGCGCCGCGCAGCTGCCGTTCGAGCGACTCCTCGCTCCCGGCGCCAAGCAGCGAGGCGTCGAGGCGCGTGGTGAGCGCCGCGACTTGCGCCGAGAGTTGCGCGAGCGTCGCCTCGACCGACGCAGGCCACTCGGCGGGGCCGACCGGCGTCGCGATCCGCTCCGCCGTCGCCACCACTGGCCGATCGGCCAGCTCGGTGAGCCGCGCTTCGAGCGGCGCCAGCGCGGCGAGGAGTTCCGCTCGTCCGAACGTCGCCGCGGGGGCTACGGTGACGCGAGGGGGGCGGCTCGCGAATCCGAGGAGCGCCGTCGCGAGCGCGCCGACGGCGAGGCCGCCGATCGCCGCTACCACCGTCGCTCGTCCGCGCTCGCGCGCTGTGGCGCACGGCGATGCGGGGAGGAGCGCTCCCCGTTCGTCCCGAGGCGAACTCGATCGGATTCGTTCCGAGTGGCGCTGACGGGTCATCGATCGGCTCCTGCAGCGGGCGCGGCACGGATCGGTCCCGTGCCGCGCCGCGGACGGTGGTCGAGGACGCTGCGGGTCAGCCGGTCGAGACGCTGTTCACGTCGCCGTGCTTGTCGATCTCGACCGTGTTGTCCTTGTCGTTCTGCGCCACGGCCAGGTCGAGCGTCTCCTGCTCGGCATCGCTGAGGTCACTGTCGCCGCTGTCGACTTCGAGCACTCCCTTGTCCGTGGTGATCTTCCAAGTCGTCACCCCTCCCTTGGAGGTGCGGCTCACCGAGCCGACGTACTTCCCTTCGGGTGCCGGGTTCTTCGTCTCCCCGCCCGTGGGCGTCCACTTCGAGGCGAACGCGCTGGCGGCCAGCATCACGAACATCGTTCCGGTGCGCAGGATGGTCTTCATCGCAGGCTCCTCCTCGGGCGCTCCTGGACCGACGCGCGATGGCGCGGTCGAGGGACGCTCATGGGTCGGGTGGTTGGGGGAGACGCTCCCCCGCTCTCGAGTGGAGAGCGGTTGGCGGCGACTCTTCTGGACGGACCCGGCGCGTCGCGCTGCCGAAGGGGGCTGCGCGGTCACCCCTGGCGCCGAGGGGCAGGGAAGCGGGTCGCGGCGCCGGCCGGCCTACGGGATTCCACCTACGCCCGCGCCGCTCCGCCCCCTCAAGCCGGACCGCTGCGGTGTCGATGTCTCCCCCACAAGAAGCCTGCGGAGAGGTCGATGCTGCTCCACCATCACGGGATCGCGAAGGCGATCGAATCGCTCGAGCCGTTGCCGGCCACTGCCGGGAGGCTCGCGTCGCTGCTCGCGCGGAGCGACTGGGAGCTGCGCGAGGTCGAGGAGACCATCGCGCTCGACCAGGCGCTGACGCCACGGATCCTGGCGCTGGCCAACTCGGCGCTCCTCTCGCGCGGCAGCGAGATCGCGACCGTGCGCGACGCGGTGATGCGGCTCGGCGCGCAGTCGGTGGTGCAGGTCGCGATGAGCGTCGGAGTGAGGAAGCGCCTCACCAAGGCGCTGCCGCAATACGGACTCACCGACGGCCAGCTCTGGTCGCACTCGGTCGCTTGCGCGCTGGCGGCGCAGCTGCTCTCCAACAAGAAGCGCGGCAAGATCCCGCCCGAGGCGTTCACCGCCGCGCTGATGCACGACATCGGCAAGCTGGTGCTGGCGCGCTTCCTCGATCAGGAGCGCGTCGCCGGCCTGGTCGAGGCGCAGAAGGCGGGCACGCCGCTGCGCTTGGCCGAGCTCGAGCTGCTCGGCATCGAGCACGCGGAGATCGGCGCTGCCGTCGTCGCCCACTGGAAGCTGCCCGAGCGGCTGCGCCTCGCCGTCCAGTACCACCACACGCCGACCGAGACCGACGAGCTGCTGGCCAGCGCGGTCCACGTCGCCGACATCGTCGGCCACCGCGCCGAAGCGGCCACCGTCGGCGTGCTCGGCTTCGAAGCCGACGTCGAGCCCGACCCGATCGCGCTCGAGCGCCTCGGCCTCGTCCCCGCCGAGCTCGACGAAGTGGTCGAGAAGGTCGGCAAGGAGCTCGCGGACGTGCTGCGGCGGTACGCGTAGGGAAGGTCCGTAGGGCGGTTCTGAGGCCTTCAGCAAGTGACGCGGCCCGCCGGGCAGCCATCGATCGGGATGGGCTGCGACAGCCCGTTCGGAGTGAGCGCGCCCGGGCTGACTCCGCAGCCGCCGCGTCATCGTCGCGAACGTCAACCGACCGCGTAGTTCACGGACTCGCATCGTCGCTCCGTGTGGAGCCTCTTGACGAGTTGAGCGGCCGCGCTACATCAAGGCACGCCGTGGATTGAGCGACTTGCTCTTCGCCGGCGCCTCATCTTGGTTCCTGCCCGGACCGTGAGCGATGCGCAGTTCCCCTTCCAGCGGGTTGCAGCAGCGGTTGTGGGCCATGGGCCACGCCAGCGAGTTGCATTTCATCGCCGCACGCAGGTCCAGACGGCAGATGTCACTTCCATCGGGTGTAAGGGTCGTGACCATCGCGTCAAACGGCACGAGGTCACGATGCAGTTCGCGGTGAAGTGGAGTTCAACATGCCCAGGTCACGAGCAGCGAGGGGTTCGCTCCAGGGGAGGGGTGTCCGGTGGATCGAGGTGGCGGCGTGCATGGGAGGGTCGGTGGCGACGGCGCTGCTGATCCTTCACGGCGCGTCGGAACGCGTCTTGAAGAGGGGGGGCGCAGTTGACGTGGCGAGCGGCGCCGACCCGGTCACGTCGAGTAGCGCGTTCGCGCCGGACGAGGACGTGCTGCGCGAGGAACTGGCCGCGTTGCGCTCGCGCGAGGAAGTGTCGAGACAGCTCGGCGAAATGCCGTTCGTCTTCACTCGCAACGACGGGCAATGGCCGGAAGAGGTGAAGTATGGCGCGCGCGGGCATGGGCTCGCGGCCGCGTTCACCGAGCGCGGGATGACGCTCTCCGCGCGGCTCCCGTCCGACGCGGACGGAACGCACAAAGTGCGCGCCGTCTCGTTCGACTTCTTCTCCGGCGAGGAGGCGCCCAACGCGCCTGAGGGCGAACGCAAACTGCCAGGTGTCCACCACTATCTTCTCGGTAACGATCCCGCGCAGTGGCACACCAACGTGCCGCTCTACGAAGCGGTGCGATACGACGAAGTTGCGCCTGGCGTCGCGCTCTTGGTGAGCGATCGCGAAGGCGCGCTCGCCTACGACCTCCACGTCGAGCCGGGCGCGAAGCTCGACGAAGTCGCGATCGCGTGCAGCGGCATCGACTCGGTCGAGATCGAGCCCGACGGCACGCTGGTGCTGGCGACGCCGGACGGCGCCGTCCGCCAGTCGCCGCCGCGCTCGTGGTACGAGCTGGACGGAGGCGCGCAGAAGCCGGCGGATGTCCGTTTCCGCAAGATCGGGGAGTCGAGTTTCGGCTTTGAGATCGAGAACCCCGACGTGTCGAGTCGCTTGATCGTCGACCCGACCGTCGGGCTGACGTGGTCGACCTTCCTCGGCTCGGATGATGACGACGTCGTCTACGGTGTCGATTTCCTCAGCGGCAAAGTCACGGTCGTCGGCGCGACGGAACTGGTCGGCACGGCCTCGACCCCGTTCCCGGTGACCTCCGGCGTCTTCCAGTCGTCGAAGGCCGGCGGGTGGGACGCTTTCGTGACACGCCTCGATCCGGCCCAGTCGGGCTCTTCGCAGCTGACTTGGTCGACGCTCATTGGTGGCAGCGGGGATGACCAAGCCCTGAGCCTCGACCTCACCTCGGGCGGAAAGGTCGCGGTGTGCGGCAAGACGGCGTCGTCCAACTTCCCGACCACGGCGGGCGGGCACACCACGTCGATTCCAACCTCGTCAGTCGACAACGCCTTCGCTCTGTTGCTCAACAACACCGGCACGGCGCTCGACTACGGCACGTACTACGGCTCGACAAGCGGGACGAGCCGGGCGAACTCGATCAAGATCAACTCTTCCTTGGAGATCACGGTCGTCGGATACGTCGAAGGCAGTGGCCTGCCGATGGCCAGCGGCTACGACACGGACTACGAGGGCAACGGTGACGCGTTCGTCGCGCAGTTCGACACGACTACATCGGGGTCGGGCAGCCTGACGTACGGGACGTACGTCGGTGACGGCTACGGCGGCTTCGCGGCCAGCGACTACGATGAGGCCTTCGGTGTCGCGCTCGAAGGTTCGCTTGTCTACGTCGTGGGAGCAACCGAGTCTGGTGCGAGCGGCGCGGGCTTCCACACGGATGCGAAGGGGTCGGCATCGGTAATCTACGATGCGACGCACAACAGCAACGGGGTGAACGACTGCTTCGTCCTCCGCCTGAATCCGAGCTTGTCGGGCAGCGCGCAGGTGCGTTACGCGACGTTCGTTGGTGGCGAAGCGGAGGATGTGGCACTTGGGGTGGTGGTCGACGATGGGGTCGTTCATTTCTGTGGCTACAGTGAAGGCAGCGGCTTCCCTACAAGCGGGACTGAGGCGACCGCCTTCGATTCTTCGCACAACGGGGCGCTCGATGCGATCCTGGTAAAGTTGGATCCGGATCAAACGACGTCCGCCGCTCAACTCCTGTACTCGACATTCATCGGTGGATCGTCTGATGACATTGCTTACTCGATCGCGCAGGTACAGGATCGATCCGATCTGATCGTCGGGATGACCGAGTCGAGCGGCTATCCGACCGCAGCGTCGGGCGGTTCAAGCGTCTACGACAACGGGCTCAGCGGCACGCGTGACGCATTCCTCTCCCGGCTCACCTGGAAGAACAATCGCGCGCCCGCCAACCAGCTCGAGTATTCGACGTTCATCGGCGGCGATGACGATGACGAGGCGCGCGGTGTCGTCCTCGACGGCAGCATCGAGGCCTACTTCGGCGGATGGACGGCATCGTCGGGGTTCCCGACCTCAGGGAGCCCGTTCGATTCGTCGTTCAATGGGGGCACGGGTACCGGCGATGCATTCGCGTGCTGGTTTACCTTGCCGCCGGTGACCTCGCCGTAGTTCGTTTCAGTCCCGAGAGCCGTGGCGCCGGCCCGCGCAAGCCGGCGCCACGGCACCATCGGGTTGAAGCCCCCTAACCCATGGAGCTAATCGTGCAGTCTGGCATTCAAGACCGCGTGATCCTCACCGTTCGGCTCTGCTTGGCCGCTTTCCTCCTGCCCCCCAGTGCCGTGGCGCAACAGGTGGTGGCGGAGTATTCCACCAGTCGCGGGTTCGCAGGGACAGGCGATTACTTCGGTAGCGCGATCACGCGGCTTGGAGATCTTGACGGAGATGGTGTAGGTGATCTCCTGGTTGCTGCGATTGGTGAGGACGGCGATGTCTTTCCATGGACGGATGACTACTTCGGGGCTGTTCGAATTATCTCCGGCGCTACGGGAGCGATCCTCCGCAAGCACCTTGGTCCCGAGAAGGGGGGGCGGCTCGGTATGCAGGTCACTGGTGGATCGGACCTCGACGGTGACAACGTGCCAGACTACGTTGTCGCATCTCCGCTACTCCCGAATGTATCAACGACAGAGGAAGGTACTGCGTCCGTCTTTTCAGGCGTCAGTGGTGCGTTGCTCTTTACATGGCAAGGTGAACGTCGTTTTGACTCATTCGGAAGCTGCGTTCGGATGCTAGGCGATGTCGATGCGGATGGCGTCGATGACATCGGAGTGGGTGCCCCAGAGTTCGATGCGGGCGCTCTCAATGGGCAAGCCGGTCGCGTGTACATCTTCTCCGGTCGAACCGGATCTGCGCTCTACACGTTCACCGGTACGCGTCCTCGGCAATGGCTTGGGACGGCGTGCGGAGTTGGCGATATCGACCTCGACGGACACGCTGACTTTCTCGTCGGTTCATATGGTTCGAACTCGCCTCCCAGTGGAGAGGGACAGATCTGGGTCTACTCTGGTAGCACTGGCGCACTTCTCTACACGAGATTCGGTGAGAATTCTGGTGATCGTTTCAGCGCAAGAGTGTGCCAGCTCGGTGATGTCGATGGCGATGGAGCTCCTGACTTTGCGGTTGGCGCCGAAGGTTACGATGTTGTCGACTCTGAAGGGCGCATCTATGTCTACTCCGGTGCCGCTGGAAAGCTTCTCTACACGATTGACGGTAATCACAAAGGTGAACAGTTGGGGATCTTGCCTGTCTCAGGACGGATCGACTTCAATCGAGATGGTTACGATGACATCGTGATCGGCGCCACTTACTCGCCGACGAGTTCGACGGTTGAGTCCGTTGTTTACATTCACTCAGGAAGCAATGGGCGACTTCTCTATCGCTTCAGTGGCGATTCTCACAAGAGTCTCAACGAACTGCTCGGGACGTCGCTCGACCCGATCGGCGATCTCGACGGTGATGGATTCGAGGATCTTGCGGTTGGCGCGATCAACTATGCCGCCAACTATCAAGGTGAGGGGCGCGTCTACGTATTTGGCGGCAACGATCTCCTCCTTCAGATCGAGCCGACCGACGCCGCCGTCGGCGACACGATTGTCGCTGATCTTCGCAGCGGCCCGCCGGGTCTGCTCGGCCTCCTGGTGATGGTCGATATGGCAGGCACGCCACTCTTCGAGCCGCTTCATCTGGCGCCGTTCAATTCCTTCGGAGAGCTCCAGCTTTCGGCCACGGTGCCGCCGTCGGCGAGCGGCCTCGACTTCACGTTCCAGGGCTTCAGCCAGAACCGCGCCGGCCGCGGCCCCTTGATGGACTCGGCGCGGGTGACGGTGACTGTGAATTGACGAGCTCGACGCGGCGATCCGGTCCGGCACGCCGGTCGCGGCGTCCCCGCGGCGCTCGCTCCGCGCTCTTGCGCGCCGCACCGCGCGCGGCAACCTGCGGCCTTCCGATCGTGAGCCCGTCTCGGTCATGAAGGAAGCTGCCATGTCGCCGCTCTGCCGCTCGCCACGGTTCGCCGCGCCGCTCGCCGCCGCGCTCCTCGCGACGGTCCTCGTGCCACCCGTTGCGACGGCGCAGCAGACGCTGCTCGAACTCTCGTCGCAGCGCGGTTTCGCCGGCACCAGCGACAACTTCGGCTCGCAGGTCGCCGCGCTCGGCGATGTCGACGGCGACGGCTTCGCCGACCTGCTGGTCGCCTCGGAAGCGGAGGACGACGGCAGCTTCCCGTGGGCCTCCGATCGGACCGGCGCGGTGCGCGTCCTCTCCGGTGCGACGGGCGCGATCGTGCGCACCCACGTCGGCAGCGAGCCGCGCGGTCGCTTCGGCCGCCAGATCGACGGCGGCGGCGATCTCGACGGCGACGGCATCGGCGACTACGTCGTCGGCACGCCGTTCCTGCCGAGTCCGGGCGTGACCGAGGAGGGCTCCGCGTGGGCCTACTCGGGGGCGACCGGCGCGCTGTTGCATGCGTGGGTCGGCGAGCAGCGCTTCAGCGCGTTCGGCGCTTCGGTTCGCATCGTCGGCGATCTCGACGGCGATGGCGCTGACGATGTCGCGATCGGCGCACCGGCGTACCGCGCGAGCGGCCCGAAGTTCGACGCCGGGCGCATCTACTTCCATTCGGGTCGCACGGGTGCGCTGCTGCGGCAGGTGACCGGCGCGCGCGCCAGCGAGGAGCTCGGCACGGTCCGCGGGCTCGGCGATGTCGATGGCGACGCGATCGTCGACTACCTGCTCGGGGCGTCGGGCAGCGGTGCCGGACCGCAAGGCGAAGGGACGGTCACCGTCTGCTCGGGCGCGAGCGGCGCGGCGCTCTACACGCTGGTGGGGGAGGTCGCGGGCGATCGTTTCGGCCTCGATGCCTGCGGGCTCGGCGACGTCGATGGCGACGGGCGCGGTGACTTCGCGGTGGCGGCGCCGGAGCACGATCTCGTCCAGCGCGAGGGGCGCCTCTACGTCCATTCGGGGCGCACCGGCGCGCGGCTCTACCAGCTCGACGGCGAGCACCAAGGCGAGATGCTCGGCATGCTCCCGGTGTCGCGCGGCTTCGACTGGAACGGCGACGGGGAGGGCGACCTCGCCGTCGGCGTCGTCTACGCGCCGAGCAGCTCGACGCTGGCGTCGCGCTTCGACGTCCGGGCGGGGCGCGACGGGCGGCTGCTCGCCCGCTTCCATGGCGCGAAGTTCAGCGTGCTCGACGAGGGGCTCGGCGTCTCGAGTGCGGCGGTCGGCGATCTCGACGGCGACGGCTTCGCCGACCTGCTGGTCGGCGCGCCGAACGCCTCGCCGAACTACGCCGGCGAGGGGCTCGCCTACCTGTTCGGCGGCAACGACCTCTGCCTGCAGGCGGCGCCGCTCGAGGCGCGTCCCGGCGACGTCGTGGTGGCCGACCTGCGCGGCGGCACGCCCGGCCTGCTCGGCTTGCTGCTGCTGATCGACGTGAGCGGCGCGCCGCGGCTCGATCCGCTCCTCTTCGCGCCGTTCGACGCGGCGGGCGCGCTGCAGCTCAGCGTCGGCGTGCCGCCGGGCATGAGCGGCCTCACCTTCACCCTCGAGGGGTACGGCCAAGCGCGCAGCGGCCGCGGGGCGCCGCTGCGCTCGTCGCCGGTGACCGTCACGCTTCGCTGAGCGCCGCGCCGCCCACCGTCGGGCGGCGCCGCGCGCTCCGTTCCGCTACCGCGACAGCTGCCGCAGCACGTAGGGCAGGATCCCGCCGTGGCGGTAGTAGTCGACCTCCTTCGGGGTGTCGATGCGCACCTGCGCCTCGAAGGTGATCGGCGCGCCCTTCTCGGGCGTGGCGGTCACCTTCACGCGCTTCGCCGTGCCGTCGCCGAGTCCGCTCACCGCGTAGACCTCGCGGCCGGTGAGGCCGAGGCTCTGCGCGTTCTGCCCGGCGAGGTACTGCAGCGGCAGCACGCCCATGCCGACCAGGTTGCTGCGGTGGATGCGCTCGTAGCTCTCGGCGATGACGAACTTGACGCCGAGCAGCCGCGGCCCCTTCGCCGCCCAGTCGCGCGACGAGCCGGAGCCGTACTCCTTGCCGGCCAGGATCGCGAGCGGCACGCCCGCCTTCTGGTACTCCATCGACGCGTCGAAGATCGACATCAGCGTGCCGGGCGGCGTGGTCGCGGCGGGGCCCGAACCGAGGTGGAGCGTCACGCCGCCTTCGGTGCCGGGCGCCAGCAGGTTCTTCAGCCGGACGTTGGCGAAGGTGCCGCGCATCATCACTTCGTGGTTGCCGCGCCGCGCGCCGTAGCTGTTGAACTCCTCCTTGCTCACGCCGCGCTCGAGCAGGTACTTGCCCGCGGCGCTGTCGGCCGGGATGTCGCCCGCCGGCGAGATGTGGTCGGTGGTGACCGAGTCGCCGAGCACTGCCAAGCAGCGCGCGCCGGCGATGTCGCGCACCGGGCCGGGCTCGCCCGGCAGGTCGACGAAGTAGGGGGGCAGCTTCACGTAGGTCGACTTCGCGTCCCACGCGAAGAGCTCGCCCTGCGGCGTCGGCAGTGCGTTCCAGCGCGCGTCGCCGGCGAAGACGTTCGCGTAGGTCGAGCGGAACATCGCCTCGTCGACGCACGCCGCGACGGTGTCGTTCACTTCCTTCTGGGTCGGCCAGACGTCCTTCAAGAAGACCGGCTTGCCGTCCTTTCCGGTGCCGAGCGGCTCGTTCGCGAGGTCGATGTCGGCGCGGCCGGCCAGCGCGTAGGCGACCACCAGCGGCGGGCTCGCGAGGTAGTTCATCTTCACGAGCGGATGGACGCGCCCCTCGAAGTTGCGGTTGCCCGACAGCACCGCCGCCACCGCGAGGTCGTTCTTCTTCGCCGTCTCGTGGATCGCCGGCTTCAACGGGCCCGAGTTGCCGATGCAGGTGGTGCAGCCGTAGCCGACCACGTGGAACTTGAGCGCCTCGAGGTCGGCCAGCAGCCCCGCCTTCTTCAGGTAGTTGGTGACGACGAGCGAGCCGGGCGCGAGGCTCGTCTTCACCCACGGCTGGCTCGCGAGCCCCTTCGCGCGCGCCTTGCGGGCGAGCAGCCCCGCGGCGACCAGCACCGACGGGTTGCTGGTGTTGGTGCAGCTCGTGATCGCGGCGATCACGACCGAGCCGTGCTTCAGCTCGTGCGTCTTGCCGTCCAACGCCAGCGGCGCCGACTTCGGCAGCGCGGCGATCTCGGCGTCGCTCTTCCCCTTCGACTTCAAGCGCGTCGCGCGCTCGCTCTCCATCTGCTCGACCGCCTTGCCGAAGGCCGCCTTGCTGCCGGAGAGGAGGATGCGGTCCTGCGGCCGCTTCGGGCCGGCGAGGCACGGCTCGACGGTGGCGAGGTCGAGCTCGAGGGTGTCGGAGAAGTCGGGCTCGCGCTGGCCCGGCGTCCACCACATCCCCTGCTCCTTCGCGTAGGCCTCGACCAACGCGATCTGCTCGGCGCTGCGGCCGGTGAGCTTCAGGTAGCGCAGCGTCTCCGCGTCGATCGGGAAGAGGCCGATGGTCGCGCCGTACTCGGGCGCCATGTTGGCCAGCGTCGCGCGATCGGCGAGCGACAGCTCCGCGATGCCGTCACCGAAGAACTCGACGAACTTCCCGACCACCCCCTTCTTGCGCAGCATCTGCGTCGCGGTCAGCACGAGGTCGGTCGCGGTCGCCCCCTCGCGCAGCCGCCCCTTCAGCCGGAAGCCGACCACGTGGGGGATCAGCATCGAGACCGGCTGGCCGAGCAGCGCCGCCTCCGCCTCGATGCCGCCGACGCCGAAGCCGACCACGCCGAGGCCGTTGATCATGGTCGTGTGCGAGTCGGTGCCGACCAGCGTGTCGGGATAGGCGGCGCCCGCGTCGTTCACGAAGACGACGCGCGCGAGGTACTCGAGGTTCACCTGGTGGACGATGCCGGTGTCGGGCGGCACCACCTTGAAGTTGCGGAAGCCCTTCTGGCCCCAGCGCAGGAAGACGTAGCGCTCGGCGTTGCGCTTGGCCTCGAGCTCGGCGTTCACGGTGAACGCCTCGGGGTTGCCGTAGTCGTCGACCTGCACCGAGTGGTCGATCACCAGCTCGGCCGGCGCGAGCGGGTTCACCTTGGCCGCCGCCGCCGGCCCCTTCAGCTTCACGATCGCCTCGCGCATCGCGGCGAGGTCGACGATCGCCGGCACGCCGGTGAAGTCCTGCATCAGCACGCGCGCCGGCGTGAAGGCGATCTCCTTGTCGGGCTCCGCCTTGGCGTTCCAGTGGAGCAGCGCCAGCACGTCGCCCTTCGTCACCGCGACGCCATCCTCGGTGCGCAGCAGGTTCTCGAGCAGGATCTTGAGCGAGAGCGGCAGGCGGCCGACGTCGCCGTGCGGGGCGAGCGCGGCGAGGCGCCAGATCTCGTAGCTCTTCGCGCCGACCTTGAGCGCGCTGCGGGAGGAGAAGCTGTTCGTGCTGGCCATCGATGCGGCTCCAAGTCGGCGCTCCGGCGAGGCGGCGGCACCGAGTCGGCCGCCGCGGCGGAAGCGCGAGGGGCGAGGAGCTTAGCGCGCCGTTATCGTCCGCCGCGCCGCCAGGGAAGCACTTCGGGGAAGGGGTCGATGGCCGAGACGAAGCTCCTCCGCGCCGCTGCCTGGGCGATCGGCGCCGTGCTGCCGCTGCCGCCGCTGCTCGCGCAAGCTCCGGCGCAGGCGCCCGCCGCCGCTCCCGCGCAGGCGCCCGCGCTGTCCTCGGGCCGCCCGCGCAGCCTCGTGCTCTACGTCATCGACACCTGCCGCGCCGATCGGCTCTCCGCGTACGGCTGCGAGCGCGAGACCTCGAAGGAGCTCGAGGAGCTCGCCAAGAAGGGGGTGAAGTTCGAGCGCTGCTTCTCGCAGGCGCCGTGGACCAAGCCGGCGGTCGCCTCGATCCTCACCTCGTGCTACCCGACCGTCACCGGCATGCACCGCTTCTTCGACCAGCTCGACGAGCGGTTCGTCACGCTGCCCGAGGCGCTGCGCGCCGGCGGCTGGCGCACGGCCGCCTTCTCGACCAACCCGGTGATGGGCCGCATGTCGAACTACCAGCAGGGGTTCGACGAATTCATGGAGGCGACGCAGATCATCCCGGGCGGCGACTCGATCGGCCACTCGACCGGCTCCGGCGCCGCCATCAACGAGAAGGTGCTCCCCTTCTTGAAGGCCAACAAGCAGTCGCCCTGGTTCCTCTGGCTCCACTCGATCGACCCGCACGAGATGTACGACCCGGCGCCGGCCGACTTCCGCAAGTTCACCACCGAGGCGAAGAAGAAGGAGTACGAGAAGCAGCTGCGCGAGATCCGGCAGAAGAACCCGGGCAAGGTCGGCAGCGTCACGACGAAGGAGCACTTCGACAACGCGAAGGTGAAGGTCGAGCCGTTCATCGAGACGGCGCTCGCGCTCTACGACGCCGACATCCGCGCCAACGACCGCGAGATCGGCACGCTCCACGACGCGCTGCGCAAGCGCCCCGAGTTCGAGGACGCGATCTTCGTGGTCACCTCCGACCACGGCGAGGAGTTCATGGAGAACGGCGGCACCAGCCACGCCTACACCGTCTACAACGAGCTGCTCCACGTGCCGCTGATCCTCGTGGCGCCCGGACTGCTGCCGGCCGGCCTGGTCGTGAAGGAGCCGGTGCAGTCGATCGACCTCTACCCGACGCTGCTCGAGCTGCTCGGCATCGAGCCGCCCGAGGGGCTGCAGGGCCGGAGCTTCGCCGGGCTGCTGAAGGGCGAGGCGGGCGACGCGCACGCCGTCTTCGCCGAGCTGCACGAGATGCCCGACGAGAAGTTCTTCCCCGGCCAGGGCAACCACCTCTCCGTCATCGAGGGGCCCTGGAAGTACATCCTGAACCTGAAGCCGACCGCGAACCGGCCGCGCCCGCGCCACGAGCTCTACCGCCTCGACACCGACTTCCGCGAGGAGAAGAACCTCGCCGACGCCGAGCCCGAGCGCGTCGCGCGCCTCGAGGAGCGGGTGCTCGAGTGGTGGGCGAAGAACCAGGCGCGCCGTGCGGGCGTCGACGTGAAGAGCCTGACCGAGAAGGAGCTCCTCGCCGCCGATCCCGAGACGCTGAAGCGGCTGCGCGAACTCGGCTACCTCGAGTAGCCCCGCGCGTGCCCATGCGTCGCGAGACGATCGTCGTGCTGCTGCTCACCGCGCTGGCGGTGGCATGGTCGGCCATCGGGCCGCGCGAGGTCGCGACCTGGTGGCTCGAGGCGGCGCCGGTGCTGATCGGCGCGCCGCTGCTGGCGGTGACGGAGCGCCGCTTCCCGCTCACGCCGCTGGTGCTGCGCTGCCTCTTCCTCCACGCGCTGGTGCTGCTGGTCGGCGCGCACTGGACCTACGCCGAAGTGCCGCTCGGCAACTGGGTGCGCGACGCGTTCGGGCTCGCCCGCAACCACTACGACCGGCTCGGCCACCTCGCGCAGGGCTTCGTGCCAGCGCTGCTGATGCGCGAGCTGCTGCTGCGTCGCCGCGTCGTGAGCGGCCGCGGTTGGCTGCTGGTCGTCGTGACCTCGATCGTGCTGGCCTTCAGCGCCCTCTACGAGCTGCTCGAGTGGGCGACCGCGCTGGCGATCGGCAGCGCGGCCGACGCCTTCCTCGGCACCCAGGGCGATCCGTGGGACACGCAGACCGACATGTTCCTGGCGCTGGTCGGCGCGCTGGCAGCGCAGCTGCTCTTGGGGCGGTGGCACGAGCGGCAGATCGCGGCGGTGGAGCGGTGCTCGCCGCTCGATCTCCCGTCGTCGCAGGCGCCGCCGTCGCCGCCCCGATCGCCGGCCTAGCCGCGCGCCCGCTCCCCCCGCGACTTCCGCTGTTGCGTTCGCGCGCGACTGCCGTTCTCCACGGGAGCGGGATCGCGTTCGCGATCGCGCGACTCGCGTGGAGGTCGGGCGATGAGCGGTCGTTGCAGGCACGTCTCTTGGGTCTCGTTGCTGGTCGCCGCCGCCTGCGTTCCCCCGTCGCGGCAGGACGATCGCACCTCCCCCTTCTCCTCGGCCCCGACCGTCGCGCTCGACGGCAACGGGCGCGGCGTCCGGGCGTTCGGCTCCTGGCCGGGCGATGAACGGGGCGGGGCGGTGCTCGTCCAGGAGTGGCATCGCGACGCGAACGGCAAGGCGACCGAGGGGACCCACGTCCGGCTCGAGGTGACCGACGCCACTGCGCCGAAGGTCGAGCACATCTCGCCGCCGAAGGTCGCGTGGCTGCCGAGCGGGGAACTGCTGGTCGTCGCGGCGGCCACCGCTCGCGCGTTCGATGCGCCGACGCTGCTCGGCTGGTCGGGCGCCCTCGATGCGCTGCCGGCGCAGCGCGTCGTGCTCTCGCCCGATCTCGCGCGCCGCTTCGACGCCGACGGCATCGGCCGCTTCGAGTTCGACGTCGCCGCCGACGCGAGCGGCTTCGCCGTCGTCGCCTTCCTCGACCACCTCCACGACCTCGCCGTGCAGATCCGGTCGCCCGACGGGAGCTGGCTGCCGACGCCGATCGTCGTCGAGCGCGGCGCGGACGCCGAGTTCACGCAGGTCAGCGTGGCGTTGCGCGGCACGCCGCGGCTGCTGTGGGCGCGGCGGACGACGGCCGGCCAGACGCTGGTCGAGACGCTCGACTTCGCCGACGGGACGACGCTGGCCGAGTCGGTGCAGCTCGATGCCGGGACCTTCGAGGTGGCCGACCTGCGCGTCGAGGAGAACTCCGCCGGCTCCGCGATCGCCGCGTGGTCGCGCGTCGGCGGCGGCGCCGACGGGCTCGCGCTGGTCCGCTTCACGCCAGCGGCGGGCTTCACCGACTTCGAGTCGCGCCCGACGGCCGACCCCGCCGCGCCGATCGCGATCGGGATCGACGGCGCCGGCAGCGCGACGATCGCGTGGAGCGAACTCGGCGAGCTGCGCGTCGAGCGGCACGCCGGCGTCGGCGGCTTCGTCGAGGAGTCGGTGCCGCTGCTCGCTCCGGCGCGCGACCTCGTCGTGCGGCCCGACGGCGCCGTCGCGCTGGTCGCGCTCGAGGGTGAGTCGATCCGCCACGCGGTGCGCGCGCCCGACGGGAGCTGGGCGAGCTACGGCGACCTCCCGTTCGCGCTCGAGCACGGCGCGAGCGACCCGGCCTTCGACTTCGACGCGAGCGGCGCGCGCCTCTTCGCTTGGACCGACGTCGCCGGCGGTTCGGGCTTCGATCCGACGCCAGCGCCGGCGTGCTACCTCCTCCCGAGCATCGCGTCGCTCTCGCTGAAGAGCGCGGCGCCAACGGTCGGCGTGCCGGTCGAGATCGTCGAGGCGAACGTGCCGAACGTCGAGGGCGAGCAGCAGCCGTCCTACCCGGCCTCCTCGTACGAGTGGGACCTCGACGACGACGGCCTCTTCGAGCTGGCGACCGGCGCGATCGCTCGCGCCCATGCGACCTTCGCGACGGCCGGCCACTACGTCGTCCACGTCCGCATCACCAACGCGTGGGGGATGGTGTCGACGGGCGCGCTCGGCTTCGACGTCGGGGCGGGTGGCGGTGGTGGTGGTGGCGGCGGGACCTTCCGCCTGACGCTGCGCAAGTCGGGCCCCGGCGACGGCGTCGTGACCAGCGAGGACGGCGGCATCGACTTCGGCAGCGACGGCGTCGAGGACTATCCGGCCGGCACGCGCGTCTACCTGCACGCCTTCGCCTTCACCCCCTCGCTCTTCAGCCACTGGGAGGGAGTCGACTTCGCCGAGAACGGCGACGGCTACGCGGAGGTGGTGATCGATCGCGACCGCACGGTCACCGCCGACTTCCAGTGACGCGGCGTCGCCGGCGCGCCGCGCGGCGTCACCGCCCGTCGAGGCGCCGCGCCGCTCGCACGCCGTTGCCGGCGCTGCGGGCATCGGGCGCGTCGGGGTAGCGCGCCGCGCAGCGGCAGAGCCAGTGGGAGCTGTGCTCGAAGCTGCCGCCGCGATGGACCTTCAGGTTGCGAGCGCCGCGCTCGGGCTCGCGCAGGCCGTCGCCGGGCGCGGCGGGGGCGACGTCGTAGCGCGCGTACCAGTCGCGGCACCACTCCGTCACGTTGCCGAGCGTGTCGTGCAACCCGAAGCCGTTCGCGGCGAAGCGGCCGATCGGCGCGTGGCCGCCGTAGCCGTCGCTCCAGTCGTCGAGGCTCGTGAAGCCGGAGCTCTTCAGCTCCTGCGAGGCGACGTTGGCCGCGCCGCGCAGCGACGCGCGCTCGTCGCCGGTGAACCAGATCGAGGCGGTGCCGGCGCGGCACGCCTGCTCCCACTGCGCCTCGGTCGGCAGCGCGAGGCCGAGCTGCCGCAGCACCCGCTCGCAGTCGTTCCACGACACCGCCTCGACCGGATGGGTGAGGTCGTACGCCTTGCCGTCGCGCGCCGGCTTGCCGGCGGCGTAGACGCTCGGGTTCGAGCCGGTCGCGCGCAGCCACTGCCCCTGCGTCATCTCGTGCTTCGCGACGAACCACGGATCGAGCGCGACCTCCTGCAGCGGCCCCTCGTCGTCGACGGTGCCGAACTCGCGGTAGGGATCGACGTGGGGCGAGCCGCGCGGGTGGGTGGCGTCCTCGCTCCGCGATCCCACCGTCACGCGGCCGCCCGGCAGCAGCACCAGCACGATCGCGCTCGCTTCGCCGAGCTGCAGCGCGCCGCTGGCGCGATCGCGTTCCGGCGGCGCGCCACTCTGCAGGTGGGCGAACTCCTGGAAGCCGGATGCGGGATCGGCGCCGATCGGCAGCAGGCCGAGCTGCGGAACGAGCTGCAGTCCGTCGAAGCGCGGATCGGCGGCGACGGCCGCGGCGGCCGCTCGCCACGCGCTCTGCGCCGCGCTGCCGCCGACGGTGCGCTCCTCGACGCTCGCCGCGAAGTCGCGCCGTTCCGCGACGCGCGGCCGCAGCGTCGCGAGCTCCTCGAGCGCGCGGTCGAGTCCCCGCAGCACGTCGGCCTGCCACGCGAGCTCGAGCGGCTCCGCCGCCAGCGCGTTCGCGGGCGCCGCCGTCGTTGCGTCGCCGGCCGGCCGCGCGTCCCGCTCGGCGAGCTCGCGCTCGAGGCGCGCGCGCGTCTGCGCGTGCAGCTCGCGTCGCTCGAGCAGCGCGGCGGAGCGGGCGAGCCAGTCGTCGAGCGCCGCCACCCGCTCCGGCAGCGCGGGGTGGAGCTCCGCCTCTTGCGCCAGCAGGTCGGCGACGCGCCGCACGTCGGCGAGCCGCAGCAGCTCGCCGCGCTGCCGCTCGGTCTCGCGCCGCGCCTGCTCGCTCCAGATCCAGCCGGCCGCCGGACCGAGGGCGAGCGCGAGCAGGCCGAGCGCGAGCGCGGTGCTGGCCGTCGGGTGGCGCTGCACGAAGCGGCGCAGCCGCAGCGCGGGGCCCGGCGCGCGCGCCTCGATCGCCTCGAGCGCGAGGAGGTGGGCGAGGTCGCGCGCGAAGGCGGCGGCGGTCGGGTAGCGGCGCGCCGGATCGGGGTCGAGCGCGGCGTGGCAGACGGTCTCGACGTCCCATGGAAGCGCGGGGCAGCGCTCGCGCAGCGGCGGGGGGCGCGCGGCGAGGACGCGCGCGCGCGTCAGCTCGGCGTTCGCCGCGAGGAACGGCTGGTGGAGCGCCAGCAGCTCGTAGAGGGTGACGCCGAGCGAGTAGACGTCGCTGCGCGCGTCGACCTCGCGCTCGCCGCGCGCCTGCTCGGGCGCCATGTAGGGCAGCGAGCCGAGCGCGGCGCCGCTGCGCGTGAGGCGCGAGGCGTCCTGCGCGCTCGACAGCCCGAAGTCGACCAGCAGCACCTCGCCGGCCGGCGTGACCAGCACGTTCGACGGCTTCACGTCGCGGTGGAGCACGCCGCGCGCGTGCGCGTGGTCGAGCGCCTGCGCGACGCGTTGCGCCACTCGCAGGCACGCCTGGATCCAGGTGCCGGCGAAGAGCGGCGGCGGCTCGGCGGGGAGCGGCAGGTCGCCGAAGCGGCGCCGCGCCACCGCCTCGACGGCGCGGCGCAGATCGCTCCCGGAGAGCGATTCGGGCGGCGTGCCGCGCAGCTCGTCGAGCACCTCCTGCAGCGACGCCCCCGCCACGCGATCCATCGCGAAGTAGGGCACGCCGCCCGCTTCGCCGACGACGTGGACGCGCACGATGCCGGGATGGTCGAGGCGCGCGACGATCTCGACCTCGCGGCGGAACCGTTCGCGCGCACCGGGGAAGAAGAGGTGCTCCGGCCGGATCACCTTGAGCGCCACCTCGCGCTGCAGCGACCGTTGCAGCGCCAAGAAGACGACGCCCATCCCGCCGCCGCCGAGCCGCTGGCGCAGCTCGAAGTCGCCGAGCTCGCGAGGGAACTCCTCCGCGTCGTCGCGCGCCTCCGCGTGCTCGGCGAGGCTCGGGTCGAGGCGACGCAGTCCGGCGAGGCGGCGCTCGAGCTCGCCGGCGAGGTCGGGGCGCGCGCGGCGCAGGCGGGCGAAGGCGGCGGCGCGCTCCGGCGGATCGAGCGCGAGCGCCTCGGCCATCGCCGCCTCGAGCTCGTCGCCGGGATCGTCGGGCTGCTCCGCCATCGTGGCGCCGATCGTACGATCCGGCGCGCGGCGCGGTCACGGAGCGGGGGAGCGCGATGGCGGACGACTCGCACGAGCTGGCGCAGCGCGCGTCGCGCGGCGATGGCGGCGCGATCGACGAGCTGCTGCGCCGCCACCTCCCGGGCTTGCGCGACTACTTGCGACGCCACGCAGGGCGGACGCTGCAGGCGAAGGAGTCGACCTCCGACCTCGTGCAGTCGACCTGCCGCGAGATCCTCGAGCATCTCGATCGCTTCCGCTACGACGGCGAGATCGGCTTCGAGCGGTGGCTCTACGCGACGGCGCTGCGCAAGCTGCAGGACCGCCAGCGCTACTACGGCGCGCGCAAGCGCGACGTCGGCCGCGACGCGGCACCGCTCGCCGATGGCGGCGCCGAGTCGCAGCCGCCCGAGGAGTGGCTCGCCCGCCTCGCGGCGGCGCAGTCGACGGCGAGCGGCGTCGCGGTGCGGCGCGAGGAGGTCGCGCGGCTCGAGGCGGCGCTCGCCGAGCTGCCGGCGCAGCAGCGCGAGGTGGTCGAGCTCGCCTACCGGCAGCAGCTCGGCCACGCCGAGATCGCGGCGCGCCTCGGCATCAGCGCGCCGAACTCGCGGATGATCCTCGCGCGCGCGCTGGCACGCCTGGCGCGGCGGTTGGCGGAGTAGCGGGCCGGCTCAGCTCGGCAGCCCGTCGCGCGCGATGCGGCGGATCACCGCGACGAAGCGGTCGAGCTCCGGCAGCGTCGTGTAGAGGTTCGGGGTGACGCGGATCGCGGCGACGTCGGGGCGGCCGATCGCGGCGACGTAGATCTGCTCCTTCTCGAGCAGGTGCTTGCAGAGCGCGGCCGGATCGACGCCGTCGATCGCCACGCAGGCGATGCCGCACGAGTGGAGCGGATCGAGCGAGGGGACGATCCGGCAGCGCGGCTCCTCGGCGAGCGGCCGCGCCCACGCGTCGCGCAGGAAGCGCAGCCGCTCCTGCTTGCGCTCGGCGCCGATCAGCTGGTGGAGCGTGAGCGCCGCCGAGATCGACAGCGCGAGCGGCACCGGCGCGGTCCCCTGCTGCTCGAACTTGCGGATGTCGGGGCTCGCCGGGTCGTCGTGCGCGAAGAGCGGCCAGAGGCCGGCGATCCGCTCCTTCCTCACGTGGAGCATCCCGTTGCCGACCGGTGCGGCGAGCCACTTGTGGAGGCTCGTGCCGTAGTAGTCGGCGCCGATCGCGTCGGCCTTCACGTCGAGGTGGGCGAAGGCGTGCGCGCCGTCGACGATCGAGAGGATCCCGCGGCGGCGCGCGAGGTCGCAGAGCTCCTTCACCGGGCCGATCTGGCCGGTGGTGTAGTGGATGTGCGAGACGTGGAAAACGCGGGTGCGCGGCGTGATCGCCGCCTCGAAGCGCGCGACCAGCGCGGCCGGATCGGCGAGCGGCACCGGCAGCTCGACCTGCTTCAGCACGACGCCTTCGCGCCGCTCGCGCTGCCGCCACGCGGTGATCATGCGCGGGTAGTCGTGGTTGGTGGTGACCACCTCGTCGCCGCGCTCGAGCGGGATGCCGAACGTCACCGTCTCGAGCGCTTCGGAGGCGTTGCGCACCAGAGCGATCGTCTCGCGGTCGGCGCCGAACAGCGCGGCGAGCTGCGTGCGGACGCTCTCTCGCTGCGGATCGAGCACGAACATGAGGCGGTGGTACATCGCCTCGTTGGCGAAGCGCCACTGGCGGAAGAGCGCGTCGAGCGCGACGCGCGGCGCCGGCGAGCAGCTGCCGTTGTTCAGGTTCAGGAACGAGCGGTCGACGTCCCACGCCTGCTGGATCGGCAGCCAGAACTCCTCGTCGGCCGCGACGCGCGCGGCGGGACGGCCGGCGGCGGCCTTCAGCGCGGCGTAGAGCCGCTCGGCGTGGGCCGCGCGCGCCGCGGGCGCGATGCCGGCGGCGAGCAGCCCTGCGCCGGCGACCCGACCGACCTGCCCGAGGAAGTCGCGGCGATCCGTGCGACGAGCCATGCGCTGCTCCACGCCAGCCGATCGGCCGGCGGGTCCGACGCTACGCTCGCGCGTCGATCGGCGCACCCTTCCACCGCCGCGAGGAGCCCTTCCATGCGCCACGCCGTCCCGCGCCGCTCGTCCGTCGTCGCCGCCCTCGTCGCGGCGGCGCTCGCCGGTTGTTCGAGCCAGCCGACGATCTCGGTCACGACGACGCTCCCGGCCGACGCGCCGACCCGCTTCCATCCGTCACCCGACGAGGCGCGCCGCGCGCTGCCCTTCTCCGAGTCGGTCGAGGCGGGCGGCTTCCTCTTCCTCGCGGGGGCGATCGGCACCGCGCCCGGCACGTTCGAGCTGGTGCCGGGCGGCATCGAGGCGGAGACGCGCGCGACCATGGAGAACCTGCGCCTCGCGCTCGAGCGGCGCGGCTGCACCTTCGCCGACGTGGTGAAGGCCACGGTCTTCCTGGTCGACATGGCCGAGTGGCCGAAGTTCAACGAGATCTACGCGACCTACTTCGACGGCCGCTATCCGGCGCGCAGCGCGCTCGGCGCGGCGGCGCTGGCGCGCGGCGCGCGCGTCGAGGTGGAGTTCATCGCGAAGCTGCCGCCGCCGCGCTGAGAGGCGCGCGGCTCGATCAGCGGTTCGACTTCGGTTCCGCCTTCGCGGTCGCCTTCGCCGCCGCGGGCTTCTTCCAGCTCGCGCCGAGCCGGAACCAGTCGGCCGCCTGCTGCAGCGCATCGGGCGCCACCAACTGCACCACCGCCTTCTGCTGCTCCTCGGCGGACAGCTCGTAGTCGGCCGCCATCGTCCAATTCTTGCCGTCGCCGGTCGGCACGCGGCCCAGCACCGCGCGCTGCGCATCGAACTCGCGCAGCAGCGCCGGCAGCCGCTCGCCGTGGTGGCGCACCAGGAAGCGGACGAACCCCCAACAGAGCGCCGCGTCCTCGACCGCGAAGCCGCCACGCTTGATGGCGGCGAGCTCCGCCATCGGCACCGCTTCGCTGCCGCGCTTCTTCCAGGCGCGGCGCAGGTCGTTCTCCCAGCCGCCGTGCTCGGTGGCCCAGACGAAGCTGTCGCGCCACGGGAAGCAGTAGATGTTCTTCAGCACGTCGAACTCGACGTTCCAGCCGACGCCGAGCCCGACCCAGACCGGCTGCCGCCCGAAGCGGCGGATCAGCGCCAGCTGCGCGACGCGATGGACCAGCTCGTTGTCGGGGTTCCACTCCTGCATCCCCGGCACGTTGTCGACGCAGGCGCCGAAGAGCGGCCGCTCGAGGATGCAGCCGGGCTGCCCCTTCGCCGACGTGGTCCACGCCGCCATGTAGGGGAACGCCTCGCCGAGCAGCGTCAGCGCCTCCGCGAAGTCGGCCGGCTTGCGGAAGAGCGCCATCACCATCGTCCCGCTCTCGAGCGGGCGGTCGCTGGTGCCCCAGAGTTCGCTGCTCGCGGCCGAGGCTTTCTGCGCTGTCGTCGGCGGTGACGTCGGCGGCGCTGCCGGCAGGATCGCGTCGAAGCGGGCGAGCGCCTGCTCGATCCGTTCGAGCGCCCGCTCCGGCTTCGATTTCTCCTGCGGCAGCAGCACCAGCAGGTCGCCGTTGCGCAGCGCCTTCAGCGAGTACTTGCGGCTCGCCGCGAAGTCGCTCCAGAAGCCGGCCGCCGTGGTGTCGGGCGTCGCGCGCGCGCGCGCAGCATCGTGCGGCGCGAGTCCGCTCGCCGGCCCGTTCGCGGGAGCGAGCGCGAGCCCGTGCGCGAGCGGTGCAGCGACGAGCAACAGCGAAGCGGACAGGGCGGCAGCGAACCGGCGAGCGCGGTGCAGTGTCATCGACGTTCCCCGAGGGCGCGGCGGGGTGAGGCGGCAGGGTCCGACGCGCGCCGCCTTCAACGTCGCTCGCGGCGCTTTGTTTCCGCCGCGAGTCGCGATCGCTGCAGATGTCGCGGGAATGACGATTCGTGGTGCGCCGAGAGCGCGGTGAGGCGCCGAAAGGTGCGTCTCGCGCGCGAGCAACAGCCGCAGCGGGCCGTCATGCTGCGCGCGTTACGCTCGCGCCCGTTCGTTCCGTCGCTCCCACGAGGACTGCCCGATGCCGCACCGCAGCCACCCGCTCCGCGCGCGCTTCGTCGCGCTGCTGCTCGCGACCCCGTTCGCCTGCGCGGCGCCGACAAGCTCGCCGCCGAGCTCACCGCCGAGCGAGGCGCCGACCGACCGAGTGGCCGTCGCCGCGGCCGCCGAGCCGCTCGAGCCGTTCGTCATCGAGTACTACTACAAGGCGAAGTGGGGCCACGCGGCCGAGTTCATCGAGCTGTTCCGCCGCAACTACCTGCCGCAGATCGAGGAGATGCAGCGGCAGGGGCGCATCCTCGCGTGGATCGCCCACACGCCCCGCCACCATGCCTCGGAAGAGAGCCGCTGGGACTTCCGGCTGCAGATCACTTGGCGCGACGTCGTCACCGCGCACGACGACCACCACCCCGAGGAGGTGATCGCCCGCCTCTTCCCCGATCGCGAGCGGCACAAGGCCGAGGAGCAGCGCCGCTTCGAGATCCTGCTGGCCCACTGGGACGTGCTGGTGGAGGAGGAGCCGCTCGGGCGCGCGGAACCACGCTGAGCGCCGTCGCTGCTATCGTCCCGCGCACCTCGCCACGAGGGCGATCGAGTCCGCAGAACTAGCCCGCTGCGTCTCGCTCGCGAACGGATCGGCCGCGCCGCAACGGCGCGGTGCGCGCGACTTGCGGACGTCGCAGCGGGCTCGTGGAGCTTCCGATGGGACGTCCTGCCGGCCTCTTGGTCGTGGGCGTGCTGTTCGGCGCGATCGTCGGTGGTTGCGTCGGCTTCCTGGTGTGGGGAGCGGACGGAGCGCGGCCGGTCGCCGACGCGCGCGAGCGCGCCTCTTCGACGCGCGCGGCGCCGTTCGAGGAGCGATCGGCGACGTCGGTCGCGGAGCCAGCGGCGATTGCCGCGGAACGCAGCGAGGCGATGCACGGCGATCGCTCGGCGGCACCGGCGTCCGTCCTCGACGACGCGGTCGAGTTCGCGCGGCAGGCGCCGCCGCCGGCGAGCAGCCGCGGGACGAAGACGATCCGCGGCCGCATCGTCGATCGCGACGGCCGGCCGGTCGTCGGGGCGGTCGTCCGCGCGTTGCGCGAGGTCGAAGCCACGCGGATGCCGAGCGCGTCGTCGCTCGGCGAGTCGGCGCCGGCGGCCGCGCGCCTCGAGGATGCGGTGAAGCGGGCCGTCGAGGCGTTCTACGACCGCGCCGCCGATCGCCGCGAGACGCAGAGCGACGCGAACGGCGAGTACGCGCTGACCGAGCTGCGCGACGGCCACTGGCGCGTGCAGGCGTGGCAGACCGGCTTCAGCTTGACGGCGCTGCCGAGCGACGAGGTGCGGCCCGACGCGACCGTCGACTTCACCGCGACGCCGGTCGTCCCGTGCGCGATCGACGTGGCGCTGCCCGACGGCACGATCCCCTCGGCCGCCCTGCTCTCGATCCGCCGCCCGGGTGCCGAACGGTGGAGCCGCGAGGAGCTCTGGTCGCGCGAGCGGCCGCGTGTCGCGCTCGCCGTCGGCGAGTGGGAGCTGCGCGCGACGCTCGGCGATCCCCAGTCGGGGCCGTCGTGGCCTGCCTACCTCGCGTCGAAGCCGGCGCGCGTGGTCGCCGAGGCCGAGCGAACGGCAGGGCCGATCGCGCTGCGGCTCGAGGGGACGCCGGGGATCCGCGGCACCATCGTCAACCGGCGCGGCGGCGACCGTCACGTGATGGTGAAGCTGCTCGCGCTCGCCCGCGGCGCGGAGCCGGACTTGAAGCTGCTGGCTCGATCCGACGGCAGTCACCACTGGTCGACCGACGGCAGCTACGCCTTCACCGACCTCGCGCCCGGCCGTTACGTCGTCGGAGTGTCCGGCAACTGGCAGGACCGCATCCGGGCGCACGCCGTGGTGGAGGTGGGCGCCGGCATGGTGGTCCAGGACCTCGAGATCCCGCCGCTCGAACGGGCGAACTGCATCGTCGCGCGCGTGCTCGATCCGGCGGGGCGCGCGGTCGACGACGTCCGATTCGTCCTCGAGGTCGCGACGTCGCGGGGCAGTTCCGGGAGTCACGTCGAGGCCGAGCGGCGCGCCGACGGCTCGTGGTGGATCCCGCTCGAGGGCAGCGACGAGCTGTTCCAGGACGACGGTTCGCTCGTGGCCGACGCGACCCTCAGCGTCACGGCGAAGTCGGAGAGCTTCGGTGACGCGACGGCCAAGGTCGCTGCGAGCGGCCCACGCGAGGTCGAACTCCGCTTCGGCGCGGCGGCGTCGCTCGTGGCGACCATCGCCGGTTACGCCGGCAGCGGCTTCGAAGGACGCCTCAGCTTGTCGGTGCGCGCGATCGAGGAGGAGGAGGAGGGTCGGCACTTCTTCCGGATGACGGGCGAAACGGTCCGCCCGGACGGCACCCAGGAGTTCGGCGCGCTTGCGCCGGGTCGCTATCGGCTGGAGCTGACGTTGCAGGACGGCAGCAGCCGCTTCGGCGGCGACAACTCGCTCGGCCACCTCGACCTCACGCTGACCGCCGGCGAGAACCGCGCGACCGTCGTGATCCCGACGTTGCACTCGTTGACGGTCCTCGTGCCCGACGGTGCGACCGGCCAGGTGGAACTGCGACGCATCACGGGGGAGGGCGAGGAGGAGGAGGTCGACTGGTCGGGGTGGCATCAACTCGAGATCGATGCGCAGGGGCGTGCCGTCTTCAAGGAGCTGTTGGCCGGGAAGTACTCGGTGTCGATCGATTTCGACGATCTCGACGTGTCCGGAGCGCTCGACGAGCTCGGTTACGGCGACGACAGCTCGGGCGAGTTGGAGGTCACGGTCCCCGCGGCGACGGGCGCGGTCCGCTTCAAGCCGGCGGTCCTGAACGCCCTGGTCGTCTGGGTCCAGGACGAGGAGGGGCAGCTGGCGCGCGCCGGCTTCGAGAGAGGCGACCTCCTCGTCGCCGTCGACGGCGAGCGCTTCGAGAAGGCCTCGGCGATGAAGGAGGCGATCGCCGCGCGGCTGGCGAAGAAGTCGATCACCTTCACCGTCGTGCGCGGGGGCGAGACGCTCGAGCTCGTCGTCGAGTCGAGCGTGTTCACCAATCCGTTCGGCCTCGGCGGAGTCTTCAACGAAGCGAGCCACTGAGCGGTCTGGAACCGGCCGCCACGGCCCGTCGCCGCCGCCCGCCGCTCCCGGCCGCTCGCCCTCACTCCCGCTTCACCACCACCCAGTCGACCGCGCCGGCCGCCAGCTGCACCGTCACCACGCCGCGCGCGGCCGCGTCGAGCGCGAGCGGCGCGCTGCTGCCGTCGCTCCGCTCGATCCGCGCCGCGCCGCGCAGGCCCGAGTACCAGAGCGGCAGCGTGATCTCGCGCGTGACCGCCACGTCGAGCGGGTTGAAGAAGACGGCGAGCGCTCGCTCCTCGAGGCGCGGGTTCACGTGGAGCTGCACGTCGACGTCGCGGCCATCGGGGCGGCGCACGTGGATCAGGTCGGACTCGAGGATCGGGCGGTGCGCCTTGAACCAGGTGACCCAGCGCGTGACGAGTTCCCGCGTGGCGTCGCTGTCGTAGAGGCGCGGGCCGCGCCAGCACGCCTGCACGCCGGCGCCGAGCGTGCTGGCGAGGTGCAGCTCGTAGGCGTCGAGGTGCTCCGCGAGCGGCTCGATCGTCGCGGCCGCGCCGCCGCCCTGGTACTCGGTGAGCGGCACGAAGCTCCAGCCCATCGACGGCGTCTTCTCCCACGTGCCGTCGAAGAGGTTCTGGCGCGCGTGCAGCGGCTGGAGTTCGCGCGGCAGCGACCAGTTGGTCTCGCGGTAGCCCATCGCCGTCTTGCTGCCGCCGGCGAGGAAGTGCCAGTCGGGCTGGTTCACGTAGACGCCGCGCGCGCGGCACCAGCCGTAGAAGTCGGCGCTCGCCCGCCATTGCGCCCACTGCGAGTCGGCGAGGCCGCGGTGGCCCGCGTGGCTGGTCGAAGCGCAGCGATCGCCGGGATAGGGGCCGTCGTGCTCCAGCAGGTCGAGGCCGGTCGCCTCGATGAACCAGCGCAGTTGCGCGAGGTAGCGCGCGCCCCAATCGGAGGCGAGGCAGGGCGCGCTGCCGAACTGCGCGCCGCCCGGCTGGCCGGTCGCCGGATCGACCACGTCGACCTCGGGGCCGATCGAGCGGCTCGAGAAGAGCGAGTAGGCGCCCACCTCGATCCCCTTCGCGTGGGCGTAGTCGACGTCCTCCTTGATCGCCGCGACGTAGGCCGGTTCGCGGCTCTCCATGTCGAGGCCGCTGCCGAAGGTGTAGATCGCCATCTCGAAGCCGACCGCAGCGCACTGGTCGATGGCGGTGCGGAACGCGGCGCGCTCGCTACTGCGCACGTGCATCATCAGCGGGTTCTCGCTGGTCCACGGCGCCAGCGTCCTCCATGCGCGGCGCAGCGTGAGCCCGCGCCGCTCGCGATTGCTGCCGCCGGCCGACGCGCCGCCGTCGTCGTGCACGACCAACAAGGTGCGCGGCGAGCGGAACGTGCCGCCCGGCGGCAGCACGACGCCCGGCCCGATCGGCGGCGCGCACTCGAGCAGGCAAGGCGTGTCGAGCCGGTAGTTCACCTGCGTCGTGTAGGCGGGATCGGGCAGGAAGCGGGAGAACTTGTCGGCGCTGTCGCGATCGCTGCCGCCAAAGAAGTAGTCGGAGAGCACTTCGATCGGCGGCAGCTCCCACGCGCCGCCCGGCCGCTTCTCGACCGACGACTCGCCTTCCACCAGCGCGAGCCGCTCGCTGACGCACGCGTCGAGGGTGATCGCGCGGCCGCTGCCGTTCTCGAGCTCGAGCCATTTGCCGAGGACGGGAACTCCCTCGTAGATCTCGTGGTGGATGCGAACGGTGATCCCGCGGGTCGCGGGACTCGTGCCCTCGAAGCGAAGGACGATCGCCGCGCCGCGCGGTGGCCAAGGAGCGCCGGAGTCGTGGCGAACCCGCTTCCACTCGAGCCACGGCTCGATCGCCGCCTCCACGAAGCCGGTGCAGCGGAAGCTCGACGACGACGGCTGCAGCACGCCGCGCTGCAGCCAGCGCGGCAGGAGGAAGGCGCGATCGGGCGCACCGCGCAGGCCGCCGACCGCGTGGGTCGCGCCGTCGATGGTCAGCAGCGCCTCGGGTTCGAGCGCGCGGATCTGCTCCGCCTCATCGTTGATGCCGAGGCTGGTCGTGGCCGCGTCGGGTTCGAGCAGGAGCGTGCGGTGGACGATGAAGTTGTCGAGCGTCACGAACCGCTGGTCGGGGAAGCGAGAGGCTCGAGCCGGCGGGTTGCGTCCCGAAGCGAGCAGCCAATCGGCGCTGCTCGGGAAGTGGGTCGGGTAGGCCGACGCATCGAGCGGGGCCGCTGCCGCTCGAGGGGCGGGGGGCGCGGGCGGCGTGACCGGACTCGTGCGCGTCTCCGTGCAAGTCGGGAGCACCAGGAGCAGTCCGCCTGCGAATGAACGCCTCACCATGCGCATCCCCCTGCGTCGGCTCGGGGGCCGACTCGAATTCGATCCGTCTGTCACGCGACGCGGTCGCGCTCCATCATTCCGGCGCATGACGCCGCCGCCACCACCCGCTTCGCCGTCGCCCGCCTCGCCGTTCGATCCGGCGGAGCTGGCGGGCCACGTCGCGTGGGTGCAGCGGCTCGCGCGGGCGCTGGTGCGCGACGCCGCGGCCGCCGAGGACGTCGCGCAGGAGACGTGGCGGGTCACCCTCGCGCAGCCGCCCGGCCGCGTCGGTGGCGGCGCCCGGCTGCGCGCGTGGCTCGGCGGGGTGGCGCGCCGCTTGGCGATCGACCGGTCGCGCGCGGAGCGGAGCCGCGCCGTGCGCGAGGAGGCGAGCGCGCGCGACGCGACCGCTGCGGCGCCGCACGAGCCGCACGAGATCGTCGAGCGCAGCGCCCGCCAGCAGCGCGTCGTCGCCGCGGTGATGCAACTCGCCGAGCCCTACCGCTCGACGGTGCTCTACCGCTGGTTCGACGAGCTCTCGACGCGCGACGTCGCCGCGCGCATGCAGTGCAGCGAGGAGGCGGTGAGGAAACGGCTCGAGCGCGCCCACGCGCAACTTCGCAGCGCGCTCGATCGCGAGTTCGGGGCGCCGACGCGCCAGTGGGCGGGGCTCTTGTTGGCGGGACCGGGAGTCGTGGCGATGGCGAGCAAGGCGAAGGCGGTGGCGGTCGCGGCGGGCGTCGTGCTGGCGCTCGGCGCGGCGGCGTGGCAGTGGCGCGCGCCGTCGCCGGCCGTCGCCGAGTCGCCCGATGGCGCGCGATCGGTCGTCGCGACGCCGGAGGCGGCCGTCGCGCCCCCCGAACCCGCGCTCGACGAGGCGATCGAGCTGCCGACGGCGCAGCGCGCGGCCGCGACCGCGGCTCCGCTCGATGCGCCGCTCGAAGAGGCGGCGGCGGTGATCCCGGTTGCGGTGGCCGATCCGGCCGGGCTCGCGTTCCGCAGCGGTCGCTTGCGCGGGGCATGGCGCGAGTTCCCGCGTCCCGGCGCCGATCGGACGCCGGCGCCGTTCGACGAAGCGGCGAGCGGCTTCGAGCCGTGGAGATCGTTCGACGTCGCGATCACCGGCGTGGTGACTGAGCTCCGCTTGCCAGCGACCGCGCGCGAGATCAGGGTGGCTGCCTCGGTCGAGGGGCGCCGCCCCTCGGGGCGCCGCGAAGTGGACGATCCCGCGTCCGCTGCGGCGGCGCGTCGCGGAGAGGCGAGTCGCTGGCCGACCGTCCGCCTGCTGGTTGGCGAGGCATCGCCCGACGAGCTGCTGCGCGGGCGCATCACCGTCGATGGCGTCGCCCGCGTGCCGCTCGGGCTCGCCATCGAGCCGAAAGGCAAGGTCGTGGGCGGGCTCGGCAACGCGGTCCGCATCGACACGCTCGCGGCCAGCTACGAGATCGCGCCGCTGCCCTCGCGCGGCGCCACCCTCTGGGTGACCAGCGACGAGACGGTGCCGCGCGAGATCGAACTCGACGACGGGCAGGAGACGCAGGACCTCGACCTCGCGAGCGGCCGTTCGCTCGAGCTCACCGTCCTCGATCGGCGCACCGGCCGCATCGCGCCCGGCGTCGAGCTGCACTTCGATGTTGGCGTGGTCACGCACAAGAGCTTCTTCCGCGAGTCGTGGCGCGACCACGCGCGCTTCGCCCGCTCGGGCGCTGATGGCGTGGTGCGGATGGTCGGGCTGCCCGAGGTCGGCTCGCTGGCCGTGCGGCGCGATGGCTCGATGACGATCAGCGACGCGCCGCTCGAGGGCACCCTCTCCGGCCTCTCCGGCGCGCGCATCGCGACGCTGCCGGAGCCGCTCCTTTCGCTGCGGCTCGAGCGCGACGGGCCGCGGGTGGTGCAGGCGACGGTGCGGCTCGACTTCGAGCGGCCGACCCGCCGCCTGTTCGGCACGCTGCCGCCGCCGTGGCTGGCCGAGGGCGTGGATGGCGAGCCGGCGGCGCAGCTCTTCTTCGCGAAGGAGCTCGCCGGCGAGCGGCCGGAGCGGCGCGACCTCCCGATCGCAGCGCAGTCCGACGGCGCGTGGTCGCTCGAGGTCGAGCCGGGCACCACCATCCTCCTCTGGGCCGAGCGCGAGCGGCGCCGCATCTCCGCGGTCGCGCGCGTCGTGGTGGGCGAGGAGGACGTCGGTCCGATCGAACTCGTGGAGCGGCCGGGCAGCGAAGTGGTGGTGCGCGTCCACGGCTGCCCGTCGGACGGGTTCCTCAGCTTCGACGTCGACGATCCGGGCGCGGTGACGCCGCTCGGCTCGGTGACCCGTTCGCGCGGCGGGACGTTCGAGCGTCGCCTGCGCCTCGACGGGCCGACCGAGATCTCGGTCGGCTGGAGCGAGGAGCGCGGCAGCGAAGGGGGCGCGCTGCAGCGACAACGAGTCGATCCAGCGACGACGGCGCTGGTCGAGTTCGACCTCGCGGCGAAGGAGACGCGGCCGGTCGTGGTCGAACTGCCGCGCGAGGGGCGCGTCGCGCTTCCGGAGCGAGCGCTGCTGGTCCTTGTCGCCGTGGCGAGTTCCGGCGAGCTCGCGCTCGACGTGCGCGCGCTGGTCGAGCTGCGCGGCGCCAAGGGTCGCCACCCGATCGCGCTCGCCGCCGGTCGCTGGCTCTGGTTCGTGGTCGGTGACGTGCGCGGCGTCATCGCCGGCGTCGCCGACGTGGAGCCCTTCGCGGTCGGCGTGCCGATCACGCTGCAGGCCGACCTCGAGGAGCGCGCCGCCGTCGAGATCGGCCGCGGCTTCACCGTCGAGTCGATCGCCGGCGTCGAGATCGCGGCGAAGCTGCGCGAGTCGCTGCAGTGGCTCGCCGTCGGCAAGCCGGCGAGCGACGCGCCCATCGTCGTGCCGAGCGGCGCGCGGATCGCGTTGCGGGAGGAGTAGGGGGGCGCGCCGTCCCGCGCTCACTCCTCCGCGAGCAGATCCGCGAGGCGCGGATCGTCGCGGATCCGCGCGAGCAGTGGCTTGAGGTCGAACTCGTTCTTGCCGGCCAGTTCGAGCGCCAGGCGCGCCAGCGCGAGGTCGTCGCGCCACTGCTGCCGGTAGCGCGCATGGTCGGGAACTCGCTCGAGCGTCGCGAGGTCGAGTTCGAGCGCGCGCAGCGCCGCCGCGACCGCGCCGGTCGCGTCGCCCGTGTGCACGAGCCGCCGCGCCAGGTCGGCGAGGCACGCGGCGCCCTCGTGCGCGTAGCCCGGCTGCTTCGGGTCCTCGGCGATCAGCGGCTCGTAGAGCGCGATCGACGCGCGGAACGCCTCCACGGCCGCCTCCAGCTCCGCGCGGTCGTCGGCGATCAGCCCCTGCTCGTGGAGCGATTGCGCCACGTCCCAGCGCATCCACGCCGAGGTCGGCTCCTCGGCCAGGAGCGCGCGCTGCACCGTCAGCGCCTCCTCGAGCGGTTCGCCGGCCGACTCGGCGTCGCCGCCGATCCGGCGCGCGTGCGCCAGCCCGAACAGCAGCAGCCCGAGCTGCTGGCGCGCGTCGCGGTCGGCCGGGTCGAGCGCGACGACCTTGCGCCGCCACGGCAACGCCTCCTCGAGGCGCGCCGCCGCCTCCTCCGGTCGCTCGAGCGCCAGCAGCGGCGCCGCGTGGCGCTGCAGCGCCATCCCGAGCTGGTCCATCAGGTTGCGGTGGCCGGGATTCGCCTCGACCAGCGGCGCCAGCAGCTCGAGGGCGCGACCGCAACTCGCCAGCGCCTCGGCGTGGCGCCCCTGCTCGTCCAGCGTGATGGAGAGGTCGTTCAGGCTGCGGCCGAGCGTGAGGCCGAAGCCGCGTTCCTTGTCGGGATGGCGGGCGAGCGACGCCTCGGTCAGCGCGATCGCGTGGCGGAAGTGGCGTTCCGACGCGTCGAAGCGGCCGAGCGCGCGCGCCATGTTGCCGAGGTCGTGCCAGCCGAGCGCCACCTCGTCGTTCGCAAGCAGGTCGTCGGGGCGGTCGGCGATGAACTCCTCGCGGAGCGCGAGCGCCTTCTCGAGCGAGCGCGACGCCTCCTCCGCGCGGCCGAGCTCCTGCTGGATGCGACCGAGGCGATCCCACGCCGACGCGGTGGCGCGCCGCACCGCCGGGTCGTCGCTCTCCTCGGCCAGCACCGCCTCCTGCAGCGCGACGGCATCCGCGAGCAGCGCGGTGCGGATCTGCTCGACCTGCGGCAGGCGGCGCAGGTGCTGATCGGCGAAGCGGGTCAGCATCAGCTCGATCGCGCGCTGCGCACGCTCGACGTTGCGCTCGGCGCGGTCCGATTGGCGGCGCGCGTGCTCGGTCTGCGCATTCGCCACGCCGAGCGCCGCGTTCGTCGCGGTGTTGGCGGCGCTCTGCTCGAACGCGAACCACGTCGAAGCGGCGGTCAGCACCGTCATCAGCAGGAGCGCGGTGGCGAGCGCGGGGTGGCGCTCGCACCAGCGGCGCGCGCGCAGCGCGGGACCCATGCGGCGCGCGGCGATCGGCTGGCGCTGCTGCAGCCGCTCGAGGTCCTCGGCGAAGGCGGCGGCGCTCGCGTAGCGGCGGCGCGGGTCGCGTTCCATGGCGACGAGGCAGGCGGTCTCGACGTCGCGCGGCAGCGACGGCACGCGCGCGCGCGGCGGCGGGAAGTCGCCGGCGGCGATGGCGCGCCGGATCGCCTCGTCGTCGGGGGCGTCGAAGGCGGGCGCGAGGGTGAGCAGCTCGTAGAGCGTCACGCCGAGGCCGTAGACGTCGGTCGTCTCGTGCACGGCGTCGCGCTGGCCGCGCAGCTGCTCGGGGGCCATGAAGCGCAGCGAGCCGAGCTCCGCGCCGCTGCGCGTCAGCTCGGCGCTGCCTTCGGCGGCGGCGAGGCCGAAGTCCATGACGACCACGCGCCCTTCGGGCGTCACCATCACGTTGTGCGGCTTCATGTCGCGATGGAGGACGCCGCGCCGGTGGGCGTGGTCGAGCGCCAGCGCCGCCTGCTGCACCACGAAGAGGCAGGTGTCGCTCCAGCTGCGGCCGCGCAGCCGGCCGTCGACGGTCGAGTCGCCGCTGCGCTGCCTGCCGCCGTCGCGTCGATCGGCCGGCGCCGCGCGCGCGGCGGCCCAGAAGTCGTCGCCGCGCCGCTCGTCGGCGGGCCGTCCGCGCAGCCGTGCGAGCACCTCGGCGACGGTCGCCCCGTCGATCCGCTCCATCGCGAAGTAGGGGATCCCCTGCTCCTCGCCGACGGCGTAGATCGGCACGATCGAAGGATGGGAGAGGCGCGACACCGCCTCGATCTCGCGCTGGAAGCGGGCGCGCGAGTTCGCCGTCGGCTGCAGGTCGGAGCGGATCACCTTGAGCGCGACATCGCGGCCGAGCGACCGCTGGCGCGCCTCGTAGACGACGCCCATGCCGCCTTCGCCGATCACCGCGCCGAGGTCGAAGTCGCCGAGCCGTCGCGGGATCGCGAGCGGCGCCGGGGCGCCGAACAGGCCGAGTTCGCGCAACCGCTCGATGCGGCGGCGGATCGCATCGGCGAGCTCGGGGTGGCGCGCGCACGCGTCGTCGATGGCGGAGGGCCCGTCGCGCTCGACCTGCTCGAGGCAGGCGGCGACGATCTCGCGCAGCCGCTCGCGGGCGTCCGGGGTCGGCTCGTCGACTCCCATCAGCGGAACCTCCTGCGATCCGTTCAGCCGATCGGCGCGCCGGCTGCGGACTCGCCGCTCGCCGCCGCGCTCTCGGGCGCGCGCTCGATGGCGATCAGCTTCTTCGGGAGCAGCGGCGAGAGGGTCGGCTCGCTGGCGAAGAGGAGCGCCTCCTCGGTGGCGCGCGTCAGCGCCAGGTGGAGGAGGCGCGCGGCGTTCTCGACGGCGAGCGGCCGCTCGTGCGGGGCGAGGTCCTGCTTCTGGCGCGGATAGGCGCCGAGGTTGCAGTCGAGCAGGAAGAGCAGCGGGAACTCGCGGCCGGGCGCGGCGTGGAGCGGGACGAGGCGCACGGCGTCGGGGCGCAGCGGCGCGGTCTCGTCGTCGCGCACGTGCTGGGCGGGGAGGCCGGCGGCGGCGAGCGCGGTGGCGACCAGCTCGAGGTCGCCTTCGCTGGCGGCCAGCACGGCCGCGTCGCAAAGCGGCCGCCCTTCGCGCTGCAAGAGCTGCAGCTGCCCGACCAGCGCATCGAGCTCGCCCTGCCAGTCGGCGGCGACGATCAAGCGCGGGCGCGGGCCGTCGATGGCGTCGGGGACGATCGCCTTCAGGTCGCTGCTGCTCGCGCCGCCGCGCCGCTTCAGGATGGCGAGCGCGGCGCGGTAGATCGCCTTCGGGCCGCGCAGCGAGCGCGGCAGCACCTCGGTCCGGTCGAGGCGACCGAGGCCGAGTTCGGTGAGCTTCGCGGCGAGCGGGTCGAAGCGCTGCTCGAGCGCGGAGAAGAGCGTGAGGCTGCCGCCGCTCGACAGCGCGCGCACCAGCTTCAACTCGATCGGGGCGAGCAGGTGGGCGTCGTCGACGACGACGTGGTCGTAGGGCGGGGCGCGCGTGGAGGCGAGGCGGCGCAGCGCGGCCGGGACGAGCGCCATCGGCAGCGTGCGGCCGAAGCGGGCGGCGAGGCGGCGCACCTCGGCGAAGACGGCGAAGACCGCCTTGCGCGACTCGTCGTCGAGCGGGCGGGCGCGCCCTTCGCGCTCGACGGCGAGGTACTCCTCGATCCGCTCGAGGCCGAGCGAGAGCACCATCGAGTGGAACTCGCTGGTGAAGAAGGAGAGCGGCTGGCGCAGCACGAGGCGCTTGTTGCGGCGGCGGACGAGCTGCACGGCGAGGCCGACGAGGAGCTCGAACTCGCCGCGGCGCAGCGGCGGGGCGGGGGCGGCGGGCGTCGCGAGGAAGCGGTGGCACCAGCTCGCGGCGGAGTCGACGTCGATGCGCGCCGCCGCATGCGGAGCGAGTTCGTCGCGGCGCGCCGCGAGCTCGGCGGCGAGGCTCGGCGAGCGGGCGAGCAGCAGCACGCGCGCGGCGCCGTGGAGGAGCGGCTGGCGGGCGACGTGCAGCGCGCGCGCGAGGGCGACCGTGCTCTTGCCGGCACCCGCCGCGCCGCGCACGAGGAACTGCCCCTCGGTCGGCAGATGGACCAGCGTCGCCTGCGCCGCCGTCAGCACGCTCGGTGGATTCCGCGCCCCGCTCATCCGCGCGAGCTTACGCCGCGCCCCGGATCTGCGGTCTCGCTGGCTGCGGACGCCGTCGGCGTCGCACCTCGATCCGCGTCCTGCGCCATCCGGCGCATCCGATCGGCAGCTGCGAGAGGGCATCCTCCCGCTTCTCCACCACCGCCCTCCGCCCCGCGCGACCCGCGCTGGAGCCTCTCACGCGCCGATGGCGCATGACGACGGTCGCCCCTCGTCCAGTGTTCTGCGCCATCCGGCGCCCCGCCGCAGCGAAGCTGCGGCGCACATATTGGTGGGTAGTGTCGGACTTGAACCAACGACCCCCGCATTTTCAGTGCGGTGCTCTACCAGCTGAGCTAACTACCCACCCTTCTCGGAAGAAGAGGGCGGGGATGG
>JAEUIC010000029.1 GCA_016795285.1 Planctomycetota bacterium | reverse complement strand
GGGTTGGCGCCGCTCGACTACATGCGCAAGTACGGCTGCTTCGAGGTGGCGGGCAGCACCTACGACAGCTTCAAGAAGCCGCTCGCGGAGAAGGAGCGCGCCGGGACGAGCGACGACGCGGCGCAGCGGATCGTCGTCAAGGAGGGCAAGCCGGTCGGCGTGCTGGCCGAGGGCGCCGCGCGCATCGGCCTCGCCACGCCGAGCCGCCGCTTCGAGGTCTGGAGCCAGACGATGGTCGACTGGGGGTGGCCCGACCAGGCGCTACCCGGCTACCTCGAGAGCCACGTCCACCCGAAGCACCTCGACCCGGCGCACGGCGACTTCGTCCTCGTGCCGACCTTCCGCCTGCCGACGCTGATCCACACCCGCAGCGCCAACGCGAAGTGGCTCTACGAACTCTCCAACACCAATCCGGTCTGGATCCATCCGAGCGATGCGCAGCGTCTGGGCGGGATCGAGACCCTCGACCTGGTGCGCGTCTCGACGCGGATCGGCCACTTCGTCAACAAGGCGTGGGTGACGGAGGGGGTGCGCCCGGGCGTGATCGCCTGCAGCCACCACCTCGGTCGCTGGCGCCTCTTCGAGCAGCACGGCACCGATCGCTGGGCGAGCGCGCTGGTGAAGCGCGAGGAGCTCGCTCCCGGTCGCTTCCGCTTCCGGCGCATCCACGGCATCGCGCCGTGGCAATCGAGCGACAAGGACAGCTCGCGCGTCTGGTGGACCGACGGCGGCGTCCACCAGAACCTCACCTTCCCGGTGCAGCCCGATCCGATCAGCGGCATGCACTGCTGGCACCAGCGCGTCCACCTCGAGCGGGCGCGCGCCGGCGATGCCTACGGCGACGTCGAGGTCGACACCACGAAGTCGATGGAGGTCTTCCGCGAGTGGATGGCGCTGGCGCGGCCGGCCCCGGGCCCCGGCGGGCTGCGCCGCCCGCTCTGGTTCAACCGCGCGGTGAAGCCGACGGCCGAGGCGTATCGGATCTGAGCGGCGGCGGCTTGCCACACGGAGCCGATGGGGCGGGGCGGAGCGGAGTTGAGCGCGAGCCTCGCCCCGTTCAGCGCGCCTTCGCGAGCCCCTCTTCCAGCAGCCGCTGGTAGCGGGAGAGCCAGTCCTCGCCTCTGGCTTGGCGCAGGATCTCGTCGATCGAGCACTGCGCCACCACCTCGCCGTCGGCCGAGACGACCAGCGAGTCGACCGGGTAGGTGAACTCGCGGGCGACGGCGCGCACCACTCGGCGCGTCGCCTCGTCCTGGAACGCCGCCTCGATCGCCTTGGCGTCGATGAACTGCGGCCGCACGATCCACGCGTTGACGAACTCCGCGTTCAGCTGCTCGATCACTTCGGCGGTCGAGAGCGGACCCGCTCTCAGGAATTTGCCGGAGCCTCAGCAACTCTCGTCGTCGAGCGTCCCGAACAGCGCCACCACGTGGAGCGGTCGGCCGCTCCGCCGCGCTTCGTGCACCGCCTCCTCGAGCGGCAGCCAGTCGATCGCCGCGAAGGCGTAGAAGCGCTCGGCCAGCAGCCGCTCGGCGCGCGTCGCGTCGAGACGCGTCGTCCACGCCTCGCGCGCGAGCTCGCCGTCGGCGGCCAGTCGCTCGCCGTTGGCCACCAGCTCGAGGCGCGGGACGAAGCCGATGTCGGCCTCGACCAACGGGCCCGACTCCGTGCGCAGCGAGGGCTCCGCGCCGCCCGGCGGAGCGCTGGGCGTCCCCGCAACGCTCTCCTGCGGCTTCGCCCAGTTGAGGTCGACGTTGCTGTCGCGCGGCGGCACCCCGAGCCGGAACGCGAGCGGCGTGCTGGGGCTGCCCGCGGCGCCGCGCGCGAAGAGGAACTGCCCGGCGAGCTGCGCCGGCGTGTACCACGAAGCGACCTCGTCGAGCGGGAAGTCGACGTGCGCGCGCACCTGCACCAGGTCGAACCGTTCGCTGCGAGCCACCAGCAGCGCGAAGCCGCCCGGCGAATCGCCGGTGTGGTGCATCGTCAGCTGCGCCGTCGCGTGGAGCTGCCGCGCGAGCGCCAGCAGCGGCTCGTTCGGGAGGTGCCAGGAGGTGCCGACCTCAGCCCCGGCCGGTGGCGCGAAAGCAGCGAGCTCGGCGGCGGCGACGCGGCGCTCGGGCTGCGCGGGCGCCAAGGTGGCGAGCCGCGGCCAGCGCTTCTGGAAGCCGTAGGCCGAGCGCGCGAGCGGCTGCCAGTGGGCGGTGACAAGGAGCGACTCGTCGGCGCGTGGGGGCGCGAGCAGGGCGGCGGCGAGCAGCAGCCGCCGAGCCGTCCCGCGCGAGGAGTGGCGAGCGACGGTGTGGTCCATCGGAAGCTCCGCGAAGAGGGGGCCGCGCGGACTACGACGCGAGTGCAGCGCGCGTGAGGTTCTATTCCGCCGGGCCGTCGCGGTTGCGCGACCAGCCGCTACTTCCGCCGCGCTCGGCGGAGCAGCAGCGCGCCGATCGCGAGGCCCATCAGGCTCGCCGCAGGGAAGGCGTAGTGGCGCGGCAGGACGCCGACCTCGAGCGCGGCGCGCGTCGGCTCGGCGGGGTCGTAGTGCACCGGAACCGAGCGGCCGACCGGGTAGCGCTCGACCATCGCGTCGGCGTCGTCGGCCTCGATCCCGCCGACCGTCACCGCGTCGCCCTGCAGCGCACGGCCGTCGACGACGTAGTCGTAGCGGATCACCGCGTCGCGGTCGCTCCGGCGGCGGCCCCCGACCCGCTTCGTGCCGACCTCGACGCGCGACTCGGTGATGCGCCCCTCGACGGCCGGCCACGCCTGCGAGGCGCGCGCGTCGAGCAGCGCGCGCGTGCCGATGATCCCGAGCGCGAGCGTGGTGCCGGTCACCATCAGCAGCGCCAGCACGATCGCGACGCGCGGCAGCGGTCGGCGGGCGGTGGACGATGCGGTCGCGGTGGAGTCGGTCATCGAGCGGCTCTCCGAACGTCGGGCGGGGACGCACGATAGAACGCGCCCGATCGCGCAGCGCGATGCGGCGGCGCCGTGTGGTGCGCCGCGCTGCGCCCGGACGATCGAGCGGAGCGTCCCATGGGCCTGATCAACTGGATCTTCGACCTCTACCAGCATTCGCGGATCGAGGACCTCCATCGGCAGGCCGAGTCGGCGCGCGCCGAGGCGTTCGCGCTGCGCAACACCGGCGGAGCGAGCGGCGCGGCCGGCTCGGCGGCGCTCGAGCGAGCGATCGGCGAGCTGGCGCTCGCGGTGAAGACCGTGCAGCGGCTCGCCGTCCAGAAGGGGCTCTGCACTGCCGCCGAGTTCCAGCAGACGATGGAGCAGATCGATCGCGAAGACGGCCGCGCCGACGGCATGACCCGCTGGCGCTGACGCCGTCATCCCGTTCCGGGAGCGTTCCGCCGTCAACTTCCGCACTCCCACCATTGCGGACGGCGCCGCCATCGATATTCGACCCGCGGTCCGGATCGCGCGGGGGGTTCGAGGTCGGACCGCAACGGAGTCGGCGACCATGGATGCCTCCCGGCAGTTTCGTTCCGCAGCGTGGTGCGCGGCGATCGCCTCGTCGATCGGCGCGTGGGTCGGCGGCGCGCCGGTCGCGCTCGCTCAGCACGGCACGCCGCCCATGCGGCTCGAGCGCGACCTCTCCGATCCCGACGGCTTCCGCGCCCATCTCGAGCGGCAGACCGGCGTGCGGATCGATCCGCGCCGCGGCCAGGGCAACGGCGGCGGCGCCCCGCGCCTCCACGGCGAGCGGCCGACGATCCTGCTGACCGGCTACTGGCCGCCGTCGAACGAGGCGATCCGCGAGTTCAGCGACGACCCGGTGCAGAACCCGGGCGGCTGGATCGGCCAGGATTGGGAGGGACGCGGCTACGACGTCCACTCCTACTTCCCCGAGTTCGTGCCGCGCAACTGCCGCAGCTGCGGGCGCGGCTCGGGCGATCTCGAGGTCGACTACCAGGACACCTCGGCCGACTTCGCTGCGATCGTCGCGGACCTCGAGCCGATCGCCGTCATCACGTTCTCCCGAGGGTTCGACGACCTGAGCTGGGAGCTCGAGATGAACCAGTACAACCGCACGGTGTGGATCGACGACTTCGCGTCGCCGTTCCAGCCGACGCCGGCGCCGCCCGACGCGGGGTGGCCGGCCGACGGGCTGCGCCTCTCGACGCTGCCGGTGCAGGAGATCGTCGACGCGGTCGACGCAGCAGGGCTCGGGCTCGATCCCTACATCTGCTACTCGGGGAACGGCGGCGGCTACCTCTCCGAGTTCATCGCCTACCACGGCGTCTGGTACCAGGACCTCTTCCGCTCGCCCGCCGATCCCGACTGGTGCATCGCGGGCGGCCATGTGCACGTCGGCGGCCGGATCTCGTGGGCGAACGCGAAGGCGGCCGCGCAGGTGACGCTGCGCGAGGTGATCACGTGGGTCGATCAGGTGCGCGGCTCGGTGGTCTGCCAGCCCGATCTCGGTTTCGGCGGGCCGGGGCTCGCGACGCTCGCGTGCTGCGGAGAGGAGCTCGCCGGCGGCGCCACCGCCGATCTCCAGCTGAGCGGCGCGCCGGCCGGGTCGCTCGCGTTCCTGCTGGCCGGTCTCGTGAACCAGCCGACGCCCTTCGCGGGCGGGATGCTGCTGCCGATGCCGCCGCTGCTGCTCGAGCCGTTCGTCGTCGACGCGGACGGCAAGGTGAAGCTGCACGACCTCGAAGGCGGCTGCGGACCGCAGACGCTCTTCGCGCAGTTCGCCTGCCTCGATCCGGCGCAGCCCGGCGGCTTCGCGCTCTCGAATGCGTTGCAGATCGAGCTGCTGCCGTAAGCCGCCGGGGCGCCGTCGGTCGGAGGTCCGCGCGCGCCGAGCGGCGGATCTCTCCCGGATCGGGACGCCCACGGTGCGGCTTCCGGCGGCGGTTTGCTCCCGGATCGGGATGCCGGAACTCGATCGCGCGTCGCTGGTCGATGGGCGAGCGCGGGGCATCGCGAGACGGAGGCGGGCTCATGGGCTGGTGGACGGCGGGGAGTGCGATCTTGTGCGGGGCGCTGCTCGGCGCCGCGTCGCTCGCGGGCGAGTCGCAGCGCGCAGCACCGATGGACGCGAGTGTCGAGCGCTGGAACGGGGCGACGCTGCGCCTCTTCGCCGCGACCTGCAGCGATCGTGGCGCCGGGAACGTCGGCCTCTTCGCGCCGGCGCTCGTCCCGGCGCTCGATCTGCTGGCTGCCGGAGCGGCCGGGACCACGCGCGAGCAGCTCGTCGCAGCGCTCGGCGCACCCGACCACGGCGGGACCGTCGGCCGCGAGCGGGCGCTGCGCCGCCTCCTCGGCGACCGCTTCGACGTCGCGCTGCGCGCCTGGGTCGAGGAGTCGCTCGCGTTGCGCGAGCCGTGGCAGCAGTTGCTGACCGCGCGCGATCGCTACCACGGCCGCGTCGATCGCTTCGCGCTGCCTTCGCTCGATCGCGCGGCGCTGGCGGCCGAGTTCAACGACTGGGCGAGCGAGGTCGTCGCCGAGAAGGTGACGGTCGTGCAGGCGTCCGATCTCGCGGGGCCGCTGCGGCTGGTCCTCGGGTGCGCCTCGCGCGTCGAGTGGAAGTGGGTGACGCCGTTCGATCCGGAAGCGACGGCGCCGCGCCCGTTCACGCCCGCGGCGAGCGCCGCGCCGCCCGCCGCGCCGATCGAGCTGCCGACCATGCACTTGCGCCACCCCTTCGCCCGCTTCGAGGTCGCGGGACTGCCCGCGGTCCGCCTGCCGTGCGAGGGCGAGCTGGCGCTCGACCTGATCCGCGTCGGCGCCGACGTCGCCGTGCGCGACGCGCTGCTGGCGCGGCCCGGCTGGCTCGCCGAGCTCGACGCGGCGCGGCTGCAGGCGAAGGAGCGCTCGCTCCTCGTCGCGCTGCCGAAGCTCGACTCGTTCACGTTGCACGAGCTCGTCGAGCCGCTGCGGGCGCTCGGCGTGACGGCCGCCTTCGATCCGGGGCAGGCCGACTTCTCGGCGCTCGCCGGCGACGCGGGGCAGCTCTTCGTCGATCTCGTCCGCCACGCGTGCGGCGTGCGCTGGGACGAGGAGGGCGGCAAGGCGCTCGGCGTGACGGTCGTCACGTTGAAGCGCGCCGCCCCGCGCGACGAGGAGCTGCGCTTCGACGCCCCGTTCCTCGCGCTGCTGCGCGGCTCCGACGGCGCCGTGCTCCTCGCGCAGTGGATCGCCGATCCGCGCGGCGCCGCTACAGCGAGATGATCCCGGGGAAGCGGGCGGCGCGGCGGTAGAGGGCGACCACCTCGGCGCTCGACTCCATGAAGAGTTCGGCGGTGATGGCGGTGTGGCGCCCTTCGCCGGACGCGCGCGTGGTGAAGGAGTGGCCGGCCAGCAACGCGCTGAACTCGCCGACCAGCTCGGTCTTCATGATGAACTTGAAGGTGTAGACCGACGGCCACACCACCTGCTCGTCGAGCTTCGCCTGCAGCGAGGCGTAGGGGTCGGCGGCGGGGAGGGTCGGTTCGCTCTCGTTGCTTTCGTCGCTCTCGGCGCTCATGGCCGCGACTGTAGCGCGGGCTCGCGTTGGCCGCGGCGGGTCGGTCGCGCCGCTCCTGTCACCACGGCGATCTCGCGTCGTCCTCCTCGCGCCGCGCGGGCGACGCCGCCGATCGGGCGCTCTGTCGCTGCGCGCCGGGAGTGGCGCGATGACCGTCTACGAGTTAATCCGGCGGTTGCTCGACGACGGCTGGTTCCTCCTCGTGCAACGCGGGAGCCACCGGCAGTTCGCCCACCCGTGGAAGCCGGGACGCGTCACCGGGGCGGGCCATCGCAGGGAGCGGCTGTGTCCCGAGACCGAACGGAGCGCGCTGCGCCAAGCCGGACTCGTGCCGCCGCGCAGCGATCCGCCGCGCAGCGGGCCCAGCGAGCCACGCAGCGAGCCGCGAAGCGAACCACCCACCGAACCACCCCGCGGAGAAGCGCGATGAAGTACCTCGTCGTCATCGAGCCGGCTGGCGGCAACTACTCGGGCTGGGTGCCCGACCTGCCGGGCTGCATCGCCACCGGCAAGAGCGCCGCGCAGACGCGTCGCCGGCTCGCTACTGCGATCGCGATGCACCTCGACGGCATCGAGGAAGATGGCGGCACGCCGCCGCCGCCGACGGCGCGCGGCGAGTACGTCAAGCTGAAGCGCTGATCAGACGCGCGCGCCGTTCGGCGCGGTGAGGCGGGCGTCGACCACGTCGCCGGTGTTGCGCGTCGCAGCCGGCTCGAAGATCAGCGCGGCGGCCTCCTGGTCGGCGACGGTGCGATGCTCGACGCCGCGCGGCACGACGATCAGCTGGCCAGGGCCGATCGTCTCGCTGCGGTCGCGGAACTCGACGCGGAAGGAGCCGGCGACGCCGAGGAAGAGCTCGTCGGCGTGCTCGTGGCGATGCCAGACGAAGTCGCCGGCGAACTTGGCGAGCTTCACCTCCTGCCCGTTCAGCTCGGCGATCACCTTCGGCCGCCAGTGCTCGACGATCAGCGCCAGCTTGGCGGCGACGTCGACCTTGGCGGGCGCGCTCACCGGCGCGGCCGGTGCAGCGCGCGGCTCACTCACCGAAGAGCGCCTTCGCCTCGCGCTCGGCGACCAGGCGCGAGAGCTTGCCGAGGCTCGCGCCGGTGGCGGTGCCCTTGATCACGAGGCGCTCGAGGAACCAGGTCGGCGGGCCGCCCGCCAGCAGGAAGGGGCGCAGCGGCGCGCTCGGCGCGTAGTTGAGCGGCGGCGTCGGCGCGCCGTTCAGCAGCAGCGTCATCTTCCCGTTGCCCATCTGGAACTGCGTGAAGACCTGCACGCCGGGGTTCGGCTTCTCGATCTTCTTCTCCGCCGACGGCCCCTTGGCGCCGCCGAGCACGCTGTCGACCGCGCTGAAGTTCTGGATCAGGACGCGGTCGCTGCCGTCGGCCGAGATCAGGCCGAAGACGTAGAAGCCGACCGGCTCGCCGCGCCACGTCTCGGCGAAGCCGCCTTGCAGCTCCACTTCGACGTCGGCGCAGAACTCGATCGGCAGCGCGCCCGCCGAGAGGCCGTCGGGCAGCAGCCGGCTCTGCGCCACCTTGAAGGCGTTGGCGCTGGTCGGCGCGCCACCCCCTTCGGTCTTCACCATCCCGAGCACGGCCTTCGGCACTCCGGTTGGATCGAAGTCGGGCCCCTCGTTGTCCTTCTCGAAGTCGTACTCCAGCACGAGCCCCATCCCGCCCGCGCCCGCATCGGGGTGGAGCTTCGACGGGTTGGTCGTGACCTTGGCGTGGATCGCCGCGGCGAGCGACTCGGGGCCGCGGAACGCCTCCTCGCCGCGCGCCACGAACTGCCGCGCGAGCGCCGCCTTCCCCTCCTCGCCGAGCTTGGTCGCCTTCGCCTCGGGCCACGCCGCCTTGAAGCGCTCCACCGCCTTCTTCGGGTCGGGATCGCGCAGCGCCGCGTCGAGCGCGCGCGCCGCCTTCAGCTCCGGCCCGACCTCCTTCATGTCGGCGAGCAGCTCGCCGAGCTTCTTGCCGATCTCGCTGGTGAGCTTCGTCGAGCGCTGCTTCGCGTCGACGGCGTCGCCCGACAGCAGCTTCAATGCCGCCGCCGCCACCACGTCACCGTCCGCCGTCGGCTTGCCCTTGCTGAGCAGCAGCCCGATCTGCTTCGGGTCGAGATCGGCCCAGCCGACCAGCACGTCGGCCTTGTTCATGGTGATCGTGACGCCGCTGTCGTCGACCTTGGTGACCGGCCCGTCGGCGGTGTCGCTGAGCTTCACCTTCCCCTTCTTGCCGACCTGCGCCTCGAGCAGCGGCCGCACCGCCTTCTCGATCGCCTCGCCGATCGCCAGCTCGGCGTCGGCCGCAGCGCCCTGGCCGAGCAGCTCGGCGCTGTTGCGGTAGCCGGCCGCCATGAAGCGCAGCCACCCGAAGGCCGCCTCGGTGGCGACGCTGGGATCGGGGACCAGCTCGACGATGGAGGCGATCGGCGCGATCGGCTCCTCGTCGCGCGGCGTCGCGCCGAGCGGACCAGCGAGCAGCAGCAGGGCGAGCGAAGCGAACGCGGCACGCAGCATGGCAGCCTCCCGGCAGAGCGAGTGGCGGGAGCATAGCCCGGCCGCTCCGCGCTCACCGATTGCGCGCCGCGCTGCCGCTCCGCAAGATCCCGCCCCTTCTCGCCGGACGCGCCGCAGCTCCGGACCGCCCTCTCGCCTCCGGAACCACGATGGCCCGTCGCGCCGCCTCCGCCGCCTCCGCTGCTGCACCCGCCGCCATCGCCGCCGAGCTCGCGCGCATCGTCGCTGCGCTGAACCCGGAGCAGCGGACCGCGGTGACCACCACCGAAGGGCCGCTCTTGGTGCTGGCCGGCGCCGGCTCGGGCAAGACGCGCGTCATCACGGTGCGCATCGCGTGGCTCTTGGCGCACGGCGCGACGCCGGAGCAGCTGCTGGCGATGACCTTCACCAACCGCGCCGCCAACGAGATGCGCGAGCGGGTGGCCGGCCTCGTCGGCGCCGAGCGCGCCAAGGCGGTCACGGTCGGCACCTTCCACGCCTTCTGCGTCCGCCTGCTGCGCGAGCGCGGCCACGCCATCGGCCTCCCCTCGCGCTTCGCGATCTGCGACAGCAGCGACCAGCTCGCCGCGCTGAAGGGGGCGCTGCGCGAGCTGCGCATCCCCGAGACGACGCTCCACCCGAGCGCGCTGCAGTCGCAGATCTCGCTGATGAAGAGCAAGCTGCTGACGCCGATCGACGCGCTGAAGCAGGCCGACGATCGGCGCGCGAAGCAGGTGGCGAAGGCGTACGCCAAGTACGACGAGAACCTGCGCCGCACGCGCAGCGTCGACTTCGACGACCTGCTCCTCTTCGCGGTGCGCCTGCTGCGCGAGAGCGCGAAGGACCGCGAGGAGCTCGCCGCGCGCTTCCGCTACGTGATGGTCGACGAGTACCAGGACACCAACGCGCCGCAGTACGAGCTCCTGCGGCTGATCGCCGGTGCTCATCGCAACCTCTGCGTCGTCGGCGACGACGACCAGTCGATCTACGGGTGGCGCGGCGCCGACGTGAAGAAGATCCTCGGCTTCGAGCGCGACTTCGAGGGCGCGGCCGTCGTCCGCCTCGAGACCAACTACCGCTCCGTCGAGCCGATCCTCGAAGCGGCGAACCGCGTCATCGCCTGCAATCCGTCGCGCCACGGCAAGACGCTGCGCTCGGCGCTCGGGCCGGGCGAGCCGGTCGTGGTGAAGCGGGTCGAGGACGAGACGGCCGAGGCCGACCTCGCCGTGCGCGAGATCACCGACCGGATGCGCGAGGGGCTCTCGCGCCCGAAGGACTTCGCCATCCTCTTCCGCGCCGCGACGCAGGCGCGCGCCTTCGAGGCGGCGTTGCGGGCGAAGCAGGTGCCCTACCGGCTGGTCGGCGGCATGTCGTTCTTCGATCGCAAGGAAGTGCGCGACGTGCTGGCCTACCTGCGCCTCGCCGCGAATCCCGACGACGAGGTGTCGCTGCTGCGCATCATCAACTGCCCGCCGCGCGGCATCGGCAAGACGACCATCGACAAGGCGCTCGCCTACGCGACGGCGGAGGGGATCCCGGTCGCGCGCGCGTTCCGGCAGGCGAACGCGATCGCCGGGCTGCCGGCGCCGGCGGTCGAGGCGATGCAGGCGTTCCTCGGCAAGGTCGCGGCGTTGGGCGCCGCCGATCCGGGGCGCGACCTCGTCGCGTGGATCCGCCGCGTGCTGGCCGAGTTCGACTACCGGGCCGAGGTCGATCGCGCCTACCCCGACCCGGCCACGCGCGAGGAGCGCTGGCAGGGGGTCTTGGAGCTGGTCAACTTCGCCGAGAACCACGTGCGCCGCGCCAGCGCGCCGACCCTGTCGAGCTTCCTCGAGGCGCTGGTGATGTCGAGCGAGGACAGCGAGGAGGAGAAGGAGAGCGCCCGCGACGTCGTCACGCTGATGACGCTCCATTCGGCGAAGGGGCTCGAGTTCCCGCGCGTCTTCCTGGTCGGCGTCGAGGAGGGGCTCCTGCCCCACGTGCGCGCCGTCACCGAGAACACGGTCGAGGAGGAGCGCCGCCTGATGTACGTCGGCATCACGCGCGCGCAGCGCCACCTCACCATCAGCTGCGTGAAGAGCCGCGCGCGCGGCGGCCATCGCGGCGAGTCGATGCCGTCGCGCTTCCTCTACGAGATGCGCGGCGAGGCGCCCCCCAAGATGTGGCGGCCCTGCGAGCCGCGGGAGGAGTGACCGTGGCGCGCACGCACGAAGGCGGGCAGAACGAGGTCGCGATCGAGCCCGAGGGGTCGATCCAGCAGCGCGTGCTGCGCGAGCTGGCGGCGCTCGGCGACTTGCGCGGGAAGAGCGTGCTGGACGTGGGAGCGGGCGGCGGCTGGCTCTCGGCGCAGCTCGCCGCGGCGGGGGCGAAGGTCACAGTGCTCGACCTCGAGGCGCGGCCGGCCGATCCGCGCATCCGCGCGGTGGTCCACAACCTCGACGATCCCGTGCTGCCGTTCGCCGACAAGGAGTTCGACGCGGTCGTCTCGACCGAGGTGCTCGAGCACCTGCGCGCCCCTTTCCTGGTGCTGCGCGAACTCGTGCGCGTGCTGAAGAAGGGCGGCCGCCTCGTCCTCACCATCCCGAACTACTGGAACATCAAGTACCGGCTGCGCTACCTGCTGACCGGCAACTTCCAGCGCTTGAAGATCGACAGCCGCGAGGATCGCGCCTTCTACCTGCGCGGCTACGCGCCCCACATCAACGCGATCCCGTATCCGATCCTGAAGACGGTGCTGAGCTGGGAAGGGTGCGAGCACTTCACGCTCGGCCACAAGCGGTTGCTGGGCTGGCCGCAGCGCCTCTTCTTCGCGCCGTGGCTCGCGGCGATCCGCCTCTTCACCTGGTGCGGCGGCGCGCGGCGGCGCGCGCGACAGCTGCTCGACGAGACCAACAGCGACAGCGCGCTGCTCGGCGCGCGGCAGGTGCTGATCGCCTGCACGAAGACGGGGCGGGGGTGAGGGGGCGAGAGATTCGCTCGGCGTGACTCAGCTCGGCATCGGCGGGTGTTGGGTCGCGAGCTGATGGAAGCGTGCCGCGCTGCCGGTGAGTGCGCCGGCGGGGAGCGCCCACTGGAAGGTGCGGCGGATCGCGAAGGAGAGGCCGGGGATCGGCTTCAGGCGCCCGGTCGCCAAGAACGGCGCGAGCGCCCACTTCGAGAGGAACGCGACGCCGAGACCCGCCGCCGCCGCGTTGGCGATGGCGCTGCTGGTGCCGAGCACCGGGTCGAGCGGCGCCGGTCGCGTCCGCACGCCCGCCCGCTTCAGCGCCGCGGCGATGACTGCGCGCGTGCCCGAGCCCGGCTCGCGCCACAAGAGCGGCAGCGGGATCAGGTCGGCGTCGCGCCGCACGACGAACGGCGCGTCGGGCGCCATCACTGGCACGAGCTCGTCGTCGAGCCACTTCTCGAGACGCACGCCGACCGCGCGCGCCGTCCCCTCCACCAAGCCGAGCGGCTGCCGGCCCGCGCGCACCGCGGCGATCACCTCCTCGCTGTTGGCGACCTGCAGCGAAACTGGCAGCTCGGGGTGGCGAGCGCGGAAGCGCGCCAGGACGCTCGGCAGCACGTGCGCCGCGATGGTCGTCGAGACGGCCAGCGACAGCGGCCCGAGCGCGTGCTCGTCGTCGCCGAAGTCGTCGAGCGCCGCCTCGAGGAGCCGCTGCACCTCGCGCGCCCGTGCGGCAAGACGCTCGCCGGCCGGCGTCGGCGCGACGCCGCGCACGCTGCGCAGCAGGAGCGGCGCGCCCACCGACAGCTCGAGCCGCCGGATGCGGGCGGTGACGGCCGGCTGCGACAGGTGGATCGCGCGCGCGGCCGCCGAGATGCGGCCGTGCTGCACGACGCTGAGGAAGGTGGCGAGCAGGTCGGGATCGAGCGGCGGGCGCATGGAGGAGTCCGCGGTGGGGCGGGCGAGCGGGGCGACGCGGCGCGTCGCGCGCGCCACGCCATCAGCGCAGCTGATGGGAGATCGGAACATACGGCTTCCGCGGTGGATGGCGGCGGCCGATGCTCCCGGCCATGGAATCGCCCGCCGACCGCTCTCCGTTCGCCGCGCTGCGCCTTGCCGCCGTCGCGCTGGTCGGCCTCGCCTGCGCGGCGTGGCCGGTCCCGGGCTTCGTCGCGCTGCTGGCGGGCGGGGCGATCGCGGCGGCCGGGCTCGCGCCGCGCGGCAGCCACGCGGCGGGGCAGTGGCTGCTGAAGGGCTCGGTCGTGGCGCTCGGCGCCGGGATCGACCTGTCGCTGGTGGTGCGCGCCGGGCTCGACGGGCTCGGCGCGGCGGCGACGACGCTGGTCGCGGCGATCGTGGCGGGCGCGTTGCTGGCGAAGTGGCTCCGGATCGAGCGCGACGCGGCGTGGCTGATCACGGTCGGCACGGCGATCTGCGGCGGCAGCGCCATCGCGGCGGCGGCGCCGGTGCTGCGCGCGAAGCCGGCGGCGGTGGGCGTCGCGATCGGCGTCGTCTTCCTGCTGAACGCGGTGGCGCTGCTCCTCTTCCCGTGGCTCGGCGACGCGCTCGGCCTCGACGCGGCGCAGTTCGGCGAGTGGTGCGCGCTGGCGATCCACGACACCAGTTCCGTGGTCGGCGCCGCGGCGACGCGCGGCCGTGAGGCGCTGGAACTGGCCACCGTGATGAAGCTCGGCCGGTCGCTCTGGATCGTGCCGGTCTGCATCGCGCTGGCCTTCCTGCCGGAAGCGGCGGCGAGCAGGGGCGCAGCGAGCAGCGTCGGGAACGGTGGCGCCAAGAGCAGCGGGGCCGACCGCCTCGAGCGGCTGCGGCGGCGGCCGATCTGGCTGCGACCGCCGCTCTTCGTGCTCGCCTTCGTCGCGGCCGCGGCGCTGGTCGCGCTGGTGCCCGCGCTGGCGCCGATCGGCCAGTCGATCGCGGCGCTCGGCAAGCGCGGGTTGATCGTCGCCCTCTTCGCCGTCGGCCTCTCGATCGATCGCGCGACGTTGCGGACGCTGCAGTGGCGCCACCTCGGGCTCGGCATCGTGCTCTGGCTGCTCCTCGCCACCGTCGCTTGGTGCGCTGTCGTGTGAAGGACGGCTCCGCCGACGGATCGTTCCGGGATCCTTCCGCCGCCGCCGACCGCACCCTACGCTCGCGCGCCGTGAACGCCTCACGCTCGCCCGCGTCTCGCTCGCAGCCGCCGCGCCCGCCCGCGCGCCTCGCCGCGCCGCAGCTCCTTTCGCGATGGCTCCGCTACGCCGAGGCGACCGGCGTGCGCTTCGAAGTCGTGCCGCGCCACCGCGGCTGGAGCGCGCTCGGCCTCCCCGACCTGCGCGGCTTCGCGCCGCAGCGCCGCGTCGTGCGGCGCTACCTCGGCGAGCCGCCCGAGTTCCCGCGCCGCGCCGACGTCGCGGCCGGCCGCCTCGGCTTCGACGACCTCACGCTCGACGAGGTCTGGCTGCTCCACGATCTGGCCCACGTCCTCTGGTACGACGTCGCGACGCTCACCTTCGGCGCGCCACGCTGGCGCGAGCGCGACTTCTTCCTGACGCAGCACCTGGTCAGCGAGGCGTTCGCCGTGCTGCTGCTCGACTACCACGTCCTCTCGCAGTCGCGCCACCACGGCCTCGCGGTCGACCTCGACTTCGCCGGTTGGGAGCGCGCGCGCGAGCGGCTCTCGAAGTTGCCGCCGCTCGACTCCTTCGCGATGTGCCGCGAGCTGGTGCGCCACTACCTCGCCGGCGACTCGCGCCTCTTCACCACGCCGCCGCGCGCGAGCGGCGCCGACGCGGAGCTCCTCGCCCGCTGGCGCGACCACGAGGCGAGCTACTCCGAGAAGCAGCGCTGGTACGTCTTCCTCTGGTGGGACGCGCTGACTGGGCGGCCGCTCTCGAACGTGCGCGCCGAGATCGACGATCCGACCATCGCCGAGCTGGTCTGGCTGACGCTGCAGCAGTTCACCGCCGATCCCGAGCCCGCCTTCGAGGCGCATGTCGAGCGCGCCGCGCGGCGGCTCCGTGACGCGTCCGATCCGCTGGCGCTCGACGCGGCCGTGGTGGCCGCCGAAGCGAGCGGCCGCCCCGACTTCCGTTTCCGCGACGCCGCCGCCTTCGACGCGACGACGCTCGCGGCGATCGTCGAGCGCGCCCGCGAGCCGGCGGCCGAGGAGCTCTTCCTCTTCTGGCAGCTGCTCGCCACCACGACGCCCGAGCGCCTCTCCGCCGCCGAGCGCGCCGCCGTCGCCGCACTGGCCGCGAGCGTGCAGACCGCGACTCCCGATCGCGCGGCGTGGGCGACGGTGCGCGAACTCTGCCGTCGCCGGCTCGCCGAGGGAGCCGCGCCCACCGACCCCGCATCGCGCGCTGCGTGGCGCGCCGCCTTCTTCCTGCCGTGAACGACGCCTCGACGCCACGAACCACGACCAGACTCGAAGGAGCCTCGCATGTCCGACCTGCGCTACCCGATCGGCAAGCTCGAACTGAAAGGGCCGCTCGCTACTGCCGAGCGCGCGCGGCTGATCGATCGGATCGCGGCGGTGCCGGCAGCGTTGCGCGCGGCGGTCGAAGGGCTCTCCGAGGCGCAGCTCGACACGCCCTATCGCGACGGCGGCTGGACGGTCCGCCAAGTCGTCCACCACGTCGCCGACAGCCACGTGAACGCCTACGTGCGCTGCAAGCTGACGTTGACCGAGGAGTTCCCGCCGGTGAAGGGCTACGACGAGAACGCGTGGTCGACGCTCCCCGACGTGAAACTGCCGATCGCGCCGAGCCTCGCCCTCCTCGAGCCGCTCCATCAGCGTCTCGTCGTCGCGTTGCGCGCGGCGCCGGCCGCCGCCTTCGCGCGCAGCTGCCTCCACAGCGAGAAGGGGAAGCTGACGCTCGACGACCTCGTCGCCACGTACGCGTGGCACGGCCACCACCACGTCGCGCACGTCACGACCTTGCGGCAGGCACGCGGCTGGTGAGCGTGCCGCGATGAACGCGAGCGAGCGGCACGAGACGCACCTCTCCGACGTCACGGTCGCCGGCGCTTTCGCCTGGAAACGCAAGAAGGCGGTCCGCTTCGGCTTCGTCGACTTCTCGACCCTGCCGCTGCGCGACCACTTCTGCCGCGAGGAGGTGCGCGTCAACCGGCGCCTCGCACCGACGATCTACCTCGGCGTCGCGCCGCTGCTGCGGGAGGCGAGCAGCGCAGGCGGCGCGCTGGCGCTCGGGCCGCTCGATTCGCTGGGGGGCGTGGCGTTGACGGCCGCGGAAGAGGCGGACTACCGCGCCGCGGCGCCGTGGCCGCCCGAGAAGACGCTCGAACCGACGCTCGGGAAGGACGCGGAGAGCGCGGCGGCGGTCGCGCGCCGCGAGATCGTCGACTGGTGCGTGGTGATGCGGCGGCTGCCGGCGGAGGGGATGGCGGAGCGGCTGGTGGCGCGGGGCGAGTTGGCGCCGGCGGAGCTGGTCGAGCTCGCGGGCCGCTTGGCGCGCTTCCATCGCGAATCGCGCGTGCCGCTCGAGGAGGCGCGCGCCTTCGGTGCGGCGGGCGCGGCGAAACGGTTCGATGCCGTGCTGGCGGAGCGGCGCGTGGCCGCGGCCGCGCTCGAGGGCGTGGGCGGTGCGCCGCTGCTGCCGCCGGCGATCGCGCGGGCGACGGAGCTGCAGGGGGCGGCGGGGTTGCGTGCGATCGCGGCGCGGCTCGAGGCGCGTGCGGCGGCGGGGCGGGTGGTCGACGGCCACGGCGATCTCCACTGCGGCAACCTCTGTCGCATCGATGCGCGGCTGCTTCCCTTCGATGCGCTCGAGTTCGACGCCGGCTTGCGGCGGGGCGACGCGGCGTACGACCTCTCGTTCCTGACGATGGACTTGCGCCGCCGCGGCGCACCGGCGCTGGCGCGGACGCTGCAGGACGCTTACGTCGCCGCCGCGGACGATCGCGAGGTGGCGGCGCTGCTGCCGTGGCACGAGCAGCTGCGGGCGCTGATCCGCGGCAACGTCGCCGCGTTGCGCGCCGCGCAACTGCAGGGCGAGGCGCGGGCGCAGGCGATCGGCGAAGCGCGCGCGGCCGTGGCGTTCGCGGTGACGCGCGGCTGGCGGGCACCGCTGCTCGCGATGTGCGGCCGGCAGGGGAGCGGCAAGAGCCGGGTGGCGCGCGCGCTGGCGGCGCGGCTCGATGCGGTGGTGCTGGAAGCCGACGTCGTGCGCAAGGAGCGGGCGGGGCTGCCGATCGACCAGCCGTCGCCGCAGGAACGGCGCGCCGAGCTCTACCAGCCGGCGGCGATCGCGGCGGTCTACGCGGAGCTGCTGGTCCGCGCGCGCCGCCATCTCGAGCGCGGTAAGGCGGTCGTGCTGGATGCCACCTACGGCAAGGCGGCGTGGCGCGGCGAGGCGGCGGCGCTGGCGCGCGCGCTGCAGCGGCCGTTCCTGCTGCTGCATCGCGTCGCCGACGATGCGACGGTCGAGCGCCGCCTGCTGCGCCGCGCCGGTGAAGTCGGCCACGCCTCCGACGCCGACCTCGCGGTCGAGCGCGCCGCGCGTGGCTCGTTCGAGCCGCCGATCGAGTTGCCCGCCGCGCAGCTCCTCGAACTTCCAGTCGGCGACGACTTGCTCGACGACCCGCGCGATGCGCTGCTGGCGGGTCCGCTCGGCGCCGTCTTCGTCGAGGCGGTTGCGCGGATCTCCGCGTCGTAGGCGACGCTCGGTCGGCGCCAACGTGCGTGCTGGATTCGTTCTGCTGGAGGTCGGACCACGAGATCAGCGATGGCGCTGCGCGGCCGATCGTGGCGTCGCGCTCGGCGTCCGAGTCCGATCCCTCCGGACGACCGGCCCCTTGCACGGAGAACGGCGATCCGTTTTCCTGATGGTTCGCATTCGTAGCCGTTGCCGTTCGGGTGAATGGACACGGTCGCACCATCTCCCGAGCCACAGCTCCTCGCCCGTTGGTCGGCGCGGTGGCTCGCATCCTGACGAGGACATGCATGCAGAGCTCTTGCGGATACGCGTCGGCGGTCGGCTTCGCGCTGCTCCTTGGCAGCCCGGCGCTGGCCCAGAACTGCTACCAGTCCCACTCGAACTGCTTCACCTTCGGTCCGCCGGAGGGGGCCGAGGCGGCCAAGTTCAACACCGAGAACCTGCTGCAGCTCCGTTCGCAGCGCCTCACCATCGAGGGCGACCTGCGGCTGCGCGTCCGCTCGGGCGACGCGCCGAACAGCGAGGTCTACAACGGCCGCGCCGACCAGCAGGCGTTCCGCGGCCGGCTGCGCGCGCGCTTCCAGGCGACCGAGCAGATCTCGGCGCTGGCGGAATACAACTTCTCGGAGACCTGGGGCGGATCGGAGAGCTACTCCGACGCGCTGGCCGGCGAGAACTTCAACAAGATGGCGCAGTTCTATGTCGCCGCCGAGGACCTGTTCGGCTTCGGGGACCGCTGGCGCATCGGCCGCAGCGAGTACATCCTCGGCAACGGCCTGATCCTCGGCTCGTGCGACTTCCTGCAGCGCCCCGGCACCTTCACCGGCGCCTGGTTCGCGCACGCGCTGCAGGAGCACCAGTTCGAGCTGTTCGTCTTCGACGATCGCGGCCCGCTGCAGGCGCTCCACCCGGCGGTTCGCTACACCGGCGGCACCGCCGACTTCGTCCTCGGCAAGCACACCCGTGAGTGGATCGGCCACGTGAAGCCCTACGTGCTGGTCGGCACGAGCTCGGGCGACGAGTTCACCACGCCGCCGGCCAACCCCACCGAGGAGGATCTCTGGATCGGCCTCGACGCCTCGGGCACGCTGCCGGGCGGCTTCGCGTGGTTCGGCGAAGTGGCGAACCGCGACGTGAACGACGCGGAGGATCGGCTGGCGTGGCGCGCGACGCTCACGAAGGAGCTCGAGTGGTTCGACGGCGTGGTGAAGGACGCGAGCCTGCGCGTGACCGACGCCGAAGGGAAGATGGACGTCGGCAACCCGGCCGACTTCAACTCGGCGGGGCTCCTCCACCAGTACGGCGGCGCGTGGCGCAGCGACCTGCAGACGGTGCAGCTCGGCACGCGGCTTGAGCCGGGCCTCGGCATCACCGCCGACATCACGCTGATGAGCCTCAACGCGCGCGACGCAGCGGTGCAGCTCGGCAAGCGCGAGCTCAACGTGGTGTTGGGTCGCGCCTTCCCGAGCGGCATCTACGCGTCGATCGGCTACGGCATCGACAACGACCGCCGTCAGGTCGGGTACGGGGCGCTGACGCTCAACTTCTGATCGATCGCAGCGCATCGAAGGGCGGCGACGACCGCATCCGGGCCCTCGGCCGGACGGTCGTCGCCGCTTGCTTGGCGGACGCGGTGGTCAGTCGTGCGACAGGAGCTCGATCGGGTCGGGGTTGGTGCGGCCCGCCAGCAGGTCCTCGTCGCCGTCACCATCGAAGTCCTCGGCGCCGACCGCCGCGCTCGCTCCGTCGCCGAACTTGCCGGCGAAGGCGAAGGTGGCGGCGCCGTCGTTGATCCACGCCGAGAGGCCGTCGCCGTCGCTGGCGCTCGCGACGTAGTCGAGGTCGCCGTCGTGGTCGAGGTCGATCGCGACGACTTCCGTCGTGTGCGCCGCGCCGAGCACTTGGCCGCTGTCGCTGAACGCGCCCGAGCCGTCGTTGAGCCAGAGCACGTCGCCGTCGCCGTCGCGGCCGAAGAGCAGGTCGAAGTCGCCGTCGCGATCGAAGTCGGCGAGGACGGAGCAGGTGGTGGTGCCCGCCTCGAAGTCGACCGACTGCGCGAAGGTGCCGCTCGAGTTCAGCCAGATCGACTCGTTCCCCGCCGAGGTCGGCAGCGCGACCAAGTCGGGGTCGCCATCGCCATCGACGTCGCCGAAGGTGTACTCGAGGCAGCTCGAGGTGGCCAAGACGCTCGCGACTCCGAACGAGCCGTCGCCAGTGTTCAGGAAGATCCAGCCGTCGGCCGCACGATCGCTCGTGATGTAGTCGAGCGCCCCATCGAGGTCTACGTCGACGAGGGAGATCGACGACGTGTCCGTGATGCCGGGATTCTGGAAGTAACTCATCCCGCCGGCGCCGTCGTTGTACCAGGCGTTGAAGCCGAGACCGAAGTCGAGCCCGAGCGTCATGTCGAGGTCGCCGTCGCCGTCGAGATCGCCGAGCGCGATGTCGCGGATCGGCGCACCGCCGTGGCTGCCGATCAGCGTGAAGGCGCCGCCGCCGTCGTTTCGCCACACGTCGGCGGAGCCGCCCGCACCGTCGCCATGCACGAAGTCGGCATCGCCGTCGCCGTCGAGGTCGCCGATGGCCAGCGCGAGGGTCGCTCCGGTGCCGAAGGACGTCGTGCTCGCGCTCCAGCTCGGCGGCCCGAAGGTGCCGGTGAAGGAGCCGGAGAGCCCGTGCGCACCGGAACCGACCGCGGCGCCGACGACATCGACGTCGCCATCGCCGTCGAAGTCGGCGACCGCCATCGTCCAGAGCGCGCTGGTCTCGAACGCGACGCTCTCCTCGGCGATCGAGCCGAGCGCGTCCGCCTCGAAGAGGAAGAGCCCCTCTTCGGCGCCGCACAGCAGGTCGACGTCGCCGTCGCTGTCGACATCCTCGAACCACGCCTGATGCCACTCCTTCGGCGGACCGAGCGCGAGGCCGAGATCGGTGAAGGTGCCGCTGCCGTCGTTGGCCCAGAGCTGCACCGGCTGGAAGTAGTCGGTAGTCGCCAGGTCGGGGTCGCCATCCTGGTCCCAGTCGAAGAGGTCGAGCGCGCGCCCGTACTCGCTCGAGCCCAGCACCGGGCCCGCCGTGAAGCCGCCCGAGCCGTCGTTGAGCCAGATCGCGGCGCCGGCGTGGAAGCCGGTGCTGATCCAGTCGAGGTCGCCATCGCGGTCGACGTCGCCGACCACCAGCGCGAGCGTGCTGGTGTTGTCGTAGGAGGTCGGCGCGAGCGTGAAGAGGCCGCTGCCGTCGTTGAACCAGACCTCGTCGGGGGCGAAGTTGTTGCCGCAGATCAGGTCGAGGTCGCCGTCGCCGTCGAGATCGCCGAGCGCATTCGCGGTCGTGTCGTTGCTGCCGAGCGACTGGCCCGAGTCGCTGAAGCCGCCGGCGCCGTCGTTCAGCGCGATCCGGCTCGGCCCGCCGTAGACGCCGATGGCGAGATCGGCATCGCCGTCGCCATCGAGGTCGCCGAGCTCGACGCAGTAGCCGGTGCCGAGCGACTGGGCCGATGCCGTGAAGGTGCCGTCGCCGTCGTTGAGCCAGAGGTCGATGCCCGTGAAGTGGCGCCCCGCGAGGTCGAGGTCGCCGTCGCCGTCGACGTCGGCGATCGACGTGTCGGTGAGCTCGGGCGCGGAGGGGCCGAAGTCGCGGGGGACGAAGCCGGTCGCGAGGTCGAGCGGCGTCGACGGCAGCACCGTCTGGCCGCTCGCGACATCGACGATCGCGCCGGTCGGCAGCGTGCCGCTGACGTCGATGCCCGACGGCGCGCCACTCGCCACGTTGCCGGCGTCGAAGCCCTGGCGGCTGCGCAGCACCGCGCCGGCGCCGAGCGTCACGGTGATCTCGTGCGAGCCGGGGCCGTCGGCGATCGTCGCGCCGGTGCCGAAGCTGTCGCCGCTGACGGGCAGCTCGAAGGCATCGGCGTCGGTGACCGTCGTGGTGACGTCCTGGTCGAACGGCAGCACCAGTTCGTCGCCAGCGCTGATCGTCGCGCTGCGATCGACGTCGAAGTAGCGCGCGACCCCTTGCAGCGTCGCTTGCGGGCCGAAGCGGACGATCGGATGGTCATCGCAGACGACGGCGTCGCCGAGCGGGTCGAGCGTGATCGTCAGCGTCTTGGCGCCGACCGTCGTCGCGGTGATCGTCGCGGTCGCCTCGCCGGCGGCGTCGGTCGGGTCGGTCGGCTGCGTGATCGTCGTGCCGCCGCCCGCCGCGGAGACCTGCACCTCGATCCCCTCGACCGGGTCGCCATCGACGTCGAGCACCGTGACGACGATCGTCGCGCTGTCGCTGCCGTCGGCCGCGAACCCCTCGCTGGCCGAGAGGTCGATCGCCGAGAGGGCGGCGGAGAGCTGCGGCGCGGGCGGAGGGGAGCCGCCGCCACCACCACCTCCGCCGCCGCAACCGGCGAGGAGGAGGGCGGCGAGCGTGGCCCCGGCGCGCAACGTCGTGAAGGTCGTAGGGTGATCCCGATTCGCTGGCGTCCCCATCGCATCTCGCTCCCGTCGGCAGAGGTGGGTCGCAGCCGTCGGTGTGTCCCCTCGACGCGCGCCGCAATCCGTCGCGTCCGGTTCGGTCGCTGCCGCGCTGCCGCTCAAGCCGAGCCGGCGCCGAGATGCCCCGAGCGAACGCCCGCACGGAGCGCGCGGGCTCGGCGCCGAAGCGGCGAGAAGAAACGTCGCGAGGTGGGGAGCGCGCTGGCCGGGACCGCCGCCCGCGTCCCCCCTTCGCGCTCGGTGGCTGCGCCTTCGCCGTGCTCCTGAGCGCCGCCGGCGGAACGCTCCCGGATCGAAACGACGGCGACTCGCTTGCCGAATCGATGTCGAGACGCGCGCGTCGGCTCCGACTCGGGGGTGGCGAGGACGTAGGCTGCCGCAGCAACCCTGGTGTCGGGGCGTGCGACGGCGAGCGATCGCCGGATGGAGCGTGCCGTGTTCGATGGGAAACGATCGCGACCGTGGCGGCGGGGCAGCGGGTGGCTCGCCGGTCTCCTCCTCGTCGCGGGCGGCTGCGGCGGCCCGCGTCCCTCGTCCCCCGGTTCGGGAGCGGAAGCGATGGCTGCGAGTCGTGTCGATCCTCGCGGCGAGGCCGCGCCCGCCCTCTTCCCCTGCCTCTGGTTCCGCAACGAGGCCGATGCGGCGATCGCGTTCTATCGGACCGTCTTCCCCGACCTCGCCGTGGTCGAAGAGCTGCGCGCCGGCGCGGGCGGCCCGCTCCCCGACGGCAGCCTCTTGAGCGCGACGGTCACGTTCCGCGGTCAGCGCCTCCAGCTCCTGAACGGCCGTCCGCAGCAGGGCTTCTGCGACGCCTTCTCGCTCGTCGTGCCGTGCGAGACGCAGGCGGAGATCGACCGCTGCTGGGCGAAGCTCTGCGAGCAAGGCGGCACGCCGATCCAGTGCGGCTGGCTCACCGATCGGTTCGGCCTCTCGTGGCAAGTCGTGCCGACCGCGCTCTACGCGATGCTGCGCGATCGCGATCCGGCGCGCGTCGGTCGCGTGATGCAGGCGATGTTCCCGATGCAGAAGCTCGACCTCGCGACGCTGCAGGCGGCCTACGACGGCAAGTGATGCCACGGCGCGCAGCGTCCCTGCGCCAACGACCTGAGGAGGAGCCGCGATGAAGTTCATGCTGCTGATGCAAGGCACCCGCTCCGGCTGGGAATCGATGAGCCAGTGGAAGCCGGCCGAGATCGAAGCGCACATCGGCTTCATGATCGCGCTGGCGGGCGAGCTGCAACGGAGCGGCGAACTGCTGCTGGCCGAAGGGCTCGACGTGCCGGCCAACGCGAAGATCGTGACGGCGAAGCGCGCCGACGCGCCGCTCGTCTCCGATGGACCGTTCGCGGAGACGAAGGAGTTCCTCGCCGGCTTCTGGATGGTCGACGTCGTCGACGTCGCGCGCGCCATCGCGATCGCCGCGAAGGCGTCGACCGCGCCGGGGCCGGGCGGCACGCCGATGGGGATCCCCATCGAGATTCGCGCGGTCCCGAGCGGCCCGCCGCCCGTCGAAGGATGAGCGGTCGATGAGCGGTGCGCCGCTCGCTCCTGCGACGCTGCAGCTGCTGCGCGAGCGGACGCCGCGGTTGGTGGCGCTGCTCGCTCGCCGCAGCGGCGACTTCGCGGCCGCCGAGGACGCGGTGCAGGAGGCGCTGATGGAGGCGCTCACCGATTGGCCGCGCGACGGCGTGCCCGACAACCCGGGCGGCTGGCTCTTCCACGTCGCGCTGCGCCGTCTCGCCGATGCGCAGCGGAGCGAGCAGGCGCGCGCGCGGCGCGAGGCGATCGTGGCCACCGCCACTCCCGAGCGGCAGCCGGCCGACTCGGAGCTCGACGACGACTCGCTGCTGCTGCTCTTCCTCTGCTGCCACGAGTCGCTCTCGCCCTCCTCGGCCGTCGCGTTGACGTTGCGCGCCGTGGGCGGCCTGACGACGGCGGAGATCGCCAGGGCCTTCCTCGTGCCCGAGGCGACCATGGCGCAGCGGATCAGCCGAGCGAAGCGGACCATCGCGGAAGCGGGGGGCCGACTCGAGCGGCCCGCGCCGCTCGAAGAGCAGAAGCGCCTCGCCGCCGTGCTCCACGTCCTCTACCTGCTCTTCAACGAGGGGTACGTCGGCAGCTCGGGAGCGGCGTTGCAACGCGTCGATCTCGCCGGCGAGGCGATCCGGTTGGCGCGGCTGCTGCGGCAGGCGAAGCGCGAGGACGCCGAGGTCGACGGGCTGCTGGCACTGCTGCTGCTGACCGATGCGCGCCGCGCCGCGCGCTGCACTCCCGACGGCGAGCTGGTCGCGCTGGACCAGCAGGAGCGCAGTCGCTGGGACCGCGCGCAGATCGCCGAAGGGAGCGCGCTGGTGGAGGCGGCGTTCCGGCGCGGGCCGGTCGGCAGCTACGCGCTGCAGGCGGCCATCGCCGCGCTGCATGACGAGGCGGCGAGCTTCGCGGCGACCGACTGGCGGCAGATCGCGGCGCTCTACGAGCAGCTGTCGCGACTGTCCGACAACCCCATGGTCGCGCTCAACCGCGCGGTCGCGGTGGCCATGGTCGAGGGGCCGGCCGCCGGGCTCGCGCTGCTCGAGCGCCTCGCCGTCGATCCGCGCCTCGCCCGCCACCACCGCCTCGCCGCCGCGCGCGCTCATCTCCACGAGCGAGCCGGCGATCGCGTTGCCGCCCGCCGCGACTACCTCGCCGCTGCGGCCGGCACCGCGAACCTCGCCGAGAAGCGCTACCTGCTGACGAAAGCGGCGAAGCTGGAAGAGGAGTAGGCGACGGTGCGGATCGCGGCGGCGGATCTCTCCCGGATCGAAACGACGGCCGCGCGCTCCCCGCGTACCCCCCTTCGCACTCGCCGCCTCGTTGCGCGCCCGCTTCCTCGCGCTCCCCGGTGCGCGACCTTCGGCACGCGATGCGCAGTTGGCTGCTCCATTCCCACGGATGGAGAAGTGCCATGCGCAGCGCGTTCGCCGCTTCCTTCACGTTCCTCGCCACGTCCACGCTCGTTGCGCCGGCCTTCGCGGCGGACGGGCTCGAGCCGATCGGCAAGGTCGACCGCACGCTCGAGCTGCGCGACCACCACGTCGAGGTGGTGATCCAGGATGGCTTCGCGCGCACCGAGGTGACGCAGACGTGGTTCAACCCGAACGGCGCCGATTGCGAGGCGTGGTACGAGTTCCCGGTGCCGCGCGACGCGTCGTTGGGCGAGATGTCGATCTTCGCCGGCGAGACGCTGCTGCAGGGCGAGGTGGTCGCCAAGGAGCAGGCGCAGCAGGTCTACGAGGAGGAGAGGAGCGCCGGTCGCGACGCCGGCCTCGCCGAGCAGAACTCCTTCCTCACCTGGCGCTTCCGCCTCGCGCGCGTCCCGGCCAACGCCGAGACGAAGTGCCGCTTCGCTTACTACGAGCCGCTCGAGATCGACACCGGCGTCGGCCGCTACCTCTATCCGCTCGAGCCGGGCGGCACCGATGACGCGGCGCAGTCGTTCTGGTCGGGCGAGGCGATCGCCGAGCGCTCCTTCTCCTTCCACGCGCTGGTGCGCTCCGCGGCGCCGATCGATCGCGTGCGCCTGCCCGGCTTCGAGAAGGAGTCGATCGTCGCGACGCTGCCGGATGGCGACTTCGACGTGCGCCTCGACGCGGGGCGCACCGCGCTGGCTCGCGACGTCGTCCTCTACTGGCGCCTGATCGACGGCCTGCCCGGCCGGATCGACGTGATCCCGTACCGCGCCGATGCCGAGGGGAGCGGCACCTTCATGGTGGTCGTGACGCCCGGCGTCGACCTGCAGCCGCTCGTGCACGGCGCCGACTACAGCTTCGTGCTCGACGTCTCGGGGAGCATGCAGGACAAGCTCGCCGCGCTGGTCGATGGCGTGTCGCGTGCGCTGGGGGAGTTGCGCGATCACGATCGCTTCCGCCTCGTCACCTTCAACACCTCGGCGCGCGAACTGACCTCGGGCTGGGTCGCGGCGACGCGCCCGAACGTCGAGGCGGCGCTGGCGGCGGTGAAGGGGCTGCGCGCCGACGGCAGCACCAACCTCTACGAGGGGATCCGCGCCGGCCTCGCCGACCTCGACGACGATCGCGCCACCAGCGTCGTGCTGGTCACCGACGCGGTCGCCAACCAGGGCGAGGTGCGGCCGGAGCAGTTCGCGAAGCTCCTTTCGCAGCACGACCTGCGCCTCTTCGGCTTCCTGCTCGGCAACAGCGGCAACTGGCCGCTGATGCGGACGATCTGCGACGCGTCGGGCGGCTTCTACGCCGGCGTCTCGAACAGCGACGACCTCATGGGCCAGATCGCGCTGGCGAAGTCGAAGGTGACGCACGAATGCCTGCACGCCGCGAAGCTCACCGTGCGCGGCAAGGGGATCCACGACACGTCGCGCGAGCTGCTCGGCAAGGTCTTCTACGGCCAGCAGCTGGTGATGTTCGGGCGCTACGACCGGCCGGGCGAGGTCGAGATCGCGCTCGAGGCGCGCCTCACCGGTCAGGACCAGACCTACCGCACGAAGGCGCACCTGCCCGCGCTGGCCGTCGACCACCCGGAGCTCGAGCGCCTCTGGGCGCTGAACCAGGTTTCGGAGGCGGAACTGCAGCGCGATCGCGGCCAGCTCGACAACGCCGCCGCGGCGAAGCGGGTGCGCGAGCTCGGCCTGATGGCACAGATCGTCACCGACGAGACGTCGATGGTGGTGGCCGATGACGCCGCGTTCGCGCGCCACGGCATCGCCCGCGACAACCGCGACCGCGTCGCCACCGAGCATCGGGCGCAGCAGCAGCGCGCTGCGCAGCCGGTGCAGAGCTACCGCGTCGATCCGCAGCAGCCCGCCTTCCCTGCGCAGGCGCCGTCGACCGGCGGCAAGGGCGGCAAGGGGGGCGGCGCGATGGACTGGAGCGTCGTGGCACTGGCGGGGCTGCTCGCGGCGCTGACGCTGCGGCCGGCGCGGAAGGGCGCGCGCGGATCGTCGACGCTCGATGAGGCCGCCCGTTGAACGCGTCGCGACCGTGGCTCACCCCTGCCGTGCTGCTCGTCGTCGCCGTCGCGGCGGCGGCGAGCGGCGCGCTCGCGGGCGGCGCGGGTGGCGCGGATGGCAGCGGGTGGCTCGACGTCGCGGCGTGGGCCGAGTGGTCGCGCGTGCGCCCGACGCTGCACGCGCTCTTCACCTGCCACTTCGTCCACCACGGCGCCGCGCACGCCGCGTGGAACGGGCTGGCGCTACTGCTCACGGGGCTGGTCGCGGAGCGAGCGGGGCCGTCCGCGCGCCGCGCGCTGGCGCTGGCGACGCTGCTCGCGCTGCCGCTGATCCCGCTCTCCGTCGCCGCGCTCGCGCCCGAACTCCACACCTATCGCGGAGCGTCGGGCCTCGCCTCGGCGTGGTTCGTCGTCGCGCTGCTCGCCACCTGGCGCACGCGCGGCGACGGCCGCTCGCGTGCCGTCGTCGCGCTGGCGCTGCTGCTCTTCGCGGCGAAGCTGACGGGCGAGCTCGCCTTCGAGGTGCACTGGTTCGTCGACGACGCCGCGGCCGGTTTCACCAGCGTGCCGCTCGCGCATGCCGTGGGGGCGCTGGCGGGAGTGGTGGCGTGTGGATGCGCCGGCGCTTCGCCAGTAGCTCCTGGCGAACGCGCGCCGCGCGGTGGTGTCGCTCAGCGCCCTGCCGACAGTCGCACGCGGCGATCGAAGACGAGCGTCCGATCCATGCGCGCATCAAGCGTTTCGAGCACGGTCCAGAAGTCGGGCAGCGCCACGCCGTCGACCACCTTGCGCCCATCGACCGTCACCACCAGCGGCTGCTTCGGGTCGTAGAGCGCCGGTTGCAGCAGCAGCTCGAGCTTCTCGGCGCCGATGCCCTTGGTCGTGATCGCGAAGGTGTTGCCGTCGCGCGTCGCCGTGATGCGCATGCGGTCTTGCGGCGCGAGGCAGCGCAGCCAGTAGTGCCAAGTCGGGACGAAGCGGGGCAACGGCTCGTCGCTGTCGGGTTGCGGAAAGGGGTCGCTCGCGTGCTCCCACACGAGCTTGCTCGGGAATGCGTCGCGCCGCTCCTTCAGGACCACGTCGAATCCCTTCTGCGGCTCGCCGGGCGGGAAGGAGTGGGCGAGGTTCGGCTGGCAATAGAAGGCGAGCTTCGCGTAGCCGCCCGGATCGGCCTCCTTCAGTTCGAGCAGCCGATCCCACGCGAAGAGGTAGGTGCCCGGCATGCAGTTGCGATCGACGTCGCCGGTGTACCAGTACATCGCGAGGTTGCGCAGGTTCGGCAGCAAGCCGTGCTGCACCTGCACCACCTCGGCCTTGGTGGCGAGCTGGCTCTGCGGCTCCGCCATCAACACGCCGTGCGCCGGGATCGCGCCGGCGAGGAGGTCGGGGTGGCGGCCGGCGAGGAAGAAGGAACCGGTGCCGCCCATGCTGAACCCCATCGCGTAGATGCGATCGGGATCGACGTCGTGGCGCCACTTCGCCCACTCGATCAGCGACAGCGCGAACCGCTCGCCATGGACGGTGTTCCACGTGTCGTGGACCAGCCGGATCCCTTGCGGCGCGGCGATGAGGCAGCCGGGCGGGCTCCAGTTGCCGAGCGCCTCGCTGGCGTCGCCCGCCCCTTCGCCACCGCCGTGCAGCGCCAGCGCGAAGCCCTGCTTGCGGCCGCCCTTCCCCTTCTGCAGGAAGGTCGCCGGCCCGTACGGCGTCGGCAGCTCGAGCTTCTTCCAGTCGGGCGCGTGCTTGCCGGCCGCCTTCCAGAGCAGCTCGACCAGCGGCGCCAGGTCGCCCTCGCCGATCTCGCCGACCGCGCGCGCCCGCTGCTCGAGCGCCGCGCGTTGCGCACCGTCCCACTCGGCGAAGAGCGACTTCGGCCGAGCGGCGAACCAGGCGTCGGCGAGCTTCTCGATCTCCGCCACCTTCGCGCGCGGCAGCGAGAGCTTCGCCGGCGCCTGCGCGCGGGCCGACGGCGTGGTGCCGAGCGCGACGCCGATCGAAAGAGCGAGCGCGAGGGCGGTGGTGGGGCGCGACGAGCGCGAACCGAGCGATCGCGACAGGAGCTTGCGGAGCGTGGGCATGGCGCGGAATGATCGGCCCGTCCCGCTCGACTCGCAAGCGCCGCGCTCTGCCAGCGCATGAAAGGGGTTGCCATGGATCGCCCGAAGTGGCTCGCCGCTCGCGTCGCGACCGCGCTCGCTGCGCGGTTCGCGCTGCCGTTCGCCCTGCTGTTCGCCGCGCCGCTGCCCGCCGCTCCCGCGCCGCTGCAGGGCGCGAAGCCGGTCCCGAAGCTCGCGCCCGCGAAGCAGAAGGAGCTGGTCACCGAGTGGTTCGCCGCTGACGAGACGCGCCGCCGCGCGATCGAGCAGCTGCTCGCGCCGATCGACGTGCTGACGGCCGCCGACGTGCAGAAGTGGGCGCCGACGCTGCTCGAGCTGGCGCGGAAGGGGAAGAAGCTCGCCGCGTCGGGCACCAACTACTGGATCGACGAGGAGGAGAAGGTCGGCAAGTACATCGTGAACGGCGATCGCAAGGCGAAGCAGCTGATCGTCTGCCTGCATGGCGGCGGCGCGGGCTCGGGCGAGGCGGAGAGTTCGTTCGGCAGCTTCGGAGCGACGCTCGGCGCGCTGAAGGGGACGGTCGCCATCTACCCCGAGGTCCTCCGCAAGACGGAGAAGGGGTGGACCGAGACTGACACCGAGGCGTTCGTGCTCGACCTGATCGCCGCGGCGAAGCGCACCCATCCGATCGATCCGAACCGCATCTACCTCACCGGCCACTCGATGGGGGGCTTCGGGACGTGGACGCTCGGGTCGCGCCACGCCGACCTCTTCGGCGGCCTCGCTGCGTTCGCCGGCGCGCCGACGCCCTACTTCTCGAAGGTCGATCGCACGTCGGTGGTCGGCATCGAGGAGGGCGTGCTCCCTTGCCTCTTCAACCTGCCGATCTCGATCTACCAGAGCGGTGACGACCGCCAAGTGCCCGCCCCGCCGAACGACTGGGCGGCGAAGGAGCTCGATCGCCTCTTCGAGAGCGTGGGCGGCGCCGGCTGGAAGCACCGCTACGAGCGCGTCGAAGGGCGCGGCCACGGCTTCCCCGAGGCGGGGCCGGGCCCGGCCATCGACTGGGCGATGAGCCACGTGCGCGAGCCGTGCCCGAAGAAGGTGATCTGGCAGCCATCGCGGCCCGCGAAGCGCGACTTCTACTGGCTCCACTGCGACGAGCTGCCGTTCGGCGCCACGCTCACCGCCGAGGTGAAGGCGCGCGATCGCATCGAGATCAGCGGCGCGCACGGCGCGAAGGGTCTGGCCGTCCACCTCGACGCGCGCCTCGTCGATCTCGACGCGCTGGTCGTGGTCACCGTCGACGGCGACGCGAAGTTCGCCGCCGTGCCGGAGCGCCGCCTCACGACGCTGCTGCGCAACGCGCTGCGCCTCGACGCGGAGCACCTCTTCGCCGTGCGCGCCGAGTTGCAGTGACGCCGAGCGAGGCGTGCTGCGGCGCTACTCCTCGCGCTTGCCCGGCTCCTCGCTCTTCTTGCGCGAGCCGACGCCGCGCTTGGTGGTGTCGGGGCGCTGCTTGAAGACGTAACGGCGCTCCTCGACCAGCGCCAGCAGGTCGAGCGAGCTCAGGATGCCGGCGACCTTGCCCTCGTGCGTGACGACGACGTGGTGGATCCGGTGGTTGCGCATGATGCGCGCGGCGATCGACGGGTCCTCGTAGCGCGGCACCGTGTAGACGCTGCGCGTCATCAGCTGGCCGATCGGCTTGGCGGCCGGCAGGTCGCCGATCAGGTCGCTCGACGTCACGATGCCGAGCGGCTTGCCCTCGGGGTCGACGACCGGCAGCGCATGGACGCGCCGCTCGTTCATCAGCGCGCGCACGTGCTCGACCGACTGGTGGGGCGTCGCGGTCATCACGGTCGCCACCATCAGGTCGTCGACGCGCACCACGAAGGTGCGGTTCTTCTCGCGCTCTTCCGGCGTCTTCGGGTCGCGGTACTGGGTGCCCATGAGGAGTGTCTCGTCTCGAGGTGGAGCGGCGGCGCGGTCAGCGCGTCGCCGTTGTGAGCAGGTCCGTAGCGAGCGTGCGATCGGCGGCCGCATCGCTGCGGCCGTGGGTGGCGAGGAACTCGATCAGCGCCGCGACGTCGCGCTCGCCCTTCGCGGCCAACGTCGCCTGCAGCTCCGCGCGGTCGTGGCAGCCGGCGCAGTGGCGCGCGAAGAGGAGCGTCGCGTCCGGTGCGGCGAGCGGCGTCGCGTGCGGCACGCTCCCGCGCCACGCCGCGAAGAGCGCCGCCGCCGCGAAGAGCAGCGAGAGCGCGCGCGCGAGGCGATCGACCGGATCGGCGAGGTGGCGGCTCATGGCAGGTCGAACCGTTCGGTGTGGACCTGCTCGGGCGCGACGCCGAGCTCCGCGAGCGCCTGCGCCACCGCGTCCTGCATCGGACCGGGTCCGCAGACGAGGAACGCGTGGTGGCGCAGGTCGGCCGGCAGGTGGCGGCGCAGCAGCGGGGCGGTGACGTACCCCTGTTCCACGGGCGGCCCATCGAGCGGCGCACTGCTCGCCACCGGCTCCTCGAAGACCTCGACGATGCGCAGGTCGAGCGCGCGGCGCAGCCCCACGAGCTCCTCCGCGAAGACCATCCGCTGCCGGTTGCGCGCCGCGTGGAACAGCACCACCGGCCGCCGATCGCCGCGATCGCGCATGGTGAGCAGGGTCGAGCGCATCGGCGTCACGCCGATCCCGCCCGCGATCAGCACGAACGCCGCCGCCGCGAAGCGATCGATGGTGAGCGCGCCGTAGGGGCCGTCGACGAAGCAGCGCGCGCCGGGTCGCAGTTGCGGCACCACCGAGCGGCTCCAGTCGCCGAGCGCCTTGATCGAGAGCTCGAGCGGGCCGTCGTCCCGCCGCTCGGCCGACGAGGCGATGGTGATCGGGTGCTGCTCGCTCGTCAGCGGATGGCGGCCGGTCGCGAGCCAGGCGAACTGCCCCGGCGCGAAGCGGAAGCCGGCGTGGCCCGCGGGTCGCAGCACGAGCGTCCGCGTGTCGCCCCCCTCGTCGCGGTTCTCGACCAGCGTCCACGGCCGGCGCGCCAACGCGAGCGGTCGCGCGATGCGGTAGTGGAGCAGCAGCGCGAGCGAGCCCGCCGCGAAGCCGATCACCACGGTCGCCAGCGCCCGCGGCAGCGGCTCGCCGCGCGCCGTGAAGAGGTGGATCAGCAGCGCGCCGGGCAGGAGCAGCGCCAGCAGCGCATGGAGATGGCGCCACGCTTCGTACGAGAGGCGCAGTCGCCGGCGCAGCAGCGCGGTCGCCACCAGCAGCAGCGTCGCCCAGAACGCCGCCGCCCCGCTCTGCAGCGCAGGCGGCCCGCGGAACGGGTTCAGCAGCGCGACGCTCGCCATCGGCCAGCCCGCGAGCAGCGCATGCGCGACCACGAAGCCGAGCGCGACGATCCCCATCAAGCGATGGAAGCGGTGGAGCGCATCGGTGGCGAAGCGATCGGAGAGGCGGCGCAACCGCGTCACCGTCGCGACTTCGAGCAGCAGCAGCGCGTAGCCGACGAAGCCGAGCGCGACGGCGAGCTCCGCTCCGAAGCCGAGCGGCGGCGCAGCGGCGCGAGCGATCCCGGCGACGGTCAGCGGCAACAGGCCGAGCGCGACGTAGAGCGCGATCCACATGCCGCCGCGAACGCCGCGCTCCATGTCAGCCCGCCTGCCGCGTCTCGGCCGGTTCGGCGGGCGCAGCCGTCGGCGCCGGGTGAGCCTCGCCCTCGCCGAACGGGTGCGAGGCCAGCGTCAGCGCGATCGGCGTGATGCCGCGCTTGCCGAGGATGAACTCGCACGCCTCGACGCAGTCGCCGCAGCTCAGGCAGTGGTGGACGCCGGTCGTCGTCGCGATCGCGAGCCCCTCGTCGCGCTCGATCTCGCCCGGCAGGTTGCGCGGCGCGAGGCCGACCGGGCAGACGCGATCGCACGCGTTGCAGTTCACGCAGGTCGCCGCGTCGAAGCGGATGCCGAGCGCGGTGCTCGGCGAGACGACCGAGTAGTAGAGGCCGACCGGGCACCAGCCGCGGCAGAAGCTCCAGTGCCACCAGCGGGCGTGGCCCTGGATGAGCGCGGCACCGGCGGCCAGCGCCGCGACGGCGGCCGCGCGCGCGCCGAGGCTCCCCTCGATCCAGAGGCGCGGGTCGATCCACCAGTGGAGGATCGCGGCGGCGAAGGCGCCGGCGAAGAGCCAGCTGCGGACGATGGTGGCGGTGCGACCCGGCTTGCCGCGCTCGGCGGCGATCCGCTCGGCGAGGCGATTGGCTTGCGACAGCGGGCAGCCGAAGCCGCAGAAGAGGCGGCCGCCGAAGGCGTTCACCAGGAAGGTGATGAGGTAGCTCGCGATGCCGAACAGGAGCCCGCCGAAGAGCGCCTTCGCGAAGGAGACCGGCTCGCCGAGCAGCTGGTGGTCGCCGCCCCAGAGGTCGATGCGGCCGAGGCCGACGAGCGGCGGTGCGGCGACCACGATCAGCGAGAGGAGCGCCACCCAGCTGCGCAGCGACCGGTAGCGGTGCGGGCGCGGCAGGAGGACGCGGAGCAGTCCGAAGCGTTGCGGCGGGGTGCAGGCCATGGCGGGGAGAACGCAACGGCGCTGCCGCTCGCCGGCCCCGACCCCGCCCCGGGAGGACAGCGCGATCCCCCCTGCGGCGTGCGGCCGCGCAGGGGGGATCGTCCCGCTATCGGGAAAACGCTACCGGCTACCGTGCGTGCGGGAGGACTCACCGTGCAACCGCCGCGGGGCGGTTGCTACTCCCTCACCGCCGCGCCCGGACCGGGAACGGGGGCTGCTTCACCGGCTGGCGCGGGTTCTTCTCGAGGTCGGCCAAGAGTTCAGCGATGGCGCGCTCGAGCTGCGGGTCGCGGCCGCCGACGCACTCGGCCGGCAGCATCTCGACCTCGAGGTCGGGCGGCACGCCGACGTTCTCGACGCAGAAGCCTTCGTCCTCGGTCCAGATCGCGAGGTTCGGCGCCGTCACGCTGCCGCCGTCCATCAGCTCGGGGAAGCCGAGGATGCCGACGAGACCACCCCACGTCGGCCGGCCGATCAGCTTGCCGAGCCCGAACTTGCGGAACATCCACGGCAACAGGTCGCCGCCGGAGCCGGCCGTCTCGTCGATCAGCATCGCGCTCGGGCCGAACAGCGCGCCCTGCGGCGTGATGAAGCTCTCGCCGTAGCGCGTGGCCCAGTGGCTGACGTAGGGGCGGCGCAGCAGGTCGATGACGTAGTCGGCGAACGCGCCGCCGCCGTTCATCCGCTCGTCGACGATCAGCGCTTCGCGATCGGTCTGCGGGAAGAACCAGCGCTTGAAGTAGGTGAAGCCGGCGTCGGAAGTGTTCGGCACGTAGACGTAGCCGATCCGGCCGCCGCTCGCTTCGGTGACGCGCCGCAGGTTGCCCTCGACCCAGTCGCGGTTGCGCAGCCCCGACTCGCTCTCGATCGGCACCACCTTCACGGTGCGCGAGCCGGCGCCGTCGGCGCTCGGGCCCACCGTCAACTCGACCTGCTTGCCGGCGCGCCCTTCGAAGCGGGCGAAGAGCTCTTCGCTGGCGAAGAGCGGCACGCCGTCGACCGCCAGCAGGAACTCGCCCGCCTTCACGTCGACGCCCGGGGCCGCGAGCGGCGCGCGCAGCTCGGGCGCGAACGGCTGCTCGCCGAAGACCTTGGCGAAGCGGTAGCGACCGTCGACCACCTCGTAGTTGGCGCCGAGCAGTCCGCCCGCCACCGGCTTGCCGGCGATCAGCGTGTCGCCGCCGCCCGAGTAGCTGTGGCCGACCGCGAGTTCGGAGCAGATCCACTGGATCACGCGGTTCAGGTCGCCGCGCGTCGCGAGGTGGGGGAGGAACTGCGCGTAGCGCTCGCGCATCGCCGGCCAGTCGGCGCCGTGCATCCCCGGGTCGTAGAACCAGTCGCGGTTGATGCGCCACACCTCGTCGAGGATCTGCGCCCACTCGGCGCGCGGTTCGATCCGCACCTCGACCGCGTCGAGGTTGAGGCGCCCCTTGCTCTTGTCGAGCGCGTCGCCGGCTCCCACCACGAAGCGGCCGTCGTTGCCGCTGATCAGCAGCTTCTTGCGATCGGCCGAGAGCTCGAAGCCGTTCACCCCCTCCTGCACCACCTTCTCCTTGCGCGTGGCGAGGTCGAAGCGGGCGAGCTGCGGCTTGGGCGGCGTGCCCGAGTAGGGGGCGCGCTCCACCTTCACGTACCAGAGCGAGCCGTCGGCGCCGCCGACCAAGTTCGAGTAGAGGGCGGGCGGCAGCGGCAGCGCGATGGCGCGCGCCATCAGGCCGTCGAGGTCGATCGACGGCTCGCTCGACGCGGCGGCGGCCTCCTTGCTGGCGGTCGCGTCGTCGGCGCTCTTCTCGTCAGCGCTCTTCGCGGTCGCGTCGCCGCTCGTCTTGCTGCCGTCCTTCTCGTCGCCGCTCTTGCTCTCCTCGGCGGCGGCGAGCTTCTCCTCGTCGCTCTCGGGCGCGAAGGGGCTCGGCGTCCCCTTCTTCAGGCAGACCACGTAGAGCGAGCTGCTCTGCACCAGGTCGCTGCTGGTGAGCGAGAACCAGTTGAGGGTCGGGCCGGCGTCGGTCGACGCGGCGAACCAGAGGTACTTGCCGCTCGCGTCGAAGGTCGGCTCGGTCAGGTCGGCGAGGCCGTCGCTCACCTCGTGCGAGGTGGCGGCCGCCACGTCGAAGAGGTGGAGGCGGCGGAAGCCGGTGCGACCGGCCAGCGTGTAGGCGAGCCACTTCGAGTCGGGCGACCAAGCGGTGGCGATCGTCGGGATGACGCCGTAGATCGGCTCGTCGCCCACGCGCTGCGTCGCGCCGCTCTCGATGTCGACGATCCAGAGCGCGCGCGCGTTGTCGGTCACCGCGAGCTTCTTGCTGTCGGGCGACCAACCGGCCGGCTTGTAGAAGCCGGCGCCGGGGATCGTGAGCGTGCGGCGCTCGCCGCGGCCATCCTGCGGTGCCAGCACGAGGTGGTGCGTGCCCCCTTCATCCGACGTCCACGCGATCGTCTTGCCGTCGGGCGACCAGGCGGGATCGCGCTCATGCACGCCGGTCGACTGCGTGAGGTTGCGAGCGTCGCCCTTCTCGGCGGGCAGCGTGACGATCTCGCCGCGGAAGCCGAGCGCCACGCGGGCGCCGCTCGGCGAGAGGCTCATGCTGCGCAGGTACTGCGCCCCCTTCACGAAGCGCGGCCGCGTCTCGAGCAGGTCGGCGGCGACGCCGACGGCGAGCCGCTGCGACGTGGCGCTGCGCGGATCGAAGCGGTGGAGCCACCCGGCCTGCTCGTAGACGATCGCGTCGGGGCCGGCCGAGGCGTTCAGGATCGGGAAGTCGGCGTGCGTCGTCTTCTGCTGCACGCGCTTGCCGTCGAATTCGTAGGCGAAGAGGTTGAACTCGCCGTTGCGATCGCTGCGGAAGTAGAGCGCGTCGCCGTTGCTCGCGGCCGTGGGGCCGACGATCCACATCGGGTCGGTGTCGTTGCAGCGCCCCTCGGGCTGCGGCACCTGCTCCACCGAGAGGTCGGCGAGCGTGCAGATCCAGATGCGGCTCGCGCGGCCGCCGCGGTAGTTCTTCCACTGCTGGAACGGCTCGGAGAGCGGCACGTAGGCGACCTTGGTGCCGTCGGGCGAGAGCGCCGCCTTGAAGCAGGTCGGCAGCGGCAGGCGCGTCGGCCAGCCGCCCTCGACGCTGACGCGGAAGAGGTGGTGGAAGCGGCCCGAGTGGATCTCGCGCTGCGAGGTGAAGAGCAGCTCCTTGCCGTCGGCGGTGAAGCCTTGCAGCAGGTCGGCGCCCGGATGGGTGGTGACGCGGCGCGGCGAGCCGCCCGCGACCGGCATCACGAAGAGGTCGACGTTGCCGTCGTACTCGCCGCTGAACGCGAGCCACAGGCCATCAGGCGAGAAGCGCGGCCGCGACTCGAGGCCGGGGTGCGAGGTGAGTCGGCGTGCGCCGCTGCCGTCGCGATTCGCCACCCAGAGGTCGCCTGCGTAGACGAAGGCGACGTGGTTCGCGGAGAGCGCCGGCTGCTCGAGCATCCGCGTGTCGGTCGTGCTCGGGCCACCGTCGGCCGAAGCTGCGACAGCACCTGCGGCAGCCGGCGGGGCGCCCGCGGGCTCGCCTGCCACGGAACCGCCGAGCGCGACCGCGGCCGCGCAGGACGACGCGACGACGAGCGTCGCGGCCAACGAGAGGAACGGCGCGCGACGGAGCGGACGACCGTTCGCGCTCGAACGCGCGGCGAACGCGACACCGGAGCGAAACGGAGCGGGCGCGGGCATGGAGGACTCCTCGACGGCTTGGGAAGGCGCAGCGTACGCGCCTCGCCGCCGTCAGGTTCCCGCCAACTCCCGCGCCCCGAGCCGCTCGCTCACTTGCCGGCCGGCTTCACCCGCTCGAGCTTCGTGACGCGGCCGAGCACGTTCCAGTCCTGCACGTAGAGGTTGCCCTTGCTGTCCCACGCGCAGCCGTGCGGCGAGGTGAACTGGCCGTCCTTCAGCCGATCGCGGCGCACGTCGAAGTTGGCGCGCAGCCCCGGCTCCTCGTTGTCGCCCAAGTGGCAGACGAGGTTCATCTCGCGGTCGAAGATCGTCACGCGCCCCTGCAGGTCGGGCACCGCGACGTCGCCGTCGCCGTTCACGATCGTGGTGAAGCAGGGGAGCCGCAGCTCCTTGTCCCACAGCTTCACGAAGTTGCAGTCGAGGTCGAAGTGCTGCAGCCGGTGGTTGGCGCGATCGGCAATCAGCAGCAGCGGCTTCTCGCCGCGCGTGTCGAGGCAGAGGCCGTGGCAGGTCTGGAACTTGCCGGGATCGGTGCCGCCGCCGCCGAACGACTTGACGTACTTCTGCTCCTTGTCGAACAGGTGGAGCCACGACGTCGAGTAGCCGTCGGCGACGACGAACGAGCCGTCGGGCAGCACGGCGATGCCGGTCGGCGCGTAGCCGCCGGCGTCCTGGTAGATGCCCGACTCCTTCGGGTAGCCCACGCGCCAGACGACCTTGCCGTCGAGCGTCAGCTTCACCGCCTCGCGGCCGGCCAGATGTGCGGCGTAGATGTACTCGACGCCCGCCTCCTCGCGCAGCACGAGGCCGTGCAGGCCGCCCTTCAGCTCCTGCCCGACCGCGCCGACGAAGCGACCGTCGGGCTCGAAGATGCAGAGCGAGTTCGCCGTGTCGGTGGTGACGTAGATGCGATCCTGCTTGTCGATCACGATGCCGCCGTGCGTGCTGCCGAGTTCCGCCATCCCCTCCGGCAACTTCGCCCACCCCTTCACCCAGCGATAGGTGTGGCGTCCGCTGCCGAGCAGCAGCTCCTGCGAGGCGGCGGGAGCGGCGGCCGGTGCAGCAGCGGCCGGTGCAGCAGCGGCCGGCGCCTGTGCGCGCGCGTCGACGGTGAGCGAGGCGAGCGCGGCGGCGAGCAGCGCCGCAGTCGCGGTGGTGGCGCCGACGAATCGGGAAGCGAGCGCGAGACGGCGAGCCATGCGGCGTTCCTCCAGCTCAACGCGGCGTGCGCGGGCGTTCGACGTCCGATGCGGCCGCGGAAGGCGGCGGAGGATAGCGCTCGATCGGCAGCTCCTGCAGCCAGGCGGCCGCCTCGACGAGGCCGCGCTCGCGCAACCGCGCGACCTCGAGCGCCTTGGCGCGCGTTCGGGCCGCGTGCTGCTCGGCTGGAGGCGCGCTGGCCAGCGCGGTGCGCAGTTCGGCGAGCTCCGCGTCGACGCGAGCACCCGCACCGAGGCGCGCCAACAGCTCGGCGCGGTCGAGGCGGGCCGTGGGGTCGGCGGGGTCGGCGTCGAGCCGCTCGTCGAGCGCGCGCCAGCGCGGCTGCGCTTCGACCAGCGCTTCGAGCCACGCCAGGAAGTCGGCCGGCTCGACGAAGCCGTCAATGCGCGCGAGCAGGCGCTCCTGCGGATCGAGCAGCAGCGTCGCGACGGCGGTGCCGCGGCCAGCGAGGCGCTCGACCAGCGGCGCATCGCGGACAGCGTCGAGCGTCGCTTGATGGAACCGCTCGCGCAGCAGCGTCGCGACGCGCGGATCGGCCAACGTGATCCGATCGAGCGCGGCGCCGGCGTCGCGCTGCGCGTGGCGCACATGGAGCAGCAGCGCGCCCTCGCTCGCGCGAGCGGCGGCCAGCGCGGCGGCGTAGTCGCGGCCGTGGTGGCGCGGGGCGCCGTCGCACGACGGGATCAGCAGCGGCAGCGCCGTCAGCAGGGCGACGGCGAGCAGCAGGAGGAACGGGCGGAGCGGGAGGCGAAGCGCGCGGGAGGAGCGAATCACGCGGCCGAGTGTCGCGTCATCCGCGGCGTTGCGCCAGCGTGGCGAGCTCGAGGTCGGCCAGCTCGAAGCGCGCCTTCGCGTCGGCCACCGCTTGCTCGGCGGCCGAGAGCTCTGCCATGGGAATGCGACCGCGCTGGTGCAGCAGCGCGAGGCGATCGCGCTGGGCAGTCGCGACGGCGAGGCGCTGCGAGGCGATCGCCCACTCCGCCTCGGCGGCCGCGCGCAGGCCGGCGAGTTCGGCGGCGAGGGCATCGCACTTCCCCGCCAGGAAGTCGCGACGCGTGGCACCGTGCTGCTCGGCCGAGTGGGCGCGCAGCTCCGCGCCGGCCAAGTCAGCGCGCGCCACTTCGAGCTCCGCCAACGGCAGCTGGCCCATCCGCTGCCGCGCATCGAGCCGGTCGCGCCGAGCGACGAGCCGGGCGAGCTCGCGCTGCGCGTCGGCGAGCTCGAGCGCGAGGCGCTCGCCGACGAAGTCGCGGCCCGCCACGAGCGGCGCGCCGAGGCTGCGATCGGGCGCGCGGCCGCTCGTGGCAACTTCGAGGGCGTCGAGCTCGAGGAGTTCGCGTTCGAGTCGCAGCGTCGCGACGCGCGCCTCCGCTTCGTCGCGCTCCTCCTCGGAGAGCGCGCCGGCGCGCTGCAGTTGCGTCCGCCGATCGAGCTCCTGCTGCGCGCGCTCCTCGCGGCCGCGCGCCAGCTCGATCTGCACCGCGTACTGCGCGTGGAGCCGCTGCCCCTCCTCGTGCCGCTCCGCCTCCTGCACGGCGATCGCGCCGCACGCGCCGAGGGCCAGCGCGCCGAGCAGCACCGCCGCCGCGCGGACGAAGCGACCGAGCCGCGGTCGCGGTGTCACGACGGGTGGCGCCGGCGCGGCGCTCGGCGCGCCGACCCCGCCGAAGCGGGTGGCGCGGCGCAACTCGCTGGCGAGCTGCCATTCGAGGAACTCGGCGAAGCGCGGGTCGGGCTGCAACGGATCGCGCGGCGCGGCGGCCTGCGGACCGACGAGCGGGACGGAGTCGTTCCAGTCGTTCCGGTTCATGAGGTCTCTCCCAGCGCGGCGAGTTCGCGGCGCAACTTGGCGCGCGCCCGATGGAGGCGCCCTTCGATCGCCCGCTCGCTCAGGCCGAGCCGTTCGGCGAGCTCGCGGGTCGAGTCTCCTTCCAGATGGAACGCTTCGAGCAACTGCGCTTCGTCCGGAGCGAGTCGCGCGAGTCCCCACTGCACGGCCGCCGCCGCGCCGCTCGCCGAGCGGAACGCCGCGGTCAGCGGATCGTCGGCGAGGGTGGGGTCGGCGGGCGCGGCGGACTCGGCGAGCGCGCTCGCGGGTGCGGCGACCAGTTCCGCCAGCGTGGTCGGCTCCACCGCGACGCTCGGCCGCCGCTGTTGCGTGCGGTAGTGGTTCAGGAGGAGGTTGCGAGCGGTCGTCTTCAACCAGGCGAGCGGCTCGCGCGGCAGGCCGCTCGCGCGCCACGCCGCGATGGCTCGCAGCCACGTCTCCTGCACGACATCCTCGGCCAGCGTCCGTTCACCGCCGGTGCGCCGCGCCGCGAAGGCGTAGAGCTCCGGCAGCGTCGCGCGGAAGTGAGCGAGGAGAGGAAGGTCGCGATCCACGGCTGCCATGACACCACGGTGGCCGCGATCCCACGCCGAGCGCGAAGTCGGGGCGGGCGGGGCCGGTGGGGCGCGTGAGGTCGGTGGGGTCGGTGGGGTCGGTGAGGCGGGTGATGCCGGTGAGGCCAGTGAGGCCAGTGAGGCCAGTGAGGCCAGTGAGGCCGGTGAGGCCGGTGAGGCCGGTGAGGCCGGTGAGGCGCGTGGGGTTCGCCGTTTTCGACGGCTCGCGCGCGCTGTCCAATTCGTGGAAGCGGCGCGGACGGCCGAGGCCGATCGCGGCGGGAGCGGGCGGTGCTGAGGTGCTGATTCAGATCTGTCGAGCCGCGCTCCCCGGGGGCGCGTCGGGCGAACCGGGAAAAAGGGCGCGGCACCGGCGTTGCACTTGGTGCACGATCGGCGGCGGCGGCGTCAACGCGGCGGTCGACCGGCCGACGCCCGGTGGGCGCCGGCGCACCGCCACCCGCGTCGCCGCCACTCTCTCGCTCGTCCCTCGATCTGGAGCCCTGCATGTCGCACCCCGTCGTCGCTCGTCCGCGGCTGCCCCTTCGAACCGCGGCTCGTCGAAGCGTCGTGCCCCGCGGCGTCGCCGTGTCGTGGGCGATCGGAGCGCTCGCGCTGCCCGCGACGGCGCAGATCGACTTCGCGGCGGCGCGCCACTACGCGGCGGCGAGCCGACCGGCGGGCGGGACGGCGCTCGACTACGACCTCGATGGCGATCTCGACTTGGTGGTCACCGGTCGCGGCGAGGACGAGCTCGCCTTCCTCGAGAACCGCGGCGATGCGACCTTCGCGCCGCCGGTGGTGCTGCCGCTCGCCAGCGACAGCAACCCGGAGGGGGTGACCAGCGGCGACTTCGACCACGACGGCGACGTCGACTTGGCGGTCGTCTTGTACGGCGCGGAAGCGCTGCAGATCGTGGCGGCCAACGGCGACGGGACGTTCACGCCGGGCGCCACCTTCGAGCTCGGCTTCGAGCCGAGCCGGATCGTGGCCGCCGATTTCGACGGCAACGGCTGGCTCGATCTCGCCATCAACCAGCGCGGCGATGGCGACGTCGCGGTGCTGCTCTCCGATGGAGCCGGCGGCTTCGTGGACGCCGCGTTCCACGACATCGGCGACGAGACGCGCGACGTCGTCGCGGGCGACCTGACCGGCGACGGGATCCCCGACCTCGCGGTGTCGTCGCGTGACGACCGCCTCGTGCGCGTGCTCGAGAACCTCGGCGACGGCACGTTCCAGGCGCTGATCGATCTCAGCTACGGCTCCCAGCTCGAGCCGCACGGCCTCGGGATGGCCGACTTCGATCGCGACGGCTGGCTCGACCTCTACTCCGTGTCGCGCGGCAGCGGCTTCGAGGCGCCGCAGGTCTACTTGCGCTGGAACGGCGGCAATCCCTGGATCGGGCCGATCAACGGCGCGTTCGCCGGCGTCGACACCACCGGCTGCTGCCACGGCGACTTCGATCTCGACGGCATCGTCGACATGGCGACCTGCAACGCCGGCTCGAACGACGTCACGGTGATGCGCAACGCGGGGATCGGCATCTTCAACCGCGGCATCGAGTTCCCGGTCGGCAGCAACCCCGAGTGCGAGGACATGCTGGCGGCCGACCTCGATGGCGATGGCGACCTCGACCTCGTCACGTTCAACGAGGGGAGCGACGACGTCTCGCTGCTCGAGAACAACGCGCGCCTCTGCCAGGAGGACCTCGGCTTCGCCGGCCCCGGTGCGGCGCGCCTCACGATCTGCGGCGAGCCGTTCGCCACTGGCAACGTCGCCGACCTCGTCGTGGAGGGGGCGGCGGCGAACCGGCCGGCGTGGATCGCGGCTTCGCTGACCTTCGCGCCGACGCCCTTCAAGGGCGGGCAGCTGGTGCCGATCGGTCTCGAGCTCTTCCTGCCGTTCGCGACCGATGGCGCCGGCTCGATCGTGCTCGACGACCTCGAAGGCGGCGGCGGTCCGATCGACGTCTACGTGCAGGCGCTGATCCTCGACCCCGCGCAGCCGAAGGGCGTCGCCCTCACCAACGCCGTGAAGCTGGTCGTGCTCCCGTAACGGCACGCGCGCCGCCCGCCGGACGGAAACTCCCCGGCACCGACGATCGGGTGCCGGGGAGTTTCCGTCTGGGCGGGTGGCGGGGCAGTTGCACGACGGGGTGCGGCGCGCGGAGGCGCCACGGTGGACGACGCGCCGCGGCCCCTTGCGACTGCGAGTGGTCGGGGCGATCGTGCTTCGCCATGCCTTCGCAAGATCTCGCGCCGGCTGCCCCGGCGACGACGCCCGCCTTTCGCGTGCCGGCGTGGTTCTACGTCTCGCTCGCGATCGCCGTCGTCCCGTGGCTCGCCTACTGGATCGCGATCGATCCGACGTCGCCGCGTTGGGACCGGATCACGTCGCTCTTCATCCTGCGCGGGCCGGTGGTGGCGATCGTCGCGGCCACCGTCGCGCTGACGCTGCTGATCGGCCTCGTCCGCCATTGGAACGCTGCGTCGAGCGATTCGGCGTGGCACGAACCCGTCTTGCGCCGCGGCGCGTTCTTCTGCATCGCGCTCTCCATCGGCTTGGGGACGCAGACGAGCTTCGCGACCGCGCTGGTCGACCATCGCGCGCGCCGCCTCGTCGCTGCGCCGAGCGCCGCAACGCCGGCCGCCGCTGCCACCGCCGCAGCTGCGACCGACGCCGCCACCACCGACATCGTCGTCGAGCTGCTCCGGCTCGAGTCGCTCCGCCGCTACCGCATCGAGCAGGCGCGCTGGATCGGCTTCGAGGGGCAAGGGCGCTGGGTGCGCCAGAGCGAGGAGGGGCCGCGATGAGCCGCTCGCGCTTCGCGGCGTGGTTCGAGCGCAATCCCGGCCTCGCGGTCGGCGCGGCGCTCGCCGTCCCGCTCGCGATCGGCCTGCTGCTGATCGCGTTGGTCACTCGCTCGGCGCGACTCGTGAGCTGGATCACGCTTCCGGTCGCGATCGTCGCCGCGCTCGCGCTGTTCTTGTGGTGGCTCACGGCCTGGCTCGTGCCGCGGGTGCAAGCGCGGCCGCGTTGGGCGGCGGCACTCCGCCGGAGCGGCGTGCTGCTGATGGCGGCGATCTGGGCCGCGGTCGCCTGGGGCTTCTGGGAGCTCGATGACTTCGGGGACGCGCCTCCGACCATCCTGATCCAGCTCTGCCTGCTGCCGACGTTTCGCCCCGACTTCTGGGGCGCCAAGAGCGCTCGATCGGCGCCCCGCTGAACCGCTTCCGCGCTCGGCGGACTGGAGTCGACAGCGGCCGGTCGATCGACACCGGCGATCCGCGGCGCTTGGCTCCTTCGCGATGACTCCACCCGATTCCGACGCCTTCCCCGATGCCTCTTCCGGCGCCGCTCCCGATGTCGCCGCGTTGCTCGGCGATCGGAGCGACCTGCTCGCGTTGGCGCGCCGCCTCGCGATCGACGACGACGCCGAGGACCTCGTGCAGGAGACGCAGCTCGCCGGATGGCTCCATCCGCCGGGCGATCGGGCGCGCGTGGCCGGGTGGCTGCGCCGCATCGCGACGCACCTCGCCGCGCGCCGTCGCGTGCGCCGCGCCGCTCGCCTCGCCCGCGAGCGGAGCGTCGCGCGCCGTGAGGCGGAGCCCGCCGCCGATCACCTCGTCGCGCAGCTCGAGCTGCAGCGCGCGCTGGCCGACGCGCTGCTCGAACTCGACTTGCCCGCGCGCCGTGTCGTGCTGCTGCGCTTCTTCGAGCAGCTGCCGCCGCGCGCGATCGCAGCGCAGCTCGGCCTCCCGGTCGAGACGGTGCGCACGCGGCTGAAGCGGGCGCTGGCGCGGCTGCGCGAGCGGCTCGACGGCCGCTACGGCGCGCGCGACAGCTGGGGCGCGTTGGCGTGGACGATGGGGGCGACGGCGATGAGCACGACGGCGAAGAGCGCGGCGGCAGCGGGCGTGCTGGTCGCGGCGCTGGCGACCTGGCACTTCGTGATCGAGCCGCGGCGCGCGCCGGAGCCGGAGCCGGCTCCGGTGGCCGCGACCGCAGCCCCCGCCGACGCCACGCCGAGCGGCACCGGCGACGGCCTCCTCGCAGCGCCCGCGTCGCCGCCGGCGGCGCCCGCTGATCTGCCGCAAGCGGAGCGCCGCGCGGCCGCCGACTCGCGCGGCGCGGCGCCGCTCTTCGCGCAGATCGCGGTGACGGGTCGCGTCGTCGAGGCGCGCGACGGAGCGCCGATCGGCGGGGCGACGGTGAAGCTGCTCTGGTTCGCGGGACCGGCCGCAGAGGGGGCGACGCTCGAGCAGCGCGTGACGGAGCTGGTGAGCGACGCCGACGGGCGCGTTGCAGCGTCGCTCGAGGACGTCGCGCGCGACTGGTTCGACGGCTCGGCCACGGCGCCGCAGCGCGTGCGCGTCGAGCTCGAGGGGCGCCGCGCGACGCAGCACGACGGCGCGCCGCTCGTGGATCTGGGCCGCATCGAGTTGTCGGTCGGCGCGCGCGTCGTCGGCCGCGTCGTGCTGCTGCCGGAGCGCACGCCGGTCGCCGGCGCGACGCTCCACCTGCGCGCCAACGCCTACGTCGGCTCGGGCAGCTTCGGTCCCGACAGCGCACGGCCGGTCGCCACGTGCGACGGCGACGGCCGCTTCGAGCTGCGCGAACGGGTGACGACGAAGCACGCGGCCGCGGTGCTCTTCGCGCAGGGCGCCGGCCGCGTCGGTTACGCGCTCTTCCGCGCGGCCGACGACGCCGAGCAGATCGACGTCGAGGTCGCGCTCGAGCTGCCGGTGCGACTGCGCGTGCGCGTCGTGACGCCCGACGGCGAGCCGGTGCCCGACGCGGAGGTGATCGCCTATCCGACCTTCCCGCCCTTCGGACAGCGCCATCACGGCAACGACGAGCCGCCGCTGCCCTTCATGGCGCGCGAGCCGTGGAAGGGGCTCTTCCGCGGGCTCACCGACGAGGCGGGCTGGATCGCGTTCGACGCGCTCCTCGAGGGGCGCGACGAGCCGCTGCTCGAGGATCTCTGGGGCAGCGCGAAGGGCTATCGGCTGCACGTCGTGGCGGAGGGGTGGCGACCGGTCGTCCGCTCGATCGGCGTCGAGCGCGGCCGCGACGACGAGGTGATCGTCGAGCTGCGGCCGCCGACCGTCCATCGCGTCGTCGGCCGCGTCGTCGACGAGCGCGGCGGGGCGATCGCCGGTGCGACCGTGACGATCGAGGGGTTCGCGGCGACGACGAGCGATGGCGACGGCCGCTACGCGACGGCCGATCGCGACGGGCCGATCGGCGGAATCGACGGCAAGGCGACGGCCGACAGCTTCGCGCCCGGCGAGTTCGCCGCGATGGGCGACTGGGTGCGCGAGCGGATCGCGACGGTGGCGGCCGAGGAGTCGGGCGTCGTCGGTGCCGATGGCGTGGCGCGCGTGCGCGAGGAGCTGCCGCTCGACTTCACGCTGAAGCGCGGCGGGCGAGTGCGCGGGAAGGTCGTCGACGAGGCCGGTGCGCCGCTCGCGGGAGTGGTGGTGCGCGTCGAGGCGCTCGATCCGGCGGAGCAGAACTACGTCCAGCTGCGCGCGGCGCAGCCGACCGACGGCGAGGGGCGCTTCGTCGTCGACGGCGTGAGCGACCTGCGCTTCACGCTCTTCGCCGAGCCGGTCGAGGGCACGCTCGCCCCGTTCCCGCAGCGCGTGCGCGCCGGCGACGACGACGTCGTGGTGGTGCTGCAACGCGTCCCGACCGCGACGGCGCGCGCCGTCGTCACGGTGCGCGATGGCGCGAGCGGCGCCGCGCTGACGCCGGTGCGCGCTTTCGCGTGGCCGCGCTCGAACTACGTCCACTCGCGGCCGGGCGCCGGGCTCGCGAACGGGCAGATCGTCGTCGACGCGCTCTTCCCCGGCGATTGGGAGCTGCGCGGCTACTTCAGCGACGGTCGCCACGCGGTGCTGCGCTTCCGCGTCGAGCGGCTCGACCAGCAGCTCGCGCTCGATTGGTTGGTGGGGGCGCCGGCGACGCTCGTCGGCCAACTGACGCGCGGCGGGCAGCCGGTGAAGAGCGGCGACGCGCGCTGGTTCCTCTGGGTCGAGCCCGACACCGGCAATCCCGAGGATGGCGGCCACCAGATCGACGAGAGCGGACGGCCGCAGAGCGGCGTCACCGACAGCTGCGCGCAGATCGACGGCGACGGGCGGTTCTTGCTGGGACGGCTGCCGATCGGCCTGCCGATCCGCCTCTTCGTCGAGGGGAGCGGCGAGCAGGCGTCGGCGACGATCGTGCTGCAGTCGGGCGAGCGGCGCGAACTCGCGCTCGCGCTGCAGCCGGCGGCGCGGGTCGAGTGGCGGATCGGCGAGGCGCTGCCCGCGGGGCGGATCGTTCTGGACGTGGCGAACGGCGACGAGCCGCTGGCGCGCGAAGAGGAGGTGGCGACCGATCGCGTCGGCGCCGTCGTCGCCGAGTCGACCCGCCCGACGGGACGGCTGCGCTGGCGCGCGACGTGGACCGCTTCCGTCGGCTTCCCCGCCGCGAAGCGCATTGCCAGCGGTGAAGCGAGCCTCGCCAGCGGCCTCACGACGATCGATCTCGCCGGCTTCGAGTGAGCGCTACTCGCCGGCGCGTCGCGCGACCACGAAGAGCTCGCTGCCGAGTTCGAAGCGATCGGTGCGCCAGCGCGGGGAGGTGAAGAGCGCGTCGGCGAAGCGGCCGTACTGCTCCTCCATCCCCTTCGCGCGCGCGCCGAGCGAGCGAGTCGGGAACGAGACGACCAGCACGCGCACCTCGACCTCGATCAGCCGCTCGATCAGCCGCGCCGCCGTGCCAGCGCGTTGCCGCTCCAGAGTCGGCAGCAGCTTGAAGAGCCACGCGACGTCGGCGCGCGGCAGCTCGGCGCGGCCCTCCGCCGCCGCCACCAGGTCGAGCGGCTCCGCGCTGCCCGCCTGCCCGACGCTCGCGAAGAGGCGACCGACGAGGCGCGCCATCCGGCCGTCGGCCTCGCGCGCGTGGTACTCCATCTCGCGCGGCATCCCGAGCCACGGCAGCGCGAACGGATGGAGCCCGCAGCCGAGGTCGAGCAGGCGCCGTGGCGCGCCGACCCGCGCGTGCAGCTCGCGACCGAGCGCGCCCATCGGCTCGAGCCGCTCGCGCGTCGAGGCGTGGCAGCGCAGCACCGCGCGGCAGCACGTCTCGATCGGCGCGGCCGCGAGTTCGGCGCCGGCGGCGCGCGCGGCGGCGACCTGCTGCTCGAGCGTCGCGACCGCCGCCTCCGCCGCGTCGAGCTCGCGCTCCTGGATGAACGCCGAGTGGAGCTGGTGGAGCGCCCGCTTCGCGCGCTTCACTGCACCGTCGACGCGCCGCTCGATCGCCCACGCCTCGGCCGCGACGCGCTCGATCACGCCGCTCGCCACGTCGCGGTACTTGCGCGCGCGCTGCAGCTCGGCGACGACCGCCGGTGGCGGGGGAGTTGCACCATGGAGCGGCTCGCCGCCGCTGGTCACGGCGTCGCGCTCTCGCGCTCGGTCGCGGCGGCGCGCGCCGCCTGCAGCTCGCGCATCAGGCGCGCGTAGAAGGAGAGGTTGTGCAACGTCGCGAGCCGCAGCACCAGCGACTCGTTCACGGTGGCGAGGTGGTGGAGGTAGCCGCGCGAGCAGCGAGCGCAGGTGGGACAGGGGCAGCCCGGCTCGAGCGGCGCGTCGTCGACCGCGTGCTTCGTGTCGGCGAGGTAGAGGTAGTCCCACCAACGCGGCGAGTTGTCGGCGCGCGCCGGGCCGCCGAGCCGCACGCAGATGCGCCCTTGCCGGGCGTCGCGCGTCGGCAGGACGCAGTCGAAGAGCGAGTAGCCGAGCGCCGCCGCGGCGACGACGTTCTCCGGCTTGCCGAGGCCGAGGCCCCAGAGCGGCAGCGGTGGGGCGGGGTCTTCTGCAGCTTGTGCGCGCTGCATAAGACCCGAACCCCGCGCTACCAACTCCGCCACCAGCGCGACGCTCTCCACCAGCGTGCCGTCGCTGCGGACGGGCCAGCCGCCGAAGGCGTAGCCGTCGAAGCCGAGCTCGAAGAGGCGCGTCGCGCACTCGCGCCGCAGCGCCGGATCGTCGCCGCCCTGGATCACCGCCAGCAGCGGCCGCCGAATGCCGCTCTCCTCCGCGATCCGATCGCGCGTCGCCTTGCACTCCTCCGCCCAGCGCACCGTGTGCTCGACGCTGGTGCGCTGCGACTCGGGCGGCTCCTCGGGGCGCGTGCAGTGGTCGAGGCAGACCAGCAGGTCGGCGCCGAGCTTCGCCTGCCAGCGGATGCACTTCTCGGGCGTCAGCAGCTCGGCGTCGCCGCCCTTCGCGCGCCAGCGGATCCCCTTGTTGCTGGCGGAGCCGTCGAGCGCGCCGCTCGCCAGCAGCGAGAGGACCTGGAAGCCGCCCGAGTCGGAGAGCACCGGCCCGTCGAACCCCATGAAGCGGTGGATCCCGCCGAGCTTCTCGATGGCGCGCGCGCCCGGCTCCTTGGCGAGGTGCCACGTGTTGACGCAGACCGCGTCGATGCCGACCGCGCGCAGGTCGGCGCCGTCGACCGTCCGCACCACGCCGCGCGTCGCGTCCGGCAGGAAGGCGGGCAGCGGCAGCGCGCCGTGCGTGGTGGGGAGCGATGGCATGGGGCGGGACTGTAGCGGGGGCGGTGATGGGCGACCGCTCGATCCTCGCCGGTCAGGATCGAGCGTCCGTGTCGACGAGTCAGCCGCGCCGCAGAGTGGCCGATCGTGGACGGGTGATGGCGAAAGCGGCGAGGGTGCGCTTCTGACCGCCGTTTTCCCCCCGCCACCTGTGCGGTTCTGACCGCCGTTTTCTCCCCGCCACCTTGCGGAGGGTCAGCGGCCCATGCGGCGCAGGACGTCGTCGGCGATGGCGAGCATGTTCTCGAGCTCGATCGGGGAGTGGTCGCCGAAGTGGCCGATGCGGAAGGCGTGGCCCTTCAGCTTGCCGTAGCCGTTCGAGAGCTCGTGGCCGCGTTCGATCATGCGGGCGATGAAGGTCGCGATGTCGAAGCCCTTGGTCGCGCGGTTGGCGGTGGTGGGCGATCGGTACGGCTCGGCGACGAAGGAGGGGAAGCCGTGGCGGTTCGCCCAGCCGTCGACCCGTTCCATCATGGTGCGATGGCGGACGAAGCGCGCCTCGTAGCCCTCGCGCTCCATCGCCGAGAGCTGCTCGTCGAGCGCGTAGAAGAGGTTGACGGCGGGAGTCGCGGGCGTCTGGTGCTGCTTGTCCCAGTCGTCGGCGAGGTGGATGAAGTCCATGTAGTAGCCGCGTCCCTGCACCGTCCGCGCCTTGTCGAGGAAGCGGTCGGACAGCGCGACGACGGCGATGCCGGGCGGCAGCGCGAGGCACTTCTGCGACGAGGCGAGCGCGACGTCGATGCCCCACGCGTCGAACTCGAACGGTGCGCCGGCCAGCGTCGAGACGGCGTCGACGAAGAGCAGCGCGTCGGGCTGCGCTCGGCGCACCGCATCGCAGATCGCCTTCACGTCGCTGTAGGCGCCAGTCGACGTCTCGTTGCTGACGAAGCCGACCGCCTCGACCGGGCCGGCCTTCCGCAGCTGCTCCTCGATCCGCTGCGGATCGAGCCCTTCGCCCCACTCGAAGGCGACCTTCACCGTCTCGCGGCCGCAGCTCTCGCCGGTGCGCGCCCAGCCTTCGCTGAAGCTGCCGTTGGTGACGCACGCCCAGCGCTTCTCCACGCCGCAGCGCACCGAGCCCTCCCACGCCGCGCTGCCCGACGCGCTGATCACCAGCGAGTGCTGGCGCGTCTTGAAGAGCCGCTGCAGCTTCGGCGCGATCGACTTCACCAGCTCGGTCATGATCGACGTGCGATGGCCGACGGTCGGCCGACCCAGCGCCGCGAGGATCTCGGGCCGGACGTAGGTCGGCCCCGGGATCCACATGCGGGGCGGGAACTCACCAGGAAAGCTCATCGTTCGCATCCATTCGCGGATCGGCGGCGGGCCGCGCGCCGATCGGTCGGTCATCGAAGGCGCAGCAGTCTACGCAAGGCCGTCGCATCGCGCGCGACGTGGTCGGCCCGCGCGACGACCTTCGGCCGGCTCGCGACCGCGGTGAAGGCGCAGAAGGCGTCGACCGCGGGGCGCGCCGCGGCATCGCTCGCGCCGTCGCCGACGAGAAGGCTCTTCCCGCCCGCAGGGGCGAGCCGCGCCGCCACCTCCCGCTTCCCGTCCGACCGCACGAGCGGCGAACGGCGATCGAAGCGCGCGAACCTGCCGTGCGCGTCGAGCTCGACGTCGACCGCGAAGAGCGCGCTGCCCGGCAGCCCGAGCCGCTCGAGCAGCGGCAGCAGCGCTGGACGCAGGCCGCCCGAGAGCAGCACCACCTCGACGCCGGCGCGCCGCGCATCGGCGACCAGCCGCGCCATGCCGGGCACGAGGCGGCGCACGTAGAGCTTCCCGAGCCGCGCCAGCGCCGCCGCGTCGGGCCGCACCAGCGCGAGGCGGCGCGCGTAGACGCGCTCGAGCGGCAGCTCGCCCGCCATCGCGCGCTCCGTCAGCGCCGCGACGCGCGCCGCGACCGCCGCCCCCTGCGCGCGCGCCAGCTGGTCGATCCCCTCCAGCGCGCAGAGCGTCGAGTCGACGTCGAGCAGGAGGCGCGCGAAGCGCGGACGCACGCGGTTCATGGCGCGCGCTTATATCTGTCGCGCATGCCCGACCCGATCGTCCTCGATGCCGCGAAGATCGTGGCGACGCTCGAAGCCCTGCGTCGCCGCATCGGCGAGCGTTTCCCCGGATCGGGTCTCGAGTCGCTCGCGTCGCAGCTCTGCGCGCTGGCCTCGGCCGCCTCCGCGCGCGGCGCCGCCATCCGCAAGCCGCGCCTCCACCTGCGGCTGCTCAGCCTGCTGCTGCTCGGCGCGATGGGGTGGGTGCTCTCCTACGCGGCGACGCATGCCCGTCCGCCGCCCGGCACCTTCGAGGCGCTCGACCTGGTGAACGGCATCGAGGCGACGCTCTCGGCGGTGACGCTGCTCGGCGTCGCGGTGTTGTTCGTCTCGACGCTCGAAGCGCGCCGCAAGCGCAAGGCGGTGCTCGACGCGCTCGGCGAGCTGCGCGTGCTCTCCCACGTGATCGACATGCACCAGCTGGCGAAGGACCCCGAGCGGCTCGACACCGACTACGAGGCGACGCCGTCGTCGCCGCGCGAGGCGCTGACCGCGTTCGAGCTCGGCCGCTACCTGCACTACTGCAGCGACCTGCTGGCGCTGGTCGGCAAGATCGCCGCCTACCACGTCGCGAGCTTCCAGGACGAGGTGGTGCTGGCCGCGGTGAACGAGATCGAGGACCTCACCAACGGCCTGTCGCGCAAGATCTGGCAGAAGCTGGTGCTGCTCGACCAGATCAGCGGGAGCGGCGCGCCGGGGCGCGTCGCGTTGCGCCCGCCGCCTTCGGCGAAGTGACCGCGCGCCGCGCGCCGCGCTGGCGAGCGGCGGCGATCCAGCTCAGCACCGACGCGGTGCGCGCCGCGATCGCATCGACGTCGTCGGCGGCGAGCAGCCGCGCTTCGGTCAGCGCCGGCCCCATCGACAGCGCGGCCGCGCCCGCCTCGATCCAGCTCGCGATGGCCGCCTCGTCGTACGGCACCGCGTTGCCGGTCGGCACGATGCGGCTCCACGGCTGCGGGCCGCGCAGCGAGCGGAGGAACTCGCGGCCGTCGAACGCCGCGGCGGGGAAGAGCTTCACCAGCTCCGCGCCGAACTCCTCCGCGCGGCCGATCTCGGTGACGGTGCCGCAGCCGGGGATCCAGGCGACCTTGCGGCGATGGCAGGTGCGCGCCACCTCCTCGTCGAGGTCGGGCGCGACCACGAAGTCGGCGCCCGCGGCGAGGTAGAGCGCCGCCGTCGGCGCATCGACGATCGAGCCGACGCCGACGATCGCGTCGGGCCGCTCGCGGCGCAGCTGCGGGACGACCGCGCGGAAGGTCTCGTACGCATGGTCGCCGCGCGCCAGCAGCTCGACCGCGACGGCGCCGCCCTGCAGCACGCCGCGCGCGCCCGCGAGCGTCTCGGCGACGCGCTCGCTCGGCAGCGTCGGCAGCAGTCCGCCCTGCAGCAGGCGGTGGAACACCTCGAGGCGCGAGTGGCTCGCCATCGTTCGCTCCGGCGCGGTCAGAACCGATCGAAGGCGGGATGGTAGTCGATCGCGCCGGCGGCCTGCGCGGCGCTGCCCGCGACGAGCTCGAGCAGCTGGAAGTGGGGCGCGAACTCGGGCCAGCGGCACGCGAGGCGATGCGGCGCGGCCGGGACGAAGCCGAAGCGGCGGTAGTAGTCGACGCTGCCGACCAGCACGACCAGCCGCTCCCCCCGCGCCCGCAGCTGCGCGAGCGCTTCCTCCATCAGCCGGGCGCCGATGCCGTTCCGTCGCCAGGGCGCCGCCACCGCGAGCGGCGCGAGGCCGACCACGCCGGTGGCGCCGCTGCGCGCCGTCGCGCGCGACGCCGCGACATGGCCGACGACCGCCGCCGCGCCGAACTCCGCGCGGTCGAGCGTCGCCACCAGCGAGAGCGTCGCCTCGTCGCGGCGCAGCTCCGCGAGCAGCTCCGCTTCGGCCGGGCCGCCGAACGCGTCGCGCAGCAGCGCGTCGACGGCGGCGTGATCGGCGGGCGCCTCGGCGCGCAGCTGCAAGCGACCGATCGCCCGTTCCGTCACGCGGTCGCCTCCGAAAGAACCGGGGCGCGCGCAGCGACGCGCACGCCCCGGCCAGTCTGCGCTCGTCGCCGTCCGCGGGGCGGGAGCGCGTCACGATGCGGTGTCGAACGCGGTGTCAGTAGGTCAGCGCATCCTTCGCGCTCACGAGGCCGTTGCCGTACTTCGTGTCGTAGCCGCCGGCACCCAAGTCCTTCGCCTTGGTCTGGATCGCGCTGCGGACCTGGTTGTTGGTGTAGGCCGGCTTGTTCGCCTTTACCAGCGCGGCGGTCGCGGCGACGTGCGGCGTCGCCATCGAGGTGCCGGAGAAGAAGTAGTAGCCGAAGTTGGTGACGCCCCCGCTGAAGGTCTGCTGCAGGATGCCGTCGCCGTAGCCGTCGCCGTTCTGGTCGACGCCGGTGTCGCCGCCGGGCGCGACGATGTCGATGCCGGTGCCCCAGTTCGAGTAGCTGCAGCGCGCGCCGTCGAAGCGCGTGGCGCCGACCGCGATGGTGTTGGTGTAGCGCGCCGGGTAGTCGATGCCGTTCTTGCCCGCGTTGCCGGTCGCCGCGCAGACGACGACGCCCTTGGTGCTCCAGGCGTAGTCGACCGCGCTCTGCAGCGTCGAGGAGCCGCTGCGCGAGCCGAGGCTCAGGTTGATCACGAACGCGCCGTTGTTGGCGGCGTAGCGGATGCCGTCGGCGATCCAGCTGTGGAAGCCGGAGCCGGCGCTGTCGAGCACCTTGACCGGCATGATGCTCGCCCCGTAGGCGAGGCCGGCGCAGCCGCTCGAGTTGTTGGTGGTCTGCGCGATGGTGCCGGCGACGTGGGTGCCGTGCCCTTCGTCATCGTTCGGATGGGCGTCGTTGTTCACGTAGTCCCAGCCGGCCACGAACGTGGTGCCGGCCAGGTCGGGCGCCTTCGCGAACGACCCGAAGTTCTCGTAGGCGACGCCGGTGTCGACCACCGCGACGATGACGCCCGCGCCGTTGGTCGTGTTCCAGGCCGCGTCGCCCTGCACGCCGTGGTTCGAGGCCACGCCGTTCGAGAGCTGCCCCCAGTTGAAGAAGTTCCACTGGTAGGGGTTGTAGTAGGTGTCGTTGGCGGCGCCCGACTTCCACGCCACGTAGTCGGGCTCGGCGTACTCGATCTCCTCGAGGCGCGACAGGTAGTCGACCCATTCGAGGACGCGACCGCCCGGCACCTGCAGCACGTCGAACGCGCCGTCGACGCCGCGACGGATCCAGCGCGCGCCGAGCGGCCCGACCCGCGCGTCGATCTCGAGCGGATCGATCGCGACCTTCCACTTCACCAGCACGCGATCGGGCGCGAACTCCGGCGTGTCGGCCGGCGGTACGAACGCGGGCAGCGCCAGGTAGCGACGCTGCGCCGGCTCCTCGCCCGTGAAGGCGAACAGCCCGGAGGCGGCCAGCAGCCCGAGCGCGAAACGGAGACCCTGACGGCGATCCATGCGCTTCTCCTTCTTCTTCCCTCGATCGAGCAGCCCGCGCCGGCACGCGCCGCGCGGACGGCAGCTCGCCGGAATTCCCGGTCCGGCGAGCCGCGCTCGGACGGATGGTAGCCCCGTGAGGTTCCCGCGTGGGAACGAGGGAAACCACCGATGCGCGCTGCCTCTCCGCGCTGCCGAGTCGCGCTGCCGCTCGGTGGCACCGGACCGCCGTCAGCGCGCGGAGGAGTCCGCGGGCCAGAGCAGCAGCCGCTCCGGCGGCAGCTCGATCGCGACCGCGTCGCCCGGAGAGAACGAGCGGTCGTTGCCGACGGCGAAGCGCAGCGTCTGGCCGAGCGCGTGGACGGCGACCACGCGGTGCGGGCCGCACTCCTCGACCAGCTCGACGCGGCCGCGCAACGGGCTCGCGCGCGCCTCCGCCGCGATGCGGCCCGCCTCCGGTCGCACGCCGAGCAGCGCCGCGCTCGCGTCGGCGACTCCGCGCGCCGCCGCGGCGTCGATCGGCAGCAGCGGCGTGCCGTCGCGCGCGCACCAGGTCGCGCCGCGCCGCTCGAGCTCGATCAAGTTGATGGCCGGTTGGCCGAGCTGGCGCGCGACGGCGGGCGACGCGGGCGCGAGGTAGATCTCGCGCGGCGTGCCGCTCTGCAGCACGCGCCCCTCGGAGAGCACGACGATGCGATCGGCCATCGAGAGCGCCTCGGCCTGGTCGTGCGTGACGTAGACGACCGGCACCGAGAGCGCGCGGAAGAGCTTCACCAGCTCGAGGCGCAGCGATTCGCGCAGCTTCGCGTCGAGGTTGGTGAGCGGCTCGTCGAGCAGGAAGAGGCGCGGCCGGCGGACGATCGCGCGGCCGATGGCGACGCGCTGCATCTCGCCGCCCGAGAGGTTCTTCGCCGGCCGATCGAGCAGCCGCGTGATGCGCAGCAGCTCGCCCGCCTCGTCGACGCGGCGCGCGATCTCGGCGGCCGCCAGCGCGCGGCCGGGCGCACGCAGCGGGAAGGCGAGGTTCTCGCGCACGGTGAGGTGGGGGTAGAGCGAGAAGTTCTGGAAGACCAGCGCGACGTCGCGTTCGGCGGGTGCGAGCGCGGCGGCGTCGCGGCCGTCGAGCTCGATGCGGCCGCGATCGGGCGTCTCGAGGCCGGCGATCACGCGCAGCAGCGTCGTCTTGCCGGCGCCCGTCGCGCCCAGCACGACGAGCCGCTCGCCCGGCGCGACTTCCAGCGTGACGTCGGTCAAGGCGGGCACGGCGCGCTCGCCGCGGCCGAACCGCTTGGTGATGGAGTCGAGGCGCAGCGCTGGAGGCGAGGCACTCATCGCAGCCGCGCTCCGCTTTCGGGATCGAAGAGGCGGACGTGCGCGGGCGAGAAGTCGAGCGCGACGGTGGCGCCGATCGCGGCGCCGGCTTCGGGAGCGACGCGCGCGACGAGCGGCCCGCAGGGCGTGTCGAGGTGGAGGCAGCGGCTGGCGCCGAGGTACTCGTCGAGCACGACGGTGGCGCGCAGGGGGCCGGCGGCGGCCAATCGCACGAACTCGGGCCGGATGCCGAGCGTCGCGGGCCCTTCGCGCAGCGGCGCGCGCGCCAGCGCCGGCGGCAGCGGCAGCTCGAGGGCGGCGGCCGGCGCGGCGGCGCGATCGGCGGCGGCGCGCGCGACGAAGCGCCAGCCGTCGCTGCCGCGCGCGAGCGACCCCTCGAGGAAGTTCATGCCGGGGCTGCCGACGAAGTGGGCGACGAAGAGCGAGGCGGGCTCGTCGTAGACAGCCATCGGCGCGCCGACCTGCTCGATCTTGCCGTCGTGCATCACCACGATCCGATCGGCGAGGCGCATCGCCTCCTCCTGGTCGTGCGTGACGTAGAGCGTCGTCACCTTCGCCTCGAGCTGCTGCACGCGCAGGAACTCGCACATCGCGAGGCGGCGATCGGCGTCGAGCGTCCCGAGCGGCTCGTCCATCAGCCAGATCTGCGGGCGGCGGATCATCGCGCGACCGAGCGCGACGCGCTGCTGATCGCCACCCGACAGCTCGCGCGGCTTGCGGGAGAGCAGCGGGCCGAGCTCGAGGCGGTGCGCGAGGTCGGCGACGGCGGCGTCGCGCGCGGCGCGCGGCGTGCCGACGCACTCGAGCGGGAAGGCGAGGTTCTGCGCGACGGTGAGGTGCGGGTAGAGGGCGTAGAACTGGAAGACGAAGCCGACGTCGCGGCGCGAGGGGCGCTGCTGCGAGACGTCGACGCCGGCGAGGCGGATCGCGCCGCCCGTCGGCAGCTCGAGCCCCGCGGTCATGCGCAGCGTGGTGGTCTTGCCGCAGCCGCTCGGGCCGAGCAGCACGATGAACTCGCCGGCCGCCGCGGCGAAGTCGATCCCCTTCACGGCGCGCGTGCCGTCGGGATAGGTCTTCTCCAGCCGCTCGAGCTCGAGGTGGGCGCTCATGAGGCCCCCTCGTCACTCGGTGGGTGGTGCAGCTGCCCCGCCACCTTGCCGGCGGGCAGGTGGCCGGCGACCGTCTGCAGGAGCACGCCGGCGAGCGTGGCGAAGAAGCCGACGCGGAAGCCGTCGACCCACCACGGTTGCAGCAGCAGCGCGAGGCCGGCCACCATCAGCAGCAGCGTGGCGCGATCGAAGAGGCGGCGGGCGGCGGCGCTCACTGCTTGATCGTCCCGAAGGTCATGCCGCGCAGCAGGTGGCGGCGCACCAGCACGGTGAACAGCACGATCGGCGCCACGAAGAGCAGCGCGCCGGCCGCGACCTGCGGCCACGGCATCCCCTCGAGGTTGCCCTGCAGGCCGGCGAAGTAGGCCGGCACCGTCAGCGCGCCCGAGCTGTTCAGCGTCATCGCGAAGCCGTACTCGTTCCACGCCGAGATCAGGCAGAAGACGGCGGTGACCGCCATGCCGGTGCGCGCCTGCGGCAGGATCACGCGGAAGAACGCCTGCAGCCGCGAGTAGCCGTCGACCAGCGCCGCCTCCTCGAAGGCGCGCGGGATCTCGTCGATGAAGCCCTTCATCAGCCAGACGGCCAGCGACAGGTTGAACGCCGTGTAGAGCAGCACGAGGCCCAAGTGGGTGCCGAGCAGCCCGAGCTCGCGGTACATGATCAGCACCGGCACGACGACGGCCAGCGCCGGCAGGAAGCGGGTCGAGAGGATGAAGAAGAGCCAGTCCTTGCTGCCGGCGATCTCGAAGCGGCTGAAGCCGTAGGCGGCGAGCGTCCCGAGCGCCACCGAGAGCAGCGTCGAGAGCAGGCCGATCACGACGCTGTTGCCGAGGTGCTCGAAGTAGCTCGCCGAGGCGCCGGTCTGCACCGCGCGCAGCTTGGCGTACGCCTCGGTGGTCGCCTCGAAGGTGACGCGCTCCGGATCGGCCTCGGCGGGCGCCGAGAGCGTCGGCACGAAGCGCGGATGGAGGCTGATCGCGTCCTGCTTCGCCTTGAACGAGGTGAGCGCCATCCAGAAGAGCGGCAGCGTCGCCACCAGCAGGTAGCCGCCGATCAGGAGCCGCGCGACCCACCTCATGACGGCTGCCCCTTCAAGCGCTCCATGTAGCGGGTGAAGAGCGTGGCGACGGCGATGACGGCCACCAGCACGACGCAGGCGAAGCTGGCGCCGAGCCCGACCTTGCCGTCGCGGAAGACCACCTGGTAGAGCAGCGTGGAGAGCGTCTGCGTCTTCGAGTCGTTCGGGCCGGTGATGGCCATCACCAGGTCGAACTGCTTCAGCGCGTCGGTCGCGCGCAGCAGCACCGCCAGCCCGAGCAGCGGCGCCACCATCGGCAGCGTGATGCGGCGGAAGACGGTGAGCGTGCTGGCGCGGTCGATCTCGGCCGCTTCGTAGAGCGACTTCGGGATGGCGTTCAGCGCTGCCAGCGAGATCAGCAGCATGAAGGGCGTCCACATCCAGAGGTCGACCAGCAGGATCGAGGTGAACTTCCAGTCGCGGTCGGTGGTCCACTGCGGCGTCGGCAGGCCGAACGCGCCGAGGAACTGGTTCAGGATGCCGTAGTTGCCGTTCAGGATCAGGTTCCAGAACAGGCCGACCACGGCGGGCGAGAGCATCATCGGGACCAGCAGCGTGGTGAGGACGGCGCTCTTCCCCTTCCAGTCGCGCTGCAGCGCCAGGGCGAGCGTGAAGCCGAGCAGCAGCTCGAGCAGGACGGCGAGCCCGACGAAGCGCGCGGTGAGGCGGATCGCCTCGGCGAAGCGCGGGTCGGTGAAGACTCGGGCGTAGTTGGCGCCGCCGATGAAGCGCGACTCGCCGCCGACGAGCTCCCCGTTCCGGAAGCCGAGCACGATGCTCCAGACCAGCGGGAAGAGGTTGAAGGCGAGCAGGAAGAGCAGGGTGGGGCCGACGAAGGCCCACTTGAGACGGTTCGTTCCGCGTTCCTGCATGGGGCGGCGGTCATACGCGGTGGCAGCGACGCCGCCAAGCCGCTCCTCGCGGCGCTACGCTCTCGCACGCTTCGCCGACCGCTGGGAACGACGCTCCGGACGTCGTGGGGAGTGCGCGACGATGGGACCGACCCGATTCTCGAGCTGCGGCCGCCTCGCCGCGCTCGCGCCTGCGCTCGCGTTGGCCGCCACGGGCTGCTCGGCGCCGACGTTCGCCCCGCTCCCGCTCGCCCCGCGGCAGGAGAGCTCGATCGAGTTCACCGCGCGCTACTGGCAGGCGAAGCCCGACGGCCACGTCGACATCGAGGCGGGCGCGCAGCCGGTCACCTCGACCCACGCCGGCCTCTCCGACCAGCTCGGCCTCGACACCGAGCGCGAGCTGCTCTGGTCGGCGTCGATCGACCTCGGCGAGCACCGCTTCGGCGCCGAGTACCTCCCGCTCGGCTTCGGCGGCAGCAAGTCGATCACCCGCGGCTTCACCTTCCACGGCACGCCCTTCCCGAAGGGCGAGGACGTCTCGACCGACTTCGACCTCGAGACGTGGGTCTTCAAGTGGGACTACGCGCTCTCGAAGGAGAAGCGGACCGCGGACGCGTTCCGCGTCGGGCTCGGCGCGTGGTGGTGGAACCTCGACATCGACGTGAAGGGGCAGCCGAGCGGCGCGCGCGAGTCGCGCGAGTGGAGCCGCATCTATCCCGGCGTCCACCTGCAGCAGACGATGGCGCTCGGCGACGGCGCGCGCCTCGAGATCTTCGGTGCACTCGCCGCCAACTCCTACCACCGCCGCCTCTACGACCTCGGCGCCGACCTCACCTACGCCGTCTCCGACGCCATCGCGCTCGGCGTCGGCTACCGCTGGATGATCTGGGACTTCAACGAGACCACCAACGACGGCGACTTCGACTTCTCGGGCCCGCTCGCGAACCTGACCGTGCGATTCTGAGCGGCGTTTCGTTCCGGGAGCGTTCCGCCGCCGCGATCCGCACCTCGCGGCGGGGTGCGGCAGTCGTCGGCGGAACGCTCCCGGATCGGGATGCCGGCGCGGTGCGGTTCTGACCGCCGTTTTCTCCCCGCCACCTGGAGGAGAGCGATGAGCACGTTGCTGCTCCTGCTGCTGCTGGCGCAGTCGATCGAGCCGCCGTTTCGCGGCGGGATCGCGGTCGAGGCGGTCGATGGGCGCGGCAAGCCGGTCGCCGACGCGCGGATCACGGTGGTCGAGCCGTTGCTCGAAGGCGCCTTCCTGCGCGCGGCCCCGCTCGTCGAGGTCGAGCAGCGCGGTCGCACCTGGCAGTGCGATCAGGAGGGGCGCGCCGAGGTCGCGGTGGCGACCGCCGACTCGCTGCTGCTCGCGCGCGATCCGGCCGGCGCGCGCTGGTCGCTGCGCTCGATCGCCTCCTGGCAGGGCGAGCCGCGCCTGCGCTTCGTGCTCGGCCCGGCCGCCGACCACCACGTCGCCGTCTACGACTCGACTGGCCATCCGGCGCGCGCGCCGCTCCTGCAATTCGAGGCGAGCGCCGCTGGCAACTCCGAGCGCGACAGCGAGCGGGTCGTGCGCTGGTCGACGCCGGCCGGTCGCGACGGCAGCTGGACGTTGCCCGCGGCCGATCGCCTCGCGCTCGCCGCGCTGGCCGGGCTCGACGAGGCCGACGTCGATGGCAAGCGGCTGCGCGTCGTCGCCGGCGCCGCGCGGGCGCGCTCGACTCGCCGCGGTCCCGACGCCACGCGTCTCGATCTCGACCCGACGCGCCGACTCGAGATCGAACTGCGCCGCAAGGATGGCACGCGCGCGGAGGTGGACGGCGTCGCGCGACTGCGCCTCTACCACCGGGGCGCGCGGCGGAGCGACTTCCTCGACGACGCGGATCCCGGCAGCGCTCCGCCCGCGCCGCTCGCCGCGGCGATGTTCGTCGAGCTGCCGGTCGTCGCTGGCTGCGCCGCGCTCGACCCGTTCGACGCGATCGGTCGCATCGAGGTCGAGGCGACGAGCGGGGCGCGCCGCTGGTGGAGCGACGGCGACTTCACCGACGCGGAGGGGCGCGGCACCGGTCCGCTCGCGCTGACGCTGTGGGAGATGCCGAGCGTGCTCGGCCTGCGGGCGCGCGCGCTCGACGGCGCGCAGCGACCGCTCGCCGATCGCGAGCTGCGGCTGCTCGCGCGCTTCGATCAGGAGACGGTCGTCGCGGGGAGCGTGCGCAGCGATGCCGACGGCCGCCTCTTCGTGCCGCACGAGATGGCGACGCGCAAGCTGCCGATCGGTAGCACGGTGCTCGAAGCAGTCGCGCTCGAGATCGACGTCGCGGGGGGCGGCGTGCTGGCGGTCGAACTGCCGGTGCGCACCTTCCTCGGCCAAGCGGACGCTGGCGATCTCCTCTTCGCGCGCTCTGACCCGGCCATCGCGCTCGAAGGCAAGGTGGTCGACGAGCACGGCGATCCGCTGCCCGGCATCGCGATCCGCGCCGTCGCGCTCGAGCCGTTCCCGCCGCCCGAAGGCGAGGCGCCCGCGCGCGAGCCGGCGCGCCGTCCGGTCGGGAGTGGCGGGCGCGCGCTCACGGCGTCCGACGGCAGCTTCGCGCTGCGCGGCGACTACGCCGCCGGCTCCCGTCTCCTGCTCCGCCTGAGCGAGGCGCGCTTCGCCACCGACGTGCCACTCGAGTGGCCGGCGGGCGACCGCAACGCGCGCATCGAGCTGCGCCGCCACGGCAGCCTGCTCGGCGCGCTGCGGCTGGCCGACGGCGTCGATCCCGCGACGATCACCGTCCATGTCGGCGACCACCACTCGATGCTCGCGCACCGCGGAGAGCTGGCGACGTTCGAGTTCCCGTCGCTGGTCGCCGGCCGCTACCAGCTGCGCGTCTTCCATCACGGTCCTGCGGACGAGTTCGAGGAGATCGCGACCGTCGGCGCCATCGACGTCGCGCCCGGCGCCGTCACTCGCGATCCGCGCCTCGCGCCGCTCGATCTGCGCGACGCGCTGACGCTCACCGCCCTGCGCATCGTCGATCTCGAGGGGCAGCCGATCGCGGTCGGCCTCGTCTCGTTCGGGGAGGAGTCGCTGCGCCGCTCGACCCGGAAAGATGAGGTGGCGCTGTCGCTCCTCGACCAGCCGCTGAAGACGCAGCCCTTCGTCGACGGCCGCTGCCTCGTCGTCCATCACGGCCTGCTGCCGGAAGTGACCGTGCGTGCGCGCGGCTACCGGACGCGCGTGGTCGAGGCGACGCGTGCGACGGAGCCGATCGAGCTCGCGCCAGGGCTCCCGCTGCGGCTCCACTTCTCGACGGCGGGGTTGCCCGAGGGGTACGAGTGGAGCGCGACCGCGTCGGTGCGGATCGTCGACGAGAGCGACGATCCGGTGCAGCGGCTCGAAGCGCGGGCGGAAGGGTTCCATCGGCCGTTCGAACGCGCTCGCAACCCGCTGGCTCGAACGACCGCCGAGCCGCTGCGTCTCGACGGCGAGACGCTCTTCCTCTTCGGCGCGCCCGTCACGGTCGAGCTGCGCGTCGTGCTCTCGTACCGGGAGAAGCGCGCGAGCGGGGCGGAGGCGGCGACGGAGCCGGCCGCGACGGAGCCCGCGACGGAGCCCGCGACAACGGACGCGGGCGAGGCGCTGCCCGCGGCACGCCGCGAAGCGTTGCCGGCTGAGCCGTCGTCGCCGCGCTCGACGGGGATCTTCCTGCTGCCGCGGCGCCGCATCACCATCGACGATCGCCGCGACGGCCCGGCGTTCCGGATCGAGCTCGACGAGCGCCTCCTCGCGAAGCTCCGTCGGCAGATCGCGGACGGCGCGAGCGAGTTCAGCGAATGGCTCGGAGCGGATGAATGAGCGGAGCGTTGCCGGCGTTTCGTTCCGGGAGCGTTCCGTCCGATTCGCGGCGGAACGCTCCCGGATCGGGATGCCGCATGCAGCGCCACGCCGTTCGCCCAATTCGCGCCTGCGGCGAGTAACGTGCGCGGTCCATGTCGCTCCTGCAACTCACCAACGTCAAGAAGAGCTTCGACTTCAAGGAGATCCTGAAAGGGGTCGACCTGACGTTGAACGAGGGCGAGCGGGTCGGCCTGCTCGGCCTGAACGGCGCCGGCAAGACCACGCTGCTGCGGATCATCGCGGGCCAGGACGTGCCCGACGAAGGCGAGCGGGCGACCAAGAAGGACCTGAAGCTCGGCTACCTCGAGCAGTCGCCGTCGCTCGATGCGCGCCTCACCGCGCGCGAGGCGGTGCGGCTCGGCTTCGAGGGGCGCGATGCGCTGCTCGCCTCGATCGACGCGCTCCACCGCGAGTTCGAGCGGCCCGACCTCGCGCCCGAGCGGCTCGAGTCGCTGCTGAAGAAGCAGGAGCAGCTCGAGGCGCGCCTCGAGACGCTCGGCGGCCACGACGTCGAGCACCGCGTGGAGTCGATCCTGCTCCACCTGGGGCTGCGCGATCCCGACGCGCTCTGCGGCGTCCTCTCTGGAGGCGAGCGGCGCCGCATCGCGCTGGCGCGCCTGCTGGTCGGCAAGCCCGACCTGCTGCTGCTCGACGAGCCGACCAACCACCTCGACGCGATCGTGATCGACTGGCTCGAGGACTTCCTGATCGAGGCGCGCGTGCCGCTGCTGCTGGTCACGCACGACCGCTACTTCCTCGACCGCGTGGTCGACCGGATCGTCGAGCTCGAGCACGGGCGGCTGGTCAACTACGACGGCAACTACTCGGTCTACCTGTGGCAGAAGGCCGAGCGCGCCAATGCGGCGGCGCAGGGCGAGGCGGCGCGCCAGAACCTGCTGCGCCGCGAGACGGCGTGGGCGCGGCGCGGGCCGCCGGCGCGCACCACCAAGTCGAAGGCGCGCATGGACCGCTACCACGCGCTGGTCGGCAACGCGCCCGACGCGCCGCCGCTCTCGATGGAGATGAGCCTGCCGCCGGGCCCGCGGCTCGGCGAGAAGGTGATCCGCATCGAGCACGCGACGAAGAGCTACGGCGCGCGCGTGATCGTCCCCGACCTCGAGCTGACGCTGCTGCCGGGCGAGCGGCTCGGCATCGTCGGCCCCAACGGCGCCGGCAAGTCGACCTTCCTCGCGCTCGCGACCGGGATGCTGGCGCCTGACACCGGGCGCGTGGTGATCGGCGAGACGGTGAAGTTCGCGCTGATCGACCAGCAGCGCACCGCGCTCGATCCGGAGAAGACGGTGCTGGAGGAGGTCGCCGCGCAGCAGGGCGGCCACGTGAAGGTGGGGGAGAACATGGTGCGCGTCGAGGGGTTCCTCGACCGCTTCCTCTTCCCGGGCCCGTCGAAGCGGATGCCGGTGAAGCTCCTCTCCGGCGGCGAGCGCAACCGCGTGCTGCTGGCGAAGCTGCTGATCCAGGCGGGCAACGTGGTCGTGCTCGACGAGCCGACCAACGACCTCGACCTCACCACGCTGCGCGCGCTCGAGGAGGCGCTGCTGGCGTTCCAGGGGACGCTGCTGATCGTCAGCCACGACCGCTGGTTCCTCGACCGCGTGGCGACGCGGATCCTCCACCTCGACGGCGAGGGGAACGCGCGGCAGCACGCCGGCGACCTCTCGAGCCTGCTCGAACGGATCGCTGCCGAGCGGGCCGCCGAGGAAGCCGCCGCCCGCTCCGGCAAGTGGCGGGGGGAAAACGGCGGTCCGAACCGCACCTCGCCGTCGAAAACGGCGGCGCCTGCTTCGGTGAAGCCCTCTTCTGCCGCGAGTTCCACGCCGCAGAAGACGGCGGCCACCCCGCCCACCAAGCGCAAGCGCAGCTTCAAGGAGCAGCAGGAGTTCGACGCGCTGCCGGGCCGGATCGCCGCCGCCGAGGAGGAGGCCGCGACGATCGACGCGCAGTTCGCCGATGCCGCCTTCTATTCGGGCCCGCGCGCCGCGATCGAGAAGGCGCAGGCGCGCCGCGCCGAGCTCGCGAAGCTGATCGAGCAGCTCTACGCCCGCTGGAGCGAGCTCGACTGAAGGCGCAGTCGCGCCAACGCGAGTCCTTCGAGGCCGGCGGGCCGTGGACGGAAACTCCCCGGCACCGGCGTGGACGGAAACTCCCCGGCACCGCGGCGGAAGAATCAACCCCGCCACCGGGGGGGGGGCGAGGTCAGAAGGCGCAGCGGGCGGTGATGGCGGCGGCGCTGCCGTCGCGCAGCCACGGGTCGAGCTGGGCGGGGTCCTTCAGCTGCTGGCCGCGGACGCGCGGGACGGCGACGAAGCGGCAGGCGAGGTTCGGGAGCGCGGTGAGGTCGCTCCAGAGCTTCTCGAACTGGGTGACCGGGAATACGTCCTCCTGGCCGTGGCCCCAGCGCTTCTTGACGTCCTTCAGCGTGACGTAGGTCGGCAGTTGCGCGGCGACGCGGCGCACGGCGGCGGCCACCGTGGCATCGTCGGGCGCGGCGGCGAGCAGCTGCGCGCGCGTCAGCCCGAAGCAGGCGAGCAGCGCGTCGACGTCGATCCAGGTCGTCATCGAGTTGTACCAGCGCAGCTCGAGCTCCTGCTCCTCGCGCGGCAGGGCGAGCCCCTCGACCAGCCGCAGCCTCCCGTCGACGCGCGCGAGCCCGCCGCCGCGATCCTCGAGCTGCCGCGCGATCACCTCGAAGGTGAGCGCGCCCCCCTCCGCGACGTGGCGCAGATGGCGGCCGAGCAGCCCCGCGTCGGCATCGGCGCCGAGCGTGTCGATGTTGTGGAGCAGCAGCGTCGAGAGGTGCGGCCGCTCGCGCAGCAACGCCGCCAGCGCGCCGTTCTTCAGCAGGTTCGGCAGCTCGTAGAAGTGGCCGACCGGATGGAGGCACTGCAGCGGCAGGTTGTCGCGGTAGTCGCTTCCCTCGCCGGCCGCGCGCGCCCAGCCGATCAGCGCGGCGTGCAGGCTCTCGCGCACCTTCTGCGCCTGCACGTCGAGCCGCTGGTGGCGCGTCTCCTCCCACGCGAAGCGCAGGTCGCGCTCCATCGGGATCAGGCGCAGCCCGACCGCGCGACCGGGCGAGAGGCGCAGTGGCACGTCGCGATCGGCGTCGGCGGCCGCGCTGCCGTCCTGCTCCGCCGTGCGCGCGAGGTGGCGCTCGAGCGCGGCGTGGGTGAAGGTGCTGGTGGTGACGAAGTGGGGCAGCGCGACGCCTGACTCGCGCGCGATGCGGCGGCTCTTCGCCACGTGGACGTCGAGGAAGCTGCGGAAGCGCCCGCCGAGCTTCGCGAACGGGAAGAGCGCCTTCACGACGTTGGCGCCGCCGCTCCAACGGCTGCCGGCGCCGGCGGCCAGCGTGACGATCGCCACCTCGCCGCGCCGCAGCGCCGCCTCGCCGCGCGCGACGTCGTCGGCCGGCGCACCGCCGCGCAGGTCGGCCACGTCGCCCGACTCGACGTCGCGCACCACGGCGTGTTGCGAGAGGCGGTTCTGGGCCAGGCCGATCCGGCCGGCGACGAGATCGGCGCGGATCTGCTCGTGCTCCACGCGGTCGAAGCCGAGCTGCGCCAGCAGCTCGTCGAGCGACGCCGCGCCCGCCGCGCCCGCCGCGCTCGTGCCGCTCGGCGACTTCGCGTTCGCGCCGCCGCTCTTCGCGGGCGCCGCCGCCGCTGACGCCGTCGCCGCCGCCGCCGCTCCGCCCGCGCGCGCGCGCAGCGGGGCGTAGCCGCTCGGCAGCGCGGCGGCCTCTGCTTCGATCGGCACGAGGTCGGCGAAGGTGCCGCACTCGTTGATCGCGAAGTCGTAGACGACCGGCTCCATCGCGAAGGGGAGCGCCTCCTCGAGCTCGCGCTTGGCGGCCGAGAGGATCGCCTGCAGCTCGCGCTTGGTCGCCGCCAGCGGATCGCCGCCGCGCGCGCCGCTCATTCCACCGCCGCTTCCGGCACCATCCGCGCCGCCGTCGCTCGCGCGTTCCGGCTCGAAGATGAAGCCCATGCCGCCGCCCGACATGCCGCCGAGCATCCAGAAGCCCTGGAAGCGCGCGCCGAAGCGCGCTCGCACCTGCTCGATCACCCGCTCGGTGAAGGCGTTGGTCGCCTGCGGGATGATTGTCGTGATCGGCCCGAAGAAGTTGCGCGTGGTCGCGTCGGCCAGCGCCTTCACGTCGCCGCTCGCGAGCGCCGCCATCAGCTGCTCGAGGATCGCGCCGGTCTCCTGGCGCGCCCGCCACTCGCGATCGCTGCGCAAGAGGTACTTCTCGGTCACCATCTCGAGGATCGGGCCGACGTTCTGCGCCATGCCGCCGTGCACCAGCACCAGCGAGCGCGCCAGCTTCGCGCGCGCCGACTCGGGCACTCGCTCGCGGCCGAGCAGCGTGTGGCGCGGCAGGAGCCGCCCGCGCGACAGGCCGTGCTCCGGATCGCCCGGCGCCGCCGCGACCCCTTCGATCAGCTTGATGCCCGGCCACAGCCCGCCCGAGTCCTGCCAGCCGCCGCCCGAGCCGCCGAGCCACTCGCCGAGGATCGCGCGCGCCGCGCAGGTGCGCCGCTCCGCCTCGTCGAGCATCCCGGTCAGCGTGCGCGACTGCCCGGTCGCCCGCATGCAGAGCGAGATCAACGAGCCGAGCAGCGTCGTCGACACCGCGAGGCGCGACCCTTTCGGGATGGCGCGCACATGGGAGATCAGCTCGAGGCCGCGGCCCGGCCCGACCAGCCGTTCGAGCAGCTCGCGCAACGAGGTGCCCGACCCCTCGATGCCGGGCGGCACCACGCCGGCCGCCAGCAGCGCCGCCTTCAGCAGCCCGAGGTAGTCGCGCGCGAAGTCGAAGAGGAGCGGCAGCTCGCCGAGGTCGGCCGTCGCGCCGAGGTCGACGCTGGTGAGGCGAATCACGGGCGCATCGATCACGCGCAGGAACGTCTCGACCGGCGGCGCCGGCGCGGCGTCGCGGCCGTGCACGCCGAGATCGATCGAGACGTTCAGGACGCGCGCTCCCTCGGGGTAGTCCATGCCGAGGAAGAAGATGTCGCTCCAGCCGCAATGGGTGAGGTCCATGCGGACCGGCGTCCGCTCGCGCAGCAGCGGGAAGCGGCCGGTCGCGTCGCGCTGCAGGAGCTCCGCGCGCAGCTGCAGCGGCTGATCGAGCGGATGGCCGCAGCGGAACATCCACTGGTTGCCGCGCACGCTGCGCACGCTGCGGCGCACCTGGTCGGCGAGCGTCTGGAAGGCGAGCCCGCGGTAGGCGGCGGCCAGCGCCGAGCAGAGCGCCTCGCTTGGGCCCTCGCTCTCGAGCGCGGCGCGGAAGCGGCCGATCGCCTCCTCGAAGCGGCGATCGAGCAGGAGCTGCTGGCCGTCGTGCGGGATGCGGCCGCCGGCGGGCAGCGCGTCGGCGCGCGCGGCGAGGTGGTAGCGGTGGATCGCCTGCAGGAAGAAGAGGGCGCGGACGCGCTCGTAGAGGTTGTCGGTGGTGGCGCGGAAGGCGTCGAGCGCGGCGCACTCGGCCAGCAGCTCGGCCGGCGCGAGGCCGGCGACGGCGCCGTCGAGCGAGCGGTGGCGCGTGGCGTCGTCGGTCGCCGTGAGGAGCGCGACGAGGCGGCTCGCCGTGGGGCTCGCCGTCTGGCTCACCGAGGGACTCACTGGGCGGCTCATCGGGAGGCGCGGCCCTTCTCGCGCGCGAGCAGGAGTTCCGTCACCTGCGCCAGCACGTCGTCGCGATCGTCGCCCGAGAGCCCCAACGCGAGCTGCGCGATCAAGAGCCCGTACTTCTCGCCGAGGTTGAAGCGGGTCGCCTCGACTTCGAGTGCTAGCCACCGCGCGCGACCCGGCAGCGTGGCGAGCGCCTCGGTGAGGGAGACCTTGCGCGGATCGGCGGCGGCGTGCAGCGCGACGGCGAGCGGCTCGAAGAGCGCGGCCGGCAGCACGTGCATCCCGAAGAAGCAGAGGTAGTGGCCGGCGCGCAGCCCCGGCACGAAGAGCTTCTGCTCCGCCTCGGTCGGCGTCGGCTTCTCCACCACCGCGTCGATCGCGAAGAGGCGCTCCTTGCCCGGCACGCGCGGCCCGCCGACCGCGCCGTACTCGCGCAGGTGCGCTTCGCGCGTCGCCTGCACCGCCGAGACGGCCGCCCCTTCGCGCTCCGCGACGGCGACCAGCTCGGCGGCCGGTCGCGTCGCGCCGCGCGGCAGGAAGAGGTGGTCGCCCACGAGGTGGAGGAACGGCTCGTCGCCGACGAAGGCGCGCGCCTGCAGCAGCGCATCGGCGTAGCCGCGCGGCGCGGGCTGCGAGAGGCAGGTGACGCGCGGCGCGGCGCTGCCCGGCGCGGGCGCATCGCCGGCCGCGGCGAGGTAGCGCTGCCGATCGTCGGGGTGGACGACCAGCGCCACCTCGCCGATGCCAGCCGCCGCCGCTTCGTCGAGCAGCAGCCGCAGCGCCGACTTCGCCGCGCCGTCGCGATCGACGAGGCGCTGCAACGGCAGCTCGCGCTGTTCCGGCCCGGCTGCCGTGATCACCGCTTTGCGGATCTTCATGGGGGCGCGATTGTAGGGCGCGAGCGAGGGAGCGGGGCGAGGAGAAGCGCGATGCAGCGATGCGGGATGCAGCGACGAGGCGGATCGAGCGGCCGCGCGCTGCCCGCCTTGGTGGCGCTCGTCGCGCTGCTGGTCGCGCTGGCGAGCGGCGCGTGGTGGTGGCTCGGCCGCAGCGGTCCGCAGCTCGCGCCACTCGACTCGCGGCCGCGCGCCGACCACGACGCAACGGCGCCGCTGCCGTCGCCGGTGCGCGCCGAGGCGCAGGCGAAGCGGGTGGGGGAGGACGCTTCGCGAGTGCCCACGGAGGAGGAGATCGAGCGCGAGATCGCCGAGCAGCGCGAGTTGACGAAGGGGCGGTCCGTTCCGACGCCGCCGCTCCACGGCCGCGTCGTCGCGCGCCACGGCGGCGAGCCGATCGCCGGCGCCGAGCTGGTGGTGCCGGAGCGGGTGGTGAGGGAGCCCGCGAACGCGAAACGCGGCGCGACACCTTCCGACGGCGAGCTGGAACCTTCGACGCCTCTCCATCTCCTCGTCCCCGCCGCGACGCCGCTGGCGATCAGTGCAGCCGATGGCCACTTCACGCTGCCGGCGCAGCCCGCCGATCCGGTGCTCCTCTTCGTGCGCGCGCCCGGCTTCGGGCTCGCGTGGTGCAAGACGGCCGACTTGGCGAAGGACGGCGCCGCACCGACGCCGATCGAGCTCGACGTCGAGTGCCGTCTCGAGGGGAGCGTGCGCGGTGCCGGCGACTTGCCGATCGCGGGCGCCACGCTCGTCGTCGAGCTGCTGGCGCTGCAGCACTACCCCTTCGAGCGGCGGCAGCTCGCGATGGCGTCGTCGACTTCGGCCGACCCGCCGTTCGCGCTGCTCGCGAGGACCGATCGCGACGGTCGCGTCACCGCGCGCGGCCTGCCCGCCTTCTCCGACCTCGATTTCCAGCTGCTGCCGCCGAAGTCGCTGCCCGACGTGGAGCCGCTGCGCGAGCCGACCGCCGTGCGCCTCTCGCCGGGCGAGACGATCGAGCGGCGCTGGCAGCTCGGCGGCGGCGTGACGGCGCGCGGGCGGTTGCTCGACGAGGCGGGCGCGCCGCTCGGCGACGTGCTGATCTGGCTTTCGACGCAGGGAGCCCAGCTCGATCGGAGCGCGACCGGCAGCGCCTTCTTCACGACCGGCGACGAGGCGCACGTCGTCGCGCGCGCCTTCACGGATGAGCTGGGGCGCTTCGAGTGGAGCGCGCTCGCCGCGGGCGACTACTGGATCGGGCCGGCGGCGTGGTCGCGGATCGGGCTCGGCCATGCGGGCGGCGATCTCGTGCCGCTCGCAGTGCCGCTCGAGCTGGTGGCCGGCAGCGTCTCGATCGACGTCGAGCTGCGCGCGCAGCGCGGCCTCTTCGTCACCGGTCGCACGGTCGATCGTCGCGGCGCGCCGGTGACCGGGTCGCTCCAGGTGCGCTCGCAAGCCGGCGCGATCGCCGGCGAGGTGATGAGCTACGCCGACGTCGAAGGGAACTTCCGCGCCGGCCCGCTCGCCGCGGGCGACTACGAGCTGCGCTTCCTGCCGAGCGAGGCGCGCTACGCCGCCGCGCCGCCGCTGCTGGCGCGCGCCGGCAGCAGCGACCTGCAGATCGACGTGGCCGACGCGGCGGTGCTGGTGATGGAGGCGCGCGTCGACGGTCGCGGCGAGCCGGTCGCGGCGAGCTTCCTCTTGGTGCAGCAGGGCGGCGACGGGCTCGCGTGGATCGGCGGGCGCGGCGCCACGCCGAGCAGCGACGACCGCTTCGACGGGCTGCCGGCGGCGACCTTCACGCTCGGTGCGACGACGGCCGACGGCTTCGCCGGCTTCGTCGAAGCGGTGACGTTGGCCGAAGGGGAGACGCGCACCATCGAGGTGGCGCTGCAACGCGGTGCGCTGGTCGTCGTGAGCTATCGAGCGGGGCCGGTGACCGTGGCGCAGGTGGCGCTGCAGAGCGGCGCGGTCGTCGTCGCCGCGGGCGAGCTGCCGCTCGGCGCCACGCGCACCTTCGCGGCGCCCGCCGGACGCGTGCGGCTGCGCGTCGGGCTCGGCGCCGGTACGGTGGTGCGCGACCTCGAGCTCGTCGCCGGCAGTCGCGAAGAGGTCGTGATCGACGAGCGATGACGGCGAGCAATGACGGCGAGCAGCGACAGCGAGCGGTGACGGCGAGCAGGAGCGGCTCTGCGATGCGGCGCGGCGTGGTCGGCGCGGTGGCGGTGGTGGGGCTCGTCGCGGCGATCGGCGGCGCGTGGTGGCTGCGTGGCGGGTTCGCGGCGCGGCCGCGGCTGGTGCCGCTTGAGAGGACGCCGCCGCCAGCGGGGCCGCGCGCGGAACCGCGAGTCGACGGGGCGCCGCTCGTTGCGGACGCTCCGCTCGACGCGCCGCTCGATGCCGAGACCGCGGCGCAGCGGACCGAGACGCGCGGGCCGCGGGCGACGGTGGTGCGCCACGGTCGCGTGGTGGCGGCCGACAGCGGCATCGAGCTCGCCGACGCGCTGATTCGCCTGCCGACGGGCGCGCCGGGCGGCCTGCTGCGCGACGGCCTCTTCTCGCTGCAGCGCGGCCATGAGCTGGCGCGCAGCGATGCGAACGGCCGCTTCGCCGCGAGCGTCGCGCTCGACGATTGGCTCGTCGTCGCTGCGGACGGCTACGCGCCGCGCGCGGTGGCAGCGATGGAGCTTGGCGAGTCGATCGGCGGCGCGCCGACCTTCGCGCTCGAGCGGCCGGCGCGGTTGCGCGCGACCGTGGTCGCCGTCGACGGCGCGCCCGCGGCGGGGGTCACCGTGCGGCTGCTCGAGCGGCGCGGCGCCACGCGCTTCGTGGTGGAAGCGATCAGCGATGCGGCCGGCGTGGCGCTGCTCGAGGCCGTGCCACCCGACTGCGAGCTCGTCGTCGAGCTGACCGAGGGGATGGCGCTGCTCGAGCGCGAGTCAGTGACGATGCGCTTCGCGGCGGGCGCGTTGCAGACGCGGCGCTTCGCGTTGCGTGCGGCGGTGCTCGTCAGCGGACGGGTGATCGACCAGGACGGGTTTCCGGTGGAAGGGGCGACGATCGATCTCGTGCAGAGCCTGCCGCTCGCGGCAGGTGCCGCTGCTGTCGAACGCGCCGTCGAGGAGCGCGCTGCGATCTACGGCGCTCCGCGATGGTTCGCCAACGGGATCAGCACCGACGCCGATGGCCGCTTCGTCACGAGCCACCCGCCCGGCTTCGCGATCTTCGGCGTCGAGGCAGCGGTGAACGCGCAGCACGAAGAGGAGGCGTACGGGACGTGTTGCGCGGCCGTCGAGGTGCGTGAAGGAGCGCGGAGCGCGACGCTTTCGTTGCTGGTGGAGCGTGGGCTCGTCGTGGCCGGACGGATGGTCGGACCGCAGGGCGAGCCGGTGGTCGGGACGGTCGCGACGAGCTTCCTGGCGGAGGACGGCTCCTACCAAGCGACGTCGCAAGTGAGGACCGATGACGACGGGCGCTTCCGCTTTCCCGCCACGTCACGCCGCAATGCGCTCGCGTTGACGGGAAGTTCGCGCGACGGCGCGTTGGCTTCCGAGCGACCGCTCTTGGTGCACGGCGGGGAGGGCGAGGTGGTCGTCCGGGTCGGCCTCTGCCAGCGATTCGTCATCCGAGCGAAGCCCGGTGCCGGGACGAAGGATCGGTTGATCGAGGCGCGACTCTTCGACAGCGACGGCCGTGAATGGGACGCCCCCGCAACCGCTCGGTGGCAGAGCCTCGATGCCGGCTTCGCGCTCCAGTGCTCGCCCTTCCCGGCGGGACGCTGGGACGTCCTGGTGATCGGCCATTCCAGCGGCCAGTACGTGGCCGAGGTGGGGGTGGTCATCGATGGCCGTCGCGCGGTGCGCTGGGTGCGCGGAGTCGAGGTGGCCTCGGCCGGGACGACGTGGCTCGAGGTCGAACTGCAGCCGGCCGCATCTCTCGAGTTCGTGCCGTCCGAGGCCGCCGCGGGTGACTCGATCCGGCCCACCGCCACGACGATCGGGGCGCGAGTCCTCGTCGACGGACGCCTCTTCTTCAAGGGGCGCCTCTTCGGTCCTCATCGCGACGTGATCGGAGGAAAGCTCGGAGAGCCGCTCCTCCTTCCCCCCGGCCCCGTCACCCTCGAATGGATCGTCGCCGGCCGCAAGACGACGGAGCAGCTCACGCTGATCGCCGGCGAGACGCGCCGCGCCGCGCCGCCGCAATGGGAGTGAGGGAGCGCCGTCGCACGCGATCTCCGCGTGGCTCGATGCCGCGTCAGCAGCGTGGGACTGCGTCCAAGGTTGCTAGGGTGGCTTGGTGTCCGTGCGCGCTTCCGCGTGCAGGAGAGCCTTCTTGGAGATTCGGATGAAGCACGGCAAGCAGAAGAACGACCCGCAGAAGAGCGATGGGAGCGTCTACAAGCTCGTGGAGCTGGTGGGCTCGTCCAGCAAGTCGAGCGACGATGCCGTGAACAACGCCGTCACGCGTGCTGCGAAGACGCTCCGGAACCTGCGCTGGTTCCAGGTCACCGAGACGCGCGGTTCCCTCGCGGACGGCAAGGTCGCCCATTGGCAGGTCACGGTGAAGATCGGCTTCACACTCGATGACGAATCCTGATCAGGGAATCCTGATCAGGGAAACCTGATCCGGGCGTCGGCGAGCGAATACGACCGGTCCGACGCTCTGCGCGAGCGTCGGACCAGGCGGCGCTCCGCCCTTCCAGCTACAGCAGCCCGTTCTCCTTGAGGATCCGCTCCTTCTCCTCGGCGAGCTTCTGCATCGCGGTCAGCGTGTCGACCTGCCCGTCGATCGCCTGGCCGACCCAGTTCTGGGTCGCCGAGAGCAGCTCGTTGAAGCAGGGGACGTTCCAGAAGTCGCGCATCGAGTCGATCGAGTCGGCGAACGGCGCGTTGTAGGCGGTCGCCTTGCGGAACGCGTCGCTCTTCAGGATCTCGGTGTGCGCCGTGAAGCCGCCCGGCTTGGTGATCCACTGCTCCTGGACGTTCTTCTGCAGGAACCAGGCGATGAACTTCTTCGCCTTCTCCTGGCGCGCGGCGGCGATCTTCGTCGAGATGCTGAAGCCCTGGCCGCCGAGGCTCGCGACGCGTCCCTTCGGCCCCTTCGGCACCACCGCGAAGCCGACGCGATCGCCGAACTTCTTGGCGAGGCCCGGGAAGAAGGCGAAGTAGTTGAGCGCCATCGCCGTCGACTCGTTCTCGAAGCACGCGATCGACTGGCCGTAGTCGAGGTTCTCCGCGCCGTTCGGGCCGAGCTTCAGCAGCTCGCGGAACATCTCGATCGCGGCGACGGTGCCCGGCGAGTCGAGCGCCCCCTTCACCGCGTTGCTCCCCTCGGCGTGCCACGCGCCGCCGTACGCCCACAGCAGGTTCTGCAGCCCCATCGTCATCGCGTCGTAGGCGCGACCGGAGAGGAGCGTGCAGCCGTAGCGCTTCTCGGCCGGGCGCTGGAAGAACTCGGCGACCTGCTTGAACTCGTCCCACGTGTCGGGGACGGCGAGCGGCCGGCCGTACTTGGCTTGGAACGCCTCCTTCTCCTTGGCGTCCTCGAACCAGTCCTTGCGGTAGGCGACGCCGATCGCGTCGGTCTCGGCCGGCGCGGCGAACCACTTGCCGCTGCCCTCGGGGTACTCGCAGAGGTACTTCGCGGCGCGATCGTGGATCGTCTTCAGGTCGACGACGGTCGGTAGCCAGTCGGTGAGCTCGAGGTAGAGCCCCTTGCTGGCGCCGCGGCCGATCCACTGGCTGTCGCCGATCACGATGTCGAAGTCGGTCGGGTGGCTCGTGGTCGCGTTGCCGAACTCGAGGAACGTCTTCTCCTGGTAGCTCGCGAGCGGGATCTCCTTCACCTCGACCGCGATCCCGGTCTGCGCGGTGAAGTCCTTGGCGAGCTCGCGCAGCCCCTTCGGCGGATCCCACTCGAACCACCAGATCGTGAGCGGCTTGCCGTCCGCGGCGCCTTCCGGCCCGCCGCCCGCCGACGGCGAGTCGCCGCAGCCGGGCAGGACGAAGGCCGCGGCGGCGGCGAGCAGGGTGGCCGAGCAAGCGCGGCGCGTCAGGGAACGATCCATCCCGATTCCTCCTCCTGCGGATCCAGACGCGGCGCGTGCCGCGGTGCGCGCGCAGTGCCGATCGGCGCCGCGACGCGAAGGGGCGGGAGTGTAGCGGGAGCGGTCGCCCGCCGCGGTGCGTTGCCCGGCCGGCGCGATCGGGAACGGGCGGCGCTTCCGTGCCTCTCCGGTGCTGGAGGGAGCGGTGCTCGCTACCTTCGCGGCACGCCCGCAGGACTCGACTGGAGAGAGTGATGGAACGCCTCGCACCGACCGCCCGCCTCGCCCGCCGTTCGGGGCGCTTCGCCGCGGCGCCGTTCGCGCTGCTGCTCGCCGCCTGCGGTTCGCAAGCGACCGCGCCGGCGCCGGTGGCTGCGGCCGCTCCGACCGCTCCGACCGCGCCGACCGCGCCGGTTGCTCCCGTCGCTCCCGCCGGCCACGTCGCGATCACGACCGAGAAGCTCGAGCCGTATGCGTGCGGCACGATCCAGCGCCTGCACACGTGGAACGGCTACTTCCTCGCCAGCCAACCGAGCGCCGATGACCTCGCCCAGGCGAAGGCGGGCGGCATCAAGACGGTCGTGAACCTGCGCAAGCCGACCGAGCCGATCGGCTACGACGAAGCGGCGGTCGCGCAGCAGCTCGGCCTCGCCTACGTGACGCTGCCGTTCAGCAACAAGGACGAGCTGACCGACGCCGTCTTCGATCGCGCGCGCGAGCTCCTGAACGGCATCGAGCGGCCGGCGCTCGTCCACTGCGCCAGCGCCAACCGCGTCGGCGCGCTCTGGCTGGCGTGGCGAGCGCTCGATGGCGGCGTCGCGCTCGATGCGGCGACCGCCGAGGCGAAGACGATCGGCCTCAAGACGCCCGAGCTCGAGGCGCGCGCCAAGGAGTACGTCGCGGCCCGTTCGAGCGGCGCCCGCTGATCGCGGGGGCGCCGCGCGGATCGCGAGGGGAGCGTCCGGCGATGGACGAACCGGCAACGGCAGGTCAGCGGCTCGAAGCGGAGGTGCGCGCGCGCTTCGAAGCGCTCGCCCGCGACCCCGCCAGCGAGCGGCGCTTCGCCGTCGGCCGCGCGAGCGCGCTGGCGCTCGGCTACGACGCCGCAGTGCTCGATCAGCTGCCGCCGGCGGCGAGCGACTCGTTCGCCGGCGTCGGTTGCCCGTGGTCGCTCGGCGTCGCGCCGCGCGGCGCCACCGTGCTCGACGTCGGCTGCGGCGCCGGCCTCGATCTGCTGTTGGCCGCCCGCGCAGCGGGGCCGGCGGGGCGGGCGATCGGCGTCGACTTCGCGCCGGCGATGGTCGCCAAGGCGCGCGCGAACGCGGCGGCAGCGCGCGCCGCGCGGCCGGAGCTGGCCGAGATCGTCGTCCACGAGGCGCCGCTCGTCGCGCTGCCGTTGCCGGACGCGAGCGTCGACCTGCTGCTCTCGAACGGCGCCTTCAACCTCTGCGTCGACAAGCCGCGCGTCGTCGCCGAGTGGGCGCGCGTCGTGAAGCCGGGCGGTCGATTGCAGTTGGCCGACATCGTGCTGCACGACGACGTGACCCCCGAGCGGCGCGAGGCGCTCGGCGAGTGGTCGGCCTGAGTGGGCGGCGCGATCGGGGGGCGGTCGCTCCTCGAGCTGCTCGAAGCGGCCGGCTTCCACTCCGCGCGGCGGCACGCCTGGACCGGCTACCGCACGTCGAGCTGCACCGAGGGGGCGCTTCTCAGCGCGCTGCGGCGGCCGTAGCGTCCGCCGCATGAAACCTCTCCCGCTCCTCGTCGCGGCCGGGTTCGCGTGGGCGTGCGGTGCGCCGGCGGCGACGGCGCAGGTCGATCGCGTCACCGGCGAGCCGTTCGCGACGCGCTCCGAAGTGATCGCGCGCCACGGCATGGTCTGCACCAGCCAGCCGCTCGCGACGCAGATCGGCGTCGACGTGCTGCAGGCGGGCGGCAGCGCCGTCGACGCGGCCATCGCGGCGAACGCGGCGCTCGGCTTGATGGAGCCGGTCGGCTGCGGGATCGGCGGCGACCTCTTCGCCATCGTCTGGAGCGCCAAGGAGAAGCGGCTCTTCGGGCTGAACGGGTCGGGCAGGAGCCCGCGCGCGCTGACGCTCGAAGTGCTGCAGGCGGAGCTCGCCAAGCTCGGTCGCACCACGATCCCGTCGCGCGGGTTGCTGCCGATCTCGGTGCCGGGCGCCGTCGATGGCTGGTTCGAGCTGCACGCGAAGTTCGGGAAGCTGCCGATGAGCGCCGTGCTGGCACCGGCGATCCGCTACGCGACCGAAGGCTTCCCGGTCAGCGAGCTGATCGCCTCCTATTGGGCGAGCGGCGTGCGCCAAGCGCAGCGCGACCCGCTCCCCGGCGCCTTCCTCGAGGTCTTCGCGCCGAGCGGCCGCGCGCCCGAATGCGGCGAGCTCTTCCGCAATCCCGCGCTGGCCGCCACCTACGCGCTGCTGGCCGAGCAAGGGCGCGACGCCTACTACCGCGGGCCGATCGCGCAGCAGATCGACGCCTTCATGCGGGCGAACGGCGGGTGGCTGCGCGCCGAGGACCTCGCCGCGCACACCTCGACCTGGGTCGAGCCGGTCGCGGTCAACTACCGCGGCTACGACGTCTGGGAGCTGCCGCCCAACGGCCAAGGCATCGCCGCGCTGCAGATGCTGAACGTGCTGGAGGGGTTCGACCTGAAGGCGATGGGGCGCGGCAGCGCCGACGCGGTCCACGTGATGCTGGAGGCGAAGAAGCTCGCCTTCGAGGATCGCGCGAAGTGGTACGCCGATCCGGCCTTCGCGCAGATCCCGTTGGCCGGGCTGCTCTCGAAGGAGTACGCGGCGCAGCGGCGCGCCTTGCTGGCGATGGAACGCGCGGCACCGGCCTACGACGCCGGCCACCCGCCGCTCGAGCAGGGCGACACGATCTACCTCGCCACCGCCGACCGCGACGGGAACATGGTCTCGCTGATCCAGAGCAACTACCGCGGCATGGGCAGCGGCATCGCGGTGCCCGGCCTCGGCTTCGGCTTCCAGGATCGCGGCGAGATGTTCACGCTGCAGCCGGGCCACGCGAACGGCTACGCGCCCGGCAAGCGGCCGTTCCACACGATCATCCCGGCCTTCATCACCAAGGACGGCGCGCCGTGGATGGCGTTCGGCGTGATGGGCGGCGCGATGCAGCCGCAAGGCCACGTGCAGATCGTCACCAACCGCATCGACTTCGGGCTCGGGCTGCAGGCGGCGGGCGATGCGGCGCGCTGGCAGCATTCGGGCTCGACCGACTACGACACGCCGCGCATGACGAGCGGCGGCGTCGTCCACCTCGAGAGCGCGCTGCGCCGCACGATCGGCGCCGAGCTCGAGAAGCGCGGCCACGTGCTGAAGGACGATCGCGGCGGCTTCGGCGGCTACCAGGCGATCGAGTGGGACGCCAAGCACGGCGTCTGGCGCGGCGCCAGCGAGAGCCGCAAGGACGGCTGCGCGGCGGGGTACTGAGCGGGGCGGTGGGGGCGGCACCGCGTCCGCGCCTCAATCGGTCGGCAGCGCCGTCTTGCCGAGCGCCGCGCGCAGCGCCGACTGCGCGTCCAGCGCCGTCGCGATCTCGGCGGCCAGCGCGGCGTGCGCGGCGACGCCCGGGTGGTGATCGGAGCGCGGATCGACGTAGAGCTCGTGCGAGCTCAGCTCGCGGCACGCATCGAAGGCGCGGATCACCGGCAGGCCGACGCGCTCGGCGGCGTCGGCCGACCAGCGCAGCTGCCGCGCCACCTCGCCGCCCGGCTCGAGCTTGAGGACGACGACGGCGATCGGCAGGCCGCGCGCGCGGCTCACCTTGACCAGCTCGGCGAAGACGCCGTCGACCAGCGCCTCGGTGTAGGGGCGGAGCTTCCGCTGTACGACGTCGATGTGGTCGTCGCGCTGCGCGCCCGACTCGGCGACGATCGCGCGGACGAAGTCGTAGCCGAGGTCGCGGCCGGAGCGGACGCGCGTGGCGAGGCGGCCGATCAGCTCGTTGCGCAGCTCGGGCAGCGTCACCGTGAAGAGGAGCAGGCGCGGCGCGAAGCGGACGATGCGCTCCTCGATGGTCCAGAGCTGCTCCAGCAGCGTGAACGACGGCACGGCGAAGTTCAGCACCTCGACCGGCGTGCCGCGCTTCGCGCCGAGCAGCGCCTCGAGCCGCGTCGCCCACGTCTCCTCGTGGCGCACGCCCCAGCCCATGTCGTTCGACGCGCCGATCAGCGCGAGGCGCAGCGCGCCGGCCGGCGTCTCCACGGCGCACTCGTCGTCGCGCATGCCGTGCGAGTTGACGGTGACGCGCGTGCCGGCCAGCTCGGCGCTGGTGCCGGGCGCGAGCTCGCGCAGCGGGAACGCCTCGCCCGGCCGCGCGATCGGCGAGGTCGCGAAGGTGTCGCTGCGCACCTCCGCCTCGTGGCCGAGCCCGAGCAGCCAGCGCGACAGCCGTTCCGGGATCCCCTTGCTCACGCCGCCCGCGTCGCCGAGCAGCCCGCGGTAGTAGTCGCGCGTGAGGTGGCCGCTGTCGGCCGCGTTCGGGCCGTCGTTGCGCAGGTCGTCGGCGAGCCGCTTCATCGGCCGGCCGAGGTGGCCCGCCTGCCCGAGCGCGAGGAACGCGACCAGCGCGGAGAGCAGCAGCGCGGAGCCGAGCCGCTCGGGATGCCAAGCGGGGCGCGGCGGCGGGGCGGCGGGTGCCGCGCGCGGCAGCGGCGGTTTCGCGGCGTCGCTCATGCGCGATTCCACCAGGCGAGCGTGGCGAACCAGTCGCCGAGCGAGGCGCTGCTCCACATCGACCAGAGCAGCGTCATGGTCAGCGCGACGCGCGCGATGGCGAGCCCGCGCCGCCAGCCGGTCGGCTTGGCAGCGGCCTTCGGGCCGGCCTGCTCGCGCAGCACGCCGATCAGCACCGCCGTCCCGAGGAAGCCCCAGAAGACCAGGTCCTGCGGCGTCAGCGCGAAGTCGCCGCGCAGCCAGAAGGTCTGCCAGCTGTGGAGCAGCGTGGTGGCGACGAAGACGAGGATCGTCGCGACGATGGTGGCGCGCCGCTCGCCGCTTTTCCGCAGCCGGAACCAGGCCGGGTACCAGAAGACCCGGACCATGAACTCCTTCCAGTAGAGGTTGATGCGTCGCCAGAAGTCGGTGAACGAGTCGGCGAGCAGCCACTGCCGGTTCGTCTCGGGCAGCTGCCAGCCCTGCAGGTGGAGCAGGCCGACGATCAGGTGGAACTGCCCCGAGACGTTGGTGTACATCAGGTAGGCGGGCAGCACGTAGCGCAGCAGCATCCAGGGCGAGTCGACCTCGTCGGGGCTGACCGCGATGCGGTGGTAGAGCAGCCGGTAGACGGCGAGCTGCAGCAGCCCGCGCGTGATCCAGGCGATGCCGCGTTGCGCGCAGGCCCACGGATCGGCGGCGCGGCTGCGCTTGAAGGTGGCGTAGTCGACCACCGGGAAGAGCAGGAAGTGGAAGGCGGGCAGCTGGAAGAGGTAGTTCAACCCGTCGATCCAGCGCTCCTGCCGCTTGCCCGACAGCACGTCGTAGGCGTAGACGAGCAGCCGGAACATGAAGAGCGCGCCGACCAGCTGCCACTGCGGCTCGGCCAGCAATTCGCCCTGGCTGCGCGCCACGGCCAGCGCAGCGGCGATGGCCAGCAACGCTGCGGCGCGCCACTTCGCCGCGCACTTCCAGCGCAGCACCCAGAGGAAGAGCAGCGCCAGCGCGACCAGCAGCACCACGAAGAGCGACGCGGTGAGGAGCGCGCGCGTGAAATGGCCGGTGACCACCTGCGCGCGAGCGACGATCAGCGCGCCGCCGACCAGCGATGCGGCCAGCAGGAGGCGATCGCGCCAGGCGGCGGGGGCGTGCGCCTGCAGCAGGAACGCGGCGCCGCACGCCACCATCACGGTGGCGAGCTCGGGGCTGACCGCCCGCAACAGCAGCGCCGCCGCGACGGCCAGCGCGAGCTGCGCGACGATCCAGCCGCTGCGCCCCACGGCCGGGGCGCGGCGCGACGACACGGCGATCCCTTCCACTGCGACGAGCCCTCTCCCTGCTGTCGCTCCTTCGTGGCAGGGATGTAGCACCGATCCGCGCCGATGCCGCCCTCCCGCCGCCTCGGAAGAACGGAAAAGAGCGGCCGATCACGTCATCCGGCGCCACCCGGGGGGGCGCCCACGGCCGCCGGTGCGGCGATCCGCGCCGCGAATCGGGCCAGCAGCTCGGCGGCGCGCGGCGCCTCGGTGAAGAGCGCGAGGTGGGTGCCGGTCAGCGTCGCGAACTCGGTGTCGGGGCGCAGCTCGGCGATCTCGCGCGATCGGCAGGAGCGCGTCGTAATCCTGGCGGCCGTCGCGCGGGTAGGTGACGACGCGCGGCTCGAGCGTCGGTGGCAGCGCGGCCTGCAGCGGCTCGAAGAAGATCGAGGTGCCGTCGAGGCCGGGGAGCAGCAGCAGCGGGAGCGCCATGGGAGCCATGTAAACGCCGCGCGCCGCGCGTTCGTATCCTCCCGCTCCGCGTCTGCGCGCAATCTTCATGGAGCTCCGCGATGGCGATCGAGCAGCGCTTCGTCCGCTTCGGAGTCGCGGCGTTCGCGCTGTTGCCGTGGCCGCAGGAGGCGCCGCCGCGCGCTGCTGCAGCGTCGAGCGCGGCAGCAGTCGAGCTCTACCCACTCGGCTCCCATCGCGCGCTCAAGGTGCTCTACGCCGGCGTGCCCGACACGCCGCGCTTCGCCGCGTTCAGCGCCTTCCTCGGCGCCCATTTCGACGGCTTCGCGGCGCAGGACGTGACGAAGCTCGATGCGGCGGCGGCGGCGCCTTTCGATGTCGTGGTGTGCGACGGCAAGCGCCTCTACCCGATGGACGCGCAGAACCCGTCGATCGACCAGGCCGAGTGCCGGCTCGGTTCCGACTTCAGCAAGCCGATCGTGATGCTCGGCGCGATGGGTGGCAGCGCGCAGCACCACACGAAGCTCGACTGGCTCTGACTCTGCCTCGGCCATGAGGCGCACGGGATGCGCCTCGACCATCCGATCTTCCGCGGCCCGCTCGTCCCGACCCTCGAGACGTTCGCGATGGCGACGCCGGAGGGCTACCGCCACTGGCACGCGGGGCGCGAGCTGCCGGCGACGCTCGAGGCGTGGAAGGTGCAGGAGGGGGAGCTCGGCAAGACGGTCGACTACGGACTCGTCTCCGATCCGCTCGGCTTCGAGGACACGCCCGACGCCGAGGTGATCTCCTCCGGCACCAACTCGAAGGGGCCGAACTCGGTGGCGCTCGGCCGCCACGGCAACTGGTTCCTGTGGGGGTTCGCCGGCGATCCGACCCAGATGACGCCGAGCGCCCGCCAGGTCTTCTTGAACACGCTGGTCTGGATGGACCAGTTCGACGGGCAGCTGCCGCAGGCCGACTTGCCGACGGTGCGCCGACCGGCACGCGAGTCGATCCTCGACCGCATCGCCATCCTCGACGAGTACAAGTCGCAGCCGCAGGTGATGAGCTGGCTGCGCGCCGAGTTCATCCCCGAGGTCTTCGCCGAGTGCGAGGAGGAGCCGGCGCGGCTGCTCGAGTGGTACCTCGAGAACCTGGAGCAGCTCCACCCGACGACGGTGACGGTCGAGGAGGGCGAGCGCACCTACCAGACGGTGCGGCTGATCGTCGATCCGCTCCTCTTCCACCTCGGCGTCGGCAACCGCAGTCCGGAGCTCTTCGCGCAGATCGACTGGCTCTTGAGCGAGCCGCGTGACGCGCCCGGCCTGGTCGCGCTGCAGAAGACGCTGTCGAGCGAGGTGCCCGACGGCGACCTCGCCCGCGTCCTGATCGAGCGCTACCTGCCGCCCGACGCCCCGCGCGAGGCGGCCGCGCTGCGCCGCTTCGTCGAGGAGCGCCGCGACCGCCTCTACTTCAGCGACGTCTACGGCTACCGCTGGTTCGTGGCGCCGGCGCCGCTTCCCGAGCGGATGCGACGGCGGGGCTTCGGCGCGTTGCCGCCGTGATCGGTCGACGGGCGATCGCGGGAGTTTCGGTCGGCCCGTAACGAACGAAGTGCAGGCGACAATCAGCCGGCATGGCTGGTGATCGATCGCTCGAGGAGCTGTTCGTCGACGCTCGCCGCAGTGGCGCATCCGCTGCGATGGCGGAGCTGTTCGATCGCACGGCCCCCACCCTGCTGCGAGTCGCTTGCCACGTGGCGCGCGACCTCGCGAGTGCCGAGGACTTGGTCCAGCAGACCTTCGTCACCGCGATCGAGCGGTGGAGTCGCTTCGACGCGAGTCGACCTGTCCTGCCGTGGCTGCTCGGCATCCTCGCCAACCACTCCCGCAACGCACGTCGTCGGGTCGTGCGTGCGGGCGATCTGGAAGCGCTGCCGGCGCTCGAACCGGTCGCATCGGGAGGCGGGGTCGTCGCGGCGGCGGGACTGCGAGAACTCGACGGGATCGTCCAGCGCGAGCTCGATCGGCTGGCGGAGCCCTATCGCGAGGTGGCGATCCTCACGCTGCGGCACCAGCTGAAGCCGGCGGAGATTGCGCGCGCGCTCGGTCGCAGCCCCGGCAGCGTCCGCGTTCAGCTCCATCGCGCCCTCGAGCAGTTGCGCCAGCGGCTGCCGCGCAGCTGCTCCATGGCGTCCCTCGTCGCGCCGTCCTTGCTTTCCGAGTTGGGGCGCGGGCTCGCGGCGGTCCGCGCGTCGGTCGTCGACGCAGCGAGCGAGGCGGCGGTAGGGGTCGCGTCGGGAGTCGCGGCGGGGTCGGTCATCACGATCGGGAGCTGGATGGCGATGAAGAAGGGACTCGTTGGCGCCGTGCTCCTGGTGGCAGCAGGCGCGGGCGCGCTCTGGTGGAGCGACTCGAACGGCAAGCGCGCCGAGCCGGTCGACTCGCCGATCACGCCGTCGACGCCGACGGAGGCGGTCGCCCGGCTCGACGATGAGGTCGCGCCATCGGGAGGGACGGTGTCGCCGACCGCGCTCCGCGAGGCGAGCCAGCATGCGCCGCGTCCGCCAGATCCGTCGGCAGCAGCGATGGTCGCCGAGATCCGAGGCGACGTCATCGAGGCAACCACCTCCCGACCGCTGCCAGGCGTCACGATCGAGTTCTTCGCTCCGCTCCAGCTGACGCTCGACGACGCGACGCGCCGCTTCGGGGACTACGCCCACGGGAACCTCCGTTGCGTCGGGCAGCTCCACTTCGCCGCGGGCTGGCCGCGGATCGTGCTGCCGCTGCCGGAGAACGCTTGGCGCGACGGGGCGCTGGTCGAGGTCTGCGCGCCGCCCGACCCGGCGAGCGTGCCGCTCGCGCGAGCACAGACGGATGCGGAGGGCCGGTTCGCGTTGTCGCTGTCGCGTTCGAACGGCGTCCTCGTGGTGAGTCACGCCGACTTCGAGCGGCAGGTGGTGGTGGTGCCGATCGAGTCGGGGAACGACGCCTCGCGCTCCGCTACTTCCGCGGGGAAGGGCGCGCCCGAGGTTTCGATCGCGCTCGAGCGGCTCGGCGAGATCGAGGGCTACTTGGTGGACGAGGCGGGAGAGCCGGTCCGTGAACCGGTTCGACTGCGGTTGATGGCGAGTTCGGCAGAACGGACACCGAATGCGAGCACGACGCCATTCGAGCAGCGGCGCGCCCGTCGCGCCGGCCCGTGGCTCATCGATACCGATGAAGGCGGCGCCTTCGCAGCGTCGATCGGGGCGGCGTGCGTGCAGGTCGACTGCGTGACGCCAGGTTTCGAGATCGTCGAGCGCCGCGAGGAGCGCAGCGGGAGGACTTGGCACAGCTCGCCGCAGTTGCGGCCGGACGAGGGGGGCGCACCGGCGCTGCTGGTCGTTCGTCGCATGCCGGTCCTCACCGTCTTGGACGCGAAATCGGGCGCCCCGATCGAGTCGTTCTCGCTGCTCGGCACCTCGATGGAATCGGGCAGCGTCGCCTACTTCGGCAGGGTGCATGCGCCGCGGGGGCGGCTCGAACTCGAATCGGGCCCTCGGCCGACGGGCTACGGCGCTCCGAGGATGGGGCCGCTGCGCATCTCGGTCTGGACCAAGGCTCACGCACCGCAGAGCGTCGAGATCGCGCCGTCCGATCGCCGCGCGAGTTGCACGGTCGAGCTCGAAGCGGGAGCAACGCCGGAGGTTCGCGGGCACGTGCTGAAGCGCGGTGTTCCCGTGGGCGGAGCAGCGGTGTCGCTGAATGCCTACTACCCGCTCTCGTGGCGGCCCGACGATCTGCAGCGGATCGACGAGGTCGCGAGCGGGAGCGACGGCGCCTTCCTGCTGCACGGCCCACCCGGGAAGTACGTGGTCAAGGTCGTCGAGGGCGCGGCGCCGCCCTGCTTGCGCTTGGTCGAGCTGCCGCTCGCCTTGCCCCTTCGGATCGATCTGGCCGGCGGCGGCACGATCGAGGTGGTCGTGCGCGATCCCGCCGGAGAGCCACGTTCGGAAGCGAAGGTCTGCCTGCGCAGCCCGAGCCAGCAGGAACGCGCGGAGTACACCGACGCCGCGGGAGTCGCCCGCTTCGAGGGGCTCGAGGTCGGCCTGCACCTCGTCACGTTGAACGGCACGCGCGACGAGCACGTCCCGTTGCCGCAAGCGCTGGAGCGGGTCGTCGTCGTCGAGGGGAAGGCGGCGGCGATCGCACTGACGGCGCCGCCCGCCGGACCGATCCGCCTTCGGATCACGGCGGACGGGGTCACCGACTTCACCGGTTGGCGCGCGCGCGAAGGGATGTACGTCGTCAGCGAGTGGCACGACCTCGGTGGCGAGGGGGCGATCGATGCGGACGCGGCGAACTGGACCCGGATCGAGGTGGCCGCGCCCGACGGCTTCCATTGGAGGCTGCCGCTGCCGCTCGCAACGCTCATGAGCGGAGTCGTCGAGATTCCGATCAGCGAGGTCGGCTACCGCGGTCGAGTCGTCGACCGCCTCACCGGCGCACCGCTCGCCGGCGCGATCGTGCGGGCTTCGGTGGCGGATTCCGAAACGAACTTCCACGTGGCGGCCGGCGCCGACGGCCGGTTCGAGCTGCAGAACCTCGATCCGGCCGTTCACACGCTCTCGGTGCGGCGCGACCCGAAGTCAGCCGATCCCGATGCGCCGGCGTGGTTCTCGCCGTCGCAGCCGGCGGCGCCCCGAGGGCGCGAGGTCGTGTTGCGCGTGCCGGACGTGCGGGGTGACCGAGTCGAGGGCATGGCGCGGCGCGTGTTCCGCGGGCGCGTCGTGCATCGCGGGGCCGGTGCCCCCGCGGTGAATGCGAGCTTGATGCTCACCGCGCGCTTCAGCGACGACGACGGCGAGTGGGGAGTCGCCGTCGAGGGAGCGCATGCTCGTTCCGGACCGGATGGCAGCTACGAATTCGTGGCGGTGCGCGCTCCGTCGTACCACCTCTGGGCGCAAGCCGACGACGCTTCGGGTGTTGCGACGACGCTGCGGGAGGTCTGGATCGACGGTGGCGGTAGCGGAGAGGTCGAGTCGCGCGACATCACCTTCGAGTGAGCCGGTCGGGAGAGCGGATGGATGTCGGGGCGGACGGCGCTGCCGCTCACCGCCGACGTCGAGCCGGCACTGCGCGCTTCGTCGTCCCGCTTCGCTTGGCCGACCCCTTTCGCTTCGCCGCCCTCTTCCCCGCCGCCCGCTTCGCGCCGATCCCCATGAACGCCAGCAGCTGGTCGGCCAGCGCGTCGGCGAAGGCGGGGTCGTTCAGGTGGCAGTCCATCTCGTGGACCGGGACGGCGCCGCAGTTGGCCTCGATGTTGTCGTAGAGCGCCTGGCGAGCGGCGGGATCGTCGAAGGGCTGGCCGGCGCGATCGAGCGCGGAGACGCCCTGCTTCGGCAGGAAGAGCGCGCACGGCCCGCGCGCCGCGGCGCACTTGCGGCCGATCTCGACGCCGAGCTCGGCGTTCTCCATCGCGGTGGTGCGCATCAGCGTGACGTTGGCGTTGTGGCGATGGAACTTCCGCTCCTTGAAGCGCTCCGGGACCGTCTCGGGCGCGAAGAAGTTGACCATGTCGAGCGCGCCCACCGACACGACCTGCGGGATCCCCGCGGCGCCCGCCGCCGTGAGGCGCGTCTTGCCGGCGGTGAGCATCCCGCCGACCAGCTCGTCGGCGAGTTCGGTCGTCGTCACGTCGAGCACGCCCGCCAGCAGCCCGTCGCGCGCCAGCTGCTCGAGCGTCTTGCCGCCGCTGCCGGTCGCGTGGAAGACCAGCACCTCGCAGCCGGCCGCCTCGAGCCGCGCCTTCGCCCGCTCGACGCACGGCGTCGTCACGCCGAACATCGACGCCGCCACCAGCGGCTTCGCCCGCTTGCCGAGCTTCGGCAGCTTGCCGCGCGCCATGCCCGCCATCGCCTGCGCCGCGCGCGTCAGCACCGTCGCGCTGATGCGATTGATGCCCAGCACGTCGACGACCGAGTTCACCATCACGATGTCGGCGCTGCCGACGTAGTCGCCGGCTTGCGGCGTGCCGGCGAGCGTGCTGACCATCACCTTCGGCACGCCGAGCGGCAGCGCGCGCATCGCCGCGGTGCCGATGGTGGTGCCGGCCGAGCCGCCGATCGCCAGCACGCCGGCCAGGTCGCCCTTCGCGTAGGCGCGCCGCACCAGCTCGGCGGCACCGGCGGCGGCGAGGTTCACCGCCGCGCCGCGCTCGCCGCGCGCGGCCACCTCGGCCAGCGTCGTGCCGGCCGCCGCGAAGAGCGCCTCGCGCTTCACGTCGGGCCGCACGCTCGGCGCGCCGAGCGAGCCGGCGTCGACCAGCTTCACCGCCACCTTCAGCCGGCGCAGCGCATCGCGCACGAAGGCCGCTTCGTGCCCCTTCGTGTCGAGGGTGGCGAGCAGATAGACGTTCTTTCCCATGGCGAGCTCCGCGCAGTCCCGGCAACCTCCCGAGCCCGACCCGGGAGTTCCCGCGATCCTCGGTCTCCCCCCGGGGGGTGGTAAAGCAGGAAGTTGCGTGGCGGCGAATGCTGCGCTGTGGCAGCGGTTCGCGCGTTGCCGAGCAGCGCCGCGTCCCGCGCACCTCCCCCCGGATCGATGACCGACGCCGCCCCCCCTCGTGGACCGCGCCCGCAGTGAACGTCCCCTCCGCCGATCGCAACCCGCCGCCGCTCGATCCCGCGATCGAGCCGCTGCTGCTCGCCTTCGTGCGGACGGTGGAGGAGGCGCCTGAGGCGAGCGAGCGACCGGCCGGCAGCGCGGCTCCCGAGAGTTCCGTGGCGCTCGAAGCGTTCGTCGCGCGCCACCCCGAACCGGTGCGCCCCGCGCTCCGCCGCGCCTGCCAGGAGTTCCTCGCGGTGCGCGAGGTGATGCAGCAGGCGCGCCAGGAGCAGGCCGGGGCCGCTCGTCCCGCCTCCGAGGACCCGCTGGTGGGGCGCCAGCTCGGCGACTTCAAGCTGGTGCGCCGGATCGGCGAAGGCGGCATGGGCACCGTCTACCTCGCCCGCCAGCTCTCGTTGCCGCGCGACGTCGCCATCAAGGTGCTGCCGCCCGCCAGCGCGGGGCGGCGCGGGCGCGTCGAGCGGTTCGATCGCGAGGCGCGCGCGCCGGCACGGCTCGACCATCCCGGCATCGTCAAGATCCTCGAAGCGCACCAGGACGGCGAGCTGCGCTGGTACGCGATGGAGTACGTGCCGGGCCGCACGCTCGACGACCTGCTCCAGGAGCAGAAGGATCGCCACAGCAACAGCCCCGGCGGCTCGCCGGCGCTCGACCGCGGCTGGTTCCGGCGCGTGGCCGAGCTGGTCGCTGCGCTCGCCGACGCGCTCGACCACGCGCACCAGCGCGGCATCGTCCATCGCGACGTGAAGCCGCACAACGTGCTGCTCGACGCGGACGGGCAGCCGAAGCTCCTCGACTTCGGTCTCGCGCTCGACCGCACCGACGAGACGATCACGCTCGACGGCGACCTGGTCGGCACGCCGCACTACATGAGCCCCGAGCAGGTCACCGGCAAGCGCGACGAGGTCGGCGCGCCGAGCGACCTCTTCGCGCTCGGCATCGTGCTCTACGAGCTGCTGGCGCTGCGCCGCCCGTTCGACGGCCCGAACCGCGATCAGGTCCTCGAGGCGATCGCCGCCGCCGCTCCGCCGCCGCTCCGCCGCGCGCAGTCGAAGGTGCCGCACGATCTCGAGACGATCTGCCTGCGCGCGCTCGAGCGCAAGCCGGAGCACCGCTACGCCAGCGCCGCTGACTTCGCGCGCGACCTGCGCCACTTCCTGAGCTTCGAGGCGATCGAAGCCAGCCCGCCGCCCTTCACGCGCAAGCTCCTGTTCTGGTCGCGCCAGCATCGGGAGTGGCTGCTCGGCGCGCTCGGCGGCGCGGCGGCGCTCGCGCTCCTCTTCGTGTGGGACGAGCGGCAGGACGTGGCGGCCACTCGGGCGCGCCTCACGGTCTCCGGCAATGCGATGGCGCAGGGGGCGAAGGTCTCGTGGCGGCCGATCGACCCGCGGACCGGTGCGCTCGGCGCCGCCGTCGAGCTCGGCCGGCTGCCGCTCGCCGATGTCGAACTCGAGCCGGGTTTCGGGCGCGTGGTCGTCGAGCAGCCGGGCGTCGGCTTCAGCGAGCTCACGCGCGTGCTGCCGGTCGGAGCGACGACGGTGCACGCGTGGGTGCGGCCGTTCGCCGAGGTGCACTCGGGGATGGTCGAAGTGGCGGCGGGGCCGTTCCGGTTCGGACTCCCTCCTGCCACGACGAGCGCGGCCACGGCGCCGGATGGCGCGCCGCCGCAGATGGAGCTCCGCGAGCTGCCGACCTTCTGGATCGACCGCTGCGAAGTGTCGTGCGCCGAGTACGAGCACTACCGCAGCGATTGCGCCGCGCAGGGGGTGCCGACCGAGGTGCCCCGCTCCTGGCAATGGGGCTACTCCCCCGAGTGGGGGCGGCTGCCGGTGGTGGGGCTCACCTTCGCTGAGGCGGTCGCCTATGCGGAGTGGGCCGGCAAGCGGCTGCCGACCGCGGAAGAGTGGGAGAAGGCGGCGCGCGGCGACGACGGGCGGATCTACCCGTGGGGGGACGACCCGGCGCCGCTCGAGACGCTCTTCCCGCCGCGCGAACCGGCCCCGGCGGTGCGCGACACCAGCGCGATGGCGCTGCTCTACGCCTACGACTACGCCGGATTGCGCCCCGTCGGCGATTGCCTGCGCATCGGGATCTCCCCGTACGGATTGGTCCATGCGCTCGGCAATGCGCAGGAGTGGACCGAGACGATCGGCATCGACCGCGACGGCTCGGGACGCAGTGGTTCCGACGGCGAGGTGGACTGGAGCCACCGCATCGCGAAAGGCGGGACGTCGTCGGCGATGCGTCGCCAGCCCGACGCCTCGATGGGGCTCGCGATCGCCGCGTCGCTGACGACGCTGGCACCGGTGATGGAGACTTCGCTTCGCGGTGCCGCCAGCGATCGGCCATGATCTCGCGCCGAAAGGCGCCCGACTGATCGGCGCCTGCTGCACTTCCCGCTGCACTGCCCGGTTGCGAGGATCGTTCCATGCCCGTGACGACCGTGCCGTTCCGCCTCTCGTTCACGCTCACCGTGGATCTCGCGAGCGGCACGCCGCCGTTCCAGTCGCGCACCCCGCTCGAGCAGCAGGCGGTGAAGGCGGCGATGCTCGCGCCGCTGCGCACGCCCGAGATGGTCGCGGTCGAGACGCGCTGGACGACGCTGCAGCTGCCGCTCGGTCCCAACTGCTGCGATCCCGACCTCGCGTTGCTGCGCAACCTCGTGCAGACGGCGCTGTCGTCCGCGCCGTCGTCGCAGCAGATGCTGATGGCGCTCGGCTTCGCGCCGACGCTGACCAACGAAGCGCCGACGCCGGTCTGCCTGGTGATGCCGGACGGCAGCCACCGCTGCACGCGACTCTTCGCGTTGACGCGCGGCCAGGGTGGCAATGCGTGGGCCGTCGAGGGGGCGGGCGGCGTGACGGGGCGGATCGATCTCGCCGCCGAGTGGACCACGCCGCAGGCGCCGGCCGGCGGCGGTAGCGGCAGCAGCGGTGGCAGCGGCGGCACGCCGAGCGGCGGAACGACCGCCGGCCGCTGACGGTGCGATGCTCGGCGGCGGAACGCTCCCGGATCGATCCGCCGCCGACGCCCGCACTACTCCTCGTAGTCGAACGCGATCACCGCATCGACGCCGCCGTCGAGCAGCTCGAGCACGTCGAGCTTCACCTTCTCGTGCGCCGGGTGGGTGAGGTAGCGGTCGCGCGCCTTCGCGTTGCGGAAGGTCGAGCAGAAGCCGACGTTGAACCCCTTGTTCATCCCTTCGGGCGACGAGTAGGGGCCCCAGCTGAACGACGTGATGCCGGGGATCACCTCGGCGAGCGCGCCGATCGACTCCATCACCTTCGCGAGCTTCGGCTTGCGGACGGTCGACTTCACCTTGAGCAGCACCATGTGGACGATCATCGCGGGCCTCTCATGCGGTTCGGGATCAGGACGCGCGGCAGGATAGTTCGCGAGCGGCGTCGCGCGCACGCCGCGTCGCGCGGCGTCACTGCCGCGGCGCGACGTCGACGCCGACGGCGGGCAGCGCCGGCGGATCGACCACGAGTTCGAGCTTGCGGAAGCGCACCTCGGTCGGCCCGCCCGAGTGGATCTGCAGCGCGATCTGCCCGCGCGCCGCCCCCTGCGGATCGTCGAGGTCGGTGGTGACGTGGCCGTTCAGCCGCGTGCGGATGCGGCTGCCGGTCGCGACGATCTCGTAGCGGTTCCAGCCGTCCTTCACGACGTGCGGCTCGCCCGAGCGATCCGACAGCACGGCGCGGCCGAGCTCCTCGTAGAGCTTGCCCCACCAGCCCGGCCCGACGTCGCACTGCCACCCCTTCATCTCGAAGCGCAGCGGGTCGTCGCCGACCGGGACGCTGCGCACCTGGATGCCGCTGTTGCCGGCATCGCCGACCAGGCGCACCTCGAGCGTCAACGCGAAGTCGCCCACCACGAAGTCGGAGAGGAGGAAGGCGTTCTGGTCGATCCCGGCCGGCGCGTGGCCGACGATCTCCGGCCCGCCCGCCCCCGGCTCGACGCGGAAGAGGCCGAAGTCGCCGCGCCAGAAGGCGAGCGACTGGCCGTCGAAGAAGTAGGGGAGGCTCGCCGTCGTGGCGCGCACCGGCGACTGGCGCGGCGACTGCAAGTAGGCGATCAGGTCGCGGATCGCCTCGGGCGGGAAGGCGTCGAGCTGCCCCTCCGGCATCAGCGAGATCTTGCTCGGCTTCAGCGACTGCAGCTCGGCGCGCGCGAGCGTGACCACCTCGTTCTCCGCCTGCAGCGTCACCGCCGACTCGTTCTCGCGCAGCAGGATGCCGCTCACCATGCGGCCGTCCTTCACGAACGCGTTGGTGACCTGGTAGTCCTTGCCGATCACCTGGTTCGGGTCGATGACGTTGGTGAGCAGGTAGTCGAGGTCGGCGCGGTTCGAGCCGGTGAGGTCGGGGGCGATCTTGCCGCCGACGCCGAACAGCGCGTGGCACTTCATGCAGGTCGCGACGAAGAGCGCGCGGCCGTGCTCGAGGTCACCCTTCGCCAGGGCGTCGGGCGTCAGCGCCTTCTTCAGCTCGGCGATGCGCGCCAGCTTCTCCTCCGGCGTGTCGCGCACCAGGCCGACGTGGGCGGCGATCAGCGTGTCGAGATCCGCGTCCTTGAAGTCGCGCATGCGGCGCAGCGCGGTCGCGTGCAGCTCGGCGCGCGCGACCTTGCCCTCGCCCACCGCGAGCAGCAGGAGGCGCGACCACGCGGGCCGGGCGGTGAGCGTGTCGATCGCCTCGCGCCGCTCGACGGCGTCGAACTCCTTCCAGAGCGCGAGCAGCGTGACCGGCGTGGTCGGCTCGTCGAAGCTCGCAGCAGCGCGCAGCGCCTCGCGTCGCACCGCCTTGTCGACGGCGAGCTTCGCGACGAGGCCGGCCGCCCGCTCGTCCTTCAGCTGGGCGAGCGCGGCGAGCGCCGCCTTGCGCCACTCGACGTCGGCGCCGCGATCCTGCGCCGCGGCCAGCAGCTCCGGCACCGCCGAGCGGTCGCCGAAGTCGATCGCCACCTGCAGCGCCGGTCGCGCCGTCTCGGGTTGCGCCTTGAGGAGCGCGTAGGCGGCCGGCCAGCCGGCCGGCGTCGCCAGCCCGCGCTGCTCCTTCAGCTCGCCGTGCATCGTCTCGAGCACCATGCGCTGCACCTTCGCGTCCTCCATCGAGGCGAGCAGCGAGGCGAGCGCGATGTGGCACTTCGGATCGGCGGCGGCGCGGCGGATCACCAGCGAGTGGAGCGAGCGGAGCGCGATGTCGGGCAGCAGCGTGAAGACGCGCACCGGCTTGTAGCCGACCAGCGGTTCGAGCGCGTACCAGCAGAGCGCCGGCAGGTTGCGGTCGTCCTGGTCCTCGCCGTGGGCGAGCAGCGCCGTGAGCGGCTCCCAGCGGTCGTCGAGCGGCAGGCGCTGCAGCGCCGAGGCGATCTCGCGGCGCACGATCGGCGACGCGTCGCCCTTCGCGGCGGCGGTCACGGCGTCGAGCGCGGTCGGCGACAGCGACTTGTCCTCGGCCAGCAGGCGCACGGCCCAGCCGCGCACGTGCGGATCGGCGTCGGTCGCGAGGCGCTGCAGCGCGAAGCTCTCGGCGAGCTTGCCGCAGGCGTGGAGCAGCCAGAGGCCGCGCAGCCGCCGCGTCGGATCGGCGTGCAGCGACGCGAGCTGCTCGGCGGTGGCGACGCCGCGCGGCGAGAGGCCGCGCTGCTGCAGTTCCACGCGGGCGCGCCGCACCCAGAAGTCGTTCGGGCTCGCCTGCAGGCGCAGCAGCGCGTCCTCGGCCATCGCCGGGACGTTCACCGGCAGGCGCTCGGCGGGCGGCGCACCGGGAGCGGCGTAGCTCACGCGGTACATGCGGCCGTTGGTCCGGTTCCAGATCTCCTCGTTCGTGTGGTGGCACGCCTGCCGGTCGTACCAGTCGATCATGAAGACCGAGCCGTCGGGGGCGAGGCGGCTCGCGATGTGGCGGAACCACTTGTCGTTGGCCAGCAGGAAGTCCTGGCCGTGGTGGCCGACGTAGCCCGAGCCCTGCGGTTCCAACAGGTCGCGGTTCACGCGATTGCCGTGGATGTTCCCCATGAAGATCGAGTTGCGGTACTCGGCGGGGAAGGCGTCGGCCAAGTAGATCAGCGCGCCGCAGTGGGCGTGGCCGCCGCCGAAGGCGTGGCTGCGACCGTTGGCACCCCACGGGTCGTTGCCGGGGTAGTGCGGGTGGTCGGCGATCGTGTCGATCTCGACGTAGGTGTAGGGATTGAAGTGGCTGCCGGCCTGGCGGATGTAGCGGCCGCCCGGCACCAGGTGGAAGAGGTGGGGGATCACGCAGGCGCTGACGAACGCCTCGCCGTGGTCGTTCCAGTCGAGCCCCCACGGGTTGCTGGTGCCCTGCGCGAAGATCTCGAAGTCGTGGCGCGTCGGATGGAAGCGCCACACCGCGGCGTTCAACGGGATGCGCTGGTCGTCAGGCGTGCCCGGCTTGCCGACGCGCGAGTGGGTGAAGACGCCGTGGCAGCCGTAGAGCCAGCCGTCGGGGCCCCACGCGAAGGCGTTCAGCGTCTCGTGGGTGTCCTCCCAGTGCCAGCCGTCGAGCAGCACTTGCGGCTCGCCGTCGGGGACGAGGTCGTCGTTCGCGTCGGGCACGAAGAGGAGCCACGGCGACGCGCCGATGAATACGCCGCCGAACCCGACCTCGAGGCCGGAGACGAGGTTCAGCCCCTTCATGAACTCGGTGCGCGTCTCGAAGCGCCCGTCCTGGTCGCGATCCTCGAAGACCACGACGAGGTCCTTGCCCTGGCCCTCCGGTTCGCGCTGCGGGTAGCTGTGCGCCTCGACCACCCAGAGGCGCCCCTTCCCGTCGATGCAGAGCGCGATCGGCTGGTGGAGGTCGGGCTCGGCGGCGATCAGGTCGACCTGGAAGCCAGGCGCGACGCTCATCGCCTTCGCCGCGTCCTGCGGCGCGAGGCCGTCGGCGATCGGCGGATCGGGCTCGAGGATCAGCGGGACGTTGGCCGGCCGCTTCACGTCGGGGCGCTTCGCGTGGAGGCGGAAGTCGTCGAAGTTCAAGTGGCCCCAGTGGCCGCCCTGCGCGTCGGTGAGGCGGAGGCGGATCGTCTTGCCCTGCTCGCGGGCGAGGTCGACGACGATCGGCTGCATCGACTCGAAGCCGGCGCCGAAGCAGCGGAAGAAGGGGGGCGTGTCGAGCGGCGCGCCGGCGTCGTCGCAGCGCAGCAGCTCGACGACGGTGGTCGCGTGCGGGCCGCCGCCGATCAGGAAGCTGGCGAACGGCTGCGTCACGCGGAACGGCGCCGAGAGCAGCGTCCCCTGCGGGTCGTCGCCGTGCTTCTCGTAGCCGCCGATCCAGAAGTCGCCTTCGTGGAGGCTCGACTCGCGATTGCGGCGCGCCGGCGAGTCGCCGCGGATCGGCTGCCCCTCGAAGGCGGTGCCGGTGGCCGTCCAGTCGCGCAGATCGCCCGTCTCGAAGTCGCTGTTGAGCGGCTTGCCGTCGAGGCCGAGCGGCAGCGTGCCGTCGTCGCGGCCCGGATGGCGGCGCGCAGGGGCGGCGGCTTGCGGCGCGGCAGCTTGCGGCGCGAGCCCGCCGCGCACCTTGTCCATCTCGCGCTTCTTCTCGTCCAGCACCTCCTCGATCCGCTTCTGCAGCGCGCGATTCGTCCGGGTGACTTCGTCGTCCTGCAGCGTGACGAACGTCCCCTTCTTGTTGCCGACCACGACGTCGCACTTGCCGTCGCCGTTGATGTCGCCGGCGACCACCTGCACGCCGACGCCGCTGTCGTCATACATCGTGTGGGGGACGAAGGTCGCCGCGCCGCTCTGGCCCGCCGCGCCGCCCGCGGTCCGCCGCACCAGCTGCCACCAGACCAGCAGTGCCGGATCACCCGCGCCCGGCGAGCCGGTCGGCCCGTGCGCCCAGAAGCGCTTGCCGGTGACGAAGTCCTTCAGCCCGTCGCCGTCGACATCGGCCTGCGCCAGCGCGTGCAGCTCGGAGAAGCAGCACCCCTCGGGGTGCGGCTCGCTCGGCTCGTTCATCAGGCGGTGCTCGAGGAAGGTGATCGCGCCGCCGGCCGCAGCGTCCTTCACCTGCTCGAACCAGGAGAGGCCCCACGCGTGGGCGTTCAGGCTCGAGATGACGTCGGCGTCGCCATCGCCGTCGACGTCGTCCACCAGCATCTGCGCGCCGCCGTGGCCGGTGGAGAAGGGGAAGTCGTGCTTGGTCCAGAGCGGATCGCCGGCGAGCGACTTCGGCTGTTCCCACCAGCCGGTGCGCTCGAGCAGGTCCGGCCGGCCGTCGCCGTTCACGTCGCCGACGCCGAGCCCGTGCGTGAAGCGCTGCAGCCCGAGGTCGGGCGAGATCGCGTGGAAGGTCCACGGCTTCGTCGGTTCCTTCGCGTCGAAGGTCGCGTAGCCCCACGCCCCCTTGCTGATGCAGACGAGCTCGGGCTGGCCGTCGCCGGTGACGTCGGTGAACCAGGGCGACTCGTTGTCGACGATCGGGAAGACGTCGTGCTCGATCCAGCGGCGCGCCTCGCCCTTCGGGTTCTGCGCCCACCACGCCCGCTCGCCGGGGAAGCCGACGAAGAAGACGTCGAGCCAGCCGTCGCGATCGAAGTCGTAGGGGAAGGCGAAGAAGTTCTTCGAGTAGCCGAGCGGGTCGTAGGCCGTCGGCTCCGCGATCTCGAAGCGCTGCTTGAAGTCGGGCCCCGCGTACCAGTAGGGACCGGAGACGACGTCGCCGTCGCCGTCGTTGTTGAAGTCGCCGAACGAAGCGCCTTCGCACAGGAACTGATCGGAAAGGCGCGTCGTCGTGAAGCTCGGCAGCGGCTTGGCCGGAGGCGCGGTCGGTGGCGCGGCTTGCGCCAGCAGCTGCGTAGCGGACGACGCAGCGACGGTCGTGGCGGCGAGCGTTACGCGGACGAGACGGTTGCGCATCTTGCTTCCCTCTTCTGGGACGGTGGGCGGCCGGCGGAGCGCCGCGGGGCGCGCCATCTTGCGTTCCGAGCGGGCGCGAGGGCAGTGGGGCGCACGCTCGACGGTGGGCAAGGCGGTTGCAACCGCATGGCCCTTCGGTTGCTCTGATGGCCGGCCGAGGGCGGAGAGGCCCCCGGCGATGCGGGGGCGCGAAGAGGCAGGCGAGGAGCGCGACGTGGCGAGCGGTGGGATGGGCGGTGGGATGGGCGGCGCGATCGGCAGCGGGTGGCGGACACTCGCCAAGGTGGCGGTCCTCGTGCTCGCAGCGGGCGCGCTCGGCGGCGCGAGCTGCAGCGTCCGCACCGGCTGCGACGACGACTACTACGACGACGATGACGACGGCTGGTTCGACGACGACGACGACGGCTGGGACGACGACGACGACGACTGCGATGACGACGACGGCTCCTCGAGCGCGGCCGGAGTCGGCGGCGCCAAGGGCGCGGTCGACTGGACGCTGCGCGACTACCAGCAGATCGAGTCGCAGGAGCCCGACGCGGCGCCGATCGCCGGCCTGATCGCCATCAAGGGCTTCTCGCTGTCGCGGCAGCTCGGCCCCGGCGTCTTCGGCGATCCGCAGATCCGCCTCTTCACCGAGCAAGTGCTGTCAGGCAACCCGCAGCTCTTCGCGCTGCCGCCCGAGGCGGGGACGCTTCGCTTCGACGCGATCGACCACGAGGAGCACTTCATCCTGGTGCGCTACGCGCAGGAGCGGATCGGCGGCGATGGCGTGGCGCGGCTGCGGCCGGGAGCGACGCTCACCTTCGTGCTCGACCTCCACGGCAAGCTCGTCGAGGTGCAGAACCAGACGAAGATGCGCTGAGATATGGCCGTCGCCGACGACGGCGGCCGCGGAGATGTGGCGGTCGCCGACGACGGCGGCCGCGGATGGGTCCGCTCGATGGAACGACTACGCCGGTTGCTGGCCGCGCCGATCCCGGCCGCGTCGCTCGCCTTCTTCCGCATCGCGTTCGGCGCGATCCTGCTGTGGGAGGTGACGCGCTTCTTCTCGGCCGGCTGGATCGAGGCGCACTACGTCGCGCCGCCGTTCCACTTCCGCTACTTCGGCTTCGAGTGGGTCGAGCGGCCGTCGCTCGAGGGGTTGCAGGCGCTGTTCGCGGCGCTTGGCGTCTTGGCGGCGCTGATCGCCGTCGGCTGGTGGACGCGCACCGCAGCGGCGCTCTTCTTCGTCGGCTTCGGCTGGGTCTTCCTGCTCGAGCAGGCGCGCTACCTGAACCACTTCTATCTGGTGCTCCTGCTGCTGCTCTTGCTGGCGTGGGTGCCGACCGATGGGGAGTGGTCGCTGCGCGCGGCGCTGCGCGGTCGCCGGCCGGCGCCGTCCCTCGCGCTCTTCCTGCTGCGCGCGCAACTGCTGATCGTCTACGGCTACGCGGCGCTGGCGAAGGTGAACGGCGACTGGCTGCAGGGCGAGCCGTTGCGCCAGTGGCTCAAGGGGCGCGGCGAGCTGCCGCTGATCGGCCCGCTGCTGCTCCATCCGGCGACGCCGTGGTTCATGAGCTGGTCGGGGCTGCTGCTCGACCTGCTGGCGGTGCCGCTCCTCTGCTGGCGGCGCACGCGCGTGGCGATGTTCGCGGCGCTCTGCTGCTTCCACCTGCTGAACGCCTGCCTCTTCGACATCGGCATCTTCCCGTGGATGGCGATCGCCGCGACGACGCTCTTCTTCGCGCCCGATTGGCCGAGCCGCTGGCTCGCGCGCTGGCGCGGCGGCTGGCAGCGGCAGGAGCAGGCGGAGGCGCGCGCGCTGTTCGGCTACGACTCGGGGGTCTTCCAGGCGCTCGCGCGACGCGAGGGCGAGACGACGGTCGAGCGGCCGCTCGCCGCGTTCGCCACCGCCGCGCCGCCGCGGCTCGCGCGCGCCACGCTCGCGCTCGTGGCGCTCTGGCTCGCCTACCAACTGCTCTTCCCGCTGCGCCACTTCCTCTACCCCGGCAATGTCAGCTGGACCGAGGAGGGGCACCTCTTCGCGTGGCACATGAAGCTGCGCAGCAAGACGTCGAGCGCCCACTTCGTCGTCACCGATCCCGTCACCGGCGAGCGGCGAATCGTCGACCCGCGCGCCGAGCTCGCCGACTGGCAGGCGCAGAAGATGGGCGATCGCCCCGAGATGGTGCTGCAGTACGCCCACCACCTCGCGCGCCGCTACACGGTCGTCGATCCCGCCACCGGCGCCGCGCGCCGCCCGCAAGTCCGCGCCATCGTCGACTGCTCGCTGAACGGCCGCGATGCGCAGCCGCTGATCGATCCGAACGTCGACCTCGCCGCCGTGGAGCGCTCGCTCGCCCCCGCGCCGTGGATCGTCCCCCTCACCGAGCCGCTGCCGCCCGAGTGGCGGCGCGGGCAGGTCGAGTTCGAGGAGTAGCGGCGCGATGGCCAACCCGAGCTTCGACTCCCTCTTCTCCGGCCACGCGGCCGCCTATGCCGAGTTCCGGCCGCGCTACCCGGCGGCGCTCTTCGCGGCATTGGCGGAGCGCGCGCCGGCGCGGCGAGCGGCGTGGGACTGCGGCACCGGCAACGGGCAGGCGGCGCTCGGGCTCGCCGACCACTTCGAGCGCGTGCTGGCGACCGACGTCAGCGCGGAGCAGCTCGCGCAAGCGACGCCCCACCCGCGCGTCACGTATCGCCATCTCGCCAACGACGCTGACGGCGAGCCGCGCGACCTCGCCGACGCCTCCTTCGATCTCGTCGCCGTCGCGCAGGCGGCCCACTGGTTCGATCTGCCGCGCTTCTACGCGACGGTGGCGCGAGTGCTGGCGCCGGGCGGCGTGCTGGCGCTCTGGTGCTACAGCCTGCTCGAGGTCGCGCCGCCGATCGACGCGCTGGTGCGCGAGCTCCACGACGGGACGCTCGCCCCCGATTGGCCGCCGCCGCGCGCGCTGGTGATGAACGGCTACCGCGACCTCGCGCTGCCCTTCGCCGAGATCACCGCCGAGATCACGGCCGCTCTGCCGCGCGTCGCCATCGAGCAGGAGCTCTCGCTCGCGGGCCTGCTCGGCTACCTCGCCACTTGGTCGGCCGTGCAGCAGCAGCGCCGCCGCACCGGCAGCGATCCGCTCGTCGCGCTGACCCCGCAGTTGGCGCGCGCGTGGGGCGACCCGCAGCGCCCGCGCCCCGTCCGCTGGCCGCTCCACTTGCGCGTCGCACGCAAGCCGGCGTGAGCGGCGCGGCGTTGCGCGCGGCGCCGCGCGACGAGCGGTTCGGCGCTGATACAGTTCGTGCCCGAACGGTCGCCACGACGGGAGAGGTGCACGATGCCTCGAAAGCAAGGGGCGCACGAAGGACTGGCCGCCCCCATCGGCTTCTCCGTGCGCATCTTCCTTCCGTCGGGCGATCCGGAGGCGTTGCGCATCGTCGAGAAGTCCAACTGGACGGGGCAGGGGCTCGTCTTCCCGCGCGCGCAGTTCGTCGAGGTTCGCTCGCGGGTCGAGTTGAAGCGAACCGGTGTCTACCTCCTGTGGGGGCCGGGCGAGTCGTCACAGCTGCCACGGCTCTATGTCGGCGAGGGCGATCCAGTGCTGTCGCGACTCGTCGAGCACGCCAAGCTGAAGGACTTCTGGACGCACGCCTGCCTGTTCACCAGCAAGGACCAGAACCTCAACAAGGCGCACGTGCAGTACCTCGAAGCACGGCTGGTGGCGCTGGCGAGCGCGGCCAAGCGCGCCGAACTCGACAACGGCAACAAGCCGCAGCTGCCGACGCTCTCGGAGGCCGACGCCGCCGACGCCGAGGGGTTCCTCGGTGACCTGCTGCTCTGCCTGCCGGTCGTGGGCGTGGGCTTGTTCGACGAGCCGAGCGCCGACGCCGGCCTGTCGCGCGAACTGTTCCTCGAAGCCAAGGGCATCCAGGCGCGCGGTGCCGATGGGAGCGCGGGATTCGTCGTGCGCGCAGGATCGCGGGCCGTGAAGGACGAGGTCGCGTCGATCCACGGCTACCTCGTCGAGCTGCGGCGGTCCCTGTTGGCGCAAGGGGTGTTGGAGGCAGCGGGCGCGGGTTATCGAATGACCCAGGACTACACGTTCAATTCGCCATCGACCGCGGCAGGGGTGCTGCTCGGTCGATCCTCCAACGGGCGCGTGGAGTGGAAGGACGCCAAGGGGCGTACGCTCAGGGAGTTGCAGGAAGCGGAGGCGGTCGCGCCATGAGCGGGGGCACCGACTCCGCGGCCGAGAGCGTCGTTCCGTGAATCCCGATCAACTCGCGGACTTGGCCGCCGCCGGCGAGTCGGCGACGCTCGAGTTCAAGAAGTCGACGGCGGAGAAGGAGCGAGCCTTTCGCACCGTGTGCGCGTTCGCCAACGGCGAAGGCGGGCGCGTGGTGATCGGCGTGACGCCAGCCGGGAAGGTCGTCGCGCAGATCGTCAACGAACGCACCCTCGAAGAGCTCCGCAGGAGGTCCAGCGATTCGAGCCGCCGCTCTTTCCGACAGTGGAACGCGTCGCGATCGGCGGAGGGCGCGAGGTGCTGCTGCTCTCCGCCCAGCACAGTCCTCGCGCTCCGATCGCCTTCCGTGGGGTCGCGTACGAACGGGTGCTGAACACGACTCGCGTCATGCCGCGCGAGACCTTCCAGCGGTTGCTGCTGGAGGAGATGCACGCGACCGAGCGCTGGGAGAATCGACCGGCCACGGGATTCGACATCACGCGGCTCGATCGGCGCGAGTTGGTGCTCACGTTGGAGGAGGCGATCCGTCGCGGCCGGATCGATGATCCGGGGACGCGTGAGCCGCTCGAGATCCTGCGCGGACTCGGGCTGCTGGTCGAAGGCGATCGGGTGTCGCGGGCGGCAGTGGCGCTCTTCTGTTCGGAGGAGGTGCCCCTGCCCGAGTTCCCGCAACTGCTGCTCAAGGTGGCGCGATTCCGAGGGACGACGCGTGACGAGTTCCTCGACCACCGCCAGTTCCACGGCAACGCCTTCGCCTTGATGCGCCGTGCGGAGCGCTTCCTGATCGAGTCGTTGCCCGTGCGGGGGCGCATCGTTCCGGACCGGATGGAGCGCGAGGACACCCCGCTCTTGCCGGTGGAGGCGTTGCGCGAGGCGCTCGCCAACGCCTTCGTGCATCGCGACTACGCGATCGGCGGTGGCTCGGTGAGCGTCGCGCTCTACGACGATCGGCTCGAGATCATCTCGATCGGCGAGCTGCACTTCGGCCTGACGCCCGAGGCGCTCTTCCGCGAACACGAGTCGAAGCCGTGGAACCCCATGATCGCGCGCACCTTCTATCGGCGCGGGATCATCGAGACGTGGGGCCGCGGCACGCTCAAGATCGCGCGACTGATGGAGGAGCGCGGCCTGACGCCGCCGGTCGTGTCGATTCGCGATCGCGCGGTGGTCGTGACCTTCTCCCTGTTGGCGGCGGCGCCCCAGAGGAAGGCCCCGAAGGCGCCGGTGAAAACGCCGGTGAAAACGCCGGTGAAAACGCCCGAAGCGATCCGGTCGCTGCTCCGGTCGGACCCGGGCTTGTCGTTGCCCGAAGTGGCGGCGCAGCTCGGCAAGTCACTGCGTGCCATCGAGCGGGCCGTCCGCAAGCTGCGCGAGGCAGGCCGCCTGGAACGCATCGGCCCCGACAAGGGCGGCCGCTGGAAGGTGCCGGAGTGAGGAGGCGCCAGGTCGGCCGTCGATGCGACGGCACGACCAGCGCACATCTCGGGGGAGTCTCCTTCGCTCAGCTCCCCACGCCGTCCCGCTCCGCGAGGCGCTTGGCGACCGCGACGCCCGATTGGAGCGCGCCCTCCATGTAGCCGACGAAGGCGTGGCTGCAGTGCTCGCCGGCGAAGTGGAGCTTGCCGAGGCCGGCGCGCAGCAGCGGGCCCGCGCTCGTCAGCTGACCCGGCGCGGGCATCGAGTAGCCCGCCTTCGTGCGCGGATCGCCGGGCCAATCCATGAAGCGCGCGGCGACGAACTCGGCCGTGAAGCCGGGCAGCAGCGGCTCGAGCGCGGCGGCGTAGGCGGCGTCGCGGCCGGCGGCCGGCAGCGCGCGCGCCTGCTCGGCGCCGCGGGCGCCCGAGAAGGCGGTCAGCACAAAGTCGCCGGCGCCCTCCTGGCGATGGGTCGCTTCCCACGTCCAGCCGATCAGCCCGTCGGTGAGGCCGTCGGGCGCCAGACCCGCCTCCTCCCAGAAGCGCCGCTTCACCGCGGCGAGGTACTTCACGTTGACGCTCATCTGCACCGAGAGCGCTGCCGGCAGCGCGACGTCGAAGGCGATCGCGCTCCAGAGCGAGGGCGGCAACGCCAGCACGACGTCGTCCGCCTCCAGCACGCTGCCATCGGCGAGCGTCACCTTCGCGACCGCGCCGCCGTGGTCGATCCGCGTCACCGGCGCGTCCAGCCGCACGCGGCTCGCTCCATCCGCCACGACCGTCTTCGCCAGCTCGAGCGCCAGCGCCTGGTTGCCCGGCTTGCAGCGGTGCGTCTCGCTGTCGGTCCAGTAGCTCTCGACGCCGCCGCCCTTGATCTGCGCGAGGTTGGCGAGGAGGCTCTGCCGCTCGATCGGCGTGCCGTTGTCGGCCTCGAACTGCGCTTGCAGTGCCCGCTTGCAGCGCGCCGACACCTCGAGCCCGGCGAGCCACTCCGCCGTCGAGCGCGCGTCGAGCGCCGCCGCATCGGGGCTCGTCCACGGCTGCTCGGCATCGATGGCGCGCGCCGCGTCGTTCAGCGTCGTCACCGCTGCATCGAGTTCTTCCCACAGCGCGTCCGACTCCTCGCTGGTGAGCCGCACGCCGTCGAGCAGCACCGGGAACTCCGCCTCCTCCGGCTCGACGATCTCGGTGAGCTCGAGGCCGAACCGCTCCGCGTAGGCGTTCCAGAGCGGGTGGTTGCTGCCGATCAGCTCGCCGCCGCCCTCGACGACGCGCCCCGCGGGGAAGTCGCGGAACGACAGCACGCGCCCGCCGACGCGATGGCGCGCCTCGAGCAGCGTCACGTCGTAGCCGCGGGCGATCAGCTCGCTGGCAGCCGCGAGGCCGGCGAAGCCGCCGCCCACCACGACCACCCGCTTGCCGACGCGCCGCGCGCGCGGCGAGCCGCAGCCGCTCGCGAGCCCGCCGGCCAGCCCACCCGCGAGCAGCGCCGCTCCCGCCGCCGCCACCTTGGCCAGCCATTGGCGGCGCGTCACGAGATCGACCTTCGGCGAGCGGCGGCGCTTCAGCAGACTGTAGAGCGAGCGGGACATGGAAGGCTCCTGCGGAGGGTGGCATTGCGATCAGCGGCGAGTCGCGCGCGCCGTCACCGCCGCGAGGTTACGGCAGCGGCGATGCAACTCGCGCGGCGCCCTGTCGTACCGTGAGAGCGGTACCGTGCGGCGCCGCGTCGGTTCGCGGCGCGCCGATCCCTGCTCGCCACCCGTCTTGTCGGTCCGTTCCGGAGCCTCGTCGTGACCACTCGCAAGCTCGCCGCCGCATCCCACTCCGCGTCGCCGTCCTCGCCGTCGCCTGCGCGCCCCTCGCGGCGCCGCTTCCTCGGGCAGGCGCTCGCGGGTTCGGCGGCGCTCGCGCTCGGCGGGCTCGCCAGCGGGAGCACCGGGGCGCCGCTCTTCGCGGCCACGGCCGGCGGGCTCGTCCGCGGTCGCGCGGCGGCGAAGAAGCGGATCCTGATCCTCGGCGGCACCGGCTTCATCGGCCCGAAGACGGTCGAGGTGGCGCTGGCGCGCGGCCACGAGGTGACCGTCTTCAACCGCGGCCGCACCGAGAAGCGCATCCCGTTCGGCTTCGAAGGGGTGACCCACCTCTATGGCAATCGCGATCCGAACCTGCCGGCCGACGATGCGCGCGGCGCCGACGGCAAGCTGCTGAACCCCGATGCCTCGCCGAAGGGGCTCGAGCAGCTGGTCGGCAAGACGTGGGACGCGGTCATCGACAACTCGGGCTACTACCCGCGCATGGTGAAGGCGTCGGCCGACCTGCTGGCGAAAAACGCCGGCCACTACATCTTCATCTCGAGCATCTCCGCCTACGCCGACAACAGCGTGGTGAACGGCGACGAGGATCGACCGCTGGCGACGCTCGCCGACGAGACGGTCGAGACGATGGGGCAGGGCGGCGAGTTCTACGGCGGCCTGAAGGCGGTGTGCGAACGGGTGGCGCAGGCGGCGTTCCCCGGCAAGTGCGCCGTGGTCCGTCCGGGCTACATCGTCGGGCCGGGCGACCCCACCGACCGCTTCACCTACTGGCCGGTGCGCATCGCGAAGGGCGGCGCCATCGCGCTGCCGGGCTCGCCGAGCGATCCGATGCAGTGGATCGACGTGCGCGACCTCGCCGAGTTCCTGGTCGGGCTGGTGGAGAACGCGACGGCCGGCGTCTTCAACGCGTGCGGGCCGGCCGACGTGGCGCGCTTCGGCGACGTCGTCGCCGGCTGCATCCAGCTGGCGCCGAAGGGGTCGTGCGACGCCAAGTGGATCCCGGCCGACTTCCTCGAGAAGGCGGGGATCCCGCCGGGGACCTTCCCGATCTGGTCGGCGCCGGTCGGCAACGACATCGGCTTCCACACCTGGAGCAACGACCGCGCGGAGAAGGCGGGCCTGCGCTTCCGCGCGCTCGACGACACGCTGAAGGCGATCCTCGCCTGGTGGCCGACCGAGGTCGAGCGGCGCCGCCGCGTCGGCGCGCAGATGGTCGAGGACGCCAAGGCGAAGGGGCAGCCGGCGCCGCAGCTCCCCGATCCCGCGCTGCTGCGCACCGGCCTGCCACCGGAGAAGGAGGCGGAGCTGATCGCCGCGTGGGCCGCGGAGCAGGCCACGAAGAAGGGCGGTTGAGCGTCCCGCGGCTCGCTGCGGCGCCGTGCCTCAGGCCGTCGCCGGCAGCGTGACGCGGACGCGGAAGAGGCGATCCTCTTGCGCGGCCGCGATGGTGCCGCCGAGCAGCCGCACGACGCGATCGCACAGCGCGAGGCCGAGGCCGAAGTGGCGCGCGTCGCTGCGCGCCGGATCGCTGCGCCAGAAGGGCTCGAAGAGGTTGCCGGGGCTGCTGGCGCCCGATTCGCAGCGGTTGGCGATGGTGAAGGTGATCCCGCCCGCGGCGCCGTTCGCGCCGTCGGAGTGGCGTTCGAGCGTCACCTCGACCTCGCCGCCACCGCCGCTCGCGACGGCGCCGTGCGAGACCGCGTTGTCGAGCAGGTTGGCCGCGACCATGTGGAGGTGGTCGGCGCTCGCGAAGAAGGGCAGCGACTCGGGCCCGCGGTAGCGCCAGGTGAGGCCGCGCTCCTGCGCGCGCGCCGCCACCGTGCTCCACGCGTCGCGCAGCGTGCGCGCCACGTCGACCTCGCTGCGCGCCAGCACCTCCTGGCCCGACTCGATGCGCGACATCGTCAGCAGCGCGTTCACCAGCGCCTGCATGCGCAGCGCCAGCGCGAGGCTCGACTCGATGGTCCGCTTGTCGGCGGGGCGCGCGTCGGCGCGGAACTGCGCGAACTCGAGCTCGGTCCGCAGCGCCGAGATCGGCGTGCGCAGCTCGTGCGCCATGTTGGCGATGGTCGCGCGTTCGCGCTCGAAGGCCGACTGCACCCGCTGCAGCAGCGCGTTCAAGCGCGTGCCGACCGCGGAGAGCTCGGCCGGCACCTCTTCCATCGGCACGCGCGCCGCGAGGTTCTCGGGCGAGAGCGCCGCGATGGTCTGCGACATCCCGGCCACCGGCTTCAGCACCGCCCGCGCCACGCCCCACGACGCGAGCCACGCCAGCAGCGTCGCCGCGCCCCAGGCGGCGGCGAGCATCCCGACCAGCCGGCGCGCTTCGCCGTGCACGTCGGTCGCCTCGAGCGCGAGCCAGGTGGTCGCGGCGTGGCGCTCGTCGCGCGGCGGCTCGCCGGGGGCAGCGCCGGAGGTGGCACCCGGCGCGGCGCCGGGCGCCGACGGCGGGCCGTCGTTGCCGCGCCCGCGGCCGCGCCAGACCCAGTGGTTCGCCAACGCGACCACGCGCAGTCGCCGGCCATCCTCGAGCCTCACGTCGCTCGGCGGATCGCCCGGCTTCACGCCGAGCGTCGCGAGCGACAGGCCGTCGGGCAGATCGCCGTAGCGGCTGATCTCGGCGTGGTCGTCCGCATCGCAGACGAGCGCCCAGAACTGCGGCGTCGAGGGGCTGTCGCTGCGGGTGAACGGGATCGGGCCGGGGCCGCGCGAGTCGCGGCCGTCGCGCCCGTCGCGGTCGCTGCGGCCCTCGCGCTCGCCGCGTCCGTCGCGCTCGCCGCCGCCGCTCGGCGGGGTCGCTGCGCCGCGCTCGGTGCCGCGCTCGCCGCTCGCTTCGCCGGCGGCGGGGGAGGCGCCGCTCGCGCCGCCGTTCGCGGCCGTCTCGCGTGCGGCCGCCTCGCGCGCGGCGATCACCTCGGCGCTCTCGCGGGGCGGCTCGGGGAAGCGCGGCACCACGCTGAACCAGCGGGCGCGCGACAGGAGCCGCTCGTCGAGCGCGTCGAAGAGCATCTTGCGGCCGGCCAGCGCGACGACCGTCGCCGCGATGGCGACGGTGAGCGCCGTGCAGCCGACGACGGCGAGCGTGATGCGGGTGCGGATCGACCTCATGGAGGTGCCGCCATCAGGTAGCCGTGGCCGCGCCGCGTGTAGATCAGCTCCTGCGTGCCGCGCGGGCAGAGCTTGCGACGGAGCCGCCCGACCAGCACGTCGACCGCGTTGCTGCCGTCGGCCGGCGGCTGCTCGAAGAGGTGGCGCTCGAGCTCGTCGCGCGTCACCACCGTGCCGGCGCGCAACGCGAGGTACTCGAGCAGCGCGTACTCGCGCGGCGACAGGTCGATCGGCCGGCCGGCGCGCAGCACCACGTGGCTCACCGAGTCGATCGTCACGTCCTCGATCTTCACCAGCGGCGTCGGCGCCGCCTTGCCGCGCCGCACCAGCGAGCGCACGCGCGCCAGCAGCTCCTCGACCGCGAACGGCTTGACGAGGTAGTCGTCGGCGCCGAGGTCGAGGCCGCGCACCCGATCGGCGACCGTGTCGCGCGCGGTGAGCATCAGCACCGGCACGTCGTGGCCGCCGGCGCGCAGCTGCCGCACCAGCGCGAAGCCGTCGAGTCCCGGCAGCATCACGTCGACGATCGCGAGGTCGTAGCCGCCCGCCATCGCGCGCTGCAGGCCGTCGTCGCCGCGCGCCGCCACGTCGACCACGTAGCCGAGCCCTTCGAGGCCGGAGCGGAGCGCGTCGCGCAGTGCGTCGGAGTCTTCGACGATGAGGAGTCGCATCGCGGCGCAGATTCACCGCGGCGTGCGGGGCGGTCAATGGTGGCGAGCGGCGGCGCCGGTGGCGATGCGGCGCGCCGGCGCACGAGCGCGCGGACGCGTCGCCGCGCGCGGAACCGCGCCATCGCAAGATGTCGCCAGAATGACAGGGCCCGCGCGCTACTCGATCGAAACGCACGGCGTACAAGACGGCATTGAAGGAGGCGCCGCTGCCACCCCGCATCGCGGCGCCCGCGTGCGCGCGACCATCGAGTCGCGGCCGCAGGCGGAGCTGGCGCAGCTCCGGTCGTCGCGGGTCGATGAGGGACGAACGATGTTGATGAGCCTCTGTTTCTCGGCGTTGCTGCTCGGCGATGCCAACCAGGGCGCGACGCTCGCTCCGCCGCCGGCGGCCGCCACTGGTGATGCCGCGGCGATGCTGAAGGAGAAGCTCGCCAAGCTGTCGGAGCTGAAGAGCTACACGTTCGAGGCGCTCGATGACGGCGCCGGGATGGGCGGGCGCGGCGGTCGCGGCGGACGGCGCGGCGGCGGCGAGGGCGGTGGTGGTGGCGATGCCGGCGGCGCGCCGCCGGCTCCGACGCCCACCGTCGGCAAGGTCGAGATCGGCAAGGGCGTCGAGCTGACGCGCGGCGAGTCGCTCGCCTACCGACGCGACACGAAGATGGTCTACAAGAAGGGCGACGCGTGGGAGCTCTACACGGCGCCCGAGTTCGGCGGCGGCGCGGGCGGTGGCCGGCGCGGCGGCGGTGAGGCGGGCGGCGGCGCGGGTGGTCCTCCGGCCGGTGGCGCGGGCGGTCCGCCCGGCGGCGGTCCGGGCGGCGGCGGCGGCGACATGCGCGAGCGCTTCGCGGTGATGGGCCTCGCGAGCGTGGCGCTGCCGCACGAGCTGCTGACCGGGATGCACGGCAAGCTGAAGGACCTCACCTGCAGCGAGGCGAACGGCGCCTGCACCATCAGCGGTGCGCTGAGCCAGGAAGCGGCCGACGAGTTCTCCGGTGCGAAGCGCATCAAGGAGATGTTCGCGGGCGGCGGCGGGTTCGGCGGCGCGGGCGGCGGTGCTGGCGGTGGCGCCGGCGGCGAGATCACCGCGAGCGGCACGGCGTCGATCACCTTCGATGCGGCGGGCATGCCGACGCAGATCGTGATCGAGACCACCATGACGACGGCGCGCGGTGACTCGAAGCGCAAGCAGAGCTACACGCTGAAGGCGTTCGGCGCGACGACGATCGAAGTGCCGAAGGAGGCCGCTGCCAAGCTCGCGGGCTGACGAGAGATCCTCGCGCCGCCGTCGGTGCCCACCGAAGAACGGCGCGTGATCGAGATCACGATGCGGAGCCGGTGCCAACGCGCCGGCTCCGCGTCATTTCAAGAGGATCGCGGCGTCCCGATCCGGGAGCGTTCCGCCGCCGGCACCCGCACCCTCCCGCGGCGAGCGGCTCAGGACAGTTCGGCGACCAGCTTCCCGAACGCCTCGAGGTCGCGGTCCTCGACGATGACGCACGCCTTGTTGATCGGGACGCCGGCCTTCTGCAGCTCTTTGTAAGCCGACTCCCAGAGCGTCGTCACCTTCGCCTTGCTCTTCTCGAGCCAGAGGTCGGAGAGGATCTCCGCGAGCTTGTGCACCGCGATCGTGTCGCGGTGCTCGTAGTAGCGCTTGATCACGCCCTTCTGGTACGCGCTGTAGTCGGGCACGCCCTGCCTCCCCGGAGCCTCGCAGCTCCCCTTCGCCTTCGCGGCGGATCGCCGACCGTCGCGATGTCCGTGTCGAGTGGCCGCAGAGTATGGTGCCGCTTCGCTGCATCGACAAGCGACGGCACTCGCCGGCAAGCGCTCGCGCGCGCCGTTCCGCGAGCGCGACTCGCTCGGCGCATGGGAGACCTCGATGGCCCGTCTCGATCGTCCGCCGCGCCGCCTTCGGCTCGGCCTCCGCTGTCTCGCCGTGGCCGCCTCGATCGGCACCCTCGGCGCGATCGGCGCGGCCTCGTTCGCCGCCGCCGCTGCCCGCGCCGCTCCGCAGCCGCCGCAGGAGCAGCAAGCGCCCGGCTACACCGACACGCCGCTGCTCCCCGACGGCAAGTGGTGCGTGCACGACTCGCGGCGGCCGCAGCCGCGCGTGGTGACGCCCGGCAGCGCCAGCACGCCCGCGCAGCCCGGCCGCGCACCCTCCGACGCGATCGTCCTCTTCGACGGCAAGGACCTCGCGAAGTGGACCAGCGGCGGCGGCGAGGCGCGCTGGAAGGTCGGCGACGGCTACGTCGAGGTGAACGGCACCGGCGACATCGAGACGCGCGAGTCGTTCGGCGACTGCCAGCTCCACGTCGAGTGGTGCGCACCGCTGCCGGCCAGCGGCGATTCGCAGGGGCGCGGCAACAGCGGCATCTACTTCATGCAGCGCTACGAGGTGCAGGTCCTCGACTGCTTCCAGAACGCGACCTATCCCGATGGGCAGGCGGCGGCGCTCTACGGCCAGAAGCCGCCGCTGGTGAACGCCTGCCGCGCGCCCGGCGAGTGGCAGAGCTACGACATCGTCTTCGAGGCGCCGCGCTTCGACGGCGCGAAGCTGGTGAAGCCGGCGCGCGTCACCGTGCTCCACAACGGCGTCGTCGTCCACCACGGGCAGGAGCTGCTCGGGGCCACCGCGCACCGCGAGCTGGCGCGCTACGAGGCGCACGCCGATCGCCTGCCGATCCGCCTGCAGGACCACGGCAACCCGGTCCGCTACCGCAACCTCTGGCTGCGGCCGCTCGGCGAGTACGACCGCCCCTGAACGGCGCGCGCGGCGCTGGCGTAGTCGCGGCTCGGGCCGCGTTTGCCGCGCCGCACCGCACCGCACCGCATCCGACTCCGCTCCTCCACACGACCGCTCTCTCGCAATGAGGTAGGGAACCATGGCTGATCCTGCCCCGTCCGCCGGCGCACCGCCGCCGCCCACCTCGTCCTCCGCCTCGACCTCGAGCGCCGCCGCGTCGGCTCCGACCGCTGCAGCAGCGGCAGCCCCGGCCGCTGCGAAGGCCGCGGCCGCGCCGCGCCCGACCATGGCGCCGCGCGTCAACGAGCTGCGGTTCGGCAGCTACCCGCTCTTCACGCTCTTCTGGCCGCTCGTGGTCGGCGGCGAGCTCTGCGCTGCGCTGCTCCACTGGCAGCCCGAATGGCAGGTGAACCTCACCTGGGTCTACATCACGATCTTGATGACCAGCTTCGTCGCGGTCGGCTTCGACGTGCGCCGCAACCTCGCCATCGGCTGGCTCCTCTTCGTGGCGCTCTGTTGGGTCGGCGGCCTCTACCTGAACGAGGCGTTCGAGATCCCCGTGTTGAGCCAGCTGAAGAACCTGCTGGCCGGCCTCGACGCGCGCATCGAGCCGGGCTTCATGCACGCGATGAGCGTGCTGGTCGGCGTCGGGCTGGTCGGCGTGCTGATCAACGTCTTCCTCAACCACCGCTGGCGCATCACCCACAACGAGCTGCACCTCTTCCGCCGCGGCGACATGGAGGACGCCATCACGCGCGGCGCGAAGCGCCTCTCGGTCGAGTACCCCGACGTCTTCGAGCTGCTGCTGCTCGGCGCCGGCCACGTCGTCGTGCGCGACAGCCGCGGCAAGGAGGAGATCCGCCGCATCCCGCGCGTGCCGTTCCTGATCTTCCGCGAGAACACGCTCGACCAGATCGCCGAGGCGTGGGCGGTGACGAACATCAACGACTCGGCGGTGAACGAGGAAGAGGGCTGAGAGCACAAGGCGGCGCGGCGCAGAGCAGCGCGACGCAGAGCAGTGCAGCGCGGCGCGGCGTCGCATCCGGAACCGCCGCTTGGCAGGGCGGTCGAAACGGCGAGAAGACCTCGGAGGAGTTCGCGATGGCTCGTCGGTTCGCCCTGCTGCTCGGCGCTCCGCTCGCGTTCGCCGCGCTCGCGCCGCGGTCGCCGCTCGCCGCGACGTCGCTCGCTGCACCACCGCTCGCGGCACCACTGCTCGCGGCACCGCTCGCGGCGCTGCCGGAGTCGACCACGCTCGACTTCGCGAAGGAGAAGCTGCCCGACGGTTGGGTGGTCGCCACCAAGTCGGGCAAGGTGATCGATGGCGAGCTGCGGTTCAGCGGCGACGGCGCGCTCACCTTCGCGGGACCGATCAGCAGCGACTTCCGCTTCACCTGCAAGGGGATGAGCGCGGAGAAGGCGAACTTCGAGCTCAAGGTCGAGGACGCGACGACCGGCGCCGAGCTCTACACCTTCGCCTTCCTCGGCCGCTACCACAGCGCGCTCGATGGCGTGAAGTGCTGCCTGCTGCGGCAGGACGGCTTCGTCGCGATCGACCCGCGCATGTGGACCTTCCCCGGCCGCTGGTTCACCTTCGAGATGCGCGCCGCGAAGGGGCAGCTGCAGATGTTCCTCGATGGCACGCTCGGCCCGGTCTTCGTCGATCCGCAGCCGCTCGCGCCCGCGAAGGGGATCCGGCTGCGGCTGCTCGTCGCGACCGAGGGCAGCAAGGACGAGGTGCGCCTCGACGACGTGACGCTCGAGTGGCGCAAGCCGTGACGCATGCGCGGCTCGCCGGCGCCCGTCCGGCGACGCGCGGCATCGCGGCGACTCCGAGCGAGCGCCGACGGTGGAGGGCCTCGAGGCGCGCGAGGTCGAAGGCCCGGAGGAGAGCCCGATGGAGTGGTGGCTTCTCGCGGTCGGACTGCTCAGCGTCGCGTTCTACCTGAGGGAACGGTACGTCGCGGCGCGTCGCGCCCCCATGCGTCGTCGTGCGTCGGAGCCCGCTCCCGCCGCCTCCGCCACGCCCCATTCTGACGATGGCCACCCGTGGTTCTTGTGGATGTACTCGTCGAGCCACCGCGCCAGCAGCTCGCAAGCGTCGCACGACCGCGGCCCGGCGTCCCACGGAGCGGAGGGAGTCCACGACCCGCTGCCCGAAGCGGACTCCGGTGGCAGCGACGCGGGCGGGTTCGATGGCGGTGGCTTCGATGGCGGCGGCGATGCGGGAGGCGACGGTGGCGGGGGCGGTGGCGGCGACTGACGGCGCGGCGGGGCCGCTCGCGCGGCTCGCACCGTCCGCGCTGGTCGCATGGATTGCGCTGCTCGCGTGCGGCTGCACGGGGCCGCGCGCAGAGGCGCCCGTCGATCCGCGCCCGACCACCGAATGGCACCGCGTGCCGATCGTCGACCGCTGCCTCGGACGCAACGTCCTCGTCCTCAACCACGCCGACCCGTCGCTCGAGCTCGCGACCGTGGCGGCGCAGCTGCAGCAGCAGTACGACTGGCTCGCAGAGTGGTACGGCTTCGCGCCGCGCTTCGTCATCGTCCACGTCGGCGCCGGCTACCCGTTCGGCTTCGCGCTGAAGAGCGGCCCCGACCCCGAGATGTTCCTGCAGGTCGACGGCATCTTCGACACGGCCAACAACTACGCCCACGAGATGGCGCACTGCTTCACCTACGAGCTCGGCGCCGCGCTGCCGCACTGGTTCAACGAGTCGCTCTCCGACATGGCGTGGCTCGAGTCGGAGATCGAGCTCTGGAAGCGCCGCGGCGCCGACGCGTGGCTGCCGACGCTCGATCGGGTCGACTGGCGCAGCTACGAGCTGCTCCAGCTGCGCCTCGCCCACGGTCCCGGCTACTTCCCGAAGGTGCTGCGCGCGCTGTGGCGGCGTCGCGACGAGTGCCGCGCGACCTTCGACGGCAGCCGGAAGCTCGATGTGCAGAACGAGCTGCTGGTGGCGGCGCTCTCGGAGGCGGCGGGCGGCGACGTGCTGCCGTTCCTGCGCACGCTCGGTTTCGATCCGCGCACCCGCGAGCGGCAGCGCGGCTACTGATCGCCGCCGTCTCGCTCCGCGATGCGCGACGCGCGTACACTGCGCCGCGACCTCTCCCGCGGAGCGCACGTGGCATGGCCGACGAGTCGCCGACCGACCTCGAGTTCGAGCGCACGCCGGTGCCGCCCGCCGCGCAGCTCGGCTGGAAGAGCTTCCTCGGCCAGTACGCGAGCGAGCACGTCGCCGGCACCGAGCTGATGATCGGCCCGCTCTTCCTGCGCACCGGCGTCGGCGCGGCCGACCTGGTGTGGGGCCTCGTGGTCGGCAACGCGCTCGCCGTCCTCTCGTGGCTGCTGGTCACCGCGCCCATCGCGACGCGCGTCCGCCTCACCCTCTACGCCCACTTGGAACGGCTCTGCGGGCGCAAGCTCGTGCCGCTCTACAACCTTGCCAACGGCGTGATGTTCTGCTTCCTCGCCGGCTCGATGATCACCGTCTCGGCGACGGCGGCCGGCGTCTGGACCGGCATCGCGATGCCGAGCTTCACCGACACCTGGCCGAGCGGCGGCGGCTGGATCGCGACGACGCTGCTGGTCGGTGCACTGATCGCCGTGGTGGCCGCCGCCGGCTACCGAGCGGTGGCGCGCTTCGCCGCGCTGGCCGCGCCGTGGATGGTGCTGCTCTTCCTCGCCTTCGGGATCATCGGGCTGCGCGAGCTCGGCGTGACGCGGATCGGCGACATCTCTGAGGCGGCGACGACGCGCATCTGGCCGGGCGGCGAGCCGCGCGCCGGCGCGACCCGCTTCACCTTCTGGCACGTCTGCTTCTTCGCCTGGTTCTGCAACCTCGCGATGCACCTCGGCATGGCCGACCTCTCGGTCTTCCGCTTCGCGAAGAAGAGCCGCTACGCGCTGGCGAGCGCCGCCGGCATGTTCGTCGGCCACTTCATGGCGTGGCTCTCGGCGTCGATCCTCTACGCGGTGCAGCTCGCGCGCGATCCGGGCCACGAGGACGTGCTGCCCGGCCCGATGGCCGACGCGGCGTGCGGCGTCGCCGGGCTGCTCTGCGTGATCGTTGCCGGCTGGACCACCGCGAACCCGACCATCTACCGCGCCGGGCTCGCCTTCCAGGCGATCGTGCCGCGCGCGTCGCGCTTCAAGGTGACGCTGCTCGCCGGCGCAATCGCGACCGTCGCCGGCCTCTTCCCGGCGCTGGCGATGAAGCTGCTCGGCTTCGTGGCGTTCTACGGGATGGTGCTGATGCCGATGGGGGCGGTGATCGTCGCCGACTTCTGGCTGCTGCCGCGTCTGGGGTTGCAGCGCTGGTTCGCGGAGGTGCGCGGCAGCGCCTGCTACGTGCCGGCGGCGGCGACCTGGATCGCGACGTTGGCGGCGTGCGCCGCGCTGGTGCAGTGGGGCGGCGTCGAGCTCTACTTCGTGAGCCTCCCCGGTTGGTGCCTCGCGCTGCTGCTCTACGTGGCGTTGAGTTGGGTCTGGCAACGGCGCGCGAGCGGCGACGCCGTGCGGGCGATGGCGGGCGCGCCAGGCGGTGCGGCCGCGATTCACCGCGGCATGGCGTCGAGCGAGGGCTGAGCCGATGACGCTGCGACGACTGCTGCGGATCGTCTCCTGGCTCGCGCTGGCGACCACCCTCTGGCCGGCGCTCGCCTACTTCCACGGCGCGCTCGATCTGCCGGCCGTGAAGCGCTGGCTCCTGCTCGCCTCCATCGTCTGGTTCGCCACCGCCTGGGCGGCGGAGCCGGCGAAGCGGTGACGTTTCGTTCCGGGAGTGATCCGCCGCCGCGATCCGCACACGCCCCCGCCACACGCCGGAATCGTGAATCACTTCGCGTGACCGCGGGCTCCTGCCTTTCGGAGCGACCGCGGACGGAGTGGAGCAGGCGATGGATGCGATCGATGCGATGGGCGCAGCGGATCCGGCGAGCGCGATGGCGGCTCTCTTCGAGCAGCATCGCCGCTCCCTCCACGCGCTCGCGCGCCAGCTGCTGCGCGACGACGACGCGGCCGCCGATGCCGTCCAGGAGGCGGCGGCCGTCGCGCTGACGCAGCCGCCGGCGCACCTGCGGGACGGCCGCTCGTGGCTCGCCGCGGTCGTCCGCAACCTCGCGTTCCGCTCGCAGCGCAGCGCGGCGCGGCGCACTCGTCGCGAGGCGGCCGTCGCCCGCTCGGAGGTGGAGACCACCGAGGACGCGCTCGAGCGCGCGGAGACGCTGCGGCTGCTCGCGAACGCGGTCGCCGAACTCGACGAGCCCTACCGACGCGTGATCGTGCTCCGCTTCTTCGAGGAGCGCTCCGTCGCGCAGATCGCCGCCGGTGAAGGGGCGCCCGAGCCGACCGTGCGCACCCGATTGCGACGCGCCCTCGAGCAGCTGCGCGCGAAACTCGACGCGCTCCATCCGGGCGGCCGTAGCGAGTGGTTGGCGAGCTTCGCGTGGGGCCTCGAGCCGATCGCGAGCGGCGGCGCCGCGCTGGCGACGAAGGTGGCGGCGGCGCTGTTGATCGGCGGTGCGTTGATCGGCGCGTGGCGGTGGACGCGCCCCGACGAGCAGCCCGCTCCGGCGGTGGCGATCGGCGCGCCCGCGGCCGCGGACGCGGCGGCATCTGGAGCGAGCGGCGACCCGAACGGCGCCAGCGCTGCCGCCCTCGCCACTCTCGCGGCGCCGCTCGCCGCTAAGAGTTCCGCCGCGCTCGCCACCGTCCGCGGCCGCGTCGTCGACGAGAGCGGCGCTCCGTTGCCGGGCGCGCGGATCATGGCGCTCGAGCTCGTCGGCGCCGATGCGTCGCAGATGGTCTGGCACGTCGATCAGCACAGCGACAGCGACGGCCGCTTCGAGCTCGCCGGGCTCCATGTCGACGCGCTGCTGCAATTGTTGGCGGGCCTGCCCGGTCGCCTGGCCGCCGAGCCACGCGAGCCGTCGAAGGTCGTCGACGGTCTCGAGCTGCCGCCGCTGATCGTCCGCGCCGGCGGCACCGTGGCCGGCATCGTCGTCGACGAGACGGGGGTGCCGGTCGCGGGTGCGGCGCTGCTCGCTTGCGACGACTGGGCCAACTGGGCCCTGCCCGAGCCGCTGCCGAGCGAGCTGCCGCTGCTCGAAGTCGGCGCCGTGCAGTCGGCGACCAGCGGAGCGGACGGCACGTTCCGCATGACCGGCCTCCCGACGGACGAAGGGGCGTCGGGAGGCCGCAGTCATGGCGCGATCGGCGTACGCGTGGAGCGGGAGGGGTTCGCGGTGAGCGTCTTCGCGGTCGATCCCGGCGAGACGCATCGGCTGGCGCTCGGTCGCCCGGCGCGCGGACGGGTCGTCGTGAGCGGCGCGCTGCCCGACGGCGTCGAGCCGAGCGTGACGGTCGAGGCGTTCGCGCCGTGGCTCGCCAATCCGCCGACGCGCGGGATCGTCGGTGGCGGCCGGCAGCTCTCGGTCGAGCGCGACCCCGACGAGCCGGCGAGCTGGCGCTTCTCCAGCATCGAAGCACCGGTCCGCTTGAACGTGCGCGTCGAGGTGTCGGGACGCGCGGCCGTCGAGAAGTTCGTCGAGCTGCCGTGCGGGGCCGACCTCGCGATCGACGTCGCGATCGCCGCGGTCGGCGTGCTGCGCGGTCGCGTGGTCGCGGCGAGTGATGGGGCGCCGATCGCGAACGCCGTCGTGCTGCTCGTGTCGGGGCAGGCGGCCTCGTATCCGCTCGACGGCGATCCCGCGAAGGCACCGAAGAGCGACGCTCGCGCAACCAGCGACGCCGCCGGCTTCTTCGAGCTGCCGGCGCGCGGCGAGTGGGCGACGCTGCGCGTGGCGCACGCCGAGTTCGCGCCACGCCAGCTCGACGTGCCGCTCGCGGCATCGTCGGGTCCGCCCGTGGTTGCGCTGCAGCGCGGCGCGAGCTTGCAGGTGCGGCTGATCGGCGCACCGAAGTCGCCGATGCGGCCGAAGTTCCTGTTCCAGCAGCGGGTGGTGGCGCCGCTCCCTGGTGAGGCCGTCCCGTTGCGCTCCCTTTTCTTCCAACCGCGCACCAGCAGCTCGGGAGGTCGCACCGCCGACCTCGACGATTCGTACCGCTTCGAGCGACTGCTGCCCGGCGAGTACGTCGTGCAGGCGATGATCCCGAGCGACCTGCTCCTCGCCGGCCCTTCGGCGCGCGAGATCGTGCTGCGCGAAGGCGAGTCCGCCACGCTCGAATTCCACGTGCTCCCCGAGTCGCAGCGCGCCCGCTTCACCGGCTCGCTGCGCGTGAACGGCGAGCCGTTGCGCGGCGGACTCCTCGCCCTCACCGACGTCGAGCCGGTGCGCGCCGCGGGGTCGTCGCAGCCGCTCGATGACGAGGGCTTCTTCGACCTCGCGGTGCCGAGCGGCCGGCCGTTGCGTTGGACGGTGAACGGGACGAGCGACGAGAGCGTCCACGGTTCCGTGGGCGAGCTGCCGAGCTTCGCGCCCGGCGAGGAGCCGTCGATCGACCTCGATCTGGCGTTCGGTCCGTTGACGGGTCGCGTGATCGATCACGAGAGCGGCGCGCCGATCGCAGGCGCCAGCGTTGAAGTGCTCGGCTGGCCAGGCCTCGTCTTCGCGGCCGACGGGAGCGTCGCGCTGCCGCCGGCGCGGCGGTGGCAGGTGCCGTCGCTCGAGAGCAGTGATCCGCGCCGCACGACCAGCGACGCCGACGGCCGCTTCACGACGCGCGCGCTCGTTCCCGGTCGTTGGAGTGTGCTGGTCCACGCGACCGGCTTCGTGCCGCAGGAGGTCGATGCGAGCTTCGTCGAGTCGCTGCCCGGCGAGAGCACCGTCACGCTGCGCCGCTCGACGCGCGAGCTGGCGTTGACGCTCCCGCCGCCGAGCGCGATTGACTCCTCTGGCCGCGCTCCGTGGGGCGTCACCGTCGCCGCCGACGGCCTCGCTCCCTACCTGGCGCGCCACACGATCGAAGCGGGGCGGCTGATCGTCCACGAGCTGCCCGAAGGGGCGCTCGAGCTGCTGGTGGCGCCGACGTTCTGGACCGCTCGCGAGCTGCCGATGCCGGCGGCGACGCGCCTCTCGATCGGCGCGAACGAGTCAGGGCGGATCGAGCGGACGCTCGCGCCACCGCCGTGCGGCGCGCTGTCGCTGCTGCTGCTCGGTGGCGACGGCCAGCCGGAGCTCGGCGCCGAGGTCGTCGTCGAGGACCTGCACGGCGCGCCGCTGCCGCGAGTCGGTTCGAACGGCGCGTGGCTCGACGGTGCGGTGCCGTGGGCGCATCTGATGGTGCAGGGCGGCCGCTGGCGACTCCCCGCGCTGCCGCCCGGCCCCATTCGAATCGTCATCACCTCGCCCGACGGCGCCGTCCGCGAGGCGAGCGCCGAGATCGTCGCCGGCTCCGTCACGGAACTCGTGAGCCGCCGCTAAACCGGCACCCCGTTCCGGGAGCGTTCCGCCGCGGCGATCCGCACCCTTCCACACTGCGCCAGCGGCGATGGGACGCGCTCGGCGCGAGGTGCGGAAGTCGGCGGCGGAACGCTCCCGGAACGAAACGCCAGAGCTACCATCCGCCGCCGATCCAGCTCGGGCGCGGAGCGAGGCGATGGCGACGACGATCGGCGGTGGGTGGCTCGCGGCGGCGTTCCTGTGCTGCGCACCGCTGCAGGAGACGCCGCCAGCGGCAGCGCCCCCGGCAGCAACCGCGGCAGCTCCCGCGGCATTGAGCGCGCCGTTCCGCGTCGCCGACCACTACGCGCCCGGCGCGCAGGCGGGATTCCTCTTCGAGCAGGGCGGCGTCGCGATCGGCCACTCGTGGTGGGACTACGCCGGTCCGCTGCAAGACGTCGCGCCGCCGCTCCACCGTTTCACCGGCGGTTGGCGGATCGAGCAGCAGGGACCGCTCGGCAAGGCGGAGCTGCGCGCGAGCGGCGAGGTGATCGTCGACGACGGCGGCCATCCGCGCCGCGCGCACTTCCTCTCCGAAGTGGGCGGCATGGTCCACGACCTCGAGTTCGTCGTCGCCGACGGCCAGGCGCGGGGGCGACTCGTCAGCGGCCCGAAGAGCCAGCCGATCGTCGCGCCGGTCGGCCCCGACGCGCTGCTGCTCGCCAACAACTGGATCGGCCTGATGGAGCTGATCGTGCTGGCGGCGCGGCCGGAGGAGGGCGAGACGCTCCGCCCGCCGCTCTTCCACGCCGACAGCGTGGCGATGCTGGCCTTCGAGCTGCGCCGCCTCGCCGACTACGTGGTCGAGCGCGACGGCGTCGTCCATCGCGGCCGCAAGGTCCGCGACTCGCTCGGCCAGGTGACGCGGCTCCGCGAAGACGGCGCGATCTTCGAGATCGAGATCCCGGCGCAGGGCTTCCGCATCCGCCGCACCGACGCGCCGCTCGAGCGCTTCACGGTCGCGCCGCCGAGCCTGCCGCGCGCCGACTTCGCGCGCGAGGAGGTGACGCTCGCGCGCGGCGGCTTCACGCTCGCCGGCGCCGTCACCAAGCCGCTCGGCGCGACCGGCCGCTTGCCGGCGCTGCTCTTCGTCGGCGGCTCCGGGCCGCAGGATCGCGACGGCCTCTCGGGCGGCCTCGACCTCGGGACGCACGAGCTGCTCGACGCGGTCACCGCGGCCGGCTTCGCGGTGCTGCGCGTCGACGACCGCGGCACCGGCGCGAGCGGCGGCACGCTGACCGGTGCGACGCTGCGCGACCTCGCCGACGACGCGCGCGGCTGGCTCGAGCTGCTCTGCGCGCGCGACGACGTCGACCCGGAGCGCCTCTTCGTCATCGGCCACAGCGAGGGGGGCGTGATCGCGCCGCTGCTGGCCATCGAGCAGCCGCTGCGCGGCGTCGTGCTGCTGGCCGCTCCCGGCCGCGACTTGATGGCGCTCTTGCGCGAGCAGAAGCGCGCCGGGCTCGAGGCGGCGGGTCTGCGCGGGAAGCTGCTCGACGACGAACTCGCGGTGCACGCCGAGTTCCTGAAGCTCGTCGCCGGCGACGGGCCGATCGATCTGCAGCAGGTGCGCGCCGACTACCGACCGGCGCTCGCCGATCGCGACTGGCTGCGAAGCCACGCGCGCCACGATCCGCTGGCGACGATCGCGCAGGTGAAGTGCCCGGTGCTGATCGCGCAGGGCGAGCAGGACGTGCAGGTCTCGGCGGAGCGCGATGCGCCGCCACTGCTGGCGACGCTGCAGGCGGCCGGCCATCCCGATGCAACTCTTGCGAAGTTCGCGGCGCTCGACCACCTCTTCAAGAAGGTGACGACGATCCCGCCGACCACCGCCGACTACCTGCGGCCGCGGCCGGTCGATCCCGAGTTCCTCGCGACCGTCGTCGCATGGCTGCAGGCGCGCGCGAAGTAGCGACGCGCTACGCTCCGCGCTTCGCGCGCCCGCATGGGCGTCGTCGCGGAGGATGAGCGATGCGTCAACGATTCGGCGGGGCGATGGTCGCGAGCGTGGCCGGTGCGGCGCTTCTGGGCGCGCTGGTGCAGTGCCGCAGCTTCCCGCCGCCGCCCGGATTCGCGACGGCGAGCTTCGAGCAGCTCGCGAGCGACCCGACGCTGCGCGCCTTCGCGCTCGAGCAGGGCGGCGCGATCTTCGAGTCGGAGTGCCTGCTCTGCCACGGCCCCGATCGGCGCGGGCGGCCGGGCTATCCCGACCTCGGCGACGACGAGTGGATCTGGGGGCGCGGGCCGGAGGCGGTCGCGACCGTGGTGCGCCATGGCGTGCGCGTGCCGGGTGCGACGAAGGGCGAGTTCGCGCCGGGCACGCGGCATGGCGCCGGGCAGAGCTCGCCGGTCGCGATGCCGCCCTTCAAGGGAGCGCTGAGCGAGGCGCAGATCGAGTCGCTCGCCGCGTTCTGCGAGCGGCTGATCGCGCTGCCGCGAACGGCGCCGGCTCGCGACGTCGAGGCGCTCTTCGCGGCGCCCGAGGCGGCGCTCTACGCGCAGGCGTGCGCGCCGTGCCACGGCGTGCGCGGCGAGGGGAAGCTCGACCAAGGGTTCGTGCGGCTGCATGGCGCGGGGCCGCAAGTCGAGTCGCGCGACGTCGGCGATCTCGCGGAGCTGATCGAGGAGGGGATGGAGGCGCGCACGATGAAGGCGTTCGCCGGGACGCTCAGCGAGGACGAGATCCGCTGCGTCGCGCTCTTCGTCGCCGAAGCGGCAGCGGCGGGGCAGCCGACGGCACGGTGAGCGGCGGGGCGGTGAGCGGCGGAGGCGGCGCGCGCGGCGCGGAAGAATCGACCCCGCCACCAGGCCGGAAGAATCGACCCCGCCACCGGAGGAGTGATCGATGGCCTTTCCCGCGGCGCTCGAGCGGCTGTTCGACTACGACGATTGGGCGAATCGCGAGGTGGTGCTCCACCTCGCGGCGGCAGCGGAGCGCGCGCCGCCGCACTCGGTGAAGCTGCTCGCCCACGTGATCGGCGCGTCGCGGCTGTGGCTCTCGCGATTGCGCGGCGAGTCGGCGCCGCTGCCGGTCTGGCCGGCGTGGTCGCTCGAGCAGTGCGTCGCCGAGCTCGCGCCGTTGCGCGGCGCGTGGCGCGCGCAGTCAGCAGCGACCCCGGACGCCGCGCTCGCCTCGACCTTCGCCTACGTCAACAGCAAGGGCGAACGGTTCGAGAGCGTCGTCGCCGACGTGCTCCACCACGTCGCCCTGCACGGCACCCACCACCGCGCGCAGCTCCTCGCCGAACTGCGCGCGACCGGCATCGCGCCGCCGCTGATCGACTACATCCACGCCGTGCGGAGCGGGGCGCTCGAGAAGCCGCGCGGGTGAGAAGAGGGGGGGCGCGGCGAGGCCGTGGCCCCGTTGCAGCGCGAACTTCGTCGTCGTCGTCCGTGCCGCTCCTCCCGGAACGACCGCGGGGCCACCCCGATGGGCGGCCCCGCGTGGTGCGGATCTCGGCGGCGGAACGCTCCCGGATCGGGACGCCGCGGAGCGTTCGGTCAGCTCCGCGCGTAGTGGTTGGCGAGCACCTGCGCGACGCAGCAGGTGAGCTTCTTGCCGGTCGGGAGGTGGAGGAACTCGTTCGGGCCGTGGGCGTTGCTGTTGGGGCCGAGCACGCCGGTGATCATGAACTGCGCCTGCGGGAACTTCTCGCCGAGCATGCCCATGAACGGGATCGTGCCGCCCTCGCCCATGCAGGCGGCCGGCTTGCCGAAGAACTGCTGCGACGACTGCTCCATCGCCTGCTCGAGCCACGCGGCGAACGGCGGCGCGTCCCAGCCGCTCGACCCCTTGTCGGCCTCGAAGGTGACCTTCGCGCCGTAGGGCGGGTCCTTCTCGAGCAGCGCCTTCAGCGCGGCAGTCGCCTGCTTCGGATCGAGCCGCGGCGGGATGCGCAGCGAGAGCTTCAGCGTCGTGAAGGGGCGCAGCACGTTGCCGGCGTTGCCGAGCGCCGGGATCCCTTCGACGCCGGTGATCGAGAGCTGCGGCCGCCACGTGCGATTGAGCAGCAGCTCGTGGCGCGCGCCCGGGACGTGCGTCGCGCCCTCGATCCACGGGTACTTGCTGGTCACGTCGTCGCCGAGGATCTCGGCGCAGAGCTTCGCCTGCTTCACGCGCTCGGGCGGGATGTCGACCCAGAAGTCGCGCGGCAGCACGGTGCCGGTGTTCGGGTCGTCGAGGCGGGCGAGCAGCTGGCGCAGGATGCGGAAGCTCGACGGGACGATGCCGCTCGCGTCGCCTGAGTGGACGCCCTCCTTCAGGATGTCGACGCGCAAGTTGCCGGCGAGCAGGCCGCGCAGCGAGGTCGTGGTCCAGAGCTGGTCGTAGTTGCCGCAGCCGGAGTCGAGGCAGACGACGAGGCTCGGGCTGCCGATCTGCGCCTTCAGCGCGTCGACGCAGGCGGGCAGGTCGTAGCTGCCGCTCTCCTCGCACGCCTCGATCAGCACGACCAGGCGGACGTGCGGCTTCTTCTGGAGGCGCAAGAGCTCGATGGCGCCGAGCGACGCGAACGCCGCGTAGCCGTCATCGGCGCCGCCGCGGCCGTAGAGCTTGTCGCCCTCGCGGACGGGGGTCCACGGATCGAGGCCGGCGCGCCAGCCGGTCATCTCGGGCTGCTTGTCGAGGTGGCCGTAGAGGACGACCGTGTCGGTGGCGCGCGCGCTCCCGCTGGCCGGGATGTCCATGTAGATCAGCGGCGTGCGCGGCTGCCCCTTCTCGTTGGTGAGGCGCAGGATCTCGAGCTTGCTGCCGGCCGGCAGGCGCGCCTTGCACCAGCTCGAGATCAGCTGGACCGCCTTCTCCATGTGGCCGTTCTCGACCCACTTCGGGTCGTAGTAAGGCGACTTGTTCGGGATGCGGATGTACTCGGTGATCGCCGGGACGATCTGCTGCTCCCAGAACTTCTCCGAGAACTCCTTGGCCGCGGCGACGTCGAGGGTGGTGTTGGGGGTGTTCATGGTGCGCGCAAAGTAGCGCGCGGGCAGGCGCGATCCATCGGCGCCTCGCTCGAACCGTGAGGGCGAGCGCCCGTTCCTGAGATCGATGCATCGGCACGCTGCCGACCGCGACGAGGAGCGAGCGATGGCGATCGGCGATCGATCGGGCAGGGCTCGGCGAGTGATGGTGGCGCCGCTGCTGCCGGCGCTGCTCGCTGGGGGGTGCTCCCCGGAGATGCCCGAGTTGCGGTTCGATCGCGCGGTGCTCGCCGAAGGCGGCAGCGGTGGGCGGGGCGCGAGCGAGTCGTCGAAGGCCGCGTCCGCGATCGTGTCGCCGACCGAACCGGGAGGCTCCGATCGGAACGTGGCGAGCCTCTCGCTGACGGGGCTTGTGTTGCGTGAGCTCGACCGGCCGTCGACGGCCGCCGAGCCGCTGCCGACGGTGCACGGAACGATCGATCGCCGCGTGCCCGAGTGGATGAAGCTGCCTGAGCTCGATCCGTCGGTGCGCGTCGAGTTCTGGGCGGGCGGCGCAGTCCACATCCACCAACCTCCCGTCAACGGCGATCGCTTCGTCGCGACGCCGCCAGCCGCGTTCGCCGAGCTGCCGCGCTCGAAGATCTGGTGGCGGGCGTTCGCGACGAGCGAAGGCGAGCGCGTGCTGCCGCTCGACGTTCGTTGGCGCCGGCTGTCCGAGGAGCGCGAAGCGGAGCTGCGGTGGATCGCGCCGCCCGCGACCTTCGTCCGAGTCGTGGCCGCGGAAGCCGGTGTGCCGCTCGACGCGTTGGGTGAATCGTGGGAGTTCGTGCGGCAGGGCGGGTCGTTCGCGTTTGGCATCGTGCGTGGGGAGGAGCGCAGCGAGAGGTGCATCGATGGCGGCGCGTGGTGGACCGAGGCGGGCGGGTTCAAGGTCCAGGCGGGCATCGCGGACTGGTGGGCGGGAGAGATCGAGTTGACGGTGCAGGCAGCGGGTCGCGTCGAGCGAACTCTCGAGATCGATGCGCGCGGCGGTGGCGCGCGCGAAGTGCGGCTCTGGCCGGCGACGGAGGTCGAGATCGTCGCAGTGGGTGAGGAGGTGATGCCGTCGCGAAATGATCGGGTCGGTGTGTGGCTGCGATCGGGGCGGGCGACTCACGGTTGGCGGAGCGCGCCCGTCAAGTTCATCGGAAACCGTGCGAGCGTGACCGACGTGCCGGTCGGGCCGGTGGAATTGGTGCGGCAACCGGGGTTGCGCGAAGGAGTGCGCCCGATCGTGCTGGCGTCCGGTCACGCTGAGGGCAGCGAGTGTTCGAGGATCAAGGTCGCCAGCGGAGATCTCGCGCAGGCCGCGCGGGACGGCTTCGAATGCGGCGGGAACTGGTCGAATCCCGACGAGCCGGCGATTGCACGAATCGCGTTCGAACTGCACGACGGCGAGACACGCGTGCCACTGCCATGGGCGACGGTGAGGCCGAGACCTCGCTGGCGCGGCGAATCGCGCGACGGATCGGCATGCAGCTTCGATCAGCCGTTCTGGTCTGAAGGCACCTACTCGGTCGAGTTCGAACTGATCGACGGTTTCGAGCCGATCGCTCCCATCGAGTTCACGGTGAACTCCGGCGATCGCCGCACGATCGTCATCCCGCTCACCCGCGAACGCTGGTGACGCGATCGGATCGTGGTGGAGATACCCCGCCACCTTGCCGGACGGAAACTCCCCGGCACCGTGCCGGAAGGAAACTCCCCGCCACCGGGGTGGATGGAAACTCCCCGCCACCGGCGTTCGCGGTCGCTGCTGGTGGCGCTCGCGCAGTGGGCAGGCGGTCGTTCCCGCTGCTCGTGCAGCGGTCACGCGACGGTGACGGAATGACGTCGCGACTCGAGCGTTGCGCGCGCTTCGCCGCGTCGTTCGGGGCGCCTCGTTTGCTTCGCCGCGGCCCCCGAACGGGGGCACGTGGAGTCGCCGATGAGCATGCGGGGCAGGTCGCGTTGGGTCGCGCTCGGGATCGTCGTCGCGCCAGCGGTCGCGCGCGCGCAGGAGAGCGCTCGCGAGCCCGATCCGAAGGAGGGGGGCAAGAAGCCCGATCTCGAGCTGCCGGCGGTGCTCGTCACCGGCTCGGTCGGGCAGGCGGGCGTGCCGGTGGTGCCGATCGGCCATCCAGGTTCGCGCGACGTGCTCGGTCCCGCGGAGGTGCGCGCCATCGGGGCTCGCGACCTGAACGACCTGCTGCTCTACCTGCCGGCCCTCTCGACGCGGCCCTACAACGGCGGCGAGGCGGCCGCGCCGAGCTTCTCGATCCACGGACTGCCGGACGACGGCCTCACCGAGTACGTGCTGCCGCTGATCGACGGCGTTCCGGCCAATCCGCTGCCGTACGGCTGGACGGCGCTCTCGTTCTTCCCGCTCTTCCCCGAGCAGGTCTTCGCGATCGACCTGCTCCGCGGCGGCCAAGCGGTCCGCTACTCGCCCAACACGGTGGGCGGCGTGCTCAACGTGATCACGCGGCCGATCCCCGACCGGTTCGAGTCGTCGCTGCAGTCGACCTACGGCTCGTTCGATGCGATGTCGACGGTGGCGACGATCGGCGACGGCAGCGATCGCGCGCTCGGCTGGCTGGTCACGCTCGGCGATCGGCGCGGCGAGGGCTACCGCGAGGACGGCGCGTACGACCAGCAGTCGCTCGAGGTGAAGCTGCGCCGCGAGCACGGCACCGATGCGTGGACGGCGACGCGCTTCTCGTGGTTCACCGACAGCCATCAGGCGCCGGGCGGCCTCACCGTCGCCGAGTTCGCCGCCGATCGCTTCGGCAACGCCCGGCCCGAGGGCCGCTTCGACGGGTTCCGCGCGGCGTTCGACGTCGTCCACCATCGCGGCAACGACGAGGCGTGGATCGAGCCGTACGTCGCGTTCAGCCAGACTCATCGCGAGCTCACCGCGCGCCGCCCGCTGTTCGGCGCGCCGACCGAGGTGCGCGACTGGACCGACGACTCGCTGTGGGTCGATCTCGGCATCCGCGGCGAGCGACGCTTCGCCGCGGCCGGCGGCCATCGCCTCCATTGGGGACTGCGCGCCCATCAGGAGTGGCTGCCCGACTACGAGATCGTCTCGACGCCGTTCGGCGGCGGCTCGGCGACGGTGCTGCAGGACTCGAGCTTCGACCTGACGTCGTTCTCGGCGCACGTCGACGACACGCTCGAGCCGCTCGACGGGCTCGAGCTGACCGCGGGCGTGCGCGCCGAGTGGATCCCGGTCGCGGACGGCGACGACGAGGTGCTTGGCGGCGACTTCGACGACCGCTTCTTCACGCTGCTGCCGGGCGTCAGCGCGAGCTGGCGCGTGCGCGACGACTGGGCCCTGTTCGCGAACTGGCAACGCGGCTTCCGGGCGCCGCAGGTGTGGGGGTTCAACCTCGCGGCGGGCGCGGCGGCGCAGGACGTCGATTTCGAGCACGGCGACTCGTTCGAGGTCGGCACGCGGGCGGAGCTGCCGGGCGGCATCGACGGGACCGTGGCAGCGTGGCGGACCGACTTCGACGACGTCGGCGTCTTCTACTCCGGCTTCTACGAGAACATCGGGCGCATCGTCGCGCACGGCGTCGACGCCACGCTGCACGCCGATGCCGGCGCGATGTGGGAGCCGCTCGCCGGTTTCGGGGCGATGGTCTCGGCGTCGCTGCAGGAGTCGGAGCTGCGCGAAGGGCCGTTCCGCGGCAACGAGACGCCGTACGCGTGGGAGCGCAAGGCGGCGTGGAACTTCCACTACCTCGCGGAGGGCGGGCTGCGCTTCTCGCTGGGTGGCACCTACGTCGGCGACTCCTTCTCCGACGAGGCGAACACCGCGGTCGAGAACGTGAACGGCAACCTCGGCCACAACCCGTCGCGCACGATCTGGGACGCGCAAGTCGAGAAGACGTGGGAACGCGAGGGGGGGCGCACGATCCGAGCAGCGCTCGGTGCCAGCAACCTCTTCGACGAGGAGTGGCTGGTCCACTCGCGCGGCGGCTTCTTCGGCGGCGGCAAGGTCGCTGGCGCCCCGCGGCAGCTCTACCTGCGCCTCGAGTTCACGTTCTGATCGCCTCCTGATCGCCTCGCCGCGAGCGCGCCACCGACGGTGCGCTCGCGGCGGTCCGCACCGGTGGCGGGGTTGATTCTTCCGACGCGTCCTCGTCACCGACGCGCGTCCCCGCTCGCGGAAGAATCAACCCCGCCACCGCGCCGGACGGAAACTCCCCGCCACCGGGCCGGACGGAAACTCCCCGGCACCGGGCGAGACGGAAACTCCCCGGCACCTGGTGGGGGATCAGCGGCGGAGCAGCCGGCGCGCTTCGCTCTTCACGTCGCCGAAGCGGGCCTCCCAGTCGGTGGAGAGCAGCTTGTCGAGCGGGGCGCGGGCGGCGTCGCGGTCGCCGGCGGCGAGCAGCGACTTCGCGAGGCCGAGCCACCCGGTCGGCTCGTTGCCGCGGATCCGGATCACCTGCTCCCACTGCAGGGCGGCCTCGCGGTAGCGCTTCTGAGCTTCGCGCACCGTGGCCAGCGCGGCGTGCCCCTCGCTCTCGCCGAGGAACGCCTCGACGAGCTGCGTGTGGACCCGCTCGGCGCGCTCGGCCTGCTCGATCCGCGTCAGCCGCGCGCCGAGCTCGACCAGCAGCTCGAGATCGTGGGGCCGTGCCTCCATCGCCGCGAAGAGCGCCGCGATCGCCCCCTCCGGCTGGCGCCGCGCGTCGTGCACCTGCAGCAGGAGCTGGGTCACCTCGGCGTCGTCAGGTGCCGCCTCGAGCGCCGCTTCGAGCTGCGCCTGCGCTTGCTCGAGCTCGCCGCGCTCGCGCCACGCCTTCGCCAGCGACTTGCGAAGCAGCGGGTTCTCGAGGCCGCTCGCGGCGACCTCCGCGTCGATCCGCGCCGCCACCGCCGCGAGGTCGCGCGCCGACGCAATCGCCCCGTCGAGCGTCCGCAGCGCCCGGTTGCGCTCGTCGAGGTTCGCGCCCCACGCGACGATCGCGCCCGCCGCCGCATCGATCGCCTCCATCGTCCGGCCGAGCTTGGCGAGCGCCTCGCTCCGCCGCTCGTAGTAGGGGCCGAGCGTCCCGTCGCCGTTGGCGCGCGCGCCGTGGCTGCGCGTCCGCATCGTGATCGCCTCGCCGTAGTAGGCGGCGGCGTGCTCCCAGAGGGCCGCTTCGTAGCACGCCCACGCGAGCTGCCGCACGTTCTCCTCGACGTCCCACTGCTTGCTCTCGCGCAGCCAGCTCTCGCAGCCGGCGCGCACGGCATCGGCCTCCGCCGGCTCGCGCAGCGCGGTGCAGACCGCCATCAGCGTGAAGCGCAGGTCGAGCTGCCCCGGCCGCGCCGCGATCAGCTTCAGGAGCAACGGCTTCGCCTCGGCGTCGCCGCGCTGCTCGTGGAGCCAGCGGCAGAAGGTGACCTGGCCATCGAGCCCGAGCCGGCCGCCGCGCAGCCGCTCGCGCAGCAACGCGACGCCCTCCGCCGGGCGCTTCAGCCCTTGGTAGAGGTAGTCCGCGACGCGCAGCGTCACCGCCTCGTCGTCGCGCCCCTCCGCGTGCTCCGCCTTCGCGGCTGCCGCGAAGTCGGCCGCCTTCGCCGCCCAGAAGGTGTCGTAGGCGATGTCGTAGAAGCCGCGCGCGCGTTGCCGACCGTGGCGCATCTCGCCGCGCAGCTCGGCCACCACCAACGCGAGGAGCCGCCGCTCGAGCCGCTCGTCGAGGCGGCGCGCCTCATGGCGCCACCGCGCGAGCTGCCACCCCTGCTGATCGAAGAACGACTGCCCCATGCGCGCGATCCAGCGCGGCTCCGTCTCGGCGCGCGTGACGAGGAATTCGACGGCGACCGGCGCGCTCGCCAGATCGCGCAACGCCTGCGCGACGTTCGCGACCATCGATTGGCCGTTCCGGTACTGGTAGGCCGCCAGCGTGCGCGGCAGCTGCTGGAAGGCGAACTGCTCGAGCTCCTCGCCGACGCGCGGCAGCCTCACCTCGTGCGCCGCGCGGCAGAGCGCGACGAACTCGTCGACCAGTTCCTGCGCGCGCCCCTCGTGGCTCCGCGTCGCAAGGCGCTCCAGCACGACCGCGCGCGCCTTCGCGAAGAGCTCCGCACCGCTGCCGAGCGAGACGCTCCCGCGGTCGCGCAGCGCGCGCGCGAAGAGCGCGTGGAGCTGCTGCTCGAGCCAGTGGCCGCGGCTCGCGTGGAGCGCGACGACGCGCTCGCCGCTCCGCTCATCATCCAGCAGCTTCTCCGCCTCGAGGAAGCGGCCGCGCGTGGCGAGCCGCTCGACCAGCGTCGCGAGCGCCCCGTTGGCGCTGTCGGGCAGCCGATCGCCGTTCGCGCGCCGCCGCGCCAGCAGCTCACCCTGCAGGGTGCGCAGCGACGCGTCGTGGCGATTCGCATTCCATTCGGCGGTGGCGAGCGCGCCAGCCACCGCGAGGCGCGCGTCGCTGCCGACCGCTTCGGCGGCGAGCAGCGCGGCGAGCTGCCGCAGCTGCTCCGCCACCAGCTCGGGGGCGTGGAGCCGGTCGAGGCGCGCGAGGAACGCGGCCAGCAGCACTCCCTCGCCCGGCTGCATGGCCGGCTCGAAGGCCGCCTTCATCGCGGCGAGTGCCGCCGTCGCGTGCGCCGCGCCGCCATTCACCTGCGCGGAGGCGCGCCAGCGCGAGAGGAACTCGAGGTAGCGGAGCGCGCGCGCATCGACGGCGCTCTTCGCCCGCGGCCGCGCGTTCGCGATCCCTTGCGCGATGCGATCGACCGTCGCCTCCTCGTCGATCAGCGCCTCCAGCGCCGCGAGGTCGCCGAGGAACGCGTAGATCCCCTGCGCCGTGTGGCCGACCACTCCTTCCGCGAGGCACTCGAGCAGCCGGAACTCCTTCGTGCGGCCGTAGAGGTCGCGGATCACCCAGAGGTGCTGCGACGGCTGCTCCGCCTTGCGCAGCATCGCGATCGCCTGAGCGAAGGTGTGGGGCGAGAGCTCGCCCGGCGTGCCGTCGCCGCGATCGTCGAGCTGCCAGCGCTGCTGCCAGAGGAAGTTCTGCAGCGTGTCGGCGTCGACCGCGAGCCACGCCTCGAGCTGCGCGCGCGCCGCCGCCTCTTGCTGGCCGCGCGCCGTGCACCACGCCGCCAGCGCGTTCCAGTCGTCGTGGCCGAGCGCCTCCTTCTCCGCCAGCCGCCAACCCAGCGCGATCGCCTTGTCGAGTTCGCCGCGCTCCGCATGGAGCCACGCGAGGTCGACCCCGAAGCGCAGCAACGCGTACTGCGTCCCGTCGCCGAGCCACCGCTCGAGCAGCGCCACCAGCTCGTCGCCGCGATCGAGCGCCACCAGGCGCGTCCAGTCGAGTTCCTGCCAGTCGAGCAGCGCGCCCTTCGTCGCCTGCGCCGCATCGCGCAGCGCCAGCCACTCGCGCTGCTGCTCCGCGCGCGCCGCCTCGGGCGCGGTCGCGAGCAGATGGAGCAGCGTCGTCGCCGCTCGCTGCGCCGCCACCAGCGCGTCCCGCTCGAGCTCCTCGATGGGCGTCGCGCCGGCCGCATCGAGGCGCCGTGCCAAGAGGGCGAGGAGTTCGCGGCGCGCCGGCTCGGTGTCGCGGCGCAGCTTCACGTCGAGCCACGCGCGGTCGAGCCGCAGCCAGTCGGCGAACTCGCCGTCCGGCGCCCGCTCGAGCTCCGCGGTGAGGCGCGCGTGGACCGCGAGGCGGGCCAGTCGCGTCTGCTCCTCCTGCGCCAACTGCAGCTTCTTGCGCGGCAGCGCATTGCTGCCGGGCAGCGCGGCGACCGCCGCCTTCGCGCGCGCCGCGATGGCCCAATCGACGAAGTCGTGCCACGCGATGATCCGGGCGAAGCGGCGCCCGCGCGCGGCCTCCTTCGCGGCCTCCGTCGCGGCGGTCGCGAGCTCCACGGATGCGCCCGGCCCGACCTGCTCGATCAGCCCGCGCAGCTCCGTCTCGAACGGCTCGCTCCACCCCTCCTGCAGCAGCGCCGCGAAGAGCGCCGCCGCCGCCGCCTCGCGCTCGGCGTCGCTGCTCGCGCGCGCCAGCTGAGCGCGCCGCACGTCGAGCTGCAGCGCGTTCTGCGCGTAGCCGAGCAGCAGCGTCTCGAGTGCCGCGCGCTCGTTCGCATCGCTGGTCGCCGCCGCGCGCGCCGCCAGCGCGGCGAAGAGCGCCTGCCACGTCGCCTCCTCGCCGGCCGGCTGGTAGTTCACCTGCCGCAGCAGCGCGACGAAGCGCGCGACGCGCGTTGCCGCGGCCGTCGCCGCGTTCTCGCGCAGCTCGCTCCAGAGCGCCGCGTAGGCCGCGCGTCCTTCGAGCGTCTCCCCCAGCGCCGGCAGCAGCTGCGCGCCGTAGCGTCCCGCCCGCTCGTCGGCGAGGAGCTCGCGGCCCGTGTCGGCCAGCAGCTGCGCCTCGGCCGGCTCGAACCGCCGATTCCACCACCAGCACCCTTCGCCTTGCCCCAACGCGTGGCGGACCGCGGCCGCGAGCCGCCGCTCCTCGCCCTCCCCGAGCCGTCGACCGGCGCGCACCGTCGCGCGCGCCTCGCCGAGCCACTGCTCGATCGTGCTCCACCACGCCGCCTCGCGATCGAGCATCACCAGCGCGCTCAGGTAGCGGTCGAGCTGCTGCTGCGGCACGCGCTCCGCGTCGGTCGAGAGCAGCGCCTTCGTCTCGTCGACGAGCTGCTCCAGCCGGTAGCCGTTCCAGAGCAGCGTGACGCGCGCGTCGGCGAGCTGCTGCTGCTCGCCGCTGCTCCACGGCGCATGCTTCGAAGCGGCGTCGGCCAGCGTCCGCAGCGCGGCATCGATGGCGCCGCGCTGCGCCTGGAACTGGCTCCAGGTGAGGTGCGCCTCGACCTCGGTCGGGAAGTCGCGCGCCAGCTTCTCCGCGGCGGCGTACGCCTCGTCGCTGCGCGGCGTCGCCTGCAGTTGCGCGAGGCGCTGGCGCGCGTGGCCGAAGCGGGCCCATGGCGCGTCCGGCTGCCGCTCGAACAGCGGCGTCAGCGCGTCGAGCAGCGCGAGCTGCTCGTCGCCGGCGTGGAGCGGCGCCGCCAGCGCGAGGAGCGTCTCGGCGCGCGCCACTTCGCCCGGCGAGCGGCGGGCCGCCTCGGCCGCGGCGCGCGCGAGCAGCTGCAGGCGCAGCGTCTCGTGCTCGCGGACGACGAGGTGGCGCACCAGCTCGAGGCGCGCGAGGCCGGGCTTGCCGCCACAGAGCGCGGCGACCTCGGCGAAGGCGGCGCGCGTCGCGTCGTGCTCGTCGCGCGCGGCCGCGGCGGAGAGCAGCAGCCAGCGCTCGAGGAGGCCCGCCTTGCCGTCGGCGACGGCTTGGCGCGCGGCGGCCAACGCGGCGGCCGGCGTCGGGTGCAGCGTCGGGTCGAGCTCCGGCAGCTCGATCAGCGCGGCGCGCGGCGCGAGGGCCGCAGCGAGGCGCGGCGCGAAGTCGGCGGCGGCCAGCGCGGTCACCTCGAGCTGCCACTCGACGCGGGTCGACTCGCGCGGCGACTCGGCGACGATGCGGGTCGGCCACCAGCGGCCGGCCGCCTCGCGGCTCTCCTCGACGCGCACCACGTGGACGAGGACGTTGCTGGAGAACCAGCGCTCCTCGAGGACCAGCGCCTTCGCCTCATCGATCAGGACGTCGGTGAAGTTGCCGTCGCCCGACGCCGTGCGTGCACCCGGCGGAATGAGGTGCAGCAGGACGCGTCCATCGTCGCTGCGCCCGAACGTCACCGCGTGGCCGCGGAAGCGCGCGTCGAGGTCGGGGAAGAGCCAGGAGTGGAGCGCCGGGAAGCTCGCGGCGTCGCCGGCGCGCGTCGCGCGGACGCGCCCGAGCTGCCACGCGCGGCTCCACGCGCCGCGTTGCGCGCCGTCCCACCACTCGATCGTCGCGTCGTCGCCGGCGCGATGGAGCGGCTCGCTCCACCAGCCATCGGCCGCCAGCAGCGCGCGCCCCTCGCCGAGCGAGAGCGTCGTGCCGCGCCGCGACGTGGTCGTGCCGCGCAGGCTCACCTCGATGCCGCCCGCCAGCGCGGCGATCCGCGCGCGCCCGTCGAGCGTCGCCAGCAGCGCCGCGACCTCGCCGTCGAAGGCGGGCGTGCGCGGCGGCAACGGCGGCGCGATCCCGGGCAGGCAGCTGGTGAAGGGATCGAGCGGCGCCGGACGCGGCGCGCGCGCGTACCAGCTGCGCCCGTCGTCGCGGCCGCGGCTGGCGTCGCGCTCGCCGCTGAGGTCGCCGAGGTCGCTGAGGTAGCCGAACTTCGACAGGCCGCCCATCGGCCGAGCCGCCGACGCTTGCGCGCGCCTCGCGCGGCTCTTCAGCGCGAAGCCGCCGGCGGTGGCGTCATCGAAACTCGCCTCCCCGGGCGCTGGTGTCGCCGCCGGTTCGGGCGCCTGCTCGCTGGCGGGCGGGAGGTCGCTGCCGCCGAGATCGTCCTCGCCATCGGAGTCGCTCGCGGCTCCTTCCGCTTCGCCGCCGGCGAAATCGAGCAGCTCGTTGCCGTTCGCGGCGACGCGATTCAGCTTGTCGACCCCGCCGTCCCATCCGCCGCCGGTCGGTGCCCCCGGCTTCTGCGCGGCGCCGCTGCGCGCATCGAGTCCGCGCATGCCAGCGAACTGCCACCCGCCGCGGCCACCGCCGCCGCCCCCTGTCGCGAAGGAGCGCGTCACCATCTCGAGGCGATCCTCGCCCCACGCCACCTCGTTCGACTGCGGCCGCAGCCGCTCGACGAGATCGCGATCGAGCGCCGCCAGCATCGCCAGGACGTCGCGCCGGATCCCGACGCGCCAGAGCTCTGCCTTCTCCATCTGCGCTTGCGCGAGCGCGAAGTCGCCGTCGGTGCGCCCCTTGGCGAAGAACTCCTCGCCGTCGCGCATGCGCGTCTGCTTCTGGACGCGGAAGCGCTCGCGGTCCGCTTCGCTCTCGAGGACCAAGAACGACGCGTAGGGCGACACCAGTTGGAACTCCTCCGACAGCGCCAGCACCTGCTCGCGCGTTGCCTTGCTGGCGGGCTGCGCCAGCAGGTGGTCCATGTGGTGGCGCGCCCAGAGGCGCGGGAGGAAGCTGCCCTTCTCGCCCAAGTCATCCAGCACGATCGGCAGCTCGAGCGGCGCCATGCCGCGGCCGGTGACGCGCACGGTGCCGCGCCGCGCGGTGCGCGCGTCGTAGCGGCCGACCACGATCTGCTGCTCGCCCATGGCGAGGCTCGGCAGCGTCTCGGGGTAGACGGCAGCGACCGGCACGCCGTCGAACGCGACCTTCAAGTCGGTCGCGCGCCAGTCGGTGGCATCGGCGATGAGCGCCGCGGCGACCTGCGTCGCGTCGCTGCCGCCGCCGATCTCGCGCAGCGACCCGTCGCCAAGCCGCGTGATCGCGCGCAGCACCAGCGGCTCCTGCGCGTTGCCCGGCACCACGGCATGGACGCGGCCCCGACCGGGGAACGCCTTGGTGATCGCGTCGGCGCACTTCGCCGGATCGGCGTCACCGAGCGTCGCGATGCCGTCGCCCACGTAGACGAGCTGCGTCTCCTTCCGCATCGCTTGGAAGCACTCGCCGAACGCGCCCGCGAGGTCGGACCAGCCGAGCGCCTCGCGCTGCAGGACGAACTTCAGCGCCGCCGCGCGGTTCGCCTCGTCGTTGAAAACCGGCGCCGGGAAGGCGAAGCGGGTCGCGACGTCGCAAGTCGCCACCTGGATCGTGTCGTGCGGTCCGAGCGAGGCGAGCAGCGCCTCGAGGAACTCGAGCTGCCGCTCGCGCGCGGCGCCGCGGAGCGACCCCGACGTGTCGCAGAGCAGCAGCCAGTCGCTCGGCACCGACTCGTCGGGCGGCGGGCAGACCTCGGCCGGCGGCGCGGTGAAGCGGACCATGAAGTAGCCGTCGTCGCCGCGCTGGTCGTCGACGAAGGAGAGGTGGGGGCTGCCGCGCCACGCGCCGCCGTTCACCGCCGGCACCGTGGCCAAGCGCAGCTCGAAGTCGCGGTCGGGGCGGAGCTCCTGCGCCTCGAAGGAGACGGTCGCCGCATGCGCGGTCGCCTCGACGCGGCAGGAGTGCGACGGCGAGGCGACGGCGGCGAGCGGCTCGGCGGAGCTCACGTGCACGTCGATCGAGAGCTGCTTCAGCGGGTTCGCGCGCAAGAGCTCGCTCTGCAGCGCGTAGTGGTAGCGGAAGGTGTCGTCGCGCTTCTTCAGGACCTGCGTGTAGCCGATCTTGATGCGCTTCTCGCCGCTGATGGGGTAGACGCGCGCCTTGAAGAGGTTGCCGCCGGTCCACTCGAGCAGGCCGGGATCGCGCTTCTCGCGCAGGATCTGCTCGTAGATGGCGCGGGCGCGCTCCTTCTCGACGATGTCGGCCTCGACCAGGTCGTCGCCGATCCACATGCCGAAGCTCGAGATCGACGCGTCGGCCGGCAGCGGGAAGTAGAAGACCCCCTCCAGCACCGTGCTGGTGTGGTTCTCGAAGCTCTCCTCGATGACGGTGCGCGCGATCTGGTCGCGGATGTCGACGGTCACCTTGTGGTAGCCGAGCGTGAGCGGCACTTCGCGGCCGTCGATGGTGGCGAGCAGCGAGCCGAGCGCTTCGGTCGGCTGCCCCGCCTTGAAGCCGGCGAGCCACGGCGGCTCGGCCTTCAGCGCCTCGAGGCGCCCCTCCGTCGCGCGCACGACCGTCGGCGCGGCGAGCGTCAGCACCGTCTCGCCCGGCCCGCGCACGGTGAGCGGCTGCGTCGCGTCGGCGCCGATCTCCACCTCGCCCGCCGCCACCCGCAGCGTCGCCGCGTCGATCAGCTCGAGCTGCGCGCCCGGCCCGAGGATCAACCGCGCGCCGCCCTTCGTCCGCAGCTCGAGCGCATGGGCGCCGCGCGCGCCGGTCTTCAACCACTCGCCGGCGAAGAGCGGCTCGTTCGGCTCGGCGGTCCGCCAACGCAGCGAATGGCCGGCGCGCGCCAGACCGATCCCCTCGCGATCGACCACCTTCGCTAGCGAGGCGTCAGCGGCGAGCGCCTGCGCCGCTTGCGGATCGAGCGGGGCCGGCAGCGGCCCGGCGAAGAGCGGCGCGAGGGCGAGCGCGACGAGGGTGAGCGCGGTGGCGGGACCGAAGGCGAGCGGCGTGCGCATGGCGGGTTCCGGGCGGGGAGCGAAGGGGACGCGGCGGGCGTGGAGACGCCGCGCGGCGCGTGCCGTTCGATGGATCTACCCGACCCGAGTTCCCGGCGAGCGAAGCCGCGCGGGGGGCGCCCGGCGTCGACCGCGCGCCTACTTCGGCGGGAACCCCTCCGGCATCCACGCCAGCAGATCGGCGACCGCGGCGCGCGCGGCGTCGGAGGTGGGGACGCCCCAAGCGGTGAAGAAGGGGCCGAGGTTGCGGTGGGTGGCGCGCGAGAGCGTCACCAGCCAGAGGTCGCGCTTCGCCTCGTCGGTGCGCGGCTTCTCGCGGCGCGGCAGCGACCGGTAGTCGTTGAACGCCTTCTGGTAGGGCTCCCAGCCGAACTGCTCGCGCACCTGCAGGTACATCTGCAGCGCCAGGAACGGATCGCTCTTCCACTCTTCGAAATTGGCGCCGCTCGCGAGGTAGGCGGGGATCTTCGCCACCGTCCCCTCGAGCGCATCGTGCCCCTTGCGCGTCGGGATGCCGAAGACCGTCTCGAGCACGTGGACGCACAGCACGTTGTTGGTCACCTCGCCGGTGCCCTCGAACGTCCAGTCGCCCTCCTGGTGGTTGTGGCCGAGCTCATGCCACAGACCCCACTGCCCCTTCTTCAGCTCGGCGGGATCGCTCATCGCGGGCGCCGCGTCGAGGTGGGTCATGATCGGGTAGCCCGAGTGCATGTAGCCGGCGCTGATCTGCACGTCGGCGACGAACCGCTCGGGGCTCTTCCGGGCGCGCGGCACGCCGACCAGCGTCGCCATCGCGTCGGCCCCTTTCGCCCAGAGCTCCATCAGCTCGCTCGGCGCGGCGAGGTTGCGGATCGCGCTGGAGGGGACCGTCACGATGATCCGGTCGCACTCGAGCTCGGCCCACGGCGCCGGCTTCGTGCGCAGCGTCGCCGCCCAGGTCGCGTCGTCGTCGCGCCCGAGCACGAACCACGGCGCCTTGACGCCGCCGCTGATCTCGATCTCCACCGCGCCGAGCGGGCAGCCCTCCGGCACGTCGACGTAGATCAGCCCGCCGAGCGGCGTCGCGATCGTCGTCGCGAGCGCCGTCACCGGCCGCCGCAGGAACGCCTTCGGCACGCGCTTCCACTGCTCCTGGTCGTAGAGCAGGTCGGTGTGAGCGCCCACTTGCAGCACGAGTCCGGCCGCGACGGCCTCGGCCGGGACGCGCAGCGTGATCGGCTCGCCCGGCGCGGCGTAGAGGCCGGTCGAGTGCCAGCGCGGCCGCGCGGTGTCGAGCGTCCGCTTCTGCGTGGTGCGCGGCGCGTCGCTCGGCACGGGGCCCGGGAAGCTCTGCGCCGCCGCGAGCGCCTTCACTTCGCCGGGAGCGATGCGCTCCGACTCGCGGATCAGGAACGCCAGCAGCGCCCGATCGCCGCCCGCCAACCGACCGAGCGGCGCCTCCGCCGTCGGATTCACCGCCGCCGCCTTCTTCGCGCCCACCGAGACGAGGCGCGGCCGCAGCAGCGTGTCGTCGGGAGGGATCACCTGCGCGACCGCGGTCACCGTCGCCGACGCCTGGAACATCGGTGTGTCGTTCTTCACCGCCTCGGGGTTGGTGTGTTTCGAGAGGTAGTCGAAGGCGTACTCGGCGTGGGTGAGGCGCGGCGGCTCGCGCTCCGTGTTGAAGCCGTCGCCGCCCGTCTTGCCGAGGTAGCCCTCGGTCCACGCCACGCCGAACCGCCCGAACAGGCGCTGCAGCGAGTTCTCGTCGAGCGACGCCTTGCCCGACACCTGCAGCCAACCCCACGCGCACTGCCCCGCGATGATCCCGCCGCCGGCGCGCACCCACGCCTCGAGCGGCGCGACGTCGTCCATCGCGAGCTCGCTCGAGAGGCCGATCACGACGTCGACCCCCTTCAGCTCCTGCAGCAGCGGCGCGTTGCCGAGCGCGCGCGCGGCGATGCCCTGCTTCTCGAGCAGCGCGACGAGCTCCGCGTTGCGCGTCGCGACCACCGGCTCGCGCTTGCTGCCGGCGCAGAAGCGGACCGCGTTGGCGAGGAAACGCGCCGTGCCCGCCTTCTCCAGCGCGGCGCCGGCGAAGTAGCCGTTGTGCGGCAGCGCGACGAAGCGGCCGCTGCCGGCGCGACCGGCGACGATGGCGGGCGCGCGGATCCCCTTGCCGCCGCTGCCGGCCAGCACGACCCACGCCTCCTTGCTCCACGCCGCGAGCGGGCTCGGCGTGCCGGGCGCCGCCAACGTCTCGACCCCGTCGAGCAGCTCCTTCAGCGCTTCGGTCGACTGCGCGCGCGCGCGCGGCGCGGCAGTGAAGAGCGTGGCGAGCGCGAACAGCGTGACGAGCGCGGCGTGCGCGGCGAGCGCGGCGAAGCGCGCGAACGCGAGCGCGAGAGCGGGGCGGCGAGGGCGAAGCGAGCGCGTCATGAGCAGCGATTCCGGTGGGCCGGGCGTCTGGTCGAGCGGCGGCGGAATCTAGCGGTGCGCCGGTGGAGGTGTTGCTGCACTGCGGCGGCGCTGCGGCGCTGCGGCGGCGGGGGAGCGGCGCTTCGTCAGCGCAGCTCGAAGCGCAGCGGCGCGTCCTGCGGGGCGAGCCCCTCGATGGCGAAACGACCTTCCGCGCGCGCACCGCGCTCGCTGACGGCGGACAGCTCGTAGCGGCCATCGGGCAGCAGCAGCAGGAGACCCTTCGGATCGAGGCTCGTCAGTCGCTGCGCTGCGACCAAGCGGCCGGCGCCATCGCGCACCGTCACCGACAGCTCGTCCCACGTGCCGACGAAGGAGAGCGTGCGCGCGACGCCAGGTTGCAGCGTCGCCGAAAGCTCCGTCGTCTCGCCCGACACGATGGTGAGCGGCAGGAGCTGCGACGCGTAGCCGTCCGCGCGCACGTCGAGGAAGCAGGGGCCGGGCGGCAGGGAGATCGCTCCGTAGAGCCCGGAGCTGCCGGTGACGAAGCCGGTGACGTCGTAGTCGACGCTGCGCAGCGAGACCGAGACGTTCGGCGCGTCCGCGGGAGCCAGGGCGAGCGCCAAGTCGCCCGGCTCCTCGGCGCGCCGCTTCGTCGAGCGGATCGTCCCGAGGTCGCGCGTCTCGCCGGCGGCCAGCGCGATCCACTCCGATTGCCACAGCACGGTCTGGTCGTCGCGGATTGTGACGCGATAGGTGCCGGGTGGCAGTCCGCCGCACGTGAAGTTGTCGCCGCTCCACGTGGCGTTCGCGCCGTGACGGAAGGCGCGATCGAAGGCGAAGCAAAGCGGCTTGCCGGCGGCATGCGGTTGCGCCGAGTTGTCCCGAAAGTGGGCTCGCGCCGCGTCGTAGTCGCCATGTTCGGCGTCGTTGGCGAGGAAGGCTCCCGTTAGCGCGGCGGGCGGCAGCAGGTGCAGTTCGACTAGCTCCGGGCCCGGCGAGACGTCCCCCCGCTCGAGGAGCACGTTGCCGGTCGCGGGATCTCGAAGTCCTAGGAGGTAGGGCGGCGAGTCGGCCGGTTCGAGGCGAAAGCGGCCTTCGGTGTCGACGGCGGTGGAGTGGCTGCGGCCGCTCGATGCCGAGTACCACCACACCTCCAGCCACGTCGCCGGCGTGCCATCGGATTCGAATGCGCGGCCGACGATCGCGGCGTCACGCGCGAGGGTCACATGGTGGCGCGTCGGCGTCACCGGATCGCCGGCAAGCGTGAACGAGACGGAGTGAAACGACGAGCCGATCGGCGGTTCGACGCGGATCGTCCGGGCTCCAGGTGGCAGCAGGTCGAGCGTGCCGACGCCGGCTGCATCGCTCGAAGCGCGTGGCAGCGGGAAGGGCAGCCGCTCGGCGGTCCGCTCGCCGAGCGCAACGACGACAACGGTCGCGCCTGGAACCGGCGCCCCCTCCGGCGTGCGCACCTCGACGGCCAGCGTGGCCGGTCGCGCGAGCTGCACCTCGCAGAAGCTCGTCACGCCGACCCAATGGGGGAGCTGTTCGAAGTGGAGCGGGAAACCGTCGGCCATCACCGCGAGGCAGAGCTCCGCGTGCTCGACGCCGGTGAGCTCGAAGCGGCCGTCGGCGTCGCTGCGCGTGACCGGCATGCCGAAGCGCTGCTGCACGCTGCCGTCGCGCGAGCCGTAGGTCTGGCCGTCGTTGCGCCCCGCCGCGATGCGCGCTCCGGAGACCGGCCGCCCGTCGGGATCGACCACGCGCCCCGCCACGGCGATGCCGCGCCAGTCGAGCACGAACTGCATCTTCAACGGCGCGTCGCGCGGTGCCTCCTCGATCTTCTGCAGGAAGGCGGGGACGCGGCCGGGCGTGCGCGCGGTCAGGTGGTGGCCGATCGGCAGTTCGTCGGCGGCGAACTCGCCGCGCTCATCGCTGTGCGCCACGACGCGCGCGGCGAGCCAGTCGCGGCGCGGCGAGATCAGCAGCAGCTCGGCAGCGGCGATCGGCGCGCCCGCTTCGTCGACGACGCGCCCCTCTACCGCGACGCCGGCGACGAGTTCGAGCTCGATCGTGCTCTCGGCGCCGGCTGCGATGACGGTCCGCACCTCGACGCCGCGATCGGCCTCGAGGCGCACCGGACCGGCGAAGAGCTCCGCGAAGCGCGTCTCGCCCTGCGCGTCGCTCTTCTGCTCCAGCACGACGCGCGGCGCATTCGGGGCCGCTTCGGGACAAGCGAAGAGGGTGATCGCTTCGGCGGGCCGGCCATCGGCCCAGCGCACGCGCACGCGGAGCGACCCGAACGCGACGGCGAGCGGCGGCGGCGTGGCAGCCGCAGGCGGCGCGCTCAACAGCTCGGTCCGCGCAGCCATCGGCGCGTCGATCGGCAGCGGCGGGGCGTCGATTGGCGCGGTGGCGGTGGTGTGCGACGTCGGCGGCGCGCTCCGCTCGTCCGAACGCGTGACCCACCAAGCGGCGCCAGCGACGGCCAGCAGAGCCGCCGCGATCCCGAGCTTCTTCACTGCGAGCACTCCTCCGAAGAGTCCGGTGGCCAGCGCGGCGGGCGGCCCGCTCGTTGCCAGCGAGGCGACGGCGCCGAGCCAGCGGGCGCGCTCGCCGCCGCTGCGTCGATCGAGCTCGGCGCGCAGCAGCGCGAGGCCGCGGGTGAGGCGCGCCTCGACCCCTTTCAGGGTGAGGCCGGCGCGCGCCGCGATCGCGCTCGGCCCGAGTCCTTCGTGCCAGCGCAGCCACAGCGTCGTGCGGTAGGGCTCGTCGAGCGACGTCAAGGCGGCGAGCAGCCGCTGCTGCAGCTCGAGGCTCGCCAGCGCGTCGTCGTGCGGCGCGATCGACTCGGGGCGCGCCGCCGCCGCCTCGCGCCGCGTCCGCCGCGCGGCCGCGCGCCGCTGGTTCGAGGCGAGCCGTTGCGCGACGCGCGCGAGCCAGCTCTTCAACGCCGCCGCGATGGCGGGCGGCCGCTCGAGCGCGCGGACGAAGGTCTCCTGCACGAGGTCGTCGGCCGCCGCGTCGCCGCGCACCAGCTCGCCCGCCAGCCGCCGCAGGAAGGCGCGGTGCTGCTCGAGATCGGCCGGCGAGAAGGAGGGGGCGTCGCTCATGGCACGAGGAAGACACCGCGGAAGGGAGGAGCCCTGCAGGGGGGAGGGTACGGGGGGCCGCAATTGACGACGCCCCCCCCTTCCTCGGGAACCTCGCCTCGTCTGCCCGGTCGGAACCGCGGTGGCACGGCGCCGTTCGAAGCTCGTTCGTTCGAACGCGGTGCCGTCGGCGGCGTCGTACCATCCGCGGTGCGCCGTCGTCTGCGTCCTGCCGTGAAGGAGAGGTCATGCTTCCCGCTCGTCCGACCGTCCGCGCGGCCACCGTCGCTGCGCTGCTCGCCGCGATCGTGGTTCCGCCGTCGCCGGCCCGCTCGCCGCAGCCGCCGCAGGGGCGCCCGGCGGCGGAGCGTGTGCCGGTCCTCGCGCCCGGGGCGGCGCTCTCCTTCGAGGAGGAGTACGCGCTCTCGGACGACCGCGCGGCGGTGGTCGCTCGCCTGGTGCCGGGCACGGCCGAGTGGAGCTACTGGAGCTGCCGCGAGCGGCTCGACGCCGGTGACTTCGCGGCGGTGAAGAAGCTCCTCGAGCCGTGGCGCACCCAGCACGGCCGCTCGCAGCAGCTGATCGAGATCGAGAATCGCCTCGCGCTGCAGGACTACGCGGCCGATCCGGAGCGGACGCTGCGCTTCCTGCGCGAGCGGTTGGGCTACGGCTTCGACCATCAACGCGAGGTGCCCGGCGAGCGCTCCGATCTGCCGACGCGCCTCGACCCCGCGCTGCTGGCGCCGGCGACGCAGAACGCCGCCGCGCTGGCGCGCCACCCCGGCTCGGTCGACGGCTTCACCGACCGCGCGCTGGCGGGTCTCGCCGCGGCTGAACTCACCGCCGAGCAGCGGCGCAGTTGGCTCGCGCGCCTCGATCGGCCCGACGTCGCCAACCTGCCGAGCCACGTGGTGCGCGACCTCGCGGTGCGCGGCTCGGGCGGCTTCGGTTCGCTGCCGATCCACCGGCAGTTGCGGCGCGAGCAGCTCGACGAGTGCGCGCGGCTCGACCCGACGCTCCTCTCCTCGGCGCCCTTCGTCGACGCCTACCTCGCCCGCCTCGCGCCGAGCGTCGACCGCGACTGGCTCGCCGACCCCTCGATGCGCGCCGCGCAGTTGGCGCGACTCGCGGAGTTCGCCGCGCGGCTACCTGCCGCCTTCAACTCGGTGAAGGCGCAGATCCTCTTCCACCAGCTGCAGCACGACCTCACGCAGGGCGCTCCCGACAAGGCGCGCTTCCTCGCCTACCTGCGCCTGCCGCGCCGCGACGGCCCGCGCGAGCCGCGCTTCGCCCGCCAGTTCCGGCCCGAGGAGCAGGTCGACTCGCGCGGCCGCGACGCGGTCGGCCTGCCGCCGATCGGCGACGACGAGCCGCTGCTGCGCGCCTGCCTCGAACGCTTCTTCGCCACCGAGGAGACGATCGCTCCCTACGCGGAGCTGCTCGATTCGAAGTGGCTCGAGCGGGTGCTGGCCGAGACGAAGCTGCTGCTCGGCCAAGGCGACGCCGAGCGCTGGGTCGCGCTGCTCGGCAATCGCGATCGGCTGGCCGAACTCGAACGGCGCGTCGAGCTCTCCTTCCCGCCGACGCAGCCGCTCCACTTCGCGCCGGCCGATCCGGTGCGGATCGAGCTGGACACCAAGAACGTCCCGACGCTGCTGGTGAAGGTCTGGGCGATCGACGCCTGGCGCTACTGCATCGAGCAGCAGCGCGACCCCGACGCCTCGATCGAGCTCGACGGCATCGTCGCCAACCACGAGCAGGCGCTCGCCTACGCCGAGCCGCCGCTGCGCCGCGTGCGCCGCACGATCGACCTGCCGATGATCGATCGCGCCGGCGTCTTCGTGGTCGAGTTCGTCGGCAACGGGCTGTCGAGCCGCGCGGTGATCCGCAAGGGCGGGCTGCGCCACGCGGTGCGCGCCACCGCCGCGGGGCCGCGCGTGCGCCTCTTCGACGAGGCGGGCAAGACGCTGCCCGACGCGTCGCTCTGGTTCGGCGGTCGCGAATACGCCGCCGACGCCGACGGCGAGATCCTGCTGCCCTTCGCCAGCGAGGCGGGGCGGAAGAACGCGGTGGTGCGCCACGGCGAGCTGGCGACGGTGGTCTCCTTCGACCATCGCGCCGAGAGCTACGCGCTCGCGTGCGGCGTCCACGTCGAGCGCGAGGCGCTGGTGGCGGGGCAGCTCGCCCGCCTCGTGCTGCGGCCGCAGCTCGCGCTGGACGGCCATCCGGTCTCGCTCGCGCTGCTGTCCGACCTCGTGCTGACGGTGACGGCGGTCGATCTCGACGGCGTGGCGACGCCGCAGGAGGTGCGCGGCCTCGCGCTGGTCGACGAACGGGAGCTGGTCCACGAGCTGCGCGTGCCGGAGCGGCTGGCCACCCTGCAGGTGGCGCTGCGCGCCAAGGTGCGCGACCTCGCCGGCAAGGAGATCGATCTCGCGCCCTCGCCGTCGAGCTTCGCGGTGAACGGCATCGACGCGACCGCCGCCAACGCCGGCGTCCAGCTGGTGCGCGGCGCCGACGGCTACGCGCTCGAGGTGCGCGGCAAGGAGGGCGAGCCGAAGGGGGGCCACGCCTGCCAGCTGACGCTCCACCATCGCGACTACCGCGCGCCGATCGAGGCGGCGCTGCAGAGCGATGCGGCGGGCCGGCTCGAACTTGGGCTGCTGCCGGGCATCGACGCGCTCGATGTGCGCCTGCCGTCGGGGTTCGTCGGCACCTTCGCGCTGGCGCGCGCGCGCGTCCGGACGCCGCTGGTGCTGCACGGCCTCGCGGGCGAGACGCTGCGGCTGCCCTACGGCGGCACGGCGACGGCGCCGACGCGCGCCGAGTTCTCGCTGCTCGGCGGCGAGAGCGACCACTTCGCCGCGCTCTCCCTGGCCGACGGCTTCCTCGAGCTGCGCGGCCTCGCGGCCGGCGACTACGAACTGCGCCTCCACGAGACGGGCGATCGCGTCCGCGTGCGCGTCACGGCCGGCCGCCGCGAAGGCGCCTGGCTGGTCGGCGCCGAGCGCCTGCTGCAGGCGAGCCCGACGCGGCCGCTCCAGCTGCGCAACGTCGAGGCGAGCGGCGACGAGCTCGTCGTGCGCGTCGCCAACGCGAGCGCGGCGACCCGCTTGCTCGTCGCGGCGTCGCGCTTCGACGCGCCGTTCGATCCGTGGGAGGCGCTCGCGCGCGTCGAGCCGCGCGTGCCGCAGTCCGCCGAGTCGATCGTTGAACTCTCGAGCTACCACTCGGGCCGCAGGCTCGGCGACGAGTACCGCTACGTGCTCGAGCGGCGCTTCCAGCCGAAGTTCGCCGGCAACATGCTGCGCCGGCCGAGCCTGCTGCTGAACCCGTGGGCGCTCGACGAGGAGTCGGAGAACGACTCGCTCGGCGTCGGTGACGGCAGCGGCGGTTTCGGGGCCGCGCGGAAGGCGGCGCGCGGCGGCGGGGCGGCGGGGAAGCGGCGCGGCGAGGAGCGCGAGGCCGCCGGACCCCATCCGGGTGCCTACGCCAACGTCGACTGGCTGCCGCGCGGCGCCGTCGTGCTGGCCAACCTCGTGCCGGGCGCCGACGGCGTCGTCCGCGTGAAGCGCGCTGACCTTGGCGACGCGCAGCGCGTCGCGGTGGTGGCGCTCGATGGCGAGCAGGCGCTGGCGCGCGAGATCGCGCTGCCGGCGGCGCCGCTCGTCCCGCGGCCTCGCCGGTTGGCGGCGGCGATCGACGGCGCGCGCCACTTCGTGCAGAGCAAGCGGATCGAGTTCCTCGAGGCGGGCGCGACGGCGACGCTGCTCGACGGCGGCGCGGCCGAGGTCGAGGTGCACGACTCGCTCTCCGCCGCGTGGCGGCTGCTGCAGGCGATCAGCGGCGACGGGTCGCTCACCCGCTTCGCCTTCCTGCTCGAGTGGCCGAAGCTGGCGGCCGAGGAGAAGCGCGAGCTCTACGGCGCGAACGCCTGCCACGAGCTCGCCTTCTTCTTGAGCCGCAAGGATCCCGCCTTCTTCGCCGAGGTGGTGCAGCCGTCGCTGGCCCACAAGAAGGCGCCGACCTTCCTCGACCGCTACCTGCTCGGCGAGGAGCTGCAGCGCTTCCTCGAGCCGACCGCCTTCGCGCGGCTCCACCTGATCGAGCGGCTGCTGCTGGCCGAGCGGCTCGGCGGCGCGGAGCGCGCGAGCGTGGCGCGCCTCGTCCGCGAGCAGCACGAGTTGGTGCCGCTCGATCGGCAGCGAGCGGACCGTCTCTTCGACCTCGCGCTGCGGGTGAACGACCTGCGCGAGGAGCTGCCGGAGCTGCTGAAGAAGCTCCAAGCTCCGGTGGCCGATGCAGCGCAGGCCGCGCCGCCGGCGGGGGCACCGGGGGCACCGACCGGTGGCGGTGGGCGGGCGATGCGGCCGGCCACCGCCGGCGCGCCGGCGAAAGGCGATGCGCCGGCCGAGTCGCGCGCGGAGCACGAGAAGGAGGAAGCGAAGTTCAAGGACGCCGCCGACGACAAGAACGCGCAGCTCGACGAGCTCCGGTCGCTCGGTTACGCGGAGGACGGCGAGGGGGGCGACAGGGAGCGAGCCGGGCTAGTCGAGGAGCTCTCGCGCGAACTCTCCGATCGCCGCCGTGCGCAGCGCCTCTACCGCGGCGTCGACGCCACGCGCCTGCTGATCGAGCACGACTACTGGCACCGCGATCCGCGCGAGCCGATCGCCGGCCTCGTGGCGCCGAACCTCTTCTGGCTCGACTACGCACTGCGCGCGCCCGAGCGGCCGTTCGTCTCGCCGTCGGTGGTGGAGGCGTCGGGCAGCTTGCTCGAGATGCTCTTCGCGCTGGCGCTGCTCGACCTGCCGTTCGAGGCGGGGAAGCACGAGGTGGTGGCGGGCGATGGCCGGCGCACGCTGCGCGCGGCGACGCCGCTGCTGCTGGTGCGGAAGGAACTGGAGGAGAGCGCGCTGGCGGCCGATGCGGCGCCGCTGCTGATCGGCCAGAACTTCTTCCGGGTCGACGACCGCTGGCGCTACGAGGGGAGCGAGCGGCGCGACGCCTTCGTCACCGGCGAGTTCCTCGCCGACGTCGCCTACGGCTGCCAAGTGGTGGTGACCAACCCGACCTCGTCGGCGCGCACCGCGGAAGTGCTGCTGCAGGTGCCGGCCGGCGCGATCCCGGTCGCGCGCAGCCACGCGACGCGCTCGGTGGTGGTGGCGCTCGCGCCCTACGCGACCCAGGCGCTCGAGTACGCCTTCTACTTCCCGGTCACCGGCCGCTTCGCCCACTACCCGGCGCACGCGTCGGAGGGCGGGAAGCTCGCGGCCTTCGCGTCGCCGCGCACGCTCGACGTCGTCGCGCGGCCGACCACGGTCGACACGACCTCGTGGGAGCACGTCTCGCAGCAGGGGAGCGCCGCCGAGGTGCTCGCCTTCCTCGACCGCGCGAACCTGCAGCGCCACGACCTGGCGCGCATCGCGTGGCGGATGAAGGAGCGCGACTTCTTCGCGGCGGCGATCGCGAAGCTGCGCGCGGCCCATCGCTTTGACGCGACGCTCTGGAGCTACGCGCTCGTCCACGGCGACGTGGCGGCGTTGCGCGAGCTGCTGCGCGCGAACGACGGCTTCGTCGCGGCGTGCGGCGGGCCGCTGCAGTCGCCGCTGCTCGACATCGATCCGGTCGAGCGCGGCAGCTACCGCCACCTCGAGCTCGATCCGCTGGTGCTGTCGCGCGCCCACCCGTTCGCGGGCGAGCGGAAGATCACCAACGGCGACCTCGCCGGCCAGTGGTCGGAGCTGACGCGCCGCCTCTCCTACCTGAAGCAGCTCGGGAGCGAGGAGTGGCTCGAGGTGACCTACTACCTGGCGCTGCAGGATCGCGTCGCCGAGGCGCTCGCCGCCTTCGCGCGGGTCGACGCGGCGCAGGTGCGCGAGAAGCTGCAGCACGACTACCTGGCGGCCTACCTCGGCTTCTTCACCGGCGACGTCGCGACGGCGCGCGCGCTGGCGGAGCGCCACCGCGACCATCCGCTGCCCCATTGGCGCGCGCGGTTCGCCGACGTGCTGGCGCAGCTCGACGAGGCGGCTGGCAAGGCGCGCGTCGACGAGGGGGTGAGCGGGGATGCGCTGGCGGCCCGCGCGCCGGCGCTCGACCTGGTGCAGGAGGGAGGGCGCTTCCTGATCCGCTCGCGCAACCTGGCGCGCTGCGAGGTGCGCTGCTACCCGCTCGACGTCGAGTTCGCCTTCTCGTCGCAGCCGTTCGCGGCGGGCGACGGCGCGGCGTCGATCTTCGTGCAGCCGAGCCTGCGCGAGACGCGCGACCTGCCGGCGGCCGGCGGCGAGATCGCCTTCGAGCTGCCCGATGCGCTGCGCACCCGCAACGTGCGCGTCGAGGTGCGCGCCGGCGGGCTGGCCCGCTCGCGCACCTGGTTCTCGAACGCGCTCGACGTGCAGTTCCTCGAGTCGTTCGGGCAGGTCGCGGTGACCGAGCCGGGCAGCCGCGTCCCGCTCGCGCGCACCTACGTGAAGTGCTTCGCCAAGTTGAGGGACGGCACGGTGCGCTTCCACAAGGACGGCTACACCGACCTGCGCGGCCGCTTCGACTACGCATCGGTGTCGGACGATCCCGACGCCGGCGCGATGCGCTACGCCGTGCTGGTCCTCCACGACGAGCGCGGCGCGGTGATCCGCGAGGTGGCGCCGCCGGCGCGCTGACCGGCACTTCGCCCCGTCACTTCTTCTTCGGCGGAGCTCCGCTCCTCTGCACCTGCTCGGCGCGCGCCTTCCAGCGGCCGTCGAGCAGCTTGAAGACGTCCTCGCCCTTCACGTCGAAGAGCGCCTCGCTCTTCGCGCGGTAGCTCGCCATGCCGGCGTTGCCCTCCGCGTACAGATCGCACAGCGCGCGCAGCCAGAGCTGCCCGCGCTTCTCCTCGACGGAGCCGACGTACTCGAAGAAGCTCCACGACTTGGCGAGGTCGCCGTCCTCCATCTGCGACAGCGACAGCAGCAGCAGCGCGTCGACCGGGCGGCCGTGGTCGAGCGCCATCTGCGTGAACTGCTCGGTCTCGCCGAGCAGCACCGACCGCTCGACCTGGTTCCCGCCCGACTTGGCGTACTCCTGCTGCTTGAACTCCTTGCAGGTGACGCCGTTCTTGCCGAGGTAGGAGAGCGCCAGCCAGTAGCCGACCCCCTCCTCGATCCAGTGGGGCAGGTCGCCCTTCCTCCCCTGATTGAAGTGGAGGTTCGCCAGCACGTGGCCGAGCTGGTGGGCGACGATCGCGTCGAAGTCCTTGTTGTCGGCGATCTTCCAGTAGTCGAGGTACTCGGTGACGTCGTTCCGGCGGTAGCGGCCCGACATCGCCGCGATGCGCTGCTCCTTGTGGTTGCCCCAGCTGACGCCGTACCAGTCGGTGAGGAAGCGCTCGTGGGCGTTCTTCTCCTCGGGCCCGAACCAGAACTCCATGAAGCGCGTGTCGGGGATCGTGTCGAGGAACTCCTCCCCGAGCCACGGGTCGACGAACTCGCCGCGGAAGCCGTCGATCATCTGCTCGGCCAGCACCAGCAGCGCCTTCACCTGCTCGTCGCCGAGCGCGTCGTCGTAGGTGAAGCGCAGGTGGGTGCTCTCCTGCACCTTGAAGGTGGAGTTCGGCGCGAGCGTCTTGCCGAGCTCCACCAGCCGCAGCGGCGTCGGCACCAGCGTGATCGAGGCGAGCGCCGCGGAGAGGCGTTGCGCGCGCGCCTCCTTCGCCACCTGCTTGCCCTGCTTGTCGATCTCGGCCGCGAGCTTCTTCGCCGCCTCGGGGAAGCAGGTCGAGTCGAGCCAGGTGTGGAGCTGGCGCAGCTCGCCGAGGTAGCGGACGTGGGCGGCCGACCATTCGGCGCTGCCCGCCTTGAAGGCGTCGCGGCGGGTGGCCGCTTCGGTGGCGGCGGCGCGGCGGATCGCATGCTCGCGCGCGAGGCCGAAGAGGCTGTGCTTCGGGAGGAGGTACTGGATGTTGGCGATCTGGCTGCCCGTCAGCGTGACGGTGCCGCCCTTCTTCGCGCTTGGGACATAGGCGGAGCCCTCGAGCTGGTAGGGCACCGCGGCGGGATCGGCGGTGTCGACCACCCAGAGCTCGTTCGTCCCCTTGTCGCCCTGGTAGTTGATGCGGCCGTTCTCGAACTTGATGCCCGCCTTCGCCTCGCCGACGACGGCCGGTTGCCCGTTCACCTCGACGACGTGGCCGGCGTAGCGCTTGGCCGACTTCGGGTCCTTCAGGAAGACGGCGTAGACCTGCGCGCGCGCCGGCGCAGCGAAGGGGGCCGCCACTTGGAACAGCAGCGACGCGGCGACGAAGGAGAGCGGCGCGAGCGAACGACGGTGCAGCACGGCACCGAGGAGGCGCCGCGCGCAGGAGGGACGGCTGGGCATGGCCTGCTCCGTGAGTGGGGCGGCCGGGCAGGCGTCGGAGGAAGTTAGGCGCGCCGCCGCCGGACGCAACCATCGCGGGGCGCACGCCGTACGGAGCAGGCCAGACGACGAGGTTCACGAGCCGGAGCCGCGGCACGAAGGGGTCGTGACGGCGGCGCACGGACGCGGCCTCGAGGAGTGCGAGCGATGGAGAACGATCGGAACGGTCGCGAGCGATCGATGGCAGCGACGAGCGGCGGCACGACGCCGCAGCCGCCGCCGGCACCAGCGCCAGCGCCGCCCGGGAGCGGCAGCGACGCGGCGAAGTGCACGCTCGTCGAGGCGTGCAGCTGTCCGCTGCCCGACACCGAGAAGGGCGAAGGGATGTCGCTCGCCGAGCTGCAGGAGACGGCGCCCTTCAAGTCGGGCCACCTGCGCGCGCGCGTCCTCTACGCGAAGGACGGCGAGCTGATCGAAGAGTGGGCCGACCGAATCTCCGATCCGAAGGAGTGGCGCGTCGTCGGCTACGGCCCGGGCTTCAAGAGCTACGGGCTCAGCGCGCAGGATCCCGGCTACGCGAACGACGCGGGCCGCAAGTTGATCGAGAAGAAGTTCTGCGCCGACGCCGCGGCGGGTGGCGCCGAAGTCCCCGACAGCGAGAAGGGGGGCGTCGTCAGCGTGGTGGTGAAGCCGCCGGGCGGCGACGGCGAGTTCCTCAACGGCCGCGTGCGGCTCGTGCTGCTCGGTGCGCTGGTCGGCCTCGCGGCGGGGCTCGTGGGCGGGTTCGCCATCTGGGGCGCGTCGTGAGCGGCGCGCGGGAGGCGAAGGACGATGGCGCGGAGCCGTTCGTGCAGGTGCCGGCCCAGGTTTACGCGTTGCCCAACGAATCGGTGATCGCGGGCAAGAGCCTCGCGGAGCTGAACGCGTTGATGCCCTATCAACCGATGGGGCGGCGTCTTCGCGTGCGGGTGGTCTGGGCAACTCCCTACTACCTGTTCTGGGCGGTGCTCGAGCAGGGTTGGATGGACGAGTTGGCCGCGAACGAGGATCCGCAAGACCCGTGGCGCGTCATCGGCTACGGTCCCGGTTTCCACGACTACAAGCCGACCCCCGGCAACCCGGCGCAACCGGGCTTCCCCAACGATCACCACCGGAAGCTGGTCGAAGTCGGCCTCGTCGGTGGCGTGCCTTCGATCGTGCCGAACGACCAGAAGGGCGGCGTCGTCAGCGTCGTCGTGCGCCGTCCGGGCGGAGACGGCTTGCCGAACAACCTCGCCGCACTCCTGCCGTGGCTGCTCGGCGGCGGGCTGCTCGCGCTTGGCTTCGCGGCCGGCTGGTTCGTGCACAAGCTCGCGGGGTGAACCGCGCGTCGCGCGCGACGGTCACTCGACGTCGCGCGCGGCGCGTAGCCCGAGGCTCGAGTTCGACTCGTGGTCGCGCAGCCAGCTCGGGAAGGTGAGCGTCGCCCCTTCCGGGAAGAGCGCCGACCAGTTGCCGCCGGCGTGGTAGCGCCAAGTGACGCGGCCGTCGCTCGATCGACGCGGATCGACGACCCACTCGCTCACGTTCCCCAGCACGTCGTGCAGCCCGAACCCGTTCGCGGCGAAGGTGCCGACCGGCGCGGGGCGCGGCCAGCCGTCGTCCCATTTCGCGACGCCCTCCCACGGACCGCAGTTGCGGTCCGTCGACTCGTCGACCAGGTTCTCGCGCCCCTGGCCGCCCGCGAATCCATCCCACGGAGTGCCGCTCGCAACGCCGCCCTCGTCGACAAGAGCGCGCCCCTCGTCCCACCAGCGGAGATCACCGCCGCCGCCGCGACCGGCCACCTCCCACTCGGCGAGCGTCGGATAGCGCAGCGCCGCGCGCCGCAGCAGTCGCGCTCCGTCGGTCCAGCTGACGCCCTCCACGGGATGGCGTCCGGTGACCGCGAGCGGTGGTCGCCCCGTCTTCACGTCGGCCTCGTTGGTCACGCGACCGATCGAGTAGGTCGACGGGTTCTCGCCCATCAGCGCGACATACTGCGCTTGAGTCAGTTCGTGTTTCGCGATGAAGTACGGCGCAAGCGTCGCGCGTCCACGGCGATCGACGGCACCCGGCGGCCGCGCGCGCCCGATCTCGTGCTCCCCGCCCGGGATCAGCACCAGCACGATGCCGGCGTCGTCGGCGTACTCGTAGGGCCCCGCGCCATCGGACGGCAGGCGTGGCTCGCTGCCCGACGCGACGTGCCAGAACTCCCAAAGGCCGCTCGCGGGGTCCTCGCGCAGCGGGACGAGGCCGAGCTGCGGCGCCAGCTCGCGCCCGCCGTAGCGCGGCGAGGCGGCGATCGCGCGGCGCGCGGCGTCCCAGCGCTCGGTCGAGTCGCGCAGGCTGATCCGCTCGACGTCGTCGATGCGCTTCGACCACTGCCGCATCCACGGGATGCGCGAATCGCGCAGCTGTTCCGTCGCTGCTGCCCCTTGCTCCAGCAGCGCGACCTGAGCCGCATCGCCCGCGGCGCGGGACTGCTCGAGCAGCGCGGCCTGCGCGGCGGAGTCGTCGACGACGCGCTGCGCGAGCTCTAGCCAGAGCTCGAGCTGCGGTCGCGACGCGGGCGCGCACGGCAGATCAGGAGCGGGCGCGCCCGCCAGCGCGATCGCCGTTCCGACGCCGCCGAGCGTCGCCACCTCCCGCTCCTTCGCCTGCACCTCCGCCTGCTGTTCGCGGTGCTTCCACCACGCGAAGCTGCCGCCGCTCGACAGCACCACGACGGCGGCGGCGAGGGTGGCAGCGAGGCTCTGGTTGCGCTCGATCGCGAGGCGGACGACATGGGCCACCGACGGCAGGTGCGCCTCGACCGGGCGGTGGTCGAGGTAGCGCTCGACCTCGCGCGCCAGCTCGAGCGGCGTCGCGTAGCGCTTCGACGGCCGGCGGTGCATCGCCTTGGCGCAGATCGCGGCGAGCTCCGCGGGCACGTCGGGCGCGCGCTCGGCGAGCGGCGTCGGCGGTCCCGCCTCGACCGCCTCCGCGATGGCGATCGGCCCCTGCTCGCTCGCGTCGCTGTAAGGCGGGCGACCGGCGAGCAGCTCGTAGAGCATCGCGCCCAACGCGTAGACGTCGGCCGGCTTGCCGACCTCGCCGATCCGGCCGCGCACCTGCTCGGGGGCCATGTAGTGCGGCGTCCCGAGCACCTGGCCGTCGCGCGTCAGCAGCGGCGAGCCGGGCGTCTTGCCGCTGAACTCGCGCACCTCGCTCCAGATCCCCGCGCCCGAATCGCCGGTCGGCAGGTCGCCCGCGTGCGCGTCGTCGTGGCCAACCACGCGCGCGAGTCCCCAGTCCATCACGTAGACCTCGCCGAACGGCCCGACCATGACGTTGGCCGGCTTCAGGTCGCGATGGATCACGTCGCGGCTGTGCGCGTAGGCGACCGCTTCGCACACCTTGATCAGCACGCCGAGCGCCTTTGCGCGCGGCAGCACCTCGGCGTCCTCCTCGGCGGCGTGGATCAGCGCGCGCAGGTCGCGGCCGCGCACCAGCCGCATCGTGAAGTAGACGCGCCCCTCGTGGTCGATGCCGAGGTCGTGCACCGGCACGATGCCCGGATGCTCGAGCTGCGAGGTGATCTGCGCCTCCTGGAGGAAGCGGGCCAGCGCGCGGTGCATCGCGCGCGAGCGGTCGGCGGCGCTCGCGTGGCCGCGCCGCGCGAGGATCACCTTCATCGCGAGGCGGCGGCGCAGGTGGGGGTCGTGCACCTTCCAGATCGCCCCCATCCCGCCGCGGCCGATCTCCGCGCGCAGCTCGTAGCGATCGGACGGCCCGCGGTGGTGGAGCAGCCGACGCACCAGGTCGCCGGCGAACTCGAGCCGCAGCGACTCCTCGTCGCTCTCGATGCGCAGCGGCTCGGCGGGCGCGGGCGGCGGCGCCACGGGCGGTTCGCTCGACGCGGGCTTGGCGGAGGGCAGCACGCGCGCCGCCTCGAGCCAGTCGGCCTGCATCCGGCGCAGCGCCGCCGCGTGGTCGGGATGGCGAGCGACGAACGCCTCGAACTCCTCGGCGCCGTCGCGCTCCTGCGCGGCGAGGAACTCGAGGAAGAGCCGCTCGACCGGATCGAGCGGCTCGTCGGCGGCGAGCGGTGGCGGCATGGACGGCTCCGACGAGGGGGACGAGGCTCTCCCTCCTTGGAGCGCGGGAACGCCGCGCGAGTCACGCATCGGCCGACCAGTCGCCGAGCTCCTCGGTCGCGCCGGGGGCGAGGCGCAGCGGGGCGCGGCGCAGCGCCGGGCCGCCGATCGGCAGCACGGCCAGCTCGTAGTCGAAGCCGGGGGTGAGCCCGTCGAGCGTGAAGCGGCCGTCTGGCCCGGCGCGCACCCACTGGACCGCCCAGAGGTAGCCGCGCCCGTCGCCGCGCAGCTGCGTCGCCAGCGCGGCGAGCTCCGCCTCCCGCGTCGCGGCATCGGCGGCCGGCGCCAGCGCCACCACCACCGCGATCGAGCGCGGTGCGCCCGCGTCGTCGACCACGCGACCGATCACGCGGGCCGGCGCTGCGAGCCGCACGACGACGTCGCGCTTCAGCGTCCGCGGCCCCAACTCGAACGGCTCCGAGAGCGCCGTCGCATACCCCTCCGCGCGCACGCGCACGACGTAGCAGCCCGCTTCGAGGCCGGTCGTGTGCTGCTCGGTCGGCGCGGCGAGCGCCGTGCCGTCCGCGCCGCTCGCCGTCGAGCCGTTGACTGCCACGCTGCGAGCGACGCGTTCGAGCGCCTCCTCGAGCGTCTCGCCTTCGCGGGCCGACGGGTCGGCGAAGAGCTCGCTCTGCTGCAGCGTCTGCACCGGCGCGCGCGGTGCGAGCAGCGTGGCGAAGTGGTCGCGGCGCAGCACCTCGAGATCGGTCGTCGGCACCGGGAGGCACTCCCACTCGCACGCGACCGGCGCGCCGCTGCGTGCATCGACCGCGCGGCCGTGCACCTCGGCGAGGTGGTGGCCGTGCGCGGCGAGGTCGTCGACCGCCTTCAGCTCGAGCGCGACGTCGCGGCTTCCGGCCGGCACGTCGAACTGCGCGGCCGGCGAGAGGCGCGCGGCGGCGGCGACGCGGCAGGCGACGCGGTAGGGGCCCGCCGGCAAGCCGCCGATCGTGAAGCGGCCGTCGCCGTCGAGCGTGCCGACGTAGGGATCGCTGTCGCTGGCGCTGATCGCCTCGATCGTCGCGGCGCCCGGTCGCGCCAGCACGGTCGCGTCGACGCCCGGCGGCAGCACGAGGCGCCCCTCGATCGAATGGGCGAGCGGCAGCACGACGTCGTGCTCCTGCCAGCCGGTGAAGCCGACCTCGCAGCGAGTGCGCAGCGACGGTTGGCCGACCGGCCGCGCTTCGACCACCAGCCACTTCGCGCCGAGCCGCCGGCCGTCGATCTTCGCGAGGCCGCTGCCGTCGGTGCGCGCGCCCCCTTCCCACGCCGCTTGCGTCTCGAACTTCGCGATGGCGGCCCGCGCCTCCTCGGGCGCCGCTTCGCCGTCGGCGAGCAGCTGTCGGTAGACGCGCACCCACGCCCCTTCGACGGGACGCCCCTCGGCATCGCGCACGCGCACCGCGAGCGTGTAGTCGCCGGCCCGTTCGGCCTGCACGCGCCGCGTGGCGATGGAGCCGAGCGCGCGCGTCGCGTCGGCGGTGACCGCGATGCGGTCGGTCGCGTGCGGCAGCAGGTCGGGATGGGTGATGGTGAGGCGGTAGCCCTGCTCGTGGAGCGGATCGGCGATGGCGACGCGCAGCGCGAAGGCGCCGTCGGGGCCGCTCTCCGCTTCGGCGATCCAGACGTCGCCCTTGCCGACCAGCTCCGACGAGCGCGCCACGATGCGGGCGCCCGCGATGGTGCGGCGCGCCTCGTCGACGATCGTGCCGGTGAGCGTCGCCGTGGCGACCGGCAGGGTGAGGTCGCTGCCGTGCCCCAGCGGCGGCGTGCCGAGCGAGCTCCGCAGGAAGTCGCCGCGGGTGGCGGCGGAGGGCCGCTCGCGATCGTCGGTGGGCGCGAGGGCGGTGCGCGAGGCGGCGGGCAACGGGTCGGCCACTCGGGAGCCGTCGAGCGCGTCGCGGCCGGGCTCGCTGCGCGCGTCGTCGGCGGCAGCGCTCGCGAGGGGTGGCGTCGCGGAGGCGGCGGTGGGGTCGGCGGGGGTGTGCGTCGTCTTCCACAGCCAAGCACCGCTGCCGAACACCAGAACCGCTGCCGCCAGCGCGAGCCCCTTGCCGGCGAAGGCGCTCCCGGCAGCGCCCGCGGCGGTCGCGCTTCCAACCGCCGTGGTCGCGGCTACGGCGCTCCCCGCCGCGATCCCCGCCCCGCTGGCGCTGAGCGCGAGCAGGCTCGCCGCGAGGCCGCTCGGCACCGCGATCGGCTCGCTGCGGGCGAGCCACTGCTCCACCTCGACGGCGATCCCTGCATGGCCGAGCTGCGTAAGACGCGCGCGCAACTGCGCCACCGCCTTCTTCACCCGCTCGAACGCGGTCGGCTCGGCGACGCCCATGCACTCGCCGAGCTGCGCGAAGGTGAACCCCTCCGCGAAGCGCAGCGTGGTGGCGAGGCGCAGCTCGTCGGGCAGCTCGGCGACGCAACGGCGCACCGCGTCGGCCAGCTCGCGCTGCTCCGCGCCGCGCACTCCGCCGTGGTCGGCCCCCTTCGGATCGTCGTGCTCGGGTCGTCCCATCGCCACGTGCTCCTCGCGGCGCTGGCGGTTGCGGCCGGCGCGCAGGTGGGCGAGCGCCGTCTTCGCGGCGAGCCAGCGCAAGACCCGTTCGGGGGCGTCGCTCCGCGCGATCTCGTCGCCCCTCCGCAGCACCTGCAGGAAGACCTCCTGCGTCACGTCGTGCGCGTCGGCGTCGTTGCGGACGATGCGCCAGGCGCTGCTCCAGACGGCGGCGTGGTGGGTGCGGACGAGGCGGTCGTAGAGCTCGCGCATGGCCCGATTCTCCGTGTCGTGCGCGCTCGCCGCGAGGGCGGCGTTCGCGGGCGCGGCGGACCCGTGGCTCGCGCCCCGCTGGCCGTGCCGCGCCGACCCGGTGATGCCGCTGGCGCCAGAATCTTCGGCGGCTCCGTTTCATCCCAGCGCAACATCCGCTGCAACGGATGGAGCCGTCCCCGCTGGGGCCGACGGCTCGGACCGGCGGTTCGGCACGTTCGAGCGCCGCTCCTCTCCCACTTCCAACCTCGCGAAGGAGCCCACCCATGAGCGTCGTCCTCCTCCCCCGCAGCAGCGAGCCCGACGGCAAGGCAGAGGCGCAGGCGAAGCTCGCCGCCTGCATCGACGACCCGTTCGCCGCCGTCATGGTGGTGAGCGGCGAAGGGGCCGAGATCGACAAGGTGATCGAGGTCGGCTCCGCGCGCGCCGCGCTCGATCCGCTGCGCCGCACCGTCGTCTGGGTGCGCGACGTGAAGGTGCTCGACGCCAAGCAGAAGGCGGCCTACGCACCGGCCGGAGTCGCCGCGGCCTTCGTCGGCCTCGACGACAAGGTGGTCGAGACGCTCTCGGCGGCGAAGGCGGCGCAGAAGTTCTGGGTCGAGAAGGCGTTCACCAAGGCGGGGGGCTGAGCGATGCGCTGCGGAGCGGGAGCACGGACGGCGGTGCGGCTGGTCGCGCTGGCGGTGGCGGGGATCGCGGCGGGCTGCGCGAACGTGCAGGAGCGGGACGCGACCGACCCGCTGCTGAAGGCGCTCGATTTCGTCGAGCTGACCGAGCGGCGTGGCGCCATCGCGCTGCCGCCGTCTCACCACCGCCCCGAGGTCGACTACAAGAGCGAGCTGCGCGTGACGCCCGATCCGGTGGCGATCGGCGCGCTGCTCGCCGACACGACCGCCGGCACCGGCATGACGCCGGCCGAGCAGGCGCGCCTCGAGGTGCTGGAGGCGGTGCCGAGCGCCGTGGCGAACGCGCGGGCGCTGGCCGATGAGGCGGCGGTGGCGCTGACGAAAGCGCTCGAGGCGAAGGAGCGCGGGACGCTGGACGAGACGACCATCGAGACGACCCAGCAGCTGCTGCGGCGCGAGGCCGATCAGCGGCTCGCGCTGATGGAGCTAGTCGCGGGGCTCGCGCGCGCCGAGGCGCTGGAGAAGGAGCCGGGCCTCGCGGGGGAAGCGCTCGAGCTGCGCGTCGGCGACGCGCTGGCCGAGGCGGTGCCCAAGGATGCTCGCCTCGACCTCGCGTGGATCGAGACGCGCGTGCGCGCCGAGCTCGAACGGCTCGCTGCGCAGTACGAGGCGCGTCGCGCGAAGCTCGAGGCGGAGCGTGCAGCGGGCAAGTCGGAGTGGGGGCTGCGCGTGCGCGCGCTGCTCCATTCGGGCGAGGAGCAGTCGCTGTTGCCGGTGGAGAACTACGACGACTCCGGCGAGTCCTACTCCGGCAAGCCGCCGCGCCTCTCGTTCGGCAGCCCGGCCGAGCGGGCGCAGCTGAAGCGCGAGCTCGAGGCGATCGACGCGCTGCTCGATCTCGCGGGCGGCGATCCGGGTGCCAAGCTCGAGCTGAAGGAGCGGTGGGACGCGCTGCGCGATCGGCTGGTCGATGCGCGCGACGCGCTGCTGGCGACCTTCGCGCTGCCGGCGGGCGGGGCGGGCTTCGAGAGCTTCACGGCGCTGCTCGAGAAGGCGATCGCCGAGTCGACCGACCCGCGCCAGGCGAAGCTCAAGGCGCTGCAGCAGCAGGTGGGGGCGATCGAGGCGCTGGTGGCGCAAATGCGCGAGTTGGCGGCGCTGGGACGCGACCGCTCGATCGCCGACTGGTTCGGCGTGCGCAAGGAGATCGGCGCGCTGGCGCAGTCGGCGCGGAAGCTGGTCGAGGCGCCGGCGCGAGCGGCGCTGGTCGACGGCGTCGCGGCGCTCGGCGAGTTCGCCGTCGAGGCGCTGAAGGGGAAGGTCGCGACCATCGAGGACGAGGTGGGGAAGACGAAGGAGAGCTTCCTCGCCGAGCTCGAGAAGCTGCGGGCCGACCTCGCGCCGTTGCACGGGCTCGTGACGCTGATCGAGGAGCGCCTCACGCCCGAGGTGGTGCGCCGCGCGACGCAAGGCATCGAGGCGCCGGCGCGGCCGCGCGCGCTCGACGACCTCGCGCCGGCCACGGTGAAGCTCGATCGGTCGCTGGCCGATCGCGGCCACGAGGTCGACGTCGTCGCTGAACTGGTGCGCAAGGTTGGCGAGGGTCCGGAGGACTACGAGGTGAAGCGCCGCGCCACGCGCACCTTCGTGGTCGATCGCTTCGGGCTGGTGAGCGACCTGTCGGCCGACGTGGCGTTCATCTCGCAGCGCGGCACCGACCACTTCCGCACCGCGCCGTCGGCGGCGTGGACGATGCACTGGCGGCGGCGCGACACGCTCGACGACAGCGGATGGGTCGACGCGTGGCAGCTCTTCGATCCGGGCGTCGGCTTGAGCGTCGTCGCCATCAGCACCGACGACGAGAGCTTCCAGCCGGGCGTCGGCGCCCACCTGAGCCTCTTCCACGACATCGTGAAGGTGGGCGGCGGCGTCAACCTCGGCGCCGATGACGATCGCGACTACTGGTTCGTCGGCATCGGCCTGTTCGAGGCGATCGACGGCATCGGCAACCTCTTCGGGCTGCGCGACAAGGGCGGCAGCGGCGATTCCTGAACGAGGCCGCGGTCGTGCACGCGCGCGGAGCGTGCACGACCGCGAGCGATCAGCGGCCGCCGGGCGGGGTCGCCTTCGGCGGCGCGTTGCCGTGCGGGTCGCTCACCGGATCGAGCCGCAGCGCGACGAAGACCGGCTGCGCTCCAACGGCGCCGATCACGGTCCACTCGCCGATCGCCGCGGTGAACTCCGTCTCGAACGACTGGTTCGCGCTGCTCGAGGCCTGCGCGCCATGGCTCTGCGCGCGCTGCAGCTCGAAGTTGCACTGGGAGAGTTCCAGCGTGCCGTGCTCGGCGTCGAACGCGGCCGGCGCGAAGCTGAGCTCCCAACGCGACGGGTTGCTGGCCGGCGGCAGGCCGGCGCGGTGCGCCGCGGGCTCGCTGGCGACGCTCTTGCTCAGGTCTTCCGACGAGCTCAGCCGGCAGCGGCGATCGGGGCGGACGGTGCAGCGCAGCACGGCAGAGGAGAGGACGCTGAACTCGGCGCTCGGCGCCATCAGCGCAAGCGCTTCGCCCAACTCGCCGGGCAGATCGGCCGTGCCGCCCGCGGCGGTGCCGAGCGGGTTCGATTGGAGGATCAGCGCGGTCACCTGCAGCTGCGGCGCAGGGCGATCGATCCGTTCGATCAGCGTGGCGATCTCCTCGAGTCGCTCGGCCTTCTCCTCGACCAGCAGCAGGTTCGCGGGCACGATCCAGTTGAAGTTCGGGCGCTGCTCGTTGATGCCGACGACCAGGAAGCGTTCGAACGGCTGGAGCGCCTGCTGCAGCAGCGCGAGCGGCACGTGGCGCGGCCGGAACTCGCGAGTGATCCGCTTGGCTTCCCTGAAGACTCCGCCCGACGCTTCGTTGGTGGCCTGCTGGACCGCGAGTTGGCGCTGCGCCTCCTCCTGCTCCCTCTCGTCGACCTGCTGTTCGCGCTCCTCGAATTCGCGCAGCGTGGCGACGATCTGCGCGGCGTGGGCGGCGCTGTTGCGGATCAGCAGGCTGCGCCCGAAGGTGAGGAACTGGTCGACCTTGGTTCGGTTCACCACCAGCTCTCGATCGTTGTCCCATTGCTCGACCGTCAGGAGCCCGCCGAACAGATCGTTGGCGAGCGCTTCGAGGGTGGCGACATCGAGGTAGGAGGGCATGTAGGTCGTCAGCACCGCGTCGCGCTCGTCGATGGCCGGGCAGGTGCCGAGCGGCGCGAGCGCGGGTGCCGGTGCGGGTGCGGCGGTCGGCGACTTCCCGCGCTCCTGCCGTGCGATCGGCGCCAGCAGCGGAGCGGTGCGCGGCGACGCGGCGGCGAATGGCGCAGCCGCGAATGGAGCGGCCGGCGTGGGGGCGGCCGATGCGGTGACCGCGGTGGCGACCGTGGCGGCGAACGCGACGGTCCACGTGGCGGTCCACGTGGCGGCGGAGAGCCGGCGGTAGGAACGGTTCATCGAGGCGACTCCTGCGAAGGGCCGGGGACCGGGGGCGGCTCCGGCGGCGTGAGAAGGATGAGGCGGACGCGGCCGGAGCGCAGCTCGGTGCGATCGGCCGCGACGTGGGTGATCGGGATCGAGGCGGACAGCGCGACGAGCGGTTCGGCGGGCGGCGTCTCGATCCGGGAGAGATCCGTCGCCGCAAACCGCACCCACAGCAGCAGCGCCGCGGCGGTGGCGAGGAACGGCGTCGCGTGGCGCAGCAGCGGGCGAGCGCGCAGCCGCCACGGCAGCCGCGGCGCGGGCGGCTCTGCGGTCGCTTGCCACGCGCGCGCCATCCAGTCGACGGCCGCGCGCGTCGTCGCGTCGGGCGCGCCGAGCGGCGCCGTCGGCGCGGGCGGCTCGATCGCGCCCCATGCCGCTGCCAGCGCGTCGAGCGGCGGCTCGAAGGAGTCGTCGACGGGGTCGGTCATGGCGTCGCCCCTCGCGGCAGGCTTGCGGCGTCGCGCAGCGCCAGGCGCGGCGCCAGCAGCTCGCGCAGTCGGCGGCGCGCCGTCATCAGCAGCACGCGCACGGTGCTCTCGGCGATCGACAGCGAGGCGGCGACCGTCGCGCTCGGCTCGCCCTGCAGGTCGTGCAGCACGAAGACCTCGCGCTCGCGCGGCGCGAGGCGGGCGAGGCTCGCGGTGACCAGCTCCTGCACCTCGCCGCGCTCGGCGGCGCTGCTCGGCGAGGGGAGCGGCCGCAGCGGCAGCTCCTCGGCGGCGCGCTGCTCGGCGCGGGCGCGCGCATCGCGGCGGCGCAGCCGATCGCGGCAGTGATTCAGGACGACGGCGTTGCGCCACGGCGCGAACGGGAGGCGCGGGTCGAAGCTCCGCAGTCGGTCGATCAGTTGCAGCATGGCGTCCTGCGCGGCGTCGTCCGCTTCGTGGCGCTGCGCGAGGAAGCCGAGGCAGAGCTTCCAGACCAGCGGATGCTCGCGCACGTAGAGCTGCGCGATCGCGTCGGCCTCACCCGCCGCCGCCGCCGCCAACAGCGGATCGAGCGATCCGCCGCGGTCCGCGCGCGAGCCAGCCGATGGGGGCGAGTCCTGCATCGCCGCGTTGTACGCGGGAGCGTGGTGAGTCGCTTAGGCGGCGGGCGGCGGCGGCTTTGGGCGGCGGCTTGCGGCGGGGCGGAGGGGCGGAGGGTGCGGATCCGTCCGCCGTTTTCCCCCCGCCACCTGTGCGGCCGCGACGCCGGCGGCTTTCAGCGCCGCGCGCGCGCCGCCGCCAGCAGGTCTCTGAGGAGCGCCGAGGCGGTGCCGCGGCGGCTGCTGGCGCCGCCGAGCACGGTGAGGGGGCCCAAGTCGCCGCTGGTGAAGGTGATCGCCTTCTCGGCGCCGTCGGCGGCGTGGAGCGGATCGCCGGGGGCGACCAGTTCGGGGGCGACGGTGAGGCGCACGCGGCCCTGCTCGCGCCGCGCGTGGCCGACCAGCCGCAGCCGCTGCGGGCCGGTGCGCGCCGCTTCCAACAGCTCCGGTGCGACGTCGGTGATGCCGGTCCGCTCGACCTGCGCCAGCGTCACGCTCGGATCGAGCAGGCCGCGCGCGAGGATCACGAGCTTCACCGCCGTGTCCCACCCCTCGACGTCGAAGCGCGGGTCGGGCTCGGCGATGCCGTCCTGCTGCGCCTGCGCCAGCGCGGCGGCGTAGTCGGCGCCCGGCTCGCGAAGCTGAGTGAGGATCCGGTTCGAGGTGCCGTTCAGCACGCCGCGGATCGAGTCGAGCGCGGCGCCGGCGAACCAGTCGCGCACGGCGGCCAGGCGCGGCAGCGCGCAGCCGGTCGTCGCGCTGGTGCCCAACGTCGCGTTCGCGCGCGCCGCGCTCTCCTCGAGCTCCGGCAGCGCGTGGAGCGCCGGCCCCTTGTCGGCCAGCACGACGTCGAGCCCGCAATCGAGCGCCGCGCGCGCCAGCGACAGCCCCGGCTCTCCGCGCTCGAGATCGGTCGGCAGCGCGATCACGACCCCCTCGATGCCGCGCGCGCGCAGCTCGTCGGGGCGCACCGCGCCTCCTGCGCCGGGCCACGCGGCGAGCGCGCCGTACTGCTCCTTGAAGCGCACCAGCTCCGCGACTTGCAGCTCGAGCGGATCGGCGACCGACGCGGCGCGATCGACGATGGCGGTCAGCGCGAGGTCGATCGCGAACGCGTCGCGCAGCTGCGCGCGCCGCTCGAGCGCGTGGAGCGCGAGTGCGCGCCCGACGTTCCCGAAGCCGATCAGCGCGAAGTCGTAGCGGCGCATCGCGAAGCCCTCAGTTCGAATCGAAGCGCAGCACCAGGTCGGTCGCTCCGCCCGCCGGGACGTCGAACTCGAGCTGCCGCATGGAACCCGAGTTCGAGATCCAGAGCATCGCGCGCCAGCGCCCGCCGACGCCGTTCTTCAGCTCGAAGGTGAGCTTCTCCGCTTCGAGCTGGAACCAGCGGTCGAACCCCTCGTCGGGCACGCCGTCCCCTTCGATGGGCGACAGGTAGAGCTGGATCTCCTCGCGCTCGGCGTTCGGGTCGGGACGCCAGCCGGCCACCTCGACGCGCCCGGCGATGGGCACTCCGGCCAGCAGCGTGACGACGAGCGGCTCGTCGGGCGGCCGCGCCGCGTCGATCTCGACCTTCGTGCGGCCGAACTCCTGATGCGACGCGACCAGGGAGAAGCGCTTCGGCAGGAGCTCGAGCGTCGCGCGCCCTTCCGCGTCGGTGCGCGTGCCGCCGCCGCCGAACGAGACGGTCGAGCTCTGGTCGTCGCCCTCCGACTGGATGTGGGTCGAGAGCGTGGCCCCTTCGGCCGGCGCGCCGTCGGGTTGCAGCACCACGACCGGGAAGGCGCTCATCTGCGCATCGACCCGCAGCTCGCGCTGCTCGCCGGAGCCGAGCAGGATCGACTCCTGATGGATCAGCGAGCGGCCGTGCTCGCTCATCCGATGGACGGTGACCGTGTAGCGGCCCGGCCGCAGCGACTCGATCGCGAAGGCGCCCTGCGCATCGCTCTCGGCGTTCTCCCAGCGCCGGCCCGCCACCTGGATCTGCGCGCCCGCGATCCGTTCGCCGGCCACGCGCACCTCGCCGAACAGGCGCGCCGGCACCATCGGCACGTCGGGCAGCGCCTCGATCTCGAGCGTCGTCTCCTGCCCTTCGGCGATCTCGAACTCGCCCTCCGCGAGCGGCTCCGGCTCGTTGTCGGCCGCGATCCGCTTCACCAGATCGAGCGGCCCCGCGGAAAGGAAGCGGGCGAAGACCATGTAGCGCCACCGACCCGGCGTCAGGTGGCGCACGGCGAAGGTGCCGTCGGCCTGCGTGAGGCCGAAGTGGGGCATCTCCGACTCGGGCACGTTGTCGATGTCGTCGCGCGATTCGAGCAGCAGCATCAGCGGCTTCGGTGGCGGGGCGCCCTGCGTCTGGACGCGGCCGACGAGGTCGCCGCCGCGCGCCAGCGCGACCACCACCGGAGCATTCGCGAGGAGCTCTTCGCTGCTGATCTTGAGGTAGCCGCGCGCGTAGCCGGGATGGACCACGCGCAGCGCCAGCGGCGAGGCGATCGGCAGCGCGGCGAGCGTCGCCTTGCCCTCCGGATCGGTGCGCGCCGCGGTGAACGGCATCACGTGGGCACCCTGGAAGGTGGAGAGCGCGGTGACCAGCGCGTAGTCGATCGGCTGCGCGGCGGCGTCGGTGACCTGCACCGAGAGCGACACCGCGCCGCCGAGCGTCAGCACCGTCGTGGCGCCCTCCGCCGGCAGCGTCACCTGCTCGGCGCCGATGCCGTAGCCCGGCGCGCGCGCGAGGACGCGCCACTCGCCGATCGGCAGCTCGCGCACGACGTAGCGGCCCGGCTCGACTTCCGTGACCCGCCCCTTCAGCTCGGCCGGCTTGAAGAGGAACGGCAGCTCGTTGACGGGCGTCACCTCGACGAAGCGCAGCTCGGCGCCGCGCACTGGCTGCTGCTTGCCGTCCTGGATCGCGACGTTCAGGGTGGTGGCGGGCGGCAGCTCGAGGGTGATCGCCGTGTCAGCCGGGAAGGGGCCGAAGAGCTGCCACGGGTCGCCCGCTTGGCGCTGCAGCGCGCAGACGACCTCGCCGTTCTCCGGGAGGCCGCCGAGCGAGAAGGTGCCGTCGGCGGCGGTCGGTCCGGCCGGCTGGCCGATCGCCACCATGCCGTCCTCGCCGACGCCGAAGATCTGGCCGATCGGCAGGGTCGCGCCGACGTAGAGGCGCGCGCCGGCGAGCGGCTGCTCGCCCGCGACGACGCGGCCGCTCACCGTGCGCCCTTCGGGGAGGCGCAGCGTGCCGATGTCCTGCTCCGCGCGTCGGCCGGTCGGGATCGGGCCGCGCACGAGGCCGAGGTGGCCGGGGTGGTCGACCAGCACGGTGACGAGGCCGGCGGGGATGCCGGCGACGCGGAAGGTGCCGTCCGCTTCGGTGCGCGTGGTCGGCAGGGGCAGGCGATCGAAGAGGAAGCGCAGCGGCGCCGGCATCGCCATCACGGTGCGGACGGGGTCGACGGCGATCAGCGCCGCGCAATCGCTGCGGATGTCCTGCACGCCGACCTGCAGCGCCTGCGGCGGGATCGGCCACGGCAGCTGCGGCAGCACGCGGAGGCGCGCGCCCGCGAGCGGCGCCCCCTCGGCGTCCTCGAGCTTGCCGGTGAAGGTGACATGCGGCGGCAGCACGATGTCGCCGAGGTCGACGGTGGCGCCGCGCGTGAACGAAGCCTCGACCAGTTGCGCCGTCGCGCGCCCGCCACCGAGGTCGATGCCGAGCACCATGATCGGCGTGCTCTGCACGTCGTGCAGCTCGAAGACGCCGTCGGCGCGCGCCTTGGTCGTCGCGACGATCGGCTCGCTGAAGCGCTTCGGCGGATCGGCGAAGCCGCCCTCGAAGCTCGCCATCACCAGATCGAGCTCGAGCTGCAGCAGCTCGACCTTCAGGTTCGGGACGGGCGTGCCGTCGGCCTCGACGAGGCGGCCGTGGAGGCCCGAGAGCTCGCGCGTGAAGCTCTCGGGAGCGGGGCGCGCATCGAGTTCATCGGCGACCGCCACGACCGGCACGACGGGCGTCGGCGCGAGCTCGCGCGTCGGCGTGATTCCCTCCGCCTCCGCGACGGGCGCGAGCGGCGCGGGCGTGTCGACGCGCGGCACCTCGACGCGCGGTCCGCCGCCGCCGGGCCGATCGTCGCGCAACAGCCACCACGCGAGCCCGCCGAGCAGCGCGAGCGCGCCGAGCAGGAGGACGACGCTCGAACGGGCGAAACCGGCTTCGCGACGCTTCATCGACAGGGGCTCCTCGGGCGGTCGGAGTGCGGGAGGGCATGGTAGGGGGCGGCCGCGCGCTCCGTTCAGGTCGCGCAGCTCCGGCGCGTGGCTACCGCGACAGCTCCACGTGCGTCGTCTCCCCTTCGACGAGGTGCACGGTCTGGCGCAGCAGCGGCCGCGGCGGCGCGGTGAACCAGGCGGCGAGTTCGGCGGGGCCGAGGCGCGCCAAGCGCGGATGGAGGTCGAGCTGCCACGGGCCGGGTCGCAGGTGGGGCAGCGCGAAGGTGCCGTCGCTCTGCACGATCGCGAAGCGCGGCAGCTGGTCCTCGGGGGCGCCGGCGGGGCCCGACCAGCGCAGCGCGACGGTGCCTTCGAGGGCGGCGCTCGACTCCGCGGCGCGCACGAGGCGGCCTTCGAGTCGTCCGCCGCGCGGCAGCTCGACGCGCAGCGTCTCGGCGCCGCCTTGCGCGGGATCGGCGTGCACCAGCGCGCAGTGGCCGCGATGGGCGACGCGGACCACCAGCGTCAGGTCGCGCTGCAGGTGGTGGAGCGTGGCGTGGCCGGTCGCGTCGGTGAGCGCGAAGCCGATCGGGTCGCCGATGCCGCGCGAGGTGGTCGAAAGCGCCGTCACCTCGGCGCCGACGAGCGGCTCGCCCGCGGGGCCGACCACTTGGAGGCGGCGCGGTACCTCGACCGGCAGCGCGAGTTCGAGCCGCGCGGGCTCCGCGGCCACGCGCGTCACCTTGCTGGCGAAGCCCGAACCGGGCGCGCGCGCCAGCACCATCAGGTCGCCCTGCGGCAAGTCGCGCAGTCGATAGCGCCCCTCGCCCTCGCGCTGCACCAGCGGATCGAGGTTCCACGGCTGACCGAAGCCGCGCAGCGGAGCGGCCGTTTCGCCGAGCACCATGAAGCGGAACTCGCCGTCGTCGCGCGGGGCACCGCTGGCATCGCGCACCTGCAGCTCGACGTCGCCCACCGGCGGAAGCGCGACCTCGACGCGGTCGCCCGCGAAGGGGCCGAGCACTTGCACCGGCCCGCCCGCATGGCGCTGCAGCGAGAGGAGCGTCTCGGCGCCGATCGGCACCGCGTCGAGCGCCACCTCGCCGCCGGCGGGCCACGCGCCGAGCTCGCGACCAAACGCCGCGACGCCGAGTTCGCCGAGCCGCTCGGCCGGGCCGGCGTGGACGCGTGCATCGATCGGCAGCGGGTCGCCGGCGCGCAGCTGGAAGCGGACGGTGGCGCCGGGCGCGAGCAGCAGCTCGCCGAAGTCGTGCTGGATCGCGTCGGCCGGGGGCGCGACGGTGTGGCTCGCGGCGACGAAGCCGGCGTGGTCGAGGCTGAGCGTGATGCGGCCGAAGGCGACGTGGGGCAGCTCGAAGGAGCCGTCAGGGGCGCTCGCGGTGGTGGGGAGCGGGAGCGCGGCTTCGAGGGAGGCGGCCCAGCGCGGGCGCTCGAGGAAGACGGCGCCCGGGGCGGCGGCGAGGAAGGGGCGGTCGGGGCGCTGCTCGCGCAGCGCGAGGTCGAGCAGCGCCGGCAGCAGCGGCAGGGCGAAGGCGGGCAGCGCGCGCACGCGGACGCCGGCGAGCGGTCGCTTCTCTCGATCGACGACGCGACCGCGCAGCGTGATGCCGGCCGCCAACGAGAAGTCGCCGAGGTCGGTCACGCCGCCGCGCGTCGGCGACTGGTCGATCAGGCGGAGCGTCGCGCGCGCCGCGCCGAGTTCGATGCCGAGCAGGTGGAGCCGCTCGGCGGAGGCGCCGGCCAGTTCGAAGCGGCCGTCGGCGTCGGTGCGGGCGGTGGCGCGGAGGAGCTCGGTCGAGTCGGCGGGGAGGTCGTCGAAGGCGTCCTCGCCGAAGGTGGCGGTGAGTTCGCTGCGGTACTCGATCAGCGTCACTGCGAGGTGCGCCGCCGGCTGGCCGTCCGCTTCGACGAGTCGGCCGCGGAAGGTGGCGAGCGATTCGTCGGCCGCGGCGAGCGGCGCCGTGGCGACGGCGAGCAGCGCGGCCAGCAACGGGCTCCGCGTCGCGGTCCGCGCGGTCCGCGCGAGCGAACGGTTCATGGCAGCTCCAAGGTGCGCAGGGCGTCGCGCAGCATCCGTTTGGCGAGCTTGCCCGAGCCGGTGCGCGGGAGCGCGTCCTGGAAGACGACCGCCTTCGGGACCTGCGGTCCGCCGAGGTGGGCGCGGCAGTGGCGGAGCAGCTCGGCGGCGTCGAGCGGGGTCATCGTGGCGGCCGCGTCCGCGGCGCGTCGCACCACGACGGCGACCACCGCCTCGCCCCAACGCGCGTGCGGCAATCCGATCACCGCCGCCTCCTTCACGCCGGGGTGGGCGTAGAGGACCTGCTCGACCTCGGTCGAGAAGACGCTCTCGCCGCCCGTCTTGATGACGTCCTTCTTGCGATCGACGATGTGGAGGAAGCCGTCGCCGTCGACCACCGCGAGGTCGCCGGTGAGGAACCAGCCGGCGCGGAAGGCGGCGGCGGTCGCAGCGGGGTTCTGCCAGTAGCCGGGGGTGACGGTGTCGCCGCGGCAGGTGATCTCGCCGACCTCTTTGCCATCGGCAGCGACCGGCGTCCCGTCGTCGCGCACGACGCGCACTTCGACGCCAGCGAGCGGTCGCCCGGTCTTGCAGCGGTAGCGGAACTGCTCCGCCGCCGGGAGTGCGGCGAGGCGCGCCGGCAGGAGCGACATGGTGAGGTAGGGACTCGTCTCGGTGAGCCCGTAGGTCTGCACGTACTCGCAACCGAAGGTGGTCATCACCTTGGCGACCAGCGCCGGCGCGATCGGCGCCCCGCCCGACAGGAGGCGGCGCAGCTGCGGGTAGGCGCGGCCGCTCGCCGCCGGGTGGTGGACCAGATCGGTCAGCATCGTCGGGACGAGGTTGGTCATCGTGACCGCGCCCGCCAGCACCTCGAGCACCCGCGGCGGATCGAAGTCGGGCACCATGACGTGGCGGCCGCCCACCCAGGTGATCGCGAAGGTCGCCCACGCGTCGGCGAGGTGGAACATCGGCGCGATGTGACCCCACACGTCGCTCTCGCGCAGTCCGAGCGCCGCGATGGCCAGCAGCGCATGGCTCGCGACGTTGCGGTGGGTGAGGACGACGCCCTTCGGGTCGCCGGTGGTGCCGCTCGTGTAGTAGAGGTGGGCCGGCGCGTCGGGCGCGACATCGACGGCCCGCCGCGGTGGGGTGGCCTCGCGGGTCTGTTCGAAGAGCCGATCGAGCCGCAGCAGGTGGGGCGGCGCGCAGCCGGCGGCGACGCTCTCGAGCGCGGCCCGGGTCGCGGCGGCGAGCGCCGTGAAGCGGTCGGTCGCCACCAGGAGCTTCGCCCCCGAATGGGCGACGACGCGGGCCAGTCCCTCCGGGTGAGAGCGGAAGTTGAGGGGCACTAGCACGAAGCCGCCGTGGGCCGCGGCGAAGTACCACTCGGCCAGTGCGACGCTGTTCTCCGCCAGGATCGCGACGCGCTCGCCAGGGCTGATTCCGAACGTCGACAGCAGCGCCGAGAGCCTCGCGACCCGCTCGGCGAAGTCGCGGTAGGTGAGGCTCCGACCGGCCTCTTCGAAAGCGGTGGACCCGGCGTAGTGCGACGCCGCGTGGGCGAGGATCGAGGCGATCACGGCGCGCTCCGAGGTGACGCGCGGGCGAGGAGTCGGCGGGCCGGCGCGAAGGGCGACATTGATAAAGGATTCACCGGCCGCGAGAATCCCCGCCCTCGCACTTCGGAGCGCGCCGGGGTTTCCCGGCCCCCGCTCCACGGTGCCGATGTCGATCGTGGGGTCTCCTCTCCACGGGCTCGCCGGCCGAGGTCCGCTGGCTGCGCGCCTAGCTCGTGTCCTCGGGGAGTCGACGGCGCGGCGCCCTACTTCTTCTGGTTTCCCCGTCGCACCTCTTCGCGGCCGGGGAAAGAAAGGTCAGCGATGGACGAAGGTATGGAAGCTCCCCCGCAGTCCGATTTCGGCGGTGGAGGCGACGGCGGCCCGCCGCGCGGCGGCCGTGGAGGCCGCGGTGGACGCGGCGGTCGCGGTGGTCGGGGACGGGGCGGCGGCGGTGATCGCGGCGGCGACCGCGGCCCGCGCATGGATCGCGGTGGCGATCGCGGCCCGCGGCACGACCGTGGCCCGCGTGGAGATCGCGGCGACCGTGGCCCGCGCCACGATCGCGGCCCGCGTCACGACGGCCCCCGCGCCGAAGGCCCGCGCTACGACGGCCCGCGCCCCGAAGGTGGCGGCGAGGGACGTCCCGAGGGCGGCGGTGGCGACCGCGGCCCGCGCGGCGAGCGCGGCTACGGCCGCTACGGCCGCGGACGCGACGGTTTCCGGCGCCCCAACATGGCGTGGGAGTCGCCGCTCGATCGCGCGGTCCTGAAGGAGATCGACCTCGCCGGCCAGTCGCCGGCTCGTCAGGCCGACGCTTCGACGATGGTCCTCGCGCTGGTGCAGCTCAACCCGCGGCGCACCGAGAGCTACTTCACGCTCGGCTACGCGCACGGCAGCCACGGCATCGCGTTCGACGCCTACAAGGCGGAGGAGCTGCAGGGCGCCGAGGCGGCGTGGTTCAAGTTCGGCCAGACGCTCGGCAAGTTGCGCCACCCGAAGGAGGGCGAGGAGAAGCCCGACATCAAGGCGCTCCTCTCCGAGCCGCTGATCGCCAAGGAGATCCTGCCGATCCTGCTGCGCCAGAGCCTGGCGAGCGGGAACCTCGAGGAGGCGGTCGGCACGCTCGAGGCGGTGCTGGCCAACGGCGCCCCCGACGGCGAGACGGCCGAGCTGCTGCGCAACACGCTCGCGGAAGTGTTGCGGCGCGCCGAGCGGCCGGGCGACAACTTCGAGCCCGACGCGGTGCAGAACCTGCTGCAGCGCTGCATGGGCCTCGCCGGCTTCGATGACCTGGCGCCCGAGATCCGCGCGCCGTTCCATCGCGCGCTCGGCAAGTTGAAGCAGCATCTCGAGCAGTTCGACGATGCCGCGACCCACTTCAAGAAGGCGCTCGAAGTCGCCGGCGAGGGCCACACGCTCGCGTCGGTGCTGCACTTCGACCTCGCGGCGTGCGCGCTCGGCCTGCGCGGCGTCCCCGATCTCGAGCCGCAGCCGGAGCGCAAGGGCGCCGACGCGGCGCTGCTCCATCTCGACCAGGCGACGGCCGATCCGCAGAACGCCTCGTTCAACGCCTTCTTCACCCGCGGCGTGCTGCGCTTCGAGCGCGGCCTGTTCGCGGAGGCGGCGCAGGACTTCCGCGACGCGCTCGGCCGCATCGAGCAGTACCGCAACCCGCTGCCGGTCACGCTCGCCCGCATCCGCTACTTCCTCGCGTTGAGCCTGCTGAAGGAAGGCAAGGAGGAGACGCAGGAGGAGGCGGCGCGCCAGCTCGAGACCGCGCTCGAGCGGCTCCGTCCGGGCCCCGACCAGCTGAAGGACCTGCTGCCGCTGCTCGAGCAGAAGGCGCCGAAGGCGGCCGCACGGCTGCTCGCGCGCGTCGACCTCGCGCACATGAGCGATCCGCGCCAGCTGCTCGAGATGGGCAAGCACTTCGTGCGCCTCGGCAACACCGAGCACGCGCTGCGCATCGCCGAGCAGTGCCTCGAGCGCAGCGAAGACCTCGCGATCCGCAAGGACGCGCTGCTCCTCGAGCTGCGCGCGTTCAACATGGCGGGCGAGCGGGAGAGCGCGGCCGATGCGCTCTACGACCTGCGCGACGTCTGCTACCAGAGCGGCGACCTCGCCTTCTGGGAGTCGGTGATCTTCGACGACGACCGCGTCGGCCAGGCCCTCGATCGCGCGCGCGTCCTGTGCGAGCGCGCCGAGCTGCTCGGCCGCATGCGCGGTCGCGACCAGGAGCGGTTCGCGCAGCACAAGCAGCTCGCGGACCTCTACCTGTCGCGCGCCGAGCCGCAGTGGAAGCTGACCGGCCTGCGGCTGCTGAAGGACTGCTACCTGAAGAACCCCGACGCCTTCGAGGCGGAAGTGCGCCGCGCCGAGGCGGAGTGCCCGAAGGACGAGCGGGTCAACGATCGCAGCGCGGCCGACAAGGCGCGTGACGCGCTCGGCCGCCGGCCGGTGCTGATGGTGATCGGCGGCGACGAGCACCAGGATCGCGGCGAGGACGACCTCTCCGCGCTCGGCAACGAGTGGGGCTTCGACGCGGAGTGGTGGACGACCGACTACGTCAACCCCGACCGCGTGCTCGACAAGCTGCAGGAGCACCTGAACGCGCGCCAGCCGGACGGCATCCTGCTGCTCCACTGGAACCGCGAGGAGCTGGTCCGCGATCTCCGCAAGCTCTGCAAGACCTACCGCGTCGCGACCCGCTTCAGCATCTACGTCGGCGCCCAGTCGTTGCGCGCCGGCATGGCCGACCTGCTCGACGCCGCGGCGGCGCAGTTCGGCGACAAGGACGGCGCCACTTCGGCGACGGCCGGTTCCAGCTACTGAGAGATCGAGCGTGATGCGCGGCGCGTCGGGTCGATCCCCGGCGCGCCGCGCTCCTTCGGAGAGCTCCTCGTGCCGATGATGAAGGCCGTCGTGAAGACGGCGCCGAAGGATGGCGCCACCGAGGTCACCGATCGCGCGAAGCCGGTTCCGGGGCCGGGCGAGGTGGTGATCAAGGTGAAGGCCACCGGGATCTGCGGGACCGATCGCCACATCTGGCATTGGGATCCGTCGGTCCAGTTCATGCAGACGCCGGTCGTCTACGGCCACGAGTTCTGCGGCCACGTCGACTCGTTCGGCAAGGACGTCGCCGACCTCAAGGAGGGCGACTACGTCTCGGCCGAGATGCACGTCGTCTGCGGCACCTGCTACCAGTGCCGCACCGGCCGCGGCCACATCTGCAGCAAGACCAAGATCTACGGCCTGCACCACGACGGCTGCTTCGCCGACTACGTGAAGGTGCCGGCCAGCAACGTGTTGAAGCTCCCGTCGCGCATCAGCCCGCGCGTCGGCGGCTTCCTCGACGCGCTCGGCAACGCGACCCACACCGCGCTCGCCGCCGACCTCGTCGGCAAGAAGATCGCCATCACCGGCTGCGGGCCGATCGGCGCGATGGCCGCCGCGGTCTGCGAGTTCGCCGGCGCCAGCGAGCTCTTCCTGATCGACGTCTCCGACCAGGCGCTGAAGCGCAGTCGCAACTGGGCGGGCATGGCGGGCCAGCGCATCCCGGTCAACGTGCTCGACACGCGCGGCGACGGCGCCGCGAAGGCGTTGGCGCTGATCCGCGAGCGGACCGGCGACGGCGTCGATGCGGTGCTCGAGATGTCGGGCGCCGAGCCGGCCATCAACATGGCGCTCGAGATCGTCCGGCCGGGCGGGCAACTTTGCTTGTTGGGGCTCACCAGCAAGAAGGACGTGACGATCCGCGACTACAGCAAGAACGTGGTGTTCAAGGGCGTGAACGTCCAGGCGATCATCGGCCGCAAGATGTACGGCACCTGGTACTCGATGCTCGGGATGCTCGAAGCGGGCCTCGACGTCGAGCCGATCGTCACCGCCGAGTACGACCTGACGCAGTTCGAGCAGGCGATGGGCACCTTCGACCGCGGCGAGACCTGGAAGGTCGTCCTCTACCCGCACGGCAAGCCCGCCGCCGCACCGACGCGGTCGGCCTGAAAGGTCGCCATGTACTCGAACTCGAAGTCGCACTACGCCAAGGAACTGCAGGAGATCCGCGACGCCGGCCTCTGGAAGGAGGAGCGCGTCATCCTCTCGCCGCAGGCGGCGTCGATCCGCGTCGCGTCGGGCGAGGTGCTGAACTTCTGCGCCAACAACTACCTCGGCCTCTCGTCGCACCCGGAGCTGGTGGCGGCGGCGCAGGCGGCGCTCGGCAAGTACGGGCTCGGCATGTCGTCGGTCCGCTTCATCTGCGGGACCCAGGACATCCACAAGGAGCTCGAGGCGAAGATCTCGAAGTTCCTCGGCCTCGACGACACGATCCTCTACTCCTCCTGCTTCGACGCCAACGGCGGCGTCTTCGAGACGCTCTTGAAGGAGGATTGCGCGGTCATCAGCGACGAGCTGAACCACGCCTCGATCATCGACGGCATCCGCCTCTGCAAGGCCGATCGCCACCGCTACAAGCACTTGGACCTCGCCGACCTCGAGAGCAAGCTCGTCGCCACCAAGGGCGCGCGCATCCGGCTGGTGGTGACCGACGGCGTCTTCTCGATGGACGGCGACATCGCGCCGCTGTCCGCCATCGCCGACCTGTGCGAGAAGCACGACGCGCTGCTGATGGTCGACGACTCGCACGCGACCGGCTTCCTCGGCAAGACCGGCCGCGGCTCGATCGAGCACTGCGGCGTGATGGGGCGGGTCGACGTGGTGTCGAGCACGCTCGGCAAGGCGCTCGGCGGCTCGGCCGGCGGCTTCATCGCGGCGCGCGCCGAGATCGTCGCGCTGCTGCGCCAGCGCTCTCGCCCCTACCTCTTCAGCAACACCGTCGCGCCGCCGATCGTCGCCGCCACCATCAAGGTCTTCGACCTCATCAGCGCGTCGACGCAGCTTCGCGACAAGCTCGAGCAGAACACCGCCTGGTTCCGCGCGCAGATGACGAAGGCCGGCTTCGCGATCCGCCCCGGTGTCCACCCGATCTGCCCGCTCATGCTCGGCGACGCGAAGCTGGCGCAGACCTTCGCGAAGGAGCTGCTGCCCGAGGGCATCTACGTCATCGGCTTCAGCTACCCGGTCGTCCCGATGGGCCAGGCGCGCATCCGCGTGCAGATCAGCGCCGGCCACGAGCGCGAGCACCTCGATCGAGCGATCGCGGCGTTCACGAAGGTGGGGAAGAAGCTCGGCGTCATCCGCTGAACGGTGGCGGTCGCCGACGACGGCGGCCGCGTTGAGAGATGGCGGTCGCCGGCGCCGGCGATCGCGGTGGACCGTGGCGGGAAGGGGCGGGGGCGCCTAGGCTCGCGCGCCATGCCGATCGGGCTGCCGCTCGTCGTCGTCCTCGCGCTCGGTGAGCCGCGCCTCGCCGCGGCCGGCGACGCGCCCGACTTCGAGCGCGTCGTCGCGCCGCTGCTCGAGACGCGCTGCCTCGCTTGCCATTCCGACGCGGCGGCGAAGGGGGGGCTCTCGCTCGAGTCGTTCGAGGGGGCGCGGCGCGGCGGCAAGTCGGGGGAGGCGGCGCTGGTCGCGGGCGATCCCGACGGCTCGGCGCTGATCGAGGCGATCACGCCGCGTGTCGCTGCGGACGGCGCTCGCAAGGCGCGGATGCCGAAGGGCGGTGCGCCGCTCGCGGACGGGGAGATCGCGGCGCTTCGCGACTGGATCGCGGCAGGGGCGGCGTGGCCGGAGGGGCGGCGCCTCGTCGATCGCTCGGCGGAGGCGGCCTTCGCGGCGCGCTGCGACTGGTGGTCGCTGCGGCCGCTCGCCCCCAGCGAGCCGCCCAACGACGAGGCGCTGGCGCCGTCGACTCCGCTGCCGCCGCTGACGCGCGAGCAGCTCGCGCGCGGCATCGAGCCGCCGCGCAACGCCATCGACCGCTTCGTGCGCGCCGAGCTGGCGAAGCAGGGACTCGAGCCGGCGCCCGTCGCCGATCGGCGCACGCTGATCCGCCGCGCGACATGGGATCTCACCGGACTGCCGCCGACGCCCGAGGAGGTGGCGGCCTTCGAGTACGAGAGCACCCAAGGGGGCGTGCTCGCCGGCGGGACGGCGGAGCTGCGGGCCGCTGGCGATCGTGCGTGGGAGCGGCTGATCGATCGGCTGCTCGCGGCGCCCGAGTACGGCGAACGGTTCGCGCGCCATTGGCTCGACGTCGCCCACTTCGGCGAGACGCACGGCTTCGACAAGGACAAGCCGCGTCCGCACGCGTGGCCCTATCGCGATTGGGTGATCGAGTCGCTGAACCGCGACCTGCCGTGGGGCGACTTCGTCGCGCGGCAGCTCGCCGCCGATGTCGTCGCGCCGGACGAGCCGGCCGCGGTGCGCGCGCTCGGCTTCCTGGCGGCCGGGCCGTGGGACTACGTCGGCCACGTCGAGCTGCGCGAGGGGACGGTCGACAAGGCGATCACGCGGCTGCTCGATCGCGACGACGTCGTCGCCAACGTGATGTCGAGCTTCGCCAGCGCGACCGTCCACTGCGCGCGCTGCCACGACCACAAGTTCGACGCGATCGGCCAGCAGGACTACTACGCGCTGCAAGCGGTCTTCGCCGGCGTCGAGCGCGCCGATCGCGAGTTCGATCGCGATCCGGCGGTGGCCGCGCGCCGCGCGCAGTTGCTGGCGGAGCTGGCCGCGCTCGAGGCGGCGGGGGCGGGCGGGGAGGGCGGCGACGCGCGCCGGCTCGCCGCGCTCGGTTGGCACGGCGAGATCGTCGCTGCGGACGAGACGACGCAGTGGGTGGCGGTCGATCTCGGCGCCGCCCACGCGCTCGAGGAGATCGCGCTCTTCCCGGCGCACGAGAGCTACGGCGGCTGGCCGGGGCCGGGCTTCGGCTTCCCGCTGCGCTTCGTCGTCGAGGCGTCGCCGAGCGGCGACTTCGCCGATGCGCGCGTGCTGCACGACGCGCGCGGCGCCGACGTCGCGAATCCCGGCGATGCGCCGCTCGTGATCGACGCGCGCGGGGCGCCGATCCGCGCGGTGCGGGTGACGGCGACCAAGCTCTGGAAGCGGACCGGTGACTTCGCCTTCGCGCTCGGGGAGGTCGCCTGCTTCGCCGGCGCGCGCAACGTGGCGGTGGGCGGGGCGGTCACCGCGTCGAGCTCGATCGAGATGGCGCCGCGCTGGGGCGCCGCGAACCTCGTCGACGGCAGCAGCTGGCTCGGCGCGGTCGACGGCACCGCGTGGCGCGAACGGGTCGCCGCGCGCGCGCGGCTCGACGCGGCGCTGGCGCAGTTGCCGCCGCGCGCGAAGGTCTACGCCGCGACCGCCCGCTTCACGCCCGAAGGCGCCTTCACGCCGAGCGAGCGGCCGCGGCCGATCCACGTGCTCTCGCGCGGCGACGTGAACGCACCGCTCGCGGTCGCCGAGCCGGGCGCGCTGCGCTGCGTCGCGGAACTGCCCGCGCGCTTCGCGCTGCCGCCCGAGGCCGACGAGTCGGCGCGCCGCGCGGCGCTGGCGGCGTGGCTGGTCGACCCGCGCCATCCACTCACGTGGCGCTCGATCGTGAACCGCGTCTGGCAGTGGCACTTCGGGCGCGGCCTCGTCGACACGCCGAACGACTTCGGCCACATGGGCGGACTGCCGAGCCACCCGGAGCTGCTCGACTGGCTGGCGCGCGAGTTCCTGGCGGGCGGCGGCTCGCTGAAGCGGCTCCATCGGCTGATCCTGAACAGCGCGACGTGGCGGCAGCAGGCGCAGGGCGCGCCGGCGGCGTTGGCGGCCGATGGCGACAACCGGCTGCTGGCGCGCATGCACCGGACGCGCCTCGACGCCGAGCCGCTGCGCGACGGGCTGCTGGCGATGGCGGGGCGGCTCGAGCGGCGCGGGCCCGATGGCGCGCGCGGCGGCCCGTCGGCGCGCCACTTCGTCTTCACCGACGACCACTCGCCGATCTACGACTACGCGAAGTTCGCCGCGAGCGACGGCATCAACGACCCGGCCGCGCGCCGCCGCGCGATCTACCGCTTCACCGTCCGCAGCGTCCCCGACCCGTGGATGGAGAGCCTCGACTGCCCCGACGCGTCGCTGCTGACGCCGAAGCGCAACGTGACGATCACCGCGCTGCAGGCGCTGGCGCTGTTGAACGACCCGTTCGTGATCGAGCAGTGCCGGCAACTCGCCGCGCGCCTCGAACGCGAGCGGCCGCTCGACGCGGCGGCGCAGATCGAGCGCCTCTTCGAGCTGGCGCTCGCTCGCCCGCCGACCGCGAGCGAGCGCGCGGCGCTGCTCGACCACGCTTCGGCCCACGGCCTCGCGGCTGCGTGCCGCGTGGTGGTGAACCTCGATGAATTCCTGTTCGTTGACTGAGTCGCGCTCCGGCCGCTGCCTGGCCGCATTCTGCGAAGGGGGTGCTGCATGAATCGCCTGTCGTTCGTTGCGCTGGTTGCCGTGTTCGTCGTCGGTTCGGCCGTTGCGCTGGCCGCCGCGCCGGCCGCCGCATCGCTCCCAGCAGCGGCGCTCGCGTTCGCCGCCTGGCAGGACGCGCCTCCGTCGCCGCCCGCAGCGGTGCGGACCGAACTCGCGCCGCCGGAACTCGTCGAGCCGCCGAGCGACGGGACGCTCGTCCAGGTGGTCGACGCCGCCGGGGCGCCGGTCCCCGATGCGATCGTCACCTGGTTCGAGAAGAGCATCGAGGGCCTGGAGGACCTGGCGCCGGAGCCGGAGCTGGCGCGACTGCGGCGCGAGTTCGGGAAGAGCGTCCGGTGCGATGCGGCCGGCACCACGCGGGTCGGCACGTTCGAGCGAGTCGTCGCGAGCAGCGGGGAGCGCTACGCCGGCGCCCTCCGAGCGCGGAAGGGGCGGCCGCTCGTCCTCACGCTGCAGCCGCGGCGCACGCTCGCGGTGCAGGTCACCGATCGCAAGGGACGGCCGGTCGGCGAGGTGCCGATCGAGTTGCGGACGCGCGCCGATGACGCGAACTCCGGGAGCGGCTGGACCGTCGCCACCGATGCGGCCGGTCGCGCGGAGTTCGGGCCGATCGACCTGTTCGCCAACCTCGATCCGGCCGCGTTGCGCGAACTCTGGGTGGCCGTTGACGCGCCGCTCGGCGCTCCGCTCCGCGAGCGGTTGAGGCTCTCCGCTCTTCCGGAGGTGCCGGTCGAGTTCACGCTGCCAGCGACCGGGCGGCTGATCGTCGATCTCGTCGATGCCGAGGGCGCTCCGCTCGAGACGGTCGGCTCGTTCACCGTGCGCGAACTCTGGGAGTTCGAGCGCGAGAAGCTCGGCGAGTGGCCCGAGGCGCGGTGGCCCGCGAGCCGCTGGTTCGTCGTCGATGGCCGTTCGCACTACGAGCTGCCCCATGTCGAAGCGGGGCTGACGTTGGTCGTGGCGGCGGACAAGGGCGATGACTTCACTCAAGGCATGACGCAGGTCGTCGTCGGCCCGCGAGAAGCGGGAGAGACGGTCGCGGTCCGCCTGGTCGCGCCGAAGCCGGATCCCGAGGCGACGGCGAGGGTGACCGGCGCGATCGTCAGCGAGGACGGGAAACCGCTCGCCTCGACCGAGGTGGTCGTGCTCTGGAACGATGACGACACGCGAGTCACGCGCCGCGAACTCGCGCGCGGGAAGACCGACGCCGACGGCCGGCTGTCGGCGCCGATCGGTCGATGGTCGAGCAGTCGCTCGAACGCGGAGTTCGTCCCCTGGATCGAGGTGGTCGTCCCGCGTGCCGATGGCAACGGCATCGAGGCGAGCGGGATGGTGGCGCTGCCGAAGACCCGCGAGATCGGCGCGCTCGATTTCGGCGAGATCACGGTCCGTCCCGCACCCCGCTTCGCGAGCGGCGTCGTCGTCGATGACACCGGCGCGCCGGTCGAAGGGGCCACCCTCAACGTCACGGCACTGCCAGCGGAAGCCGGCATGCTCAGAGGCGACTTCACCGATCGACTGCTGACGGCATCGACGAGCGTCGATGGTCGCTTCACGATCTGGGGCGACGCGCCGCGCGGGCGGCTCTCGATCCGTGCGGGACCCGGCGAAGCGGAGCGCGCCGTCCCGCTCTGGCACGCGAGCGAGTTGCAGGAGCTGACGGACGCCACCTCCGAGCTGCGCTTCGTGCTCTGGCGTTGCGGGACGATCGTCGCGCCGATCGTGGGGGACCCGGAGGAGGTCGCCGGGCTCGCCTTCGGGACGTCGGTGATCCGCAGCGATGGCGAGACGATCGGCGGTTGGCACGGCGGCGTCGGGGACGACGGAGTGATCGAGACTTCGATCCCGATCGGTCGCGCGCGCCTCGAGATCACGCGCGGCGGCACCGTGGTCGCCGTCCGCGACGGGATCGAGGTCGAGCCCGGCGCCGACGCGGAGCTCGAGCCGATCGACCTCTCGGCGACGGCACACCAGGTCGAGCTCTCGATCGTCGACGAGAACGGGCAGCCGATCGAGGCAGGCTGGATCGTGATGCCGAACGCCGAGGACGACGCGCGCATCGAGGAGATGAAGAAGATGTTCGGGCCGGAGCGGTCGCGGATGTTCCCCTTCCCGCGGCGGCCGAACGTGTCGGTCTTCGAGGACGGACGGACGACGTTGCGCTCCGACGCTCCGCTCCCCGCGTTCGCGGTCGGCGCCGCCGGGCGCGCCGCCGTCGTCGTGCGCAATCCGGCAAGCAGCGAGCGGATCGTCCTCGAGCCGGCGCCGTTCGTCGCGGTCGTGTTGGAGTACGAGGGCGAGCCGCTCGCCGCGCCGCTGCAGTTCTTCGTCGAACTCTCGGCCGCCGACGATGACGAGGAGTGGTTCCGCTTCGGGCCCGACCGGATGTCGCGGGCGGATGCGCTGCGGCTCCCGCGGATCGACGGGATCTCGCTGGTGCGCGATCAGCCGATCGAGCTCCCGATCCGCTGCCTCGGCCGGACGCGCCTCTCGCTGCTGCTCGGCGAGAAGACCGCCGGCGGCTTCGGCGGCACGACGATCGACGGCGACCCCGCCGTGATCGAAGTCGAGCGCAGCTCGGACGACCAGGTCTTCCACGTGAAGATCGACCGCGCCGCCATCGACGCGATCGTGAACCAGCGCAGCGACGAGGAGTGACGATGCCCCTGCCCCCCTCCCGCCGCGACTTCCTCGCGCAGCTCGGCAGCGGCTTCGGCAGCCTCGCGCTGGCGCCGCTGCTGCTGCAAGAGGGTGTCATCCCGATCCGGGAGCGCGCCGCCGCCAACTTCCGCACGCTCGCGGCGGCGCGGCAGGGTGCGGATTCGAGCGGCGGAACGCTCCCGGATCGGGATGCCGGGCTCCACCATCGGGCGCGCGCGAAGCGGGTCGTGCAGCTCTTCATGTCGGGGGCGGCGAGCAGCGTCGACACCTTCGACTGGAAGCCGCAGCTCTTGGCGCGCGACGGGCAGAAGTTCGACCCGGGCGGCAAGGTCGAGCTGTTCCAGAGCGATCCGGGCGCGGTGATGGCGAGCCCGTGGAAGTTCCGGCCGCGCGGCCAGAGCGGCAAGTTCGTGAGCGATCTCGTCCCGTGCCTCGCGGAGCACGCCGACAAGATCGCCTTCGTCCACTCGATGGTCGCGAAGTCGAACGTGCACGGACCGGCCACCTTCGCGCAGGCGACCGGGTTCGTCCGCCCCGGCTTCCCGTCGATGGGCGCCTGGATCAGCTACGGGCTCGGCCGCCTCACCGACGAGCTGCCGACCTTCGTCGTGCTGCCCGACGCGCGCGGCTTCGCGCCCAACGGCCCGGCCAACTGGGGCGCCGCCTTCCTGCCGGCCGCCCACCAGGGGACGCTGATCCGCCCGAGCGCCGCGTCGCCGATCCACGACCTCTTCCCGCCCGCCACGGCGAGCGACCTCGCGACCCCCGCCAACGAGCGCGCCACGCTCGCGCTGCTCGATCGGCTGAACCGCGACCACGCCGCCGCGCGGCCGGGCGACAGCCGGCTCGACGCCCGCATCGCGAGCTACGAGCTCGCCGCGAAGCTGCAGCTCTCGGCGCCGCAGGTGCTCGACCTCGCCGGCGAGAGCGCCGCGACGCGCGCGCTCTACGGCCTCGACGATCCCGCCACCGCCGACTTCGGCCGCAACTGCCTCGTCGCGCGCCGCTTGCTGGAACGGGGCACCCGCTTCCTCCAGCTCTGGAGCGGCGCCGACAACGGCTTCCCGCGCCGCAACTGGGACAGCCACGAGGAGCTGGCCAAGGACCACGCCGACATGGCGCGCTCGATGGACCGGCCGGCCGCGGCGCTGCTCTTCGACCTCGAGCAGCGCGGGCTGCTCGACGACACGATCGTGATGTGGGTCACCGAGTTCGGCCGCATGCCGTGCAGCCAGGGCGGCAAGGGACGCGACCACAACCCGTTCGGCTTCACGGTCTGGCTGGCCGGCGGCGGCATCAAGGGGGGCACGAGCTACGGCGCCACCGACGAATGGGGCTATCGCGCCGTCGATCGCCCGACCAGCAACTACGACGTCCACGCGACCGTGCTCCACCTGCTCGGCATCGACCACACGAAGCTCACCTGGCGCAGCGACGGCATCGATCGCCGCCTGACCGACGTGCACGGCGAGGTGCTGCGCGAGCTGCTGGCGTAGCGAAACGGCGCCGCGCGTCGCGTGGCGTCGCGTCCCACCGCCGATCGTCGAGCTGAACGCCCGCCGCTGCGCCGCTACCATCCGCCGCGATGACCCACTCGAATGCACGGTCGTTGCGCGCGGCGCGGAGCCGCCCCTCCACCGACCCCTTCTTCGCGAAGCTCGCCGAGTGCCGCCGATCGGGCGCGCAGGAGTTCGGCGACGCATGGGTCAGCCTCGAGCCGACCTTCTCCAACGCGAAGCTCGTGCAGAAGTGGGACCGGCTGACCGATCGCGCCGGCGGCGAGGACGACTACTTCAAGAACGGCTACGTGCTGAAGAAGCTGAAGAGCGTCGCGCGCGCGATCCGCAAGCGCTACCGCGCGCTCGTCCTGCAGGGCGACCTCGCCTGCCGCTTCGCGCGCTGCGAGCTCGACTACGACCGCGATCCGTGGGGCACGGAGCGCGCCTGCCTCCACTTCTCCGATCCGCGGATGGGGCGGGCGTTCGACGTGCGGCTCGGCATCGATCCGGAGGCGTTCGAGTACAGCATCAAGCCGGTGCCGCTCGCCTGGCTCTACGACGCCCGCTTCGTGCGCTTCCTCGAGCAGCTGGTGTGGGGCGTGCCGCGCGCGGAGGGGCTCGCGCCCTCGATCGCCCACGGCGGCGGCCAGTTCTCCTTCTCCGCGAAGACCTTCCTCGCCGGCAGCCTGCTCGCCGACGACATCGCGACCAAGCTGAACCACCCGGAACTGGCGTGCTGGATCTTCGACTACCCGAACCCCGACGACCGGTCGTTCCGCGCCACCGCGCGCCGCCGCACCGCGTTCGAGACGATCCTCGCGCAGTACTGGGCGGGCGCCTTCCATCCGCGCGCGATCGGTCGGCTCACGGTCGAGAACGCCTTCCTCGACCGCGGCTTCAGCCCGGCGGCGACCCCGCCACCCGGCCTCATGGATGCGCGCCGCGGGCCGATCGGCAGCGCGCGCGAGGTCTTCCAGACCAACTTCGCCTTCGGCCGCAAGGTGCGCTGGAAGGCGCAGAACGTCGATCCCGGCTACTGGCAGGCGGCGCATCCCGACGAGGACGGCTACCGCCCCGACCAGGTGATGCGCTACAGCGAGGGCAACCTGAACCGGCTGCAGATCGCCGGCGAGTGGCACGTGAAGAGCGGCAAGGTGCTCGACGCCGCCGACATCGCCGAGTTCGATCGGCCGCTCGAGGTGGCGATGCTCTACGAGGAGGCGTGCTGGGAGCAGCGCGCGCAGATGTCGAAGCCGACCGCCGTCGACATGGTCGAGTCGATCCTCCTCGAGGCGCACCACGCGCAGTGGCTGGTCGATCATCCGCACGTGGCGCTGACCGGCTCGCTGCTGCAGGACCAGCTCCTCTGCGACGCCGAGCGGACGCTCGCGCGCACCGATCCGGCGCAGCTGGCGCGGCTGCGCAAGCGCGCGATCGCGGAGAACCTCGCCGCCTCGCGCCAGCGCGTGAAGAGCGAGCGGGTCGAGCCGGAGACGCTCTTCTGGGCGGCGTGGCACTCGTTGCGCGACGGCGAACGCGCCGAGATCGCGCGCGAGGCGCTGGCCGGTTTCCACGGCCGCGTCCACGAGGCGAGCACGAAGGATCCGCGTGGGCCGCGCGGCGATCCGATGGAGCCGCACCGCCACCGCGTGCATCCGCTGCTCTGGCGCGCGCTGCTGGCCGCGCCGCGCTGCCTTGCGAAGCTCCCCGACCTCGAGCGCGAGCTGCGCCTCTGGCACGAGCGGCGCGACGACTACCTCGCGCGTCGCCCGCCGTGGTCGGTGGCGAAGGTGAAGCCGCCGTGGAAGCGCTCGCAGCTGCGGTGAGGCGGCGATCGCCGTCCCGCCGCCCGCGTCGCCGCTGCCAGCGTCGCTGCTCCCAGCGCAGTTCTCGGCGCAGTTCTCGGCGCGGCTCTCAGTCGCCGATGAACTTGCCCTTGTAGGCGTAGTTCATCGCGAGCGTGGTGAGGAACGCCGACAGCTCGACGAGGATCTCGTCGCGCAAGTTGAGCGGGTAGGTGAGCTTCAGCGCCGTCGCGCGCGCGATCAGGTGGGTGACCACCGGCGCGGTGACGGACGGGTCGACGCCGGTCCAGCGGTAGACCGTGTTGGCCAGGAAGTCCTGCTGGCGGCGCAGCAGCAGCGCGCCGTCGCCGAGGCGCGGGCTGCCCGCGTCGGCCGCCCCCGGCTTGCTGCGAGCGAAGAGCACCTGCAGGTCGCCGTCGAGGCTCTTCGGGACCTTCACGTCGCCGATGGCGAAGCCGGCGTAGAACTCCTGCACCGTCGCGTGGATGTCCTTCGCCTCGTAGTCGAGCTGGGTGTCGACCACCTCCGGGTCGCGCTCGCGCAGCTGCTCCATCGTCCGCGCGCAGTACTCGAGCTTCGCGAGCGCCCCGGCCGAGTCGGCGTAGAGGTCGCGCCAGCCGGAGATGCCGTCGCGCGCGTCGGTGCTCCAGACCGCGAACGTCTCGGCCCAATCCTCGTCAGGGTGCTTCTGCGCGTAGCCGCCCGGCAGGTGGCGCACGAAGTCGGGGCTGAACGGCGCGACCTTGTACTCCTCGAGGTAGGGGCGCGACATCGGGCCGAACAGCTTGGTCCACTCCTCGGTCGCGTAGAGGCGGTAGGCGTAGTTGACGACGTGGCCCATCTCGTGGCGCAGGTAGCGCAGGATGTCGTCTTCGTCCTCGCCCTCGATCATCCCGCCGCGCTGCCGATGCACGCGCAGCAGCTGCTCGTCGGCCAAGTAGAACGGGATGCCGATCGCCACGGTCCCTTCGGGCACTCCCCACGAGTCGGTGAGGTAGAAGACCGGCTTCACGCGCACGATGCCGCGCGCCGCGTTCTCGGCGCGGAAGCGCTCGATCGCCCGCTCGAGCGGGCGCCCCTCGATGTGCAGGTCGAAGTCGCAGATGCGCTTGCCCAGCAGTTCGGCCGGCAGCTCCGCCTCGCGCGACGACTCGAAGCTGGCGCCGTCGGCGGGCGGCGGAGCGGCGCCTGCCGGCGGCTCCGGAGCGGGGGACGTGGCGTCGACGGGCTTGGCGTCGTTCGGGTGGGCGTCGGTCGGCGGCTCGCGATCCATGGTGCGGCACTCTAGGCCCGCCCGCCCCCCGCGGCCGACGCTTTCGCGCCGCCTCGGGCGCCCCCGCTACATTCCCCCGCCATGGACCACCGCCCACCGAGCGAAGGGATCACGCTGCAGTCGCGGACGCTGTCGCACTGGCTGGTGGTGCGCAAGGTCGCCGACCTGGTGGCGGACGAGCCGCGGCTGCACAGCTTGCGGCGCGAGTGGCTCGTCGAGCTCTCGCGCGCGCAGCTGCCGAAGGTCTGGAACGCGCTGCTGCAGGCCCTGCGGCGCGCGGCGCCGAATGGCGCGGGATCGACGGCTCCCGCTGCGACCGCCGCGTCCGCCGCCGACTGGTCGCTGCTGCTGCTGGAAGATCGGCAGGACGAGATCAACGCGGTGCTCTCGCGCGAGCCGGGCGGGCCGCGCGACGTCGCGCGGCTGCAGGTCGCGTCGAACGCCGTCTCGGCGTGGCTCTACGGCGAGCCGGAGCGCTGCGCGGCGACCGCGGCGCTGCTCGAGGCGGCGATCGGCGCAGTCGCGAAGGTCGGCCAGCCCGACCTCGTCGCGGTCCGCTTCTGGCACCAGTCGAACGACGGCGCCGCCGACATGCTGCGCCGCGTCCAGTGCCCGCGCTTCGCCGAGATCGCCGCCAACTACCCGAGCTGCGGCGCCGAGCTCGCGCGGCTGATGGCGCTCGAGTCGCCGTGGGAGCGCGGACGGCTCGTCTTCTGGCACGGCCCGCCCGGCACCGGCAAGACGTGGGCGCTGCGGGCGCTGGTGCGCGAGTGGGGGCAGATGTCGCCCGAGGTGATCACCGACCCCGACGCCTTCTTCGCCAGCAACGCCTACCTGCAGCAGGTGCTGCTGGCCGAGCCGCCGACGCTCGGCTGGAACGAGGGGACGGCGTTGCGCGCGCAGGATCGCCCGCGCCTCTTCGTCCTCGAGGACGCGCCGCAGCTCGTCCTGCAGGAGTCGCGCGCGACGCAGGGGGCGCGCATCGGCAACCTCCTGTCGATGACCGACGGCATCCTCGGCCAGGGGCTGCGCGCGATCTTCCTGATCACCACCAACGAGAAGGTGCACCGCGTCGATCCGGCGATCCGCCGGCCCGGCCGCTGCCTGCAGGAGCTCGAGCTGCCGAACTTCACCGCCGAGCAGGCGCGTGCCTGGCTGGCGGCGAAGCAGGTCGCCGCGAGCCCCGCCGCCGACGCGGAGATCGAGCCCGGCGCCGAACTTTCGCTGGCGGAGCTCTACGAGCGGCTCCATCGTGGGGCGCCCGAGCGGCCGCGCGCGCGCGTCGAGCGGATGGGCTTCCTGCCGAACGAGCGATGAACCCCCTGGAGCGGAACGTGGCGAAGCATGCGAAACCGACGGCGAAGCAGCCGGCCGGTGATCTGGTCGAGGCGGTGATCGACGCAGTCACCGAACGGTGCGAGCAGGACCGCGAGCGGCGCCGCGAGCTCTTCGCGCCGCTCGCCGCGCCCCGCGCCGGCAGCGCCGCGGCGAAGCGCGCCGAGAAGTCGGCGCAGGCCGAGCAGCTCTCTCGCCTCGCCGCCGCCTTCGAGGAGAGCGGGGCGCTGGTCTTGCGCGACGTGCCGCTCGGCAAGCGGGTGCTGCCGCTGCTGGTCGTGGATGCCTGCTGCGGCGCGCTCGTGCTGGTGGATGCGACGCCGAAGTCGCTCGCGAGCGATCCGGAGATGCGTGACCTCGTCGCGCGGGTCGGCCACCTGCACGACTGCCTCGCCGAACTCGTGAACGGGACGAGCCTGCGCTGGCGCAAGCGCGAGTGGAGCCGCCTGCCGTGGGACGTGGCGTTGATGCTGCTGCGCCTGCCGCGGACTCCCGACGGCCAGCTGCGCGAAGGCGGCGGCCCCGACTGCACGTGGTGGCCGACCGAGTGGCCGCTCGAGCCGTCGCCGGCGCCGCGCGCGCGCGGGAAGCCGTCCGCCAAGCGAAAGGCCCGCTCGCGGGGGTGACCCGCGAGCGGACCCGTGCGGAACGGGGAACGTCGGTCGAGTGGGGACTCAGCTCTCTCAGCTGAAGTCGGAGAAGTGCCACTGGACGATCGACCGCTCGCCGCTCGCACCGACGATCTCGAGCGTGAAGGTCGCGCCGTCGATCGGGAACCCGCCGTGCTCGGTCGGGAACGACAGGTGGCCGGTCGTGTCGGTCGGTGCCAGCGGCTCGTCGCTGCCCATCGTGGAGCGATGGGTGCCGCCTTGGCTAGTGCACTCGCCGGTGAGCGTGATGGCGACCGGCACGAAGGTGGTCGGCAGCTTCCAGTTCACCGTGAGCTGCTCGCCCGGCAGCGCGTCGGCGAGGTCGTGGCCGGTCGGCGCGAGGACCTGCAGCGACTCGGTGGTGATGCCGCGTTCCGTCACGTGGTAGGAGACCGGGAGCGAGCTGCCGGTCGGCACGATCGACAGGTCGAACTCGGTGCCGATCGGCGGGAAGCTGGTCGGGTCGGCGCTGGTGCCGAAGATCAGCTCGTCGTAGGGGAGCGTCGAGGTCGGCGTCGGGGCGAGCACGCCCGACCGGATGCCGAGCAGCGGCAGCTCGATCTCGTCGAACAGCGGCGGGTAGTCGTTCGACAGCAGCCACAGTTCGTCGATGACGCCCGCACGGGCGCGCACCTCGACGTCGACGAGATTCCAGGAGTAGCTGCCGCCCGGTTCGGCGTGGTGGCGCCGCGCGAACTGCACGGAGGTCGCGGCGATCTGGCCGTCGCCCGCGAAGAGCCACGGCGCATCGGCGCCGTCCTGCAGGAAGCGCTGGTGCATCAGGCGGCGCAGCGCGCGGCCGTCCTGGCGGCCGAACAGCTCGAACTCGGCATCGACCAGCGTGCCATCGCTGCTGGCCTCCAGCACTCGCAGCACGCGGAACGAGTCGACGTGGACGCCGCGCAGCAGCGTGGCGAACTCGGCGGCCACGAACTCCTGGTCGTTGCCGTGATCGAGGCACGACGGGTCGATCAGCGGGACGAGCTCGTCGAAGGTCAGCTCCGCACCGCCGGCGTTGACGATCGTGCGCAGCTCGGCGAGCGTCGCGGCGATGCCGTCGAGCGCGGTCGCGAGCGGACTCGCGACGCCGACCGGGAACCAGCTCTCCGACCAGGTCGAGCAGGTGCCGTCGGGCGTCGTCAGCGTCGACACGAAGCCGTGCAGGTCGCCGGGCGACTTCAGGCGATAGCTCACCTGCGACTTGACGCCGTCGTCGATGGTGAGCGTGTTGATGGCGTAGTCCGAGAGCGCCAGCAACGCATTGAAGCCGGCCGCGTTGGCGACGAACGGCGTGGTGATCAGGTCGAAGGTCTCGGGATCGAGGCCGCGCTCGCGCAACCACGGCGCGATCATCGCGCGGCAGCGCTCCTCGATCAGGTCGATCGCGTGGCGGCTCGGCGGCGCGAACAGCGTCGGATCGGCGAACAGGGTGTCGGGATCAGTGTCGTAGCCGCGGGCGAGCGACTCGACGATGAGCTGGCTCAGGAGCGTCACGTTCGCGGTCCCGCGCTCGCTGGCGACCGAGTGGTAGCGCTTGCCCTGCCCGTCATCGACGCGCAGCAGGAACGGACCGGCGAGCTTGCGCGCATTGACGACGTAGCGGCCGTCGGCGCGCGTGGTGGTCTCGACGGTCACTCCGCTCCAGTCCTTCACCACGAGGCTCGCGGCGGCGACCGGCGCGCCGTCGGCCGCGGTCCCGCTCAACGTGGTCTTGATCGTGTTGCCGCCCGTGCTGCTGCCGCCGCAGGCGATCAGCAGAAGCGTGGCGCTCGCGAAGAGTCCCTTTCCCGGCAATGAACGGGATCGCAACCGGATCGACATGGCACTTCTCCAACTTCCCTTGGCGCGCGGATGACTTCGGGTGCGCGAATGCACTTCCCGCTGCGCGCCGACGAAGGAGACGAATGCAACGGCGATGCCATGCCGTCGTGTCCGGGGGACGCAGTCGTGGAACAGTGGCGAGTGGGATTCGATCGCCACGGCGCATTGGCACTTCAGTGCGTAGCGCGCGACGGCGTGGCACGCGCATCGAGCGCGAGCCAGTTGCGTCGCGCAGCGTTCACCGACCGCGGGTCCGACTGCTCGATTGCGGGGGGCTTGGCGCGCCGCGAACGGGCGCGCGCGGTCGCGAGTCGATGGTTCCGTTCACTCCGCGCGCAGCAGCACGAACTTGAGGTAGCGCCCTTCGGGGAATCCGAGCCGCGCCGGGTGATCGGGCGCAGCGCCGGCGATCGAGGCGATCGTCACGCGACGGCCCGCGCGCGCCGCCGCGGTGGCGAGCAGCGACAGGAAGTCGTGCTCGCGCACGTGCGACGAGCAGCTCGCGGTGGCGAGCCAGCCGCCGCTCGGCAGCGCCTTCAGCGCCAGCTCGTTCAGCTTCTCGTACGCCTTCTGCGCGCGCGGCACCGTCTTCTTGCTGTGGGCGAAGCTCGGCGGATCGAGCACGATCAGGTCGAAGCGGGGCGGCGCGGCGGCGAGCTCCGCCAGCACGTCGAACGCGTCGACCGCGAGGAACTCGTGCGCGGCGGGATCGAGGCCGTTCAGCGCGAAGTTGCGGCGCGCCGTCTCGACGGCGGGGGCGGCGAGGTCGACGGTGGTGACGCGCGTCGCGCCACCTTGCGCCGCCGCCACCGAGAAGCCGCCCGTGTAGCTGAAGAGGTTGATCACGCGCCGGCCGCGCGCGAGCTGCGCCACGCGGTCGCGGTTCTCCCGCTGGTCGAGGAAGAAGCCGGTCTTCTGCCCGTGCAGCACGTCGACGTGGAACTTGCGGCCGTGCTCGACGATGGTCACCTCGCCCGCCAGCCCGTCGGCCAGCCGCCCGCGGACGACGCGCGCCTCGCCCTCCTGCTGCTGCGGATTGCGGACCACGATGGCGCGCGGCGCGAGGTGGCGCTCGACCGCGGCGACGAACCGCTCCTCCCACGCGACGCCGAGCGCGCCGTCGGTGCGCAGCGAGGCGACGTCGCCGTAGAGATCGCACTGCAGGCCGGGGAGCGCGTCGTTCTCGCCGTGGCAAACGCGGAAGCCAGTGACGTCGGGGCGGAGCAGCTCGCGGCGCAGCTGCAGCGCGGCGGAGAAGCGCCGCTCGACCAGCGCGCCGTCGACTCTCTCCTCGCGATCGAGCGTCCAGACGCGGAACGCGAGCGGGCTCTTCGGCTCGGCGGTGCCGCGCGCGAGGAAGCGGCCGTCGCGATCGTGCAGCTCGATCACCTCGCCGTCGGCGACGCCGGCCGGCATCCGCAGCGCGTCGGCGAAGACCCACGGATGGCCGGCGCGGATCGCCGGCTCGATCCCCTGCGTGAGGCGCGCGGCGGAGCTGCGAGGCACGTTCATGGCGCGGCACCATAGCGGCGGAGCGGACGCGGCGACCTGCGCTGACGTCCACCCTCGCTACCATCTCGCGCCGCGATGAGCGCCTTCCTCCACGAGCACGGTCCGCAGCTCTACGTCGGCCTCGTCACGGTCGCGTCGTTGATCCTGCTGATCTCGGGGAAGGTGACGATCGACGTGATCGGCATCGGCCTGATTGCGGCGCTGGTCGCTCCCGGCATCGTCGACGTCAAGGCGGCGCTCTCCGGCTTCAGCGACTCGACCATCGTCACGCTGGCCGGCCTCTACGTCATCGCCGAGGGGCTGACGCGCACCGGCGCGCTCGAGTTCGTGGCGCGCGCGACGCTGCGCTTCAGCAAGGGGTCGGCGACGCGCGGGCTCTGGCTGCTCTGCACGCTCGGCGCGCTGCTCTCCGGCTTCGTCAGCGACACGGCGGTCGTGCTGGTCCTGCTGCCGATCACGCTGCAGCTGGCGCGCGAGCTCGACGTGGCGCCGAGCCGGCTGCTGATGCCGGTCGCCTTCTCGGCGCTGCTCGGCGGCACGCTGACGCTGGTCGGCACCTCCATCAACCTGTTCGTCTCGGGCGCGGCGGAGAAGGCGGGCGCGGCGCCGCTCGGCATGTTCACGATGACGCCCATCGCGCTGGCGGTGAACGCGGTCGGCATCGCCTACCTCGTGCTCTTCGCGCCGAAGCTCCTGCGCGCGCGCAGCTCGGTGTCGGCGGCGCTGGCGGCGGTGGCGCCGCGCGAGTACGTGACCGAGCTGGTCATCGGGCCGAGCTCGCCGCTGCTCGACAAGCCGTACGCCGAGGCGTTCCCGGCCGGCAAGGGGCCGAAGCTGCTCTTCTTCGTGCGCGACGAGCGGACCCACTGGCCGCCCTTCATCGGCGGCACGCTGAAGAAGGGCGACGTGATCGTGCTGCAGGGCGACGTGCAGCAGCTCACCGACTTCCAGGCGACGCTCGCGCTCAAGATGGTCGGCAACCAGCGCTTCGACCCCGCCTCGATGAACTTCATCGAGCTCGCCGTGTCGCCGCGCGCGCAGATCCGCGGGCGGCGCATCGCCGATCTCCACATGCAGCGCGACTACGACTGCAACGTGGTGGCCGTGCTGCGCGAGGGGCACCACATCCGCGAGCGCGCCTCGGAGCTGGCGCTCGAGCCGGGCGACCTGCTGCTGGTCTGCGGCAAGGAGCAGTCGATCCCGAAGCTGCGGCAGTCGACCGACTTCTACTTGCTGACCGGCGAGCACAAGCACCTCGTGCTGCGCCAGCATGCGCGCCGCGCGCTGCTGGTGCTGGCGGCGGTGATCGCCTGCTTCATCGCCAGCTCGACCTTCGAGACGCTCCTGCCGAACGTGAAGAAGATGCTGCCGCTGCCGCTCGTGTCGCTCGGCGGCGCGATCGCGATGGTGGTGACCGGCTGCCTGACCGCGCGCCGCGCCTACCGCTCGATCGACTGGACGATCCTCGTCTTCGTGGTCGGCGCGCTGGCGCTCGGCGTCGCGACCGAGTCGACGCAGCTCGCGCGCCTGTGCGCCGAGGGGATGGTCGGCGCGCTGCGCGGGATCGGGCCGGCCGCGGTGATGTGCGGCTTCGGGCTGCTCACCACGCTGCTCCACCAGTTCATCGCGCCCTACGCGCTGGTGGTGCTGCTCACGCCGATCGCGATCGAGGCGTCGCGCCTCATGGGCAGCCCCGATCCGACGCCCTACGTGCTGGCGATCGCCTTCGGCGGCAGCAACGCCTTCACCTGCCCGATGGGCCACCAGGTCAACCTGATGGTGATGGGGCCGGGCGCCTACAAGTACGGCGACTACCTGCGCTTCGGCATCCCGATCGCGCTGCTGACCTGGCTGGTCGCGTCGTTCGGGCTCTGGCTGCTCTATCCGCTCTGAGCGGGCCGGAACGACCGCGGCCGCGACCGGGGTCTCCGATCGCGGCCGCGCGGCTTCATCTGCGAGTTCAGCGGCGAGTTCAGCTGCGAGTCGTGTTGCGCGGTCGCCGTCGTCGGCGACCGCCAGAGGTCACCCGCCCGCCTTCACCAGCTCGATCTCGAAGACCAGCGTCGAGTTCGGCGGGATCTTCGGGGCGCGGCCGCGCGCGCCGTAGCCGAGGTTGGCGGGGATCTCGAAGCGGTAGAGCGCCCCCTCCTTCATCAGCGGGATCCCCTCGATCCAACCCTGGATCAACGAACCCGGCCTGAGGTCGAAGGTCGCCGTCCCGTTGCCGAGCTTCGACGAGTCGAAGAGCGTCCCGTCGGCGAGCCAGCCGCTGTAGACGACGGTCGCCTTCTGGTTCACCTGCGCCTGCGCGCCGCTCCCCTCCTTCACGATCTCGTACTTGAGGCCCGACGCGGTCGTCACCTGCTTGGCCGGATCGGGCTTCACGAACTTCGGCGGCTGCTTGATGCCGGTGAGCTCGACCTCCCACACCGTCGACGCGCCGAGCGGCAGGAAGGTGGTGCCGTACCACGGGAGGCGCTGCGCCAAGTCGGCCGGCACCTCGAAGCGGTAGCGCGCGCCGACCGTCATGTACTGCGGCGCGAGCTGCAGCACGCGGAACGGCATCTCGGCCGCCTTGCCGCGGAAGAGGTGCTTGCTCTTCTCGGTGCACTCGAGCAGGCGACCGGTCGTGTTCCAGATCGCGAACTTGAGCTCGATGATGTCGTCGGCCGCCGCCTTGGTGCCGTCGCCCTCCTTGAGTGGCTCGTAGACGAGGCCCGAGTCGAGCTTCACCTGCTTCGCCGGATCGGCGGGACGGAAGGGCGGCAGGTCGGGGCCCTTCGCGAACGAGATCAGCTCGACCTCGAAGATCAGCGTCGCGCCCGGCTTGATCTTCGGCGGGCTGCCGCGCTCCCCGTAGCCGAGCTCGGCCGGGATCGTCAGCTTCCAGTGCGCGCCCGGCGTCATCTCCTGCAGCGCTTCGTTCCACCCCTCGATCACGTCGCCGATGGTGAACTCGGTCGGCTTCGGCGAGTTGCGCGACGAATCGAACACCGAGCCGTCGACGTTCCAGCCGGTGTAGTGGCAGGTCACCAGGTCGCCGAACTTCGGCCGATCGCCCGGCTGGCCCGCCTTCAGCACGCTGTACTGCAGGCCGCTCGCCGTCTTCTGGACGGGGCCGACGTCGGCCGGGATCTGGGTCGGGATGCCCTGCGGTGCGCCGAGCGCCGCCGCGAGCAGCGAAGAGAGGAGGGACACGAAGTGCTCCGATGAGTCCGGTCCCGTCTGGGACCGCGAGGCGCGGGAGCATACGCGGGGCGTCGCTCTAACGTGGCGCGACCGATGGCTCCACCCCTCCCGCTCCCGATCGACGACCACCTCGCGGCCATCGTCGCGGCGGTGCGGGCGCGCGGGGTCGCGGTGGTGCGCGCGGAGACGGGCGCGGGGAAGACGACGCGGGTGGCGCCGGCGCTGTTGCAGGCGGGGCTCGCCGGGGGGAAGCAACTCCTGCTGCTCGAGCCGCGGCGCATCGCGGCGCGCGCGGCGGCGCGGCGCATCGCGGAGGAGCTCGGCGCGACGCTCGGCGAGGAGGTCGGCTACCAGGTGCGACTCGAGCGGTGCGCGGGGCCGCGCACGCAGCTCCTGGTGGTGACCGAGGGAATCGTGCTGCGGATGCTGCAGGACGATCCCTTCCTCGAGCAGGTCGGCCTGATCGTCTTCGACGAGTTCCACGAGAGGAGCCTCGACGCCGACCTCGCGCTGGCGCTCGCGACCAAGGTGCGCCGCGACGCGCGCCCCGATCTCAAGCTGGTCGTGATGTCGGCAACGCTCGATGCCGAGCCGATCGTCCGCTTCCTCGGCGATGGCGACGGCGGCGCGCCGCTGCAGGACGTGCCGGGCCGCACCTTTCCGGTCACCCTCGAGTGGCGGCCGATGAAGCGCGACGATCGCCTCGAGGAGGCGGTGGCCGCGGCGGTGCGCGAGGCGTTGCGCGACGGCGGCGATCGCGCCGATGGCAGCGGCGAGGGTGGCGCAGGCGGCGACGTGCTGGTCTTCCTGCCGGGACGCGGCGAGATCGCTCGCTGCGCGCGCGTGCTGCAGCCGGAGCTCGCCGCGCGCGCGATCGAGACGATCGAGCTGCATGGCGAACTCTCGGCCGAGCGGCAGGACGCGGCGCTGCGGCCGGGCGGCTCGCGGCGCGTGATCTTGGCCACCAACGTCGCCGAGACGTCGGTCACGCTGCCGCGCGTGACGAGCGTCGTCGACAGCGGCCTCGTGCGCCGCCTGCAGCTCGATCCCGCCACCGGCCTCGATCGCCTCGAGCTCGGCCGTGTCTCGCAAGCCTCCGCGGAGCAGCGGCGCGGGCGCGCCGGTCGCGTGGCGCCGGGCCGCTGCATCCGCCTCTGGAGCGCGCTCGACCACCGCGGGCTCCCCGACCACGAGACGCCCGAGATCGCGCGCGTCGACCTCGCCGGCCTCGCGCTGCAGCTCCTCTCCTTCGGCGAGCGCGACCTCGAACGCTTCCCCTTCTTCGCGCCGCCGCCGCACGTCGCGCTCGACCACGCGCTGGCGCAACTCGAGCGGCTGGGCGCCACGCAACGCGGCGCGCTCACCGCCATCGGCCGCCGCATGGCGCAGCTGCCCGCCGCGCCGCGCCTGGCGCGCCTCCTCGTCGAGGGCGAGCGGCTCTGCGTCGCGCCGCGCGCCGCGCTGGCCGCCGCGCTGCTGGCCGAACGCGAGCCGTTCCACCGCGACCCGCGCCAGCCGGCGCTGCACGAGAGCGACTCCGATGTCGTCGACCGCGTTGCCGCGCTCGAGGAGCACTTCGCGCGCGGCATCAGCCGCTTCGAGTGCGGCGACCTCGAGCGCGGCCGCGCCGACCTCGTGCGCCGCGCCGCCGACCAGCTGCTGCGCGCCCTGCGGACGAGCGCCGAGCCGGCCCGCCGCTCACCCGAGCGGCCCGACCTCGAGCGCGATCCCGACCGCGCGCTGCGCCGCGCCCTCTTCGTCGCGTGGGCCGATCGGCTGGCGAAGCGGCGCGAGGCGGGCTCGCCGCGCGCGCTGTTGACCGGCGGTCGCGGCGTGCGTCTGGCGGAAGAGAGCGCGGTGCGGCGCGCCGACCTGTTCGTGGCCATCGACCTCGACGACAGCAAGAGCGACGAGGCGCGCGTCCGGCGGGCGAGCGCGGTGGAGCGCGAGTGGCTCGACGACCCGCTGCTCGGCAGCGCGGGCGTCACCGTCGCCGACGAGGTGCGCTTCGATCGCGAGCGCGAGTGCGTGGTCGCGCGGCGCGTGACGCGCTGCGGGGATCTCGTCATCGAGGAGAAGCAGCTCGGCCTCTCCGCTGCCGATCCCGGCGGCGACGCGGTCGCGCAGGCGCTCGCGGCGGCGGCGGCGCAGGAGCCGGCGCGCGCGCTCGGCCTCGCGCGCGAGGAGCTGCAGGGGTGGTTGCTGCGCGTGCGCCGCCTCGCCGAGTGGATGCCGGAACTGGAACTGCCGCGCTTCGACGAGCCGTTCTGGCGCGACTGGCTGCCCGAACTCTGCGCCGGCTCGAAGAGCTTCGCCGAGCTGCAGCGCCTCCCGCTGCTCGAGCTGTTGCGTGGCAAGCTCGGCGCGCGACTCGCCCGCGCCGTCGAGCAGCACGCGCCGGAGCGACTGGTCGTGCCGAGCGGCAGCGCGATCCGCCTCGACTACCCGAGCGAGGGGCCGCCGATCCTGGCGGCGCGCCTGCAGGAGCTCTTCGGGTGGGGCGAGACGCCGCGCCTCGCGAACGGTCGCGTTGCCGTCGTGCTCCACCTGCTGGCGCCGAACCACCGCCCGCAGCAAGTGACGCAGGACTTGGCGAGCTTCTGGAACAGCGTCTACCCGAAGATCCGCGGCGAGCTGCGCGCCCGCTACCCGCGCCACTCGTGGCCCGACGATCCGTGGAACGCGCCCGCCGTGCGCGGACCGGTGCGCCGCCGCAGCTCGTGATGCGTCGCGCGCGGCCGCGCCGCGCCGCTCAGAGCTGGCAGCGCAGCATCACCGCGCCGCCGCCCCAGCCGATCGTGTCGAGCTCGAAGCTCGGGCTCAACACGAGATCGGCGCGCGGCGTCGCTTGCCAGCGGAAGAAGAAGCTGAGCTTCCCCTGGAAGGCGGGCTCGCGACTGCTCTCCGTCGCGGCGGTGCGCGCGCGATGACGGCCGACCACGCGGTCGAGCCAGAGCACCGTCTCGCAGTCGATGCGCGTCGAATCGAAGAGCGGCGCGCGCCAGCCGGCGTAGCCGATCCACTCGGTCCGCAGCTCGCTCTCGTCGACGGCGAGGTCGCCGAAGCGCGCGGGCGACTCGGCATCCTCGCGATAGGCGAGGAACTGGCCGCCGACGCGCAGGCGGCGCGGCGGCTCGCTGGCGGCGGCGGCGCTGGCGAGGGCGGCGTCGGGGAGGTCGCGCTGCCACTCGACGCGCGAACGGAAGAGGTCGCGATCGCCCTCGAACGCGGCGGCGAGCCCCTCCGGGCCGAGCGCGATCGCCTGCTCGCTCTGCACCTCGTACTCGAGCTCGAGGTAGCCGCGTTGCGTCGCGCTCCAGTCGATCGACTGCAGGAGGCTCGCACGCGCGCGTTGCAGCCGCTCCTCGACCGCGGCGTCGACGTAGCGCACTTCGGACGGGGTCGTGACGGCGGCCCGCAGCGTCGTCTTGCCGAACGGGAGGAACGCGCCCTGCGCCTGCACCGAGAAGGTGTGCGCAGCGTGCGCCACCTCGACCTCTTCGTAGCGATCGGAGCGCGCGTCGATCTGCGAGTCGGCACGCATCCACGCCAGCTGCACGAAGTCGCAGCCCGAACCGGGATCGCGCCACGTCCACGCCATGCCGGCGTCGATCGCTCCCTTGTCGCCGTCCAGCACCAGCGGCGCGCCGAGCGTCCAGTGGTCGCCGAGCGCCAGCTCGGGCTGCAACCCGACGCGGGTGTAGCTGCCGTCGAAGTCGAGCCCCTGGCGCAGCTCGAAGCGGGCGCCGAAGGCGTCGACGAGCGGCGTGGCGAACTTGAACTGCTGGTCGTACCAGAGCGTGTCGCTGTTGAGGCTGCCGAGCGTGAGTTGCCACGCCGAGTCGGCCGCCAGGAACGGCTGCACGCTCTCGAGCGGTTGCGCGAAGGAGAGCAGGTTCAGGAACGTCTCGGCGTCGAGGTCCATCTCGCGCGGGCCGACCTCGTCGCCGCGCAGCGATTCGGGGAACTCCTGGGCGGCCGCGCGTGGCGCGACGGAGAAGGCGAGCAGCGGCGTCGCGAGCCCGAGGAAGCGCGGGCGCACGCCGGTGATGGGGTCGGATGGCATGCAACGTCTCCTTGCCGCATCGACTCAAGCGGCATCGAACCCCCGGCGCGTCGGATCGTAGAACGTCGCCATCTTGCCGACGGAGAGCCGCATGCTCGCATCGCTGCTGAGAACTTCATGGCCGACCCTGCCGCTGCTGCCCCTGTCGCTGCTGCCGGTGTCGGCGGTGACGGGAGCGTGGCGGAACGAGCCGCTGCCGGGCCCGCTTCCGTCGAGCGCCGCGCGCGCGGAGATCGACTGGGCGGGCGATCTCGCCCTCCTCGCAGCGGAGCTGCCGAAGCGCCACAAGAACCTCTTCTTCCACCAGCCGCGCGAGGAGTGGGAAGCGAAGGTCGAGGAGCTTGCGGTGCAGCTCGACGGGCTCGAGGACCACGAGGTGGTCGTCGAGCTGATGCGGCTGGTGGCGAGCGTCGGCGACGGCCACACCGCGGTGCAGTGGTTCAACGGGCCGATCGCGCGGAAGGTCTTCCCGGTGCAGTTCCATCCCTTCGCCGACGGGCTGCGCGTGGTGCAGGCGCCGCGCGAGCTGGCGTGGTCGCTCGGCGCCGAGGTGACCGCGGTGGGCGGCAAGCCGATCGACGAGGCGTGGGCGCGCGTGGCGGAGGTGATCGCGCACGAGAACGAAGCGGGCGTGATCGCGACGCTGCCGCAGCACCTCGAGACGCCGTGGATCGTCCACGCGCTCGGCATGGGGCACGACGTCGACCACGCGACCTTCACGGTGAAGACCGAGGCGGGCGAGACGAAGGAGCTCGACCTCGCGCCCGATGGCGGGTTGTCGCTCGGCAAGCTCGGCGCCGAAGCGAAGGAGGCGCCGCTCTGGCGGCAGCGGCGCGGCGAGAACTACTGGTGGACCTTCGACGCGGCGCAGGAGCTGCTCTACCTGCAGTTCAACCGCTGCACGGAGGACCCGAAGCGGCCGTTCGCGACGGTGGTGGAGGAGATCGCCGCGCAAGTGGCGAAGCAGGCGCCGGCGCGCTTCGTGATCGACTTGCGCCACAACGGCGGTGGCAACTCGCTGGTGATCCAGCCGCTCTTCGGGCTGCTCGGCAAGGAGAAGGCGCTGCGCGCGAAGGGGAAGCTCTTCGTCGCCATCGGCCCCAACACCTTCAGCTCGGCGATGATGAACGCGGTGCAGCTGAAGCAGGCGTACGGTGCGTTGCTGGTCGGCGAGCCGACCGGCGGCAAGCCGCGGAGCTACGGCGAGATCCTTCCCCTCGACCTGCCGAGCAGCAAGCTGCGCGTGATGTACTCGACCAAGTTCTTCGAGCTCGTCCCCGACGATGCGCCGTCGGTGATGCCAGACTTGCCGGCGCCGGTCCGCTTCGCGCAGTGGAAGGAGGGGCGCGATCCGGTGCTCGAGGCGATCGACGCGGCCCATCCGCGAGCAGCGGCCGGCGGCAAGTAGCGCGGCGCAGTAGGCTGCGGGGCATGAACGCGCCGCTTCCTGCCCTCCCGTCACTGCCAGCGCTCCAGGCACTGACGGTCGCCGAGCTTGCCGAGCGGATCGGCGGCGGCGGTGCGGCGGCAGCGGCGGCAGCGGCGCGAGAGCTCGCGGCAGCGACGCTGCGCGCCCTCTACCTCGACGGCGCGCCGACGATCGACGCGATGCGGTCGCTCGGCGCGGCGCGGCGCGCTCGCCTCGCCGAGGTCGTCTCCTTCCCGCGCCTCGAGCGGATCGCGGCCGAACCGTCGGCGGACGGCAGCACGCGCTTCGCCTTTCGCCTCCACGACGGCGCGCTGATCGAGTCGGTCCTGTTGCCGCACCACGCCGGCTCGCAGCGCTACACCGTCTGCGTTTCGAGCCAGGCGGGCTGCGCGCAGGCGTGCCGCTTCTGCGCTACCGGCAAGCTCGGCCTCGCGCGCAGCCTCGCGGCGTGGGAGATCGTCGATCAGGTGGCGCAGGTGACCGCCCATGCGGGCGTGCGCGCGAGCGACCTCGTCTTCATGGGGATGGGCGAGCCGCTCGCCAACGAGGCGGCCGTCTACCAAGCCGCCGCGGTGATGACGCAGTCGCACGGGCTCCAGATCGGCGCGCGCCGCATCACGATCTCCACCGCCGGCGTCGTCCCCGCGATCGACCGCTTCGTCGCCGCCGCGCGACCCTATCGCCTCGTCTTCAGCCTCGGCAGCGCGGTGGCGGAGAAGCGGCTGCGGCTGATGCCGATCCAGGAGAGCTTCGGCTTCGACGCGCTGCTCGAGTCGATCGCCGCCTACGCGCGGCTGCGCCGCGGCAAGCACGTCACGCTCGAGTACGTCGCGATCCGCGACTTCACGATGGGCGACGACGACGTCGCGGCGTTGGCCGACCTCGCGGCGCGCGCCCGCTTCCGCTTCCTGCTGAACGTGATCCCGTTCAACCCGGTCGGCGACGAGTTCGCCGCGCCGACGATGGCCGAAGTGCGCGCCTGGACGGCGAAGCTCCGTCCGCTCGGCTTCCCGGTGAAGCTCCGCTTCAGCGGCGGCCGCGACCGCAATGCCGGCTGCGGGCAGCTCGGCACGGCGTTGCTGGCCGACCCGCAACGGCGCAGCGCGACGAGGAGGGGGCGATGAGACTCGATCGACGCGCGCGGCCCTGGCGGCTCGCTTGCCTGTTCGCCCTCGCGGCGTGCGCGGCGCCGCCGCCGCCGAGCGCGCTCGACCACGTGGCGGCGCTGGTGACGTGCATCGAGGAGCGCTTCGATCCGCCGCTCGAGCGGCGCGTGATCGAGGAGGCGGTGCGCGCGGCGCTGCTGGCGCAGCTCGACCCCTATTCCGAGTACCTCGATCCCGCCACCGATCGCTGGTACCGCCAGTCGCTCGCCGGCCATTTCGGCGGCGTCGGCTTGCGCGTGGCCGAAGCGTCGGCCGCCGAGGGCTGGCCGCTGCAGGGCGCGCTGCACGGTTCGCCGGCGGCGCGACTCGGATTGCGCGATGGCGACGTGCTGACGGCCGTCGACGGGCAGCCGGTCGCGACGCTGTCGTTCGACGAGCTGCTCGATCGGCTGCGCGGCGAGGTCGGGACGCTCGTCACGCTCGACGTGCGGCGCGCCGGGGCGCCGCCGCCGGAGCGCTTCGAAGTCGAGCGGGCGCGCATCGAGCTGCCGACCGTGGTCGGGGCGCGTCGCCTGCCCGATGGGCGCTTCGACCACCGCCTCGCCGACGGGCGGCTCGCCTACCTGCGCATCACCTCGTTCGGCGCGACCACCGCGGCCGAGACGGAGGCGGCGCTGGCCGCCGGCGTCGCCCGTGGCGCGCAGGGTTTCGTCCTCGACCTGCGCACCAACATCGGTGGCCTGCTCCAAGCGGCGCTGGCGACCGCCGACCTGCTGGTCGAGGAGGGGGTGCTGGTGACGCTGGTCGGTCGCGGCGGGACGGAGTCGCGGTGCGCGACGGCGGGCGTCGTCACGCGCCTTCCGATCGTGCTGCTGATCGGGCCGCAGACCGTGTCGTCGGGCGAGGTCTTCGCCGCGGCGCTGCAGGATCGCGGTCGCGCCTGCATCGCCGGCTCGCGCAGCTTCGGGAAGGGGCACGTGCAGGAGCTGCTGGCGCTGCGCGACGGGAGCGGCACGCTGAAGCTCACCACGGAACGGTGGCAGCGCCCGAACGGCGGCTGGATCGAGCGCCACGCGAAGGGCGGCGATCCGGAGCGCGGCGGCGTCTGGCCCGACGCCGACCTCGCGCTGCCGCAGGACCCCGCGGTCGAGCAGCAGCGGTATCACGCGCTCGTCGACCGCGACCTCGCCGCGACGCTGGCGAGCGCCACGCCGATCGACCTGCTGCCGGCCGGCGACGAGCTGCTGGCGCGAGCGTGCGCAGCGCTGCTGGCGCCGTCGCGTTGACGACGGCGCCCGGTTCGCCCGCCCGCGCCGCTCCTCTCAGCCGGCGGTCACCTCGGTCACCAGCGTCGGCTCGGTCTTCAGCTGGTTCGAGATGATGCAGAACTTCTTCGCCTTGATCAGGAGCTCCTTCGCCGCCTCGACGTGGGCCGCCGGGACGGTGACCATCGCGGTCAGCTCGATCTTGGTGAAGACGATGCCGGCGCTGCCCTTCTCGAGCGTCGCGACCGCCTTGGTGGCGAACTTCGACGCCACGATGCCGGGCCGCGCCGAGAGCGCGTTCCAGGTGCCGCGGAAGCAGATCTGCAGCGAGGCGAGCAGCAGGTGCTCGGGCGACCACCAGGCGTCGCTGCCGTCGAACTCGGGCGGGTTGCCGCCGACGATCGCCGGGCGCGACCCCGCGGTCACGACGCTCGACGCGGCGTCCTTCATCGCGAGTTCGCAGGTGTAGTGGTGGGGGAAGGGGAGCGGCATGGTCGAGTTCCTCGGCGGGTGGGGCCGCGGCGCGCGCGAGGGCGATGCCCTTCGCGAAGCGGCGCATGCGGGCGCGGCACGATAGCGCCGCGCAACTCGCGCGACGCGCCGTCGTAAGCCGCAGGATGGAATCGCCTGCGCCTTCCGCGCCGCTCGCGCCGCCCGCGCCGATCGCAGCTGCCGATCGGGAGGCCCCGCGCCTCGACGCCGTCGACGTGGTGCGCGGCGTCGCGCTGCTCGGCATCTTCGTGATGAACGTGCGCGACTTCGGGCTGCCGCTCGCCTGGTTCGATCGGCCCGGCCTCGCCGGCGGCTACGGGGTCGGCAACGTCGCGGCGTGGGGCGTCGGCACGCTGCTCTTCCAGGACAAGATGATCGCGCTGCTCTCGCTGCTGTTCGGCGCGGGGCTCGTCCTGCAGGCGCGCGCAGCGCAAGTCGCGGGGCGCGCGAGCGTCGCGCCGTGGTTGCGGCGCTGCGCGTGGCTCCTGCTGATCGGCGTCGCGCACGCGCTGCTCGCGTGGTTCGGCGACATCCTCAACACCTACGCGCTCTGCGGGCTGCTGCTCTGGCCGCTCGCGCGCCTGCCGGTGCGCTGGCTGGTGGCGATCGGCACGCTGCTCTACCTCGTGCCGCTCTGGTTCATGCACGGGCCGCTGGTGGTCGCGGCGTTGCGCGAGTCGTTCGGCGCCGGCGCGGGCGACGAGTCGAGCGCAGCGCTGCTGCGTTCGGCGCGAGCGCTGCTGGCGGGGACGAGTCCAGCGCTGCACGCCACGCCGCCGCCCGATGTCGCGGAGGCGCTGCGGATCTGGGCGCACGGCAGCTGGCTCGACGCGGCGAAGGAGAACCTGCGCCTCTTCGTGCCGTGGCATCTGGAAGGCGGTTGGCGGATCAGCTTCTGGCGCAGCGGCGGGCTGATGGCGATCGGCATGGCGCTGGCGAAGGCGGGCGTGCTGGAGGCGAAGGCGGGCGCGGCGGCGCTGCGGCGGCTGATGGCGTGGGGCTACGGACTCGGGATGCCGCTCACGATCGGCGTGACGGCGACGCTCCTCTGCGCCGATCTGCTGCGCGGCGCCGCATGGGAGCCGGCCGCGACGAGTGACGCGCGCAGTTCCATCGGCGCCGCGCTGCTGGTGCGACGCGGCGCGATGCACGTCGGCGCGGCGCTGGTCGCGCTCGGCCACCTCGGACTGCTGCTGACGCTCGCCGAGCGGTGGAGGAACGCGCCGGCGACGCGCGCGCTGTCGCGTGTCGGACGCCTCGCGCTCAGCTGCTACCTCGCGCAGACGGTGCTGGCGACGCTGCTCTTCTACGGCTACGGCGCCGGGCGCTTCGGGCAGTGGAGCTACGTGCAGCTGTGGGGAGCGATCGGCGCGGTGTGGGTCCTCGAACTCGCCGCGTGCACTTGGTGGGCGCGCCGCTTCGCGATCGGCCCGTGCGAGTGGGCGTGGCGGTCGCTCGCCGCATGGCGCCGATTGCCGTGGCGCGCCGAGGCGCGCGGTTCGCCGCGTCGCTAGCGGGGCGGTCCGCCGCTCGACTCGCCGCTCGACTCGCTGCGCCGCGCCGCACGCTGCGCATCCTTCCTCGCCTCGCGCTCCGCGAGCCAGCGGCGGATCGCCGCCTCGTGGCCCGCGTCCTTCGGCTCGTAGTAGCGTCGCCCGACGAGCGCGTCCGGCAGGTGGTCGTGCGTCACGAGCGCGTCCTGCTGGTCGTGCGCGTACTGGTAGCCCTTGCCGTAGCCGAGCCCGCGCATGAGCCCGGTGGCGGCGTTGCGCAGGTGGAGCGGGACCGGGTCGTTGCGGGTCGCCTCGACGTCGTGCGCCGCCTTCGCGTAGGCAGCGCCCGCGGCGTTGCTCTTCGGCGTGGTCGCGAGGTAGGTCGCCGCCTGCGCCAGCGCGTAGTGCGCCTCGGGCATGCCGACCAGGTGGGTCGCCTGCATCGCCGCGACCGCCACCATCAGCCCGCGTGGATCGGCGTTGCCGACGTCCTCGCTGGCGAAGATCACCAGCCGGCGCGCGACGAAGAGCGGGTCCTCGCCGTTCTCGAGCATGCGCGCCAGCCAGTAGATCGCCGCGTCGGGATCGCTGCCGCGCAGCGACTTGATCAGCGCCGAGGCGACGTCGTAGTGCTGGTCGCCGGTCGCGTCGTAGTTGCTGTTGCGCCGCTGCGTGACGTCGCGCACCGTCGCGAACTCGACCTTGCGCCGCCCGTCGACGATCGGCGTGGCGCGCACCGCGAGCTCGAGCAGGTTCAGCGCCTGGCGCGCGTCGCCGTTGGCGAGGCCGGCCAGCCGCAGGAGCGCCTGCTCCTCGAACTCGATCGCCTCGCCGCCGAGGCCGCGCTCGCGATCGGCCAGCGCGCGCTCCAGCAGCTCGCGCACCTGCTCGTCGCTCAACCCCTTCAGCACGAAGACGCGGCAGCGCGAGAGGAGCGCGGCGTTCACCTCGAAGCTCGGGTTCTCGGTGGTGGCGCCGACCAGGATGATCGTCCCGTCCTCGACGTGCGGCAGGAAGGCGTCCTGCTGCGCGCGGTTGAAGCGGTGGATCTCGTCGACGAAGACGAGCGCCGGCTTGCCATCCTCGCGACGGCGCGCGCGCGCCTGCTCGATCGACTCGCGCACCTCCTTGATGCCGCTGGTCACCGCGCTGAACGGCAGGAACGGCAGCGCCGCCTCGCGCGCGACCAGGCGGGCGAGCGTCGTCTTGCCGGTGCCGGGCGGCCCCCAGAAGACCATCGAGGGCGGCCGCTCCTTGGCGTCGAGGATGCGTCGCAGCGGACGGCCGGGGCCGATCACTTCTTCCTGGCCGACCACCTCGGCGAGGGTGCGCGGGCGCATGCGGTCGGAGAGCGGGGCGCTGCGCGCGAGTTCGGTCGGCGTCTTGGCGAAGAGGTCCATCGCGGCGGGATGGTAGCCGCGGGGCGCCGGCCTATCGTGCGAGCCGTCGCGCGCCTCGAGGCCGGGGCATGGGCGCGACGTGGAGTCGATGACGATGGTGAAGACGTTGCTGGCGCTCGCCGCCACCGCGCTCTTCGCGAGCGGAGCGCTCGCGCAGGACGGCGGCAAGATCCCGTGGAGCAAGGACCCGGCCGCCGCCATGGACGCAGCGAACGCGTCGGGCAAGCCGATGGTGCTGTTCTTCACGTCGGATGGCTGAGGACCGTGCATCAAGCTGAGCGCAGGTGCGTTCAGCGATGAGGCGGTGGTCGAGGCCAGCAAGTCCTTCGTGAACGTCTTCGTCGACTGCGACTGGGGCAGGAAGAACACGAAGCTGACGCGGAAGTACGGCGTGCTCGGCTACCCGACGGTGCTCTTCACCGACAGCAAGGGGGTGCTGATCGAGCGGCTCGGCAAGCGGGACCCCGCGAGCGTGCGGGCGCAGATGGAGAAGGTCGCCAAGGCGGCCATGCGGAGCTTCCACGCCACGTTCGAGGCGGCGGCGGCCGAGGCGGCGAAGTCGGACAAGCTCGTCCTCTTCCTCTTCGCGACGAAAGGCAGGGACTCGGCCGAGCTCGAAGTGGCGCTCTTCGACGATTCGCTCGCCGAGGCGATGAAGGGCTTCGTCCTCGCGCGCGTCGTCATCGCGGAGGACAACGCCGAGGCGAAGCGCTTCGCGGTCGGCTCGATGGAGCAGCCGGTGGTCTTCGTCCTCGATCCGGCGGCGGAGAAGCCCGAGGCGAAGCCGCTGAAGAAGATCGTCGGCAAGAAGACGGCGAAGGAGCTCCTGAAGGAGTTCCAGTCGATCGAGCGGCCCGAGAAGGTCGAGAAGGGCGGCTGAGCGAGGCCGCGCAGTCCGACGACGAAAGAGCGGGGCCGCGTTTCGACGCGGCCCCGCTCCGGGGTGCGCACTCCAGCGCTCGGGGTTTGCTGGAGTGCTTTTCGTTTCCAGGGATTCCGTCCGGCGGCGTGCCGCTCGCTGCGCGGCTCGCAGCGCCGCTCGCTGCCGTCATCGATCGCGGTCGTCTCCTCGGTCTCAGAGCGTCGGCTTCACCGTCGTGGTGAGGCGGTGCTTGCCGAAGCGGATCTCGAGGGTCTGCTGCTTCGTGTTCGAGGCGTCGGCGACGAAGGCGATCGAGAGCTCCTTCACGGCGTCGTCGGTCGTCGCGTACTGCAGCGGGATCTTGGTGCCGCCCTTCGTCTGCGCGGTGCCGAAGGCGTCGACCTTCGACTTGCGCAGCGGCTCGGGATCGAGCGCGATCAGGCTCCAGTCGCCCTTGTCGGAGCACTCGAGCGCGAGGAAGTACTCGCCCGGCTTGAGCTCGCTCTTCTCGCCGAGCTTGAGCGCGCAGAAGGTGTTGAGCGTCGTCCACCAGTCGCGGCCGAGCCGCATCCGCTGGCCGCGCGTCAGCTTCTCGAACGACGCGTCGTAGTCGCTGCGCCACGCCGGCTTGCCGTATTCGATGGCGTACTCGCCCGCGAGCCCGGCTTGCGAGAAGTAAACGACCCGCGCCATCGCGCGCGGCTCCTGCTGGATGAACGGCCCCTCGCCCTGGGCGCCGGCGCTGCCGGGCAGCGACGCGACGGCGGCCAGGAGGAGGGCACCGCTTCGCAGGAGGGATCCGCGGAGGAGGTGGCGCAACGATCGGGGGGAGGTGGGCACGGGTGCGGTCCTCACGGTCGGGATCAGAGTTCAGGCGCAGGACAGATGAACCAATGGCGTGCCAATCGACGCGAGCGCCGCGATCGGTCGTAGGCTGTGTGCGAGCGCGCACGGTGCGGTGCCGCGGCGATGCGCCGGCTCGAGGGGGATGCATGGGATGGGAAGGAGCTCGCCGGAATCGTCGTTGCTCACCGGGCTGCTGTTCGCGGGCTACGGCGCGTTCGTGCTCGGCCGCTTCTGGCGCGACCTGCGAGGCGCGCAGCGGAGCGAACGGTTCGTCGGGACGCGCGGGCGACTGCGCGGGGTCCATCGCGCGGCCCTCCCGCTGCCGTCGAGGAGCGGGTCGATCGTGGCGCCGCGCCGCTCGTTGCGGCTGAGCGTGAGCTACGAGTACGAGGTCGACGGCGTCGTGCGGATCGGGACGCGCTACGCCTACGGCCGCGTCGGTCGGAAGGAGTGGATCGCGGCGCGCGCCCTCTGCGACGCCGGGGAACGGGAGAGAGCGATCGAGGTCTGGTACGACCCGCTGCGTCCCGAGGACGCCGTGTTGCAGCGCGGCTTCATCGGGAACGTGATGCGCGAGCTCGCGTACGGTCTCGGCGCGGTCGCGTTCGGGGCGCTCCTGATCGTGCCGGCGCTCCGTCGGCTCACGAGCGGCTCCTGAGCGATCGGGAACCGGCGCCGCGGCGCGCGGTCGAAGGCGCCGCTCCATTCGCCGCGAGGGACCGTGATGACCGTGCTCGGACTGGCTGCTGGTGCGCTCGGAACGTTGCTGGCGATGGCTCCGCTCGACGATGCGGCGCTGCGAACGGCGCTCGATCGCTGGTTCGATGCGCGCTTCGACGTGAAGCCGCCGGACGTGAAGTCGCTCGCCGCCGTGACGAAGGGGCGCTCGCTCGCCGAGATCGAGGCGCTGGTGCGCGGCGGGCGGGCGAGCTACCCGCCGCCGCCGATCGCGCCGGGAGAACTGGTCGACGGGCTGCCGCTCCAGTGCGATCACGTCGACTACGCGACGACGATGAGCCTGCAGCTGCCCAAGGACTACGACGCGGCGAAGGGGTGGCCGCTGGTCATCGTCGGCCACGGCGGCAACGCCGAGATGAGCCAGGAGCGCGCCGAAGCGACCGCGCGCAGCTACGTGCGCGAGTTCGCCGAAGCGGCGTTGGCGAAGGGCTTCATCGTCGCGGCGCCGGCCAGCGCGCGCGGCTGGATGTGGATCGGCAACTCGGTGCTGCTCTCGGCCATCTCGAAGCTGTCGCGCGACCTCCACGTCGATCCCGACCGCGTCTACGTCACCGGCCACTCGATGGGCGGCCACTTCTCGTGGCGCGCCGGCCTCTACTTCGCCGATCGCTTCGGCGCCGTCGCGCCGATGAGCGGCGGCTACGACTACGTCGCCGATCGCTCGATCCTCGCGCTCTTCAACGTGCCGGGCTACGCGACGCACGGGCGCGACGAGCCGTACGGCATCGCCGACCACAACCGCAAGATGAAGGCGTGGCTCGAGGAGCACCGCTTCGACTGGACGATCGTCGAGAAGCCGGGCGGCCACGAGATCTTCGCGGACGAGGTGCCGAGGGTCTTCGACTTCTGCGCAGCCCACCCGCGCGATCTCTACCGTCCGCGCGTGCTGGCGCGCGGCGGCGGCTCGATGAAGGTCGACGCCGGCGAGCCGAAGAAGCCGAGCTGGCCCGACCACACGTGGCGCTCCGATCGGCCGATCGAGCTGCAGCGCTTCCACTGGGTCGAGCTGCTGCCGGCCAAGGCGGGGACGCCCGCCGCGAGCGACCTGCAGGAGGTGCTGGCCGAGTGGAAGCCGGGCAACCGGATCGAGCTCACCACCAGCAAGGTCCGCGAGCTGCGCCTCTGGCTCCACCCGAAGATGGTCGACCTCGCCAAGCCGATCGAACTGGTGATCAACGGCGAGCAGCGCAAGGTGACCGCCAAGCCGTCGCTCGAGGCGCTGCTGCTGCCGGCGCGCGCACTCGACGACCGCGGACGGCTCTTCCACGCGCGGCTCGACTTGAAGATCACCACCGACCGCGAGCTGCCCGAGCCGAGCGGCGCGGCGGAGCGGTAGCGACGATCCGGCGACGCAGACGATCTCCCAATCGTTCAGCGCAGCGCCTGGAGCGCGGCGTCGGCGGGGAAGAGCGCCTTCACCAGCGCGACGAGCGGTCGCTGCACCGGATCGAAGTCCTCCCACTCGCGGCCGAGCGGGAAGCGGTCGGCCGGAGTGTCGACCGTGACCGCCCACATCTGGCACTCGAAGCAGAGGTAGAGGTCGGCGTAGCGCTCGCCGCGCCACGCACGCAGCAGGACGCCGGGCGTCGGGATGCAGCCCTTCGCGATCTCGAACTGGTAGGAGTCCTCGGCGAAGAGCAGCTCGCGCACGAGTGCCGTTTGCGCTGCATCGAGCAGCGGGCCGGCGGCCAGCCGCTCGACGCCCGCAACCAGCCGCGCCGGGTCGATCGCGCGGTCGAGCGGCCGCGCCACGCGGAACGACTCGACGCGATCGGGCGCCGCGAGGATCGCCACGGCGTCAGCGCCGAGGAACGCAGCCGCGGCTGAGTCGGCTTCGCCCGGTTCGCGACCGGCGCCGCAGCCCGCCGCGAGCGAGATCGCGAGTGCCGTTGCCAGCACGCGGGCCGTTGCTGCGATGTGGCGGCCGAGTCTCGAGATCGGATTCATCGTGCTCTCCGCGGCTCCGCGCACGGGGCAGCTCTGCCACGCGACTTCGGCGGGACGACAGACCGGACGCCGCGGCGCGCGTTCCCGAGGTGGTGAAGCGGCGTCGTGCCGGGGGGTGGGGGTGTGCGGATCCGACCGCCGCTTTCTCCCCGGCACCCGTGCGAGCCGGCGCAACGCGCCGCTCGCCCCCTCCACCCCGCGCCCGCTCGCCGAGAGGGATTCAGCAGCCAGCGGCACGTCGCACGCCTTCGCTTGGAAGCCCGCGCTCCGTGCCGCTGGTCTGCTGCAATCCCGCCCCTGATTTCAGCTGCCAGCGGCGCTTCGCGCCGCCGGCCAGCTGCAAATCAAAACCGGTTCCACAGGTACTGGTTGGTCACCTCGTGGTGGAACTGCACCTCGCCCGCCTTCACGGTCGTGCCGAGCAACTTCGGGCAGCGCTCGGCCGCGCCCATCTTCACCTCGGCGAACTTGCCGTGGACCGACTCGCCGAAGAGCTCGACCATCCACTTGCTCTGCTTGAAGAGGCGGACGGCGTCCTGGATGTTGTCGGGCAGGAAGCGCGTGCGCGCCCGCTTCGCCTCGTCCTTCGGATCGGCGCCGGCTCCCTCGAAGCCGGTGCGGAAGAGGGCGTAGAGCGTCTGGTAGATGTTCGTGTCAGGGCCGACGCTGCGCACCTCGATGCGCGCGCTGCGCTCGTTGCCGAGCGGGATGCGGATCATCGCGCCGCGGTCGATCGCCGAGACCTTGATCTGGTTCGGCGCCTCGAAGTGCGGGTCGAGGCGACGATAGGCGTTCACGCTCGGATTGAGGATCAGGCAGAGGTCGCTGCCGGCGTTCAGGATGCGGTCGATGAACTCCCACGCCAGCTTGCTCACGCCATCCTGGCCGGCCTTGTCGTAGAAGACGTTCTTCCCCTTGCGGCCGACCGAGATGTTGGTGTGCGCGCCGCTGCCGTTGATGCCGGTCACCGGCTTCGGCAGGAAGCTCGCCGTCATGTCCATGCGCTGCGCGATCTGGCGGCAGAGCAGCTTGTAGAGCTGGAACTGGTCGGCGGCGATCAGCGCCTCGGCGTAGGAGAAGTTCATCTCGAACTGCGACGGCGCCACCTCGGGGTGGTCCTTCTCGTTCTCGAAGCCCATCGCGCGCTGCGCCTCGGCGGCCGCGTCGATGAAGTTGCGCAGCGGATCGGTCGGCAGCGAGTGGTAGTAGCCGCCGGTCGAGACGTACTCGAACTTGCCGGTCTCGTGGAAGTGGCGCTCGGCGTCGCGACCCTTGAAGAGGAAGCCCTCGATCTCGTTGGCGGCGTAGCAGACCGAGCCGTCCTTGGCGAAGAGCTTGGCGAGGTACTGCTTCAGCACGCCGCGCATGTCGCCGGCGTACGCCTTGCCCTCGCGGTCGAGCACCTCGCCGAAGACCAGCACCTTGCCGGGGCCGAAGACGTCGGAGGGCAGCCAGTAGGTCGCCGGCCAGTCGACGCCGAGCCGCAGGTCCGACTCCGACTGCTGCGAGAAGCCGCGGATCGAGCTGCCGTCGAAGGTGAGGTTGTCGTAGCTCTTCAGCAGGAACTTCTTGTCGTAGTCGAGCATGTGCAGGCGACCTTCGAGGTCGCTGAAGCAGACGGTCACCGCCTTGATCCGCTTCTCGCCGGCGAGGTACTTGACGCGCTCGGCCTTCACCTTGGCCGGATCGACGCGGTCGATGCGCTGCTGCTTGGCGGCGAGGTTCATCTCCTCGAGCTGGTCGTAGGGGATCTCGAGGAAGCTGCGCAGGCTGGTCGGTTCCATGGTCATCCGGCTCCGTCGGGGTGGGTCGGCCCTCGTCGCGGGGAGGGCGTTGGGGCGAGCTGTCTAACACAAAGTCGACTGAACTTGATCTAGTCAGCGCAAGATGAAGCTCAAAAGTCCAGAAAGTTGAGCTTGTCTACACGATCTCTACAGCTCGTTACGGAAGAGCTGTTTCCGATCACGACGAGGCTCGTGCCCCCGCGCCCCGCGGAACGCCCGGCGCGTCCGGCCGTACGGAGGGCGTCCCGTCGTCCCGTCGTCCCGTCCTCGCGGCACTGCGCGCACTCGGAGCTCCCGATGGTTCGTCTCGTCGCTGCCTTCTCGCTCGCGGCTCTGCTTCGCGGCGCGCCCCCCGATGCGCCCGCGGCCACGGGCACGCTCGTCGTCCTCAACAAGGCGGCGGCGAGCGCCTCGCTGATCGACCTCTCGCTCGGCCGCGAGGTGGCGCGCGTCGCGACCGGCGTCGGGCCGCATGAGGTGATCGTCAGCCCCGACGGCCGCACCGCGGTCGTCTGCGATTACGGCGAGCAGCAGCCCGGCTCGACGCTCACCCTCTTCGACGTGGCGAGCGCGAAGCAGCTGAAGACGATCGACCTCGCGCCGCACCGCCGGCCGCACGGGATCATGTGGCTCGGCGAGGAGGCGCGCGTCGCGGTCACTTCGGAGACCAGCAAGGCGCTGCTGATCGTCGACCTCGAGAGCGGCAAGGTGAGCGCGACCATCGCGACCGGCCAGGAGGCGACCCACATGGTCGCGCTCGCGCCCGCCTGCGACCGCGCCTACACGGCCAACATCTCCTCGGGCACGCTCACCGCGCTCGACCTGGTGGCCGAGACGTCGCTTGGCAACGTGAAGACGGGCGCTGGTTGCGAGGGGATCGACGTCACGCCCGACGGCGCCTTCGTCTGGACCGCCAACCGCGCGGCCGACACCGTCTCCGTGGTCGACACCGCCTCGCTGCAGGTGGTCGCCACGCTCCCGTGCGCGAGCTTCCCGATCCGCTGCAAGGCGACGCCCGACGGCCGCCACGTGCTGGTGAGCTGCGCGAAGTCGGGCGACGTCGCGCTCTTCGACGCGGTCGAGAAGAAGCTCGTCGCGCGCATCGCCACCGCGCTCGCGGCGCCGGCCGCGCCGGCCGACCAGTCGACGCTCGGCAACGAGTTCGCCGGCAGCTCGGTGCCGATCGGCATCCTCGTCCACCCCGACGGCAAGTTCGCCTACGTCGCGCACGGCAACGCCGATCTCGTCTCGATCCTCGACCTCGCGACGCGCACGCAAGTCGGCACGCTCGCCACCGGCAAGGCGCCCGACGGCCTCGGCTGGTCGCCGCTCGCCGTCGACGCGGCGGCACGCACGGCGAAGGGGAACTAGGCGCGGCGGGGAAGTAGCGGCCCCGCGCCGCGCCGCTCAACCGCCCCTCACCGCGCCGCGCGCTGCCCCTTCACGGCGCCACCTCCCAGCCGCCCGCGAGCCCGCGGTAGAGCGCGACCGCCGCCGTGGCGACGGCCGTCTCGCTCCGCGCCAGCTCGCGCTGCGACGCGTAGAGGTTGCGCTCCGCGTCGAGCACGTCGAGGAAGCCGGCGAACCCCTTCTGGTGCAGCTCGTCGGCCAGCGCGACCGCGTCGCGTCCCGCCTTCTCGCCCGCCTCAAGCATCCCGCGCCGCTCCCACTCGCGCGCATACGCGGTGAGCGCATCCTCGACCTCGCGCAGCGCCCCGATCCAGGTGCGCTCGAGCGCGAGCTGCGATTGCTCGGCGCGCGCATCGGCCGCCTCGATGCCAGCGCGGATCGCGCCGCCGGCGAAGAGCGGCAACTGCAGCGACAGCGCGCTCTCCCAGACGCGACTCGCCGGCTTGCCGAGGTCGGCGAGGTCGATGCTCTGCGCGCCCCACGAGCCGAGGAGCGTGAACTTCGGATAGAGCTCCGCCGTCGCCACGCCGACCCGCGCGACCGCCGCGGCCGCTTCGCGCTCGGCGCGCCGCACGTCGGGGCGCCGCGTCATCAGCTCGGCGGGCAACCCCGCGTCGATGCGCGACGGCGGCACCGGGATCGGCGCGGTCGCCGTCAGCTCCGCGGCCAGCGCGCCCGGCTCGCTGCCGAGCAGCAGCGACAGGCGGTGGATCGCCTGCCGTGCCGCGCGCTCCGCCTCCGGCACGTACGACTCGGTCGTGTGGAGCTGCGACTCCGCGCGCGCCACGTCGAGCGTCGTCGCGAGCCCCGCGTCGGAGCGGGCGCGGGTGAGCTCGAGGGTCGCCCGCGCCGCCTCCGCGTTCCGCCGGCCGATCGCCGCGAGCTGCTGCTGGCCGCGCAGCTCGACGTAGGCGCCCGCGACGTCGCCGAGCACCGCGACCAGCACCGCGCGGCGCTCCTCGACCAGCGCGGCGAGGTCGGCGTCGGCCGCTTCGACCGCCCGCCGCCGCCCGCCGAAGAGGTCGATCTCCCACGACGCGACGTAGCCCGCTTCGCGCAGGTTGCGGCTCTCGCCATCGGAGGGGAGCCACCCGTTCTCGCTCGAGCGGCCGCGGGCGAGCCCGCCGTCGACGCCCACTTCGGGCAGCAGCTCCCCCTGCTCGATGCCGAGCGCCGCGCGCGCCTCGCGGATGCGCGCCGCGGCGAGGCGCACGTCGTGGTTGGCCGCGATCGCGCGCTCGATCAGCGAGGCCAGCACCGGATCGTCGAACCGCTCCCACCAGCGCGCGAGCTCGGCGCGATCCGCGCTGACGCGCGCTTCGAGCGGGCTGTTCCATGCGCTCGGTGTCGGCGGCTCGGCCGGCTCGTAGTCGGGGCCCACGGCGCACGCCGCGAGCGCGAGCGGGAGGAGGAAGGCGGGACGGTTCACGGGGCGACTCACGGAGCGACTCCACGGGTGGCGTCGATGTCGACGTCCATCTGCTGGCCGACATGGATCGGCAGCGTGTCGGGCTCGAAGCTGAAGACGACCTGCAGCACGCGCGTGTCGACGCGCTCGACCGCCTGGCCCGAGAGCTCCTGCTTCGGCACCACCAGCGGCTCGACGTACTCGAAGGCGAGCGGGACGCGCAGCTCGGCGTTGCCGCGCAGCGTGGCGACGGCGTCGGCGCCCGCCTGGAAGCGCCACGCATCGTTCTCGTCGATGTCGACGCGCAGGTGGAGCCGGGTCAGGTCGCCGAGCACCACGTGCGCCACGTCTCCCGCCGCCGCGAACTCGCCGGCGCGCAGGTTCAGCTGCAGCACGGTGCCGTCGATCGGCGCGCGGACGACCATGCGGTCGACCTCGACCTCGAGCGACTGCGCGCGCGCCTCCGCCTCGGCGAGCTCCGCCTCCGCCACGGCCACGTCCTCGTGCCACGCTCCCGCGCGATGGAGCGCGAGATCGGCGTCCGCCTCGGCGCGCCGCGCGCCGGCCTCGACCGCCGCGAAGCCGCGCCGCGACACCTCCTCGCCGCTGATCGCGCGCGGATCGCGGACGCTCTGCGCCACGGCCAGCCGCTCGCGCGCGTCGGCCTCCTTCGCCGCCGCCGCCGCGAGCCGCGCCTCGAGCACCGGCGTCTCCTCGGCGCGCGGCAGCGACGCGAGCCGCGCGAGCCGCTGCTGGGCGGCGGCGACGCTCGCGCGCGCCGTCATCAGCTCGGCCAGCAGGTCGCGATCGTCGAGGCGGAAGAGGACGTCGCCCGCCTCCACGAGGTCGCCGGCGCGGACCGGCACCTCGAGCGCGATGCGGCCCGAGGGGCTGCCGATCGCGACGTTGCGCGAGCGCGCCTCGACGATGCCCGAGCCGGTGACGCGCAACGCGAAGGCGGGGCGCGGCGGCTCGACGCAGGGCGGGACGACGACGGCGCGGTGGGCGACCGCGACCGACCAGGACGCGAAACCGGCGCCGGCCAGCGCCAGGACGGGCAACACGAGCTTGCGGTTCATGCCAGTGCCTCCTCGAGCACTCGTTCCGCCGGACGCGACGCGCCGGCGGTGATGGTGGTGATCCGGCCGTCGTCCATGCGGGCGATGCGGTCGGCGTGGTGGAAGATCCGGGAGTCGTGGGTGACGAGGACGAGCGTCGAGCCCTCCTCGCCGGCCAGCGAATGGAGCAGCTCCATCACGCGCTGGCCGTTCTCGTGGTCGAGCGCGGACGTCGGCTCGTCGCAGACCACGAGCTTCGGGCGGTGCACCAGCGCGCGCGCGATGGCGACGCGCTGCTGCTGGCCGCCGGAGAGCTGCGCCGGCATCGCGGCCGCTCGCGCGCCGAGCCCGACGCGCTCCAGCATCTGGGTGGCGCGCGCGACCGCCGCCGCCGGCCGCTCGCCGCGGATCTGCAGCGGGACCGCGACGTTCTCGGCCACGGTCAGCGTCGGGATCAGGTTGAACGCCTGGAACACGAAGCCGACGTGGTCGGCGCGGAAGCGGACGCGCGCACGCTCGTCGAGCGCCTGCAGGTCGTTGCCGAGCACCTGCACCTCGCCGGCATCGGGCCGCAGCGTGCCGGCCAGCACCGAGATCAGCGTGGTCTTGCCGCAGCCGGACGGGCCGACCAGCATCAGGAGCTCGCCGCGGCGCACGTCGAGGTCGGCGCCGCGCAGCACGGCGACGCGCGCATCGCCGGCGCCGAACGCCTTGGTCACGCCGCGCAGGCGCACCGCCGGCTCGGCAGGGGGGAGGAGTTCCATGATCAGCTCCGGAAGACGACGGCGGGATCGACCGCGGCGACGCGCCGCAGGCTGAGGAAGGCGGAGAAGACGCAGATCAGCACGACGCCGCCGATCGAGACCAGCAGCAGCTGCCAGGGGAACCAGAAGGCGAGCTCGGTCCCCTTCGTCGCCGCTCCGAACAGCGAGGCGAGGCCGACGCCGAGCCCCCAGCCGATCGCGCCGACGGTCAGCGCCTGCAGCACGATCATCGAGAGCAGCCGGCGGTTCGGCGTGCCCATCGCCTTCAGCGCCGCGAAGTGGCGCAGGTTGTCGATGGTGAAGTTGTGGAAGGTCTGGCCGGCGATCGCGCAGCCGACCAGGAAGCCGAGCACGACCGCGATGCCGAAGTTGACCGCGATGCCGGTCCGCTCGAAGACGAACCGGATCATCAGGCGGCGGAACTGCTCGGTGGTGCGCGCCGCCATGCCGGTGCGCCGCGCGATCTCGGCGCTGACCGCCGCGGGATCGGCGCCCGGCGCGAGGCGCACCATCGCGAAGTTGAGCAGCCGCGTGGTCGCCGGCTGGTAGCGGCCGACGCGCGACCACGGCATGTAGACCACCGGGTTCCAGAAGAAGGGCTTCGAGATGCGGCAGATGCCGGCGACGACGGCGCGCCGCTCGTTGATCTCGAGCTCGTCGCCGACGGCGAGCGGGACGACGCCGCCGTCCGGCGCGCGCTTCGCCAGCTGCCCGCGCGCCGCCTCGACGTCGACCACCACCGCGTCGGCCTGGCGGATCGCCTCGAGGCTCCCCTCGAGCATCTCGGGCGGCCCGCCGACCAGCGTGGCGTCGTCGATGCCGTGCACCGTGACCGGCGCCATCCGCGAGTTCTCGATGGTCGCGGTGTGCATGCCCTTGTGGAACGGCATGGCCCACTCGACGCCCGCGACGCCGCGCACCGCGTCCAGCACCGAATCGGGCATCCGCTTCAGGTCCTCGGAGAACTCGAGCTCCGGGTGCATCACCCAGACGTCGACCTGCGGCGCATCGGTCAGCAGCGAGTAGGCGCGCTGCATGAAGCCGAGGAAGATGGCGAGCTGCTGTGTGATCAGCAGCGCGGCGAAGGTGAGCCCGGTGACGATGCCGAAGAAGCGAGCCCGGTCACCCATCAGCATCTTGAGCGCGATCGACGTCACGACCTCTCCTCGACTGAGTCGGCGCCGGCGTTCCGCCGCGCCTCGCTCGATCCGTCCTGCGGATCGCACGAGAGGAGTGATTGCAACCGCGGTGCCGTCGATCGCGCCGGCGAGGAGCCGCCGATCCGTCCCGTCCGCGGGACGTTCGCGCGGACGGCGTCTCAGCGCGGGGACGGCGTCGGCGCGGCGTCGTCGAGCGACGGCTCGGCGTCGCCGAGCTTGCGGTAGAGCGACGAGGGGCCGAGGCCGAGCAGGCGCGCCGCCTGCCGCTTGTTGCCGCCGCACTTCTCGATGATGCGCAGCACGTGGGCGCGCTCGAAGGCGCGCGTCGCCTCGCGCAGGTCGATCGGCCCCTCCGGGTCGCGCGGCGCCACGCTGCGGAAGAGGTCGGGCAGCTCGTCGACGCCGATCTCGTCGCCGCGCGCGAAGATCAGGGCGCGCTCGACGACGTTCGAGAGCTCGCGCACGTTGCCGCGCCAGTCGTGGCCGGCGAGTCGGCGCAACGCTTCGGGCGCCATGCGACCGGCGGGGCGGCCGAGCTTGCGCGCGTGGCGGGCCAGCAGGTGGTCGACCAGCAACGGCAGGTCGCCGGCGCGCTCGCGCAGCGGCGGCACCTCGATCTCGACCACGGCGAGCCGGTAGTAGAGGTCCTCGCGGAAGCGGCCGGCGCGCACGTCGGCCTTGAGGTCGCGGTTGGTCGCCACCACGATGCGCGCGTGGATCGGCACGCGGCGCGTCGAGCCGATCGGCTGGATCTCGCGGCTCTCGAGCGCGCGCAGCAGCTTCGCCTGCAGCGCCAGCGGCAGCTCGCCGAGCTCGTCGAGGAAGATGGTCCCCTCGCCGGCCGTGCGCAGCAGCCCCTCCTTGTGGTCGCTCGCGCCGGTGAAGGCGCCCTTCACGTGGCCGAACAGCTCGCCCTCGAGCAGCGCCTCGGGGATCGCGGCGCAGTTGATCGGCACGAACGGCGCGGCCGCCCGGCTGCCGCGCTCGTGCAGCGCGTGCGCGACGAGGTCCTTGCCGGTGCCGCTCTCGCCGACGATCAGCACGTTGCTCGGCAGCGACGCGACGCGGTCGACCACCTCCAGCACGCGCCGCATCGCCGGGCTGTCGCCGACGATCCCGGCCGCGCGGTCGGCGACGCTCGACTCGAGCGAGCGGCGCAGGTTGCGGTTCTCCACCACCAGCTTGCGGTGCTCGGCGAGCCGGCCGACGCGGGCGAGCAGCTCCTCCTGCTTGAACGGCTTCTGCAGGTAGTCGACCGCGCCGAGTCGCAGCGCCTCGATGGCCGACTGCAGCTCCGCGTGCGCCGTCATCAGCAGCACGAGCGTCTCGGGGCTCGTGCGCGCGACGTGGCGCAGGAGTTCGATGCCGCCCATGCCGGGCATGCGCACGTCGGAGACGCAGAGGTCGAACGCCTCGGCCGCGATCAGCGCCGCCGCCGCCGCGCCGTCGGGCGCGCGCGCCGTCTCGTAGCCGGCGTCGTCGAGCGCCTCGGCGAGCTCGTCGCGGATGGCCGCCTCGTCGTCGACGATCAGGATGCGCAGCTTCATGGCGTGGCCTCGAGGGGCAGGTCGAACGAGAAGCGGGCGCCGCCGCCGGGGTCGTCCTCGTAGACGAGGCGGCCGCCGTGCTCCTCGACGATGCGTTGGCTCACCGAGAGGCCGAGCCCGGTGCCCTTGCCGGCGGCCTTGGTGGTGAAGAAGGCGGAGAAGAGGCGGCTGCGGTGCTCGGGCGCGACGCCCGGTCCGGTGTCGGCGAAGACGATCCGCGCGCGGTCGCCCTCGCGGCGCGTGCCGACCGCGAGGACGCGCTCGCGCGACGGCGGGTTGGCGGACATGGCGTCGAACGCGTTCAGCGCGAGGTTGAGGCAGACCTGCGTCACCTCGTGCTCGCTCGCGATCACGTCGGGGAGGTCGGCGAGGTCGAGCTCGATCGCGACGTCCTTCGCGCGCCGGTCGAAGCGCGCCACCTCGAGCGCGCTCTCGATGGTCGGGTTGAGCGGCAGGCGCGTCCGCGCGGCGCTCTGCGGCCGCGCGAGGTGGTTCATGCGCCGGACGATCGCCGAGATGCGGTCGATGTGCTCGCCGATCAGCCGCAGCTTCTGGCGCGCGTAGGCGTCGCTCGACTTGCGCTCGAGGCTCTGCGCCGCCATCGAGAGCGCCTGCAGCGGGTTGCCGATCTCGTGGGCGACGCCGGCCGCGAGCAGCCCGATCGCCGCCATCTTCTCCTGGTGGCGCAGCTGCTCCTGGAGCTGCTTCTCGCGCGAGATGTCGGTGATGGTCGCGCGCACGAGGCGGCGGCCGGCGGCCGGGAGGCGCGACAGGTGGATGCGGCAGGGCACCTCGGCGCCGTCGGAGCGCAGGTGGATCCACTCGAAGATGGGCGTCTCGCCGTCCGCCGCGCGACGCAGCATCTCGGCGGCGAACTCGCCCGACTCGCGGCCGCCCGCCTGCTGGAGCGGCGAGGTGGCGGCGACGTCGCGCGCCAGCAGCGCGTCGCGATCGAGGCCGAAGAGCGCGTGGGCGTTGCCGTTGCAGTCGACGAAGCGCCCGGTGTCGGCGTCGGCGACGATGATCACCTCCGGCGCATGCTCGACGAGCGCGCGGTAGCGCGCCTCGCTCTCGTGCAGCGCGCTGACGTCGAGCGCCACCGCGATCACGCCGGTCGGCTGGCCGTCGTCGCCGAACTCGACGACGCTGGTCGCCACCACGTCCATCACCGAGCCGTCCTTGCGGATCGCCTGCAGCGGGATGGCGCGGATCGCCTCGGCGTTGGTGAGGCGGCGCCGCTCGAAGGCGGCGGCCATGCGGCGGCGCGACGCCTCGGTGAGGAAGAAGTCGCCCTCGCGCCCGACCACCTCCTCGCGCGCATAGCCCATCCGCCGCAGCCAGTCGTTGCTGACCTCGCGGATGCGCCGATCGACGCCGATGCCGAGCATCATCACGGGCGCCTGCAGCGAGAGGCGGCGGAAGCGCTCCTCGCTGCGCCGCAGCGCCTCCCAGGCGCGGTTCAGCTCGGACACGTCGTGCGCGACGGCGATCGCGCCGCACGGCTGGCCGCGCTCGTCGAACTCGATCACGCTGGTGACCAGCACGTCGATCAAGCGGCCGTCCTTGGCGATCAGCTGGTGGGGGACGTCGCGGACCGCGCTGCCGCCGCTCCGCGCCAGCTCCGCGAAGGCGCGCTCGAGCGCCGCCCTCGACTCGGCGGTGACGAAGTCGTAGCCCTGCCGGCCGACCACCTCGTGGCGCGCGTAGCCGGTCTTCTGCAGCCAGTGGTTGCTGACGTCGCGGATCGAGCCGTCGATCTCGAAGGCGACCATCATCATCGGCGCCTGCATGGAGAGGCCGCGCAGCCGCGCCTCGCTGGCGCGCAGCTCCGCCTCGAGCCGCTTCGCCGCGGTGATGTCGTGGCCGGTCACGATCGTGGTCACCTGCCCGCCGAGCTCGGCGAGGTCGACCGAGTAGTCCATCCAGATCTCGCTGCCGTCGGGGCGCACCAGCCGCTCGACGAAGCGCATCGGCGTCGGCTCGCCGCGCTGCCGGGCGTGCGCCCGCTCGCGCGCGGCGTCCCGGGACTCGGGGTGGACCACCTCCGAGAAGGGGCGGCCGATCAGCTCCTCGCGCTGGCGGCCGAGCGTGGCGCAGCCGGCGGGGTTCACGTAGGTGACGGTGTCGCCCTGGATCAACGCGATCAGCGAAGAGACCGTCTCCGCCAGCGACAGGAAGCCCTCTTCGACGCGGATCGATCTCATGGTTGGCTCTTCACGAGCGGGGCGATTGCAACCGCGGGGCCGAGCGTGGCGCCGCCGGCGCCCCGAGGCGAAGGCGGCCTCGCGACGATCGGCGCCGTCCCAATCGTGGGACGGAATCGGACCGGGCGTCCCAGTTTCGCGACGGCCCGGCGCAGCGCTTCTCCCCGTGCGCGCCGCTCGCTAAGACCCGCACCCCCATGAGCACCCGAAGCAAGATCCGCCCGAAGCCCGGCAAGCCGCGCGTCCGCCCCGTCGATCCGCCCGCGCTGACCGGGCGCGAGACGCCGCGCCAGCTGCTCGAGACCTTCTTCCCCGCCTTCGCCGGACGCGGGCTGCGCGAGGCGCATCGGCTGATGCGCGCCAGCGTCGAGGAGGACCACGCCGTCTTCGCCACCGTGTCGGGCGCGATGACGCCGGCCGGCATGCACCAGTCGACGCTGATCCCGATGATCGAGGCGGGCTGGATCTCCTCGCTCACGACGACCGGCGCCAACCTCTACCACGACCTCCACCGCACGCTCGGCCACCTCATCCACGAGGTGAACCCGGCCGGCGACGACGGCGCCTACCGCAAGGCGCGGGTGATCCGCATCTACGACCTCGGCTTCGACGAGGACGTGCTGCTCGACACCGACCGCTTCTTCTGCGAGCTGCTGAAGACCAAGCCGTTCCAGCGCTCGATGACGACGCCCGAGCTGCACCACGAGATCGGTCGCGCGGTGGCGCAGATCGAGGACGAGCGCGGGCTCACGCGGCCGTCGCTGCTGGCGACCTGCTACCGCCACGGCGTGCCGCTCTTCGTCGGCGCGCCGCAGGACGGCTCGATCTACCTCAACGTCGTGAAGATGGAGCGCGAGGACCCGAAGGGGTTCAAGTTCCGCCTCGACGTGGCGCGCGACGTCTACTCGATGGCCGCGCTGCAGCACTGGTCGCGCGCGAAGGAGGGGCGCGGCCGCGTCGGCGCGGAGGCGGGGAGCGCCGTGAAGGGCGAGGCCCAGGCGAGCGTCTGGATCTTCGGCGGCGGCGTCCCGAAGAACTACACGCTGCAGGGCGAGCCGCTCCTCTCGCAGATCCTCGGCGTCGACGCGCGCGGCTTCGACATCGACGTGCAGGTCTGCGTCGACGTCGTCGACAACGGCGCGCTCTCCTCCTGCAGCGCCGGCGAGGGCCACACTTGGGGCAAGACCTCGATCGAGTGCGTCGAGAGCAAGAGCGTCTACCTGCGCACCGACGTCACGGTCGCCCTGCCGATCCTCACCCAGGCGCTCCTCTCCGACACCACGCTGCGCCGCAAGCCGATGCGGCTCTACGACCGGCTGCCGGAGGCGCTGAAGCTGCTCGATCAGGCGTGGAGGAAGTAGGGGGGCGAGGCGCAAGCGCGCGGCCGACGCTGCATCGGCGCGTGGCGCGCCGCCACCGTCACGAGCGGAGTTTCAGTGACGAGGGGCTCAGCGCCTTCGGCTGCAGCTCGAGCGAGTAGCAACGATCGAGCAGGGCTCGGCGATCGAGCAGGAACCAGCCGTACTCGCGCGACTTGAACGCCCCCTTGAAGGTCCCGGAACGGGCGAGGATGCCGAGTGCCGTGAGGTGCTTCTCGACCTGATCGCCCTCGGCCACCGTCTCGGCACTGCCGCGTTCGGCGAGCTCGGCGGCCACGCCGCGCGTCGTGTAGTCACGCGAGATCGCGAGCAGGTCAGCCGCCGGCTTGCCGTCGATCGACTCGACCGGGACGAGGAAGATCCGCGGGTCGAGCGCGATCACCTGCAGCAGCGCCCGCGCGACGTCGTCGACCTCGCGGGCTGGCGCGCGCTCCTTCGTCGCAGCCTCGGTTCTCGCCGACTTGGCGCCGCCGTCCACCGATCGGTACTCCTCGACTTTGCAGGGCACGACGTACGGCTGGTCCGGAGCCGACCAGAAGTAGCAGTTGCCCCTCACCGGCTCGTTGCGGATGAAGTCGAGCACGTCCTGCGTGTAGTGCGCGTTCAGTCGCGCGAGCAGCTCGAGGTCGGTCTGCGCCAGCAGGTGCATCACGAAGAAGTTGTCGCCTTGCGCGACGATGTTCTCGGCGATCGAGCCGGGTTGCTGCGTGATCATGAGTGCGCCGAGCCCGTACTTGCGCCCTTCCTTGACCCATCGCACGAAGATCGATGTGTCGGGTTCGCGCGGCGAGAGGACGGTCTGCGCTTCCTCGAAGACGGCGACGACGCCGCGGTCGTTCCGCCCCTTGTCGGTGAGCGCACGCTGCTGTTCGCGGAACACCCGGAACAGGATCAGGTTGGCCACCGATCGGGCGTCCTGATGCGAGCTGAGCGAGAGGTCGAGGACGACGATCCTCCCGTTCCGCAGCGAATCCACCACCGCGGAGACGAACTTCCGCTCGGGGTGGTGGACGCGCCGGATCAGCGGCACGAGGTTGTTGCGGATCGCCTGCAAGCTGACGTTCCCTCCCGTCTCCTTGTCCTTGGCGGAAGGCGGTCTGCTGTGGCCGAAGAGCGTCTGCGCGATCTCTTCGTCGCTCGCCGCGTAGAGCCGGTCGTGGAGCAGCTCGATCAGCTTCGTCCACTGCTGCGTGCTGGTGATCTCGCCTTCCCGGTTGTACTTCGCCGCCGACCGGATGTAGTTCGCCCACACCTGCTCGAGCTTCTCGGCGGCGACGAAGCTGGCGAGGATCTCGCCGGGCTCGCACTCCCGCAAGTCGAGCCGCAGGTCGCCCCGGATCACGTCGCCGTAGCGCATCTTGAGATCGGGGTCGCGCCGTCCCGTGTAGACGTCGAGCCGGGCGCGGAGCGCGGGATGATCGGCGAGCCCTGGCGTCTTGCGATCGCCGGTTCCCTGCTCGAAGGCGTACTCGCCCTCCGGGTCGAGGATCAGGAGCCCGGTGCCGGCATCCGCGTTGAACAGCTTCGACAGCAGCAACTTCACGAGATTGCTCTTGCCGTAGCCGGCTCGCGCGAAGACGAAGGAGCGGCGCGCCTTCAGGCGGTCGATCGAGAAGTAGACCGGTACTTCGTCGAACTGCTCGTGCCCGCGCGACATCACCCCGAACTGGACGACGCCGTTCTCCTTCTGCTGGCCCGCGCTGGCGAGGAACTGCAGCGCCTCGGCGGAGGGGCGGCGCAATCGGAGCCCGAACGGGTCGAGATCGCGATGCCCGGCTTGGAACGTGAACCGCGTCCCTTCGACGCCGATCTCGCCGAGCACGCAGAGGTCGATGTGGAGCCGATGGAGCATCTCGCGCACTTCTTCCGGCACGCGCGCTTCCGCATCGACGCGGTCCGCCCGCAGCAGCTCGAAGAGGTAGGAGGCCCCGGCTTCCCGCCCTTCCGCGAACGTTCCGCCTGCGCGAGCGGCAGTGACGCGCGCGACCAGCGCGTGGGTGCGGTCGCGCTCCATCAGCAGGAAGTCGCCGCGATGGGGCGGCGACTCCTCGAACGCGCGGCTCACCGCCTCGATCGACAGCGCTCCGCGCACTTGGCCGCGCACGATGCCGAGCGCCGGTTCGCCGGAGTAGAGCTCGAGCGATGGGGGACGGGTCCGGGCCTGGCTCAAGGGTTCCGTGCCTCCGGTTCGGGATCGAGGTGCAGCCCGCCGCCGTGCAGGTGGGCCGCGAGGAGCGCGTCGCGTAGCGCCGGTCGTTCCCGCAAGACTGCGGTCATGAAGCAGCGCGCGAAGTACTCGCGTTCGATCGGGCGCACCGACGCGCGGAGGTGCGCCTGGTGGAGCGCGATCGGATAGCCCGGTTCTGGGAAGCCGGATCGGCATGCGGTCGCGACCGCAGCGAGGATCTCGGCGGCCGGCGCATCGTCCCAGCGCGCGATCTCGACGACGACGGGCCGCCGAAGCTGGCGCTCATGAAGCGCGAGGAGATGCATCCGCCCCGCGCGACGTCGCAGCTGAGGATCGGCGTAGGAGGCGGAGAAGGGCGAGAACCTCCGTTCGAGCGCGTCGTCGATCGCGAAGGCGATCGGGAACCCGGAAGCCGCTGACGCCGCGTGGGACATCGAGAGCTGGACGTAGTTGAGAAAGTCGGCTCCGCCGGGCGGCGTCTTCGCGATCGCCACCACGCTCCAGCCGTTGCGTCGGCTCGCCGACTCGAGACCGCCGGCGAGCGCCTGGAAGAGGTCGCCCGGCAGCACGACGCTCCGCAGCAGCCCGTCGCGAAGGAGCAGCGGCCGCTCCGAAGTCCCCGTCGGGCGCCGTCGGGCCGCGGCGACGAGGGCGAGCCACTCCGCGAGTTCGCGCAGGAGATTCAGCGAACGCGAGGGCGTCGGCAGGTCCGAGCACCATCGGCCGGGCGCCTCGGAATCGAGCCCGCATTCGGCGGCCGCCTCCTTCAGCGGCGCGGCGCGGCGATCGGCGAAGAGGAACGCGAGCTGTTCGCTCAGCGGCGCCGACAACGGGACGAAGCTCTCGAAGTCCCACGAGCTGTCCGAGTCGGTGCTGGCGACTCGGACGAAGCCGACCCGGAGCGGATGGAGCCTTAGTTCGACGTTGCCGGCATCGGTGGCGACGACCGCCACGGCATCGACGTGATCCGGCAGGACGGTGATCGCCTGCGGGGTGAGCGTGCCGGCGGGTGGCGGCTCGGCGACGCGAGCCAGCTCGCGCCGGAGCACGTCGTCGATGCGCTGCCTGGACGAGCCGAGGTCGTTGCGTCCCATCGATGCGGGCCCCTTCGAAGGCGGCGATGGTAGCTCGATCGGAGTTCCCGCGCCCCCGCGCTACAACCCCCTCCATGTCCACCGCCCGCGGCGCCGCCTCCAATCCACCTGATCGCTTCACGGCGCGCGAGATCGAGCTCGATCTCGCGGGGCTGATGGAGGCGGCGCGGGCGGCGGGGGACGACGCGCTGCCGTCGCCGCGCACGCGCTGCTACGACGACGCGGCGCGCTCGATCCTGTCGGAGAACGACAGCCCCGACCTGCCCTTCGACGCCAGCGTCAATCCCTATCGCGGCTGCGAGCACGGCTGCATCTACTGCTACGCGCGGCCGACCCACGAGTACTTCGGCCTCTCGGCCGGGCTCGACTTCGAGACGACGCTCTTCGTGAAGCGGCGCGCACCCGAGCTCCTGCGCGCCGAGCTGATGAAGCGGAGCTGGCGGCCGCGGCTCTTGGCGCTGTCGGGCGTGACCGACTGCTACCAGCCGATCGAGCGCCACTTCCGGCTGACGCGCGGCTGCCTCGAGGTGCTGGCCGAGTTCCGGAACCCGGTCGGCATCGTCACCAAGAGCGCGCTGGTCACGCGCGACCTCGACGTGCTGGCGCGCCTCGCCGAGCACGACGCGGTGCAGGTCTTCGTCAGCGTCACGACGCTCGACGACGCGCTCGCCGCCGACCTCGAGCCGCGCGCCGCGCGGCCGCGGAAGCGCCTGGCCGCGATTAGCGCGCTCGCCGCCGCCGGCATCGCCACGGGCGTCCTCGTCGCTCCAGTGATCCCCGGCCTCACCGACCACGAGCTGCCGGCGATCGTCGCCGCCGCGCGCGAGGCGGGCGCGACGATGGCGAGCTGGCAGCTGCTCCGCCTGCCGCACGGCGTGAAGGGGCTCTTCGCCGACTGGCTCGAGCGCCATCGACCGGAGCGCAAGGAGAAGGTGCTCGAGCGGCTGCGCCAGCTCCACGGCGGCGAGCTCTACGACGCGAGCTTCGGCCAGCGGATGCGCGGCGACGGCGAGTGGGCGCGCCAGCTCGAACAGCTCTTCGCGCTGGCGGTGCGGCGCGTCGGCCTCGCCGGGATGCGCGAGCGGGGCATCTCGACCGCCGCGTTCCGCCGCCCGGGGCCCTCCCAGCCAGGACTGTTCGGAATGGAGCCGGCGCTGTAACAACGGCGCGCTCGTCCGGGTGTGGGTGCTGGTCCGGTCTCGGGCGCCGTGGAGTTCGCGGGCGCGTCCGCCGGTCTTCACCTCCCTGGAGTTCTCCCGATGGCGTTCCACCGGACCGACCGGCACTGTTCCCTGGTTGCCGCATTCCTCGCCCTCGCCGCCGCCGGCGAACTCCGCGCGCAGGCGCACGAGCAGTCGTCGCTGATCTGCCCCTACGTCTCGGACAGCAACTACTGGAGTGCCGCGTTCGCGATCGACGGCGACCTCATGGTGGTCGGCGCGCCCAACGACAGCTCCTACTACCCGATCGGCGGGCATGGGGCCGCGACAGTGCACCAGCGCGACCCGGTCACCGGCGCTTGGACGTACCACCAGAAGCTGTTCGCCAGCGACTACGCGAGCTTCGAGGCCTTCGGCGGCACGGTCGCTGTCGAGGGCGATCGCCTCGCGATCGCCGCGCCGCGCAACGCGGTGAACAACCTCGGCGACGCCGGCTCGGTCTACCTCCTCGAGCGCGACGCCATCACCGGTCTCTTCGTCGAGGTGCAGAAGCTCGATTCGATCGCGCCAGTCGCCGGCGAAGGCTTCGGCTTCGGGCTCTCGTTGAAGGGCGACCTGCTGCTGGTCGGCTGCCCGGGGGCGGGCAACGGCTCGGTGCAGGTGTTCCGCCGCGATGCGATCACCGGCCTGTTCGCGTTCGAGGCGCAGTTGATCGACAGCAACGGCAGCAGCGCCGCCTTCTTCGGCCGCACGATCGACTTCGACGGGACGACGGCGCTGATCGGCGCCCCGCGCGGGATCGCGGGTGCGACCAGCTTCGCCGGCACGGTGGAGCTCTTCTCCGTCAGCGGGACCACCTGGACGCAAGGCCAGCAGCTCAGCTCGAACGCCCCGCAGGTGAACGGGAACTTCGGCGGCGCGCTCGCGCTCGATGGCGATCGGATCGCCGTCGGCGCAGCGAGCGAAGCGGTCGGCGCCAGTTCGCTGGTCGGGCGCGCCTACGTCTTCGTCAAGGACCCGATCACCGGGCTCTTCGGCCTCGAGCAGCGTCTCGACTCGCCGACGCTGGCCTACAACAGCGGCTTCGGGACGGCGGTCGACATGACCGGCGGACTCCTCGTCGTCGGCGCGCCGAACGAGGTGACCGGCGGCGGCCACATCGGCAGTGCGTGGACCTGGCGGCTCGGCAAGAAGAGCAACGGCCCGTGGCACCTCGAGAGCGAGCTGCAGGCGGGGCCGTCGATCGCCGAGGAGAACTACGGTTGCGGCGTCCGCGTCGCTGGTTCGCAGCTCGTCGTCGCCTCGCAATGGGCCAACACCAACAGCGGTCGCGACACCGGAGCGCTCTTCTTCTACGACGCCGCCGAGTTCACGCTGACCATCACGCCCACGCAGCCGGCCGCCGGCGCGCCGATCGACCTGGAGGCGCACCGCGGCGCGGCGGGCTCGCCGATCCTGATCGCGGTCGAGGCGATCGACGGCGTGCCGGTCTTCGTGCCGATCCTCACCGACGTCTTCGCGTCCGATCTTTCGTGGAGCCTCCCGATCGACGCGCCCGACCCGTTGTTCGGCAGCACCGTGTCGGTGCGCGCCTGGAAGATCGGTGCCGGCGGGCCGCTGGTGGGGTCGCAGCTGGTCGACCTCGAGTTGTGAGAAGCGGTGCGGCATGGGGCGCCGATCGCGGCGCCGCTGCGCGACTCGACGATGAGTTCCTCGCGGGGGCGTCCGGGCGACCGGGCGCCCCTCGCGCATTTCATCGGTAACGATCGCGCGCGGCCTCGGGTGTGGAGCGGACAACGTCGAACTTCCCCGCGGAGTCATCGCCATGGATCGCGCTTCCAGCTGCGTCGCTCGCCTCGCTCCTCTCGCGCTGCTCGCCGGCGCCACCCTCCTCCCGCCGAGCACCGCCCACGCCCAGGCGATCGAGCAGGAGACGCTGCTCGCCAGTCCGCCGCTCTCGAACCTGCGCTTCGGCGAGGCGCTCGCCGTCGACGGCGACTTGATGGTGGTGGGGGCGCCGGGCAACTCCGGCTCGTCGGTCAGCTCCGGGCAGGTCATGGTCTTCCGCTGGGACCCACAGGACGCGGAGTGGGACTTCGAGCAGACGCTCGTCTCGTCGACGCCCGAGCCGGATGGCCAGTTCGGCATCGAAGTGGCGATCGACGGCGACGTGATCGCGGTGACGGCGCGCTACGAGGACTCGACGACGGCGGTCGATGCCGGCGCCGTCCACGTCTTCCGCGGCGGTCGCGTCGTCGGCGGCACCTGGACGCATGAGCAGAAGCTCACCTCGGCGACCGGCGGCACCAACGAGGAGTTCGGCCACGGGATCGCGCTGAAGGGCGAGGTGCTGCTGGTCGGCGCTCCCTACGCCACGACGGTGAAGGGGGTGAACTCGGGAGTCGTCCACGTCTTCGAGTACGACGCGGGCGGCACGGCGTGGAACGAGATCACGCAGCTGCTCGACCCCGACGGCGACTCCTACGACTACGCCGGCTTCAGCGTCGCCTTCGACGGCACCACGGCGCTGGTCGGGACGCCGGGCGAATCGACGACGCTGCCGTTCTCGAACCAGGGCAGCGTCTCGATCTGGACGCTCGGCACGTTCAACTGGACGCACACGCTCGAGCTGCGATCGACCTACAGCTTGGTCGAACAGTTCGGCTACTCGGTGGCGCTGGATGGGGTCGACCTGGTGGTCGGCGCGCCGTCGCACGACGCCCCCGGCGCGGCCGGCACCGGCGCGGTCCACTTCTTCACCTTCCACAACGGCAGCTGGCAGCCGCGTGGCACGGTGGTCAACCCCGCGCTCGGCAACTACGTCTCCTTCGGCCGCGAGGTCGCGCTCGAGGGGAACACGGCGCTGGCCGGCAGCGCCTCGCTGAACCGCGCCTTCTCCTTCCGCAAGGGGAAGTTCCAGAAGGGGTGGTTCTTCGACCAGGAGCTCGGCGCGAGCGACAAGGTGTGGGACGACCAGTACGGCAGCGCCGTCGCGATCAGCGACGAGCGGCTGATGGTCGGCGCGTCGGCGCAGGGCGGGGTCGACTCCGGCAAGGTCTACCTCTTCGACGCCGATGAGCTGAACCTCTCGATCACGCCGACGCAGCCCGCCCCCGGCCAGCTGATCAGCGTCTCGATCTACGACGGCACGCCGGGCGATCCGCTGCTGCTGGTGGTCGACGAGATCGACGGCATCCCGACCTGGATCGTGCTGGCGGCCGACGTCTTCGACGCGCAGCACCGCTTCGAGTTCGACGTCTTCGCGGAGAACCCGTTGCTCGGATTCAACGTGGGCGTGATGGCGTGGAAGCTCTCGCCGACCGGGCCGATCGTCGGCTCGGAGCGGGTGAACGTCGATCTCTGAGAGGGGGCGGTCGCCGGTCTGCGGCGGCCGCTGCGCACCTTCCCCTCGAGGAAGGCACGCCTGTAACGCCCCGTTCCTGCCTCGGATGTCTAGGTCAACCGCTTGCGACTCCGGCGCCTCGCCGCGCCGGGTCGCGGGCGGAGGCAGGCAACCCCCTCGCGCGACTCGCTCGCGCATCCCGAGAGACAGGAGCTTCCCATGCGTCGTTCGATCCGCACCGCGATCGCGAAGATCGCCCCCACGCTCGGCCTCGTGGCCGGCATCGCCGGCGTCGCGGCCGGCCAGGCGCTCGAGCAGCAGATCATCTCGCCGAGCCTTGGCACGACGACCCAGAACTTCGGCCGCGGCGTCGCGACCAAGGGCGACGTGATGGTCGCCGGTTCGCCGTCGGATGACACGAACGGTGCCAACGCCGGCGCGGCCTACGTCTACCGCTACAACGCCACCACCCACAGCTGGACCTACGAGGCGCAGCTGATGCCGTCCGATCCCGAGGTGGGCGCCAACTTCGGCGTCATGACCGCGGTCGACGGCGACATCGCGGTGGTCGGCGCCTACCTCGAGGACAACGCGAAGGGCACCGATGCGGGCGCCGTCTACGTCTTCCGTCGCAACAGCTCGACGGGCGTCTGGGCGCAGGAGCAGAAGCTGACGCCAAGCGTCGGCGCCGGCAATGACCAGTACGGCTTCACGGTCTCGTTGGTCGGCACCGTGCTGCTGGTCGGCGCGCCGTATGCCGACACCGCGAACGGCACCGATTCGGGCCTCGTCTACGTCTACCGCTACAAGAACTCGATCGTGAAGTGGGCCGAGGAGACGACGCTGGTCGACCCCAGCGGCGGCGCCAGCGACTGGGCGGGCTGGAGCCTCGCGTTCGATGGAGCCACGGCGGTGGTCGGCTCGCCGACCGAGGAGAACCCAGGTTTCGCCGACTCCGGCACGGTCGGTGTCTGGACGGTGAGCGGCACGACCTGGACGCAGACGGCGGAGCTCGCCGCGACGTCCATCCAGAACTACTCCTGGTTCGGCTCGGCGGTGGGCGTCTCGGGCGACCAGATCGTGGTCGGCGCGCGCTACCTCGACATCACCGGCGTCACCGACGCTGGCGGCGCCTACTTCTTCAGCAAGGCGAGCGGCACCTGGACGCAGACCGGCCTGATCACCAATCCTGACCCGAGCATCTCCGATCAGTTCGGCCAGTCGGCGGCGATGAGCGGCAAGCTCGCCGTGGTCGGCAGCTACCTCGACAACGCCTTCGGCCGCACCGACTCGGGCATGGCCTACACCTTCCGCAAGGGCAAGGGCAACAAGGGCTGGTTCCTCGACCAGGACCTCGCCGCCAGCGACGGCGCCAACTACGACGGCTTCGCGGTGGCGATGGCGTGCAGCGACGAGCACATCGTGATCGGCGGCTACGCGAACGACACGACGAGCGGCACCGACTGGGGCGCCGTCTACGCCTTCGACGCCGACGAGATCAACCTGCGCATCACCCCGACCAGCCCGCTGCCGGGCGAGACGATGACGGTGTCGATCTACGACGGCGAGGAGAACGCGCCGGTCCTGCTGGTGGTCGACGAGGTCGACGGCTTCCCGGTCTTCATCGAGATCGTGACCTTCGTCTTCGGCGCCGACCATCGCCTCACGTTCGACACCGACGCGGAGAACCCGCTGCTCGGCTTCAACGTCGGCGTGACGGCGTGGAAGATCAGCCCGACCGGCCCGGTGGTCAGCTCCGAACGCGTCCACGTCGACGTGTGACCGGACGCCAGCGATCCGCGCGACGGGTCGCCATGCAGATGAAGGCGCGAGGGGCGGCGGAGCGATCCGCCGCCCCTCGGTTCGTATGCTCCGCCGCCTCGCCGCTCGCTCGAGCGGCCGTCGTTGGCGCGCAACGGAGCAGCTCATGCGGTCGATCGTGCACGGGATGGCGCTGGTCGGGATGGTGATGGCGGCCGCGCCGCTGGCCGAGGCGCAAGCGCCGCGCGGCACCGCCGAGCGCACGATCGGCCAAGCGCGACTCGCCCTCGAGTACGGCGCTCCGCCGTGGAGCGATGCGCGTTCGGCGCAACTCGGCACGGCGCTGCCGGTGGGTGGCGTCTGGCGGCTCGGCGCCGACCAGCGCACGACCTTCCTGGTCGAGGGCGGCGCGGTCCTGATCGGCGGCGTGCTGGTCGAGGCGGGCGGCTACGGCCTGAACCTGCGCCGCCTCGGCGCGAAGGAGTGGGCATTCGTCGTCTTCGACGGTTCCGACACCAACGTCGCCGCGGGCGATGGCCAGTGGGACGTGCCGGCGACGTTGGTCGAGAAGAAGGAGAGCGCGCCGCAACTGGTGGTCGACTTCGTCGACCTCGGCAAGCAGCCGTCGCTGGTGGTCCGCTTCGGCCCGATCGAGCTCTCCGCGCCGGTCGCGCCGCTGGCCGTGCGCGAGACGGAGCTCTCGATCGCGGGCGAGTCGGCGACTTCGCGCTGGTTCACCGCGGCTCCGGCCGACTTCCCTTCCGGCCGCTTCGTGCGCGTCGGGCGGGTCGGCTCGTTCTACGTGGGCGATCATGACGGCGCGTTCGAGGTCGATCTCGCGCTCGATGGCGCCACCGCGTCGGTGCGCTTCTCCTCGCGCGAACGCAACAAGCTGGGCGATCGCGTCGCGCGCGACGAAGCGGCGCTCGCGGCGTTGAAGGCGCGAGCCGGCGCCGCGCCGTCGCCGCGCGTGCGCACCGCGCTCGAGAGCGCCACCTCGGCGCTCGCCGAGCTGCGCGCCGAACTCGAGGCGTTGGCGGCGTTGCCCGAGCCGTACGAAGTGAAGGTCGCGTTGAAGGGCGATGGCGCGGCGGCCGGGACGGTCGGCGCCGAAGTGGTGCGCCGCGGCGATCAGCTGGTGGTGCAGGTGCGCGCCGGCGACAAGGTCGGCGCCCAGCCGCTCGACGAGAGCAAGCTGCTGCCGAAGAGCGGCGCGGCGCCGCGCTGAGCGGCGGCATGGAGTCGCGTCGACCGGAGCACCGCGGCGCGCTCGCCCCGTTGGCGCAGTGGCTCCTGCTCGGCGCCGCGATCGGCGCGATCTGCGGCGGCGCGTCGGCGCTCTTCCTGGCGCTGCTCGAGCGCGTGACCGAGCTGCGCGAGCGGCAGGCGTGGCTGCCGTGGCTGCTGCCGATCGGCGGCCTCGCGCTCGGCGCGCTCCAGCAGCGGTTCGGGCGGCCGGTCGCGCGCGGCAGCGATCTCGTCGTCGACGCGATCCACGACGGCGGGCCGCAGCTGCCGTGGCGGATGGCGCCGCTGGTGCTGTTCGGCACGCTCGCGACCCATCTCTTCGGCGGCAGCGCGGGGCGCGAGGGGACGGCGGTGCAGATGGGGGCGGGGCTCGCGGATGGGGTCGCCCATCGGCTGCGCCTCGCGCCCGCGACGCGCCGCGCGTTGCTGGTGGCGGGCGTCGCCGGCGGCTTCGGCTCGGTCTTCGGCACCCCGCTCGCCGGCGCGCTCTTCAGCCTCGAGTTCGTCGTGCGCGGCCGACTCGAGTACCACGCGCTGGTGCCGGCGCTGGTCGCCGCGCTGGTCGGCGATCTCGTCACGCGCAGCTGCGGCATCGCCCACGCCGCCTTCCCGAGCGTCGCAGCGCTGCCGCTCACCCCCGCGCTCTTCGCGAAGTGGCTGCTCTTCGCCGTCGCGCTCGCGCTGGCCGCGCGCCTCTTCCTCGAGGCGACGCATGGCGCGCGACGCGCTGCCGCGCGCTGGCTCCCGCACCTCGCGCTGCGCATGGCGGCGGGCGGCGCGGCGCTGCTCTTCCTCTGGCAGCTCTTCGGCAGCGAGCCGCTGGGGTTGAGCCTGCCGACGCTCGCGCGCGCCTTCGTCGATCCGGCGCTGCCGACCTACGCCTTCGCCGTGAAGCTGCTCTTCACCGCGGTGACGCTCGGCGCCGGCTTCCTCGGCGGCGAGGTGACGCCGCTCTTCGTCATCGGCGCGACGCTCGGCAACACGGTCGGGCAGCTGCTCGGCCTGCCGCTCGCGATGGCGGCAGGGGTCGGCATGGCGGCGCTCTTCGCGGCGGCCGCGCGGACGCCGCTGGCGCTGATCGTGATGGCGGCGGAGCTGCTGGGCGCGGCGGTGCTGCCGCATGTGGCGATCGTCGCCGTGGTGGCGTCGCTGCTCTGCGGTCAGAAGAGCATCTATCCGGCGCAGCGGCTGCTCGACGCCAAGCCGTAGCGCGCGGCGCGCCGGCGCGCGAGGAAGGCGCGGCGTCGGCGGCGCAGCGCATCGTCGGCGTAGAGCCGCTCGGTCAACCAGCGCAGTCCGGCGCGCAGCTGCTCGACGCTCATCCGCGCCGGCACGTAGTTGACGTCGAAGAGCGTGCAGCGCTCCCAACGGCCGGGATGGAGGAGGCGCCCCTCGCGCTCGAGCCGCTCGTGGAGCGGCGTGCCGGGGAAGGGCGTCAGCACCGTGACCTGCACCTCCCACAGCGCGTGGCGCTCGGCGAAGTCGAGCACCTCCGCGAAGATCTTCGGCCCGTGGTCGTCGAGGCCGAGCACGAAGCAGCCGTTCACGGTGACGCCGCGCGACTGCAGTTCATGGAGCGAGCGGCCGTAGTCGCGCGCGCGGTGCGCCTTCCAGTCGGCGCGCTGCTCGACGCCGCGCAGCGCGCGCTCGTTCGGGCTCTCGAGCCCGATTAGCAGCTGCCGGCAACCGGAGCGCGCGATGGCGTCGCACAGCTGCGGATCGTCGGCCACCGAGAGGTCGGTCTCGGTGAACCACTTCATCTGCAGCGGCTCGAGCGCGGCGCAGAGCTCGCGCGACCAGGCGTGGTCGACGAAGGTGTTGTCGTCGGCGAACTCGATGAACGCGCCCGGCTGCACCGCGTGGACCGCGGCGATGTCGCGCAGGACGTGGGCGACCGGCCGATGGCGGTAGCGCTGCTGCAGCATCACCGTCGAGGCGCAGAACTCGCAGCGCCACGGGCAGCCGCGCGAGGTCTGCACGGTGAAGCGCGAGTAGGGGCGACCGGCGAGCAGGTCGTAGCGCGGGGTCGGCAGCGTGGCGAGGTCGACCGGGCCGGCGGCACGGCCGTCGAAGCGCGCCGACGTCGCGCCGCGTTCGGCGGCGGCCACCACCTCGGGCCAGACCACCTCGCCCTCGCCGATCACGAGGTAGTCGGCGTGGTCGGCCGCTTCGTCGGGGCGGACGCTCACGTGCAGCCCGCCCATCGCCACCTTGACGCCACGCGCGCGCAGCCGATCGGCGATGGCGTACGCCTCGAAGATCTGCGCCGAGAAGGTCGAGATCGCGACGAGATCGCAGTCGTAGAGGTCGCGCGGCTCGGCGCCGTCGGCGGGCGCCTCGAAGTAGCGCAGCTCGTGGCCGCTCGGCGTGCAGGCGGCGAGCTGCAGCAGGCCGAGGCTCGGCAGCGCGGCGATCTGCTTGCTGCGCGCGACGAAGCCGGGCAGCGTGAGGCCGAGCGCCAGCAGCTCCGGATCGTGCGCCCGGATGCCGCTCATCGCGAGGAAGCCGATTCTCATGGCGAACTCCGTGGCAGCGATCGAGCCAGCTCGATCAGCAGCGCGACGATCGGCGTCACGAGCAGCGCGACCGGCAGCGCGAAGAGGTGGCGGAAGGGGCGGCGCCACGCGGTGAGGAAGCAGACCGTCGGCATCAGCGCGGCGCCGGCGAGGAACGCGGGCGCGATCCAGTGGGGCGGCGGCGAGACGGGCGGCACCGTAGCCGTGTGCGCCGCGAGCGTGTCGAGCAGCTGCAGGGCGAGCAGCCCGAGCGCGATGCAGGCGATGTGGCCGAGCCGCAGGAGCCGCCGGCGGAACGAGCCGTAGCCGCCGAGGAAGTCGTCGCGATGGAAGAAGAGGCCGAGCGTCGCGCCGGAGAGGAAGCCGGCGACGATCAGCGACCAGGCGCAAAGCGACAGCGTGCGAGCGTCGAGGGTGGGGGGCATGGAAGGCCCCCTGACAAACGGCGCGCCGCCGCGCGCTCCCCGGGGGAACGCGGCGCGCGCGGCGGTTCGTGGGGTCGAGTGCGAAGCGAGCTACGCGGCGCGCGAGGCCGCAGCGGTTCGCGCTCAGGGCCGCCCGATTTCACCCCTTACCGGTTCCTCGCGCCGCCGCGAGAGTGGCGCGCCACCCACCGTGTCCCGCACCGTTCTCACGACCTGCAACCGAGACCTTCCCATGCTCCGCCACCTCACCGCCCTCGTCGCGCCGCTCACCCTGGCTTCGCTCGCCTCGGCGCAAGCGACCGAGTTGCGCTCGACCACTCCCGCGAGCGGCGGCGCGTTCCAGGAGTTCGGCGCGAGCCTCGCGCTCGACGGCGACGTCGCGCTGGTCGGCGCACCGGGCGACACCGCGTTCGGCAGCTTCTCGGGGGCGGCCCATGTGCTGCGCTTCGTCGGCGGGGCGTGGACGCTCGAGCAGAAGCTGTTCGCCAGCGATGCGGAGACGGGGGCGGGCTTCGGGCGGGCGGTCGCGGTCGTGGGTGACGTCGCCTTCGTCGCGGCGCCCGACGAGGACAACGCGAACGGCATCGACGCCGGCGCCGTCTACGTCTTCCGGCGCGACCCCGTGACCGCGATCTGGAGCGAGGAGCAGAAGCTCGTCGCGGCGAGCGGCGCTGCGGGGGACGGGCTCGGCCGCTCGATCGCCGCGTCGGGCGACCTGCTGATCGCGGGCGCGCCGCGCTCGGACCTCGTCGCCGCCGATGGCGGTGTGGCCGTCGTCTGGCGCTTCGACGCCGGCGCGGGAGCGTGGAGCGAGGAGGCGCAGCTGCTCGATCCCGACGGCGCCGCGGGCGACGAGGCGGGAAGCGCGGTCGCGTTCGACGGCGTCACGGCGCTGGTCGGCTCGCCGTTCTCCGACGAGTCGGCGGTCGCGGCGGCCGGATCGGTCGCCGTCTGGAGCGAGTCGGGCGGTTCGTGGAGCAGCGCGGCCGAGTTGCGCGCCGTGCCGCCCGAGGCGTTTGCCAGCTTCGGCGGCGCGGTCGCGATCGACGGCGACGACGTGCTGATCGGCGCGCCGCTCGAGGACGGCGGCGGGGCGGTCGACCACGGCGCGGCGTGGTTCTTCGCGCGCGTCGCCGGAACCTGGTACCTCCGCAACCACATCGCCAATCCGGCGCCGGCGGCCCATGACGAGTTCGGTGCGCGAGTCGCCCTCCGCGGCAACACGGCCCTCATCGCCAGCCCCTCCGACGACGGCGGCGGGAAGCTCGATGGCGGCGCCGCCTTCACCGTCCGCCACGGCCGCAAGTACTGGTACCTCGACCAGGAGCTCGGCGCGAGCGACGTCGCGCTGCTCGACAAGTTCGGCAGCGCGGTCGCAGCCGGGCCGCTCCACCTGCTGGTCGGCGCGCCACTCAACAACACCTCGGTCGGCAGCAACACCGGCGTGGTCTACGAGTGGACGCCGCTCGAACTCGACCTCGACATCGATCCGCTCGCGCCCGCTCCCGGGCAGACGATCACGATGACGGCGTTCGACGGCGAACCGGGCGCACCGCTGATGATCGTCGTCGACGAGATCGACGGGACGCCGGTCTGGCTCGAACTGATCCTCGACGTCTTCGCGGTCGACCATCGCTACGCGCTCGACGTCGACGCGACGAACCCCCTCTTCGGCGCCACGATCGGCGTGCGGGCGCTGAAGATCAGCCCGACCGGCCCGGTCGTGCTGAGCCCGCGAGTCCTCGTCGACGTCTGAACGCCGCGGAAGGGGAGCCGCTGACGGGGCGCCGCCGCTGCGGAGCCGCCGAGGCTCTCCGGCTCGGGAGCGCCGTCACTCGAGGATGAAGGGCACCGTCGTCGAGCCGACCGGCGGCGTCTTGCCGCCCTGGAAGACGACGCTGCAGGCGTAGCCGGGCAGGCCGATCAGCGCCGGGTCGTTGTCGATGTCGATCGCCGCGGTGGTCGCGCGGCCGGCGCCATCGAGCGTGAGGATGCCGATCCCGGGGAAGCCGAGCAGCGTCGACGTCGCGATGTCGAAGTCGAGCCGCACGTGGGTGCCGCGGCCGACATGGAAGCTGCCCGCCATGCCGGTCAGCGAGACGAGCGTCGCGACCACCTTGCCGGGAAAGGTCGGCGCGACGTGGCGGAACGCGATGGCGCCGCCGATCTGCCCGCCGTCGATCTCGAGGCGGGTGGGGGGCTCGAGGAGGAAGGCTTCGACCGGCATGAAGTTGTCGTCGCTGTAGATGCCCATGATGCAGCCGTTGGTGGCGAGCCACGCGGAGTAGATCGAGTAGGCGTTCAGCGATGGCGGGAGGAAGTCGACGACGTAGTCGAAGCGACTGCCGTCGAAGAATTCGACGAATTCGTCGGACGAACCCGCGCCGAGCATCCAGCCCTGCTCGTTCCGGTCGAATCCCTCGAGGGACTGGCCGTCCTTGCCCTTCCCGAACGACGTCATGGTCGTTCCGATCCAGATCACGAGCTCGTCGAACTCCCAGGACGATCCTGCGACGACGCCATCCTCGGAGATGCAGGAGGCCGAAGTCCGGGCGCCTCCCGGCGCGGTCAGCAGCCGGAACCCATGGACGTCGTCGTATCGCGCGGCGCTGATCTTCGAGAGATCGGCGTTGGTCGCCGTGCAGCAGATCTCGCCGAGGGAATTGATGCCTTGCGCGCCCGCGGAATCGAATCCGGCTGGGATGCCGAGGTCGGTGCTGTTCCCGGCGCGGTCCCACCGCATCACATGCGCAAAGCCATTCGCGTCGGCCGCGTTCCCGACCACCGTCCCATCGTCGTTCAGTTCCGCTGCGATCGCGTTGGCGAAGCTGGGCGGCGGAGGCAGCTCGCGCATCCCGTTGACGGGGTCCCAGATGAAGGCGGTGCGGTCGAACGAGCCCGACTTCATCGCGACCCCGACCACTTCTCGGCGCTGGTTGACGGCGTACGCCATCGTTCGGTCGTAACCGGGCAGGGTCCCGAGGTTCTGCGGGACGAGGTCGATCCAGATCGTCGCGCGCGGGAAGTAGGCGGCGTCGAAGAGCGTGCCGACCATGTCGCCATGCGCATTCATGTCACGGAGCTCGGCGAGTTGGTCGCCGGGGAGCATCGGGATCGGGCGATGGCTGAACGCGATCTGGGCGGACGACGTCGACGGGGAGACGGCGACGGCGACTGCGACTGCGATGGCGTGGGTTCGCATGCGTGCTCCGGAATCGAGAAGCAGTCGTGACGCGGTGGCGGCTCGGTCGTTGGGCGACAGCCTCCTCGCGGCACGACCCGATTGGTGTCCGTTCGCGCGGTCCCGAGTCAGCCGGTCGCAGGAATCTGGACGTCGCTGATCGTTCGCCTCCGAAGCCGTCATTCCAGCCCTGGCGAGCGGCGCCCGCCGGGCTCGCCGTGCGCGGGCGCCTCCGGGGAAGCGCCCGCCCCGTATCATCTCGCCCCCTCGCGAAGCCACCGGGCGTCCGCCCGCGACGCTCCGCGAAGAGGTTGCCAGCGCGAGGACGCGACTCCCGATGCCGTACGACCCGCACGCGATCGAGCCGAAGTGGCAGGAGCGGTGGCTCCGCGAGAAGACCTTCAGCGTGAAGGTCGATCGCAGCAAGCCGAAGTACTACGTGCTCGACATGTTCCCCTACCCGAGCGGCTCGGGGCTCCACGTCGGCCATCCGAAGGGCTACACGGCGACCGACGTCGTCTCGCGCTGGAAGCGGATGGAGGGGTTCAACGTGCTCCACCCGATGGGGTGGGACGCCTTCGGCCTGCCGGCGGAGCGCGCCGCCGTGCGCGAGAACCTCCATCCGGCCGTCATCACCAAGCGCAACGTCGACAACTTCCGGAAGCAGATCCAGCGGCTCGGCTTCGCCTACGACTGGGAGCGCGAGCTCTCGACGACCGACGTCGAGTACTACAAGTGGACGCAGTGGATCTTCCTCAAGCTCTTCGAGAAGGGGCTCGCCTACCAGGCCGAGGTGGCGGTGAACTGGTGCCCCGCGCTCGGCACCGTGCTGGCCAACGAGGAGGTCCAGGACGGCAAGTACGTCGAGACCGGCGACCCGGTCGAGAAGCGCTCGATGCGGCAGTGGATGATGAAGATCACCGCGTATGCCGAGCGGCTGATCACCGACCTCGACGGCCTCGACTGGCCCGAGTCGCTGAAGGAGATGCAGCGCCACTGGATCGGCAAGAGCAGCGGCGCCGAGGTGACGTTCACGGTGAGCGGCGCGGTCGAGGGCGGCGCGAGCGGCGCTGGCTCCTTCACCGTCTTCACCACGCGCCCCGACACGCTCTTCGGCGCGACCTACTGCGTGCTGGCGCCCGAGCATCCGCTGGTCGCGTCGATCACCGCGCCGGCGCAACGCGCGGCCGTCGAGGCGTACGTCGCCGCCGCGAAGCACAAGGCCGAGCGCGACCGCATGGCCGACACGAAGGAGAAGACGGGCGCCTTCACCGGCGCGTTCGCCGTCAATCCCGCCACCGGCCAGCCGATCCCGATCTGGGTCGCCGACTACGTCCTCTGGGGCTACGGCACGGGCGCGATCATGGCGGTGCCCGGCCACGACGAGCGCGACCACGCCTTCGCCAAGGCGTTCGGGCTGCCGATCGTGCAAGTCGTCGCACCGTCGCCCGGCGCGAGCGGCGCCGCCGCCACGTGCGACGTGCAGCAGGCCGCCTTCGTCGACGACGGCGTCGCGGTGAACTCGCGCTTCCTCGACGGCAAGGGGACGGCCGACGCCAAGGCGGCGATGACGAAGTGGCTCGAGGAGAAGGGGCTCGGCAAGGAGCGCGTGCAGTACAAGCTGCGCGACTGGCTCTTCTCGCGGCAGCGCTACTGGGGCGAGCCGTTCCCGGTGCTCCATCGCGCCGACGGCACCACGGTGGCCGTGCCCGACGATCAGCTGCCGGTGCTGCTGCCGCCGATCGACGAGTACAAGCCGACGGCCGACGGCCAGCCGCCGCTCGCCCGCGCGACCGATTGGGTGAAGACGACCGATCCGCGCACCGGCCAGCCGGCGACGCGCGAGACCAACACGATGCCGCAGTGGGCCGGCTCGTGCTGGTACTACCTGCGCTTCATCGACCCGAAGAACGCGGCGGCGCCGTGGTCGAAGGAGGCGGAGAACTACTGGATGCCGGTCGACCTCTACGTCGGCGGCGTCGAGCACGCGGTGCTGCACCTGTTGTATGCCCGCTTCTGGCACAAGGTGCTCTACGACCTCGGCCTCGTCACGACGAAGGAGCCGTTCCAGAAGCTGCGCAACCAGGGAATGATCGTCGCGGCGAGCTTCCAGGAGGCGAGCGGCAAATACCACTATCCGCACGACGTCGAGGAGACGGCGCCGGGCAGCGGGCAGTGGCGCGTCAAGGCGACCGGCACGCCGGTGAAGACGCAGATCGAGAAGATGAGCAAGTCGCGCTACAACGTCGTCAACCCCGACGACGTCGTGCGCGACTACGGCGCCGACTCGATGCGCCTCTACGAGTGCTTCATCGGGCCGATGGAAGCGGGCGGCGTCTGGCAGACCAACGGCGTCGAGGGGGTCTACCGCTTCCTCGAGCGCGCGTGGCGCCTCTTCTTCACCACGCCGAAGGGGGCGACGCGCGACGTCCCGAACCCGGCGCTGGTCGAGCGGCCGCTCGATCCCGATCCGAAGGCGGGCGAGAAGGAGCTCGAGAAGCTCCTCCACAAGACGATCCAGAAGGTGACCGCCGACCTCGCCGTGATGGGCTTCAACACCGCGATCAGCGCGATGATGGTCTACGTCAACGCGTTGACCGGCCGCGAGTCGCTGCCGAAGGCGCTGCTCGATCCCTTCGCGCGGCTGCTGGCGCCCTTCGCGCCGCACCTCGCCGAGGAGGCGTGGGCGAGCGCGCTCGGCCACGCGACGCTGATCGCCGACGCGCCGTGGCCCAAGTTCGACCCGGCGCTCTGCGTCGACGACGAGATCGAGATCGCCGTGCAGGTGAACGGCAAGGTGCGCGACACCATCAAGATCCCGGTCGCCGCCGACGCCGCGCAGTGCCAGCAGCGGGCGTTGGCCAGCGAGAAGGTGCAGCGCGCGATGGAAGGCAAGCCGGCGAAGAAGGTGATCGTGGTGCCGAAGAAGATCGTGAACGTCATCTGCTGAGAGCGTGCGCGCGCCCTCGCTCTCACGCGCGGAGCGGGGGCGCGGCGGCACGCTCGGCGATGTCCTGGCGCCACGCCGCCCGCAGCGCGAGCAGCCACATCGCCGCGGTGAGCGCCGCGATCCAGCGGAAGCGGGTGAAGTGAAGCGGCACGAAGTGCAACAGCGCCGACTCGAGGGCGAGCCACGCCGCGAACCCCGCCACCGCCGCGGGCCACGGCTTGCGTCGCGCCCCCCACCACGCGGGCAGCAGCACGACGATCTGCAGGACGTGCCATCCGAAGGCGACTCCCGCCAGCGCGACCAGTCCCCGGTAGAACTCGAGCATCGTCTCCGCTTCGATCTGCCAGCGGTGCGCGAACTCGAGGGCGTTCGGTGGCAGGCCCGGGAGCCGGGTGTCGTCCAGCATCTGGTAGGCGACGATCCGCAGCCACACCCCCATGCCGACCCCGCTCGCCACGATCACGCCGATCACGGCGAGGAGCCAGCCGGCAGCACTGCTGCGCGTCTCCTCGCGCCAGCGCCGCGATCCCGGGGCGAACACCTTCATCGGGGCGACTCCTCGTGGGCTGCCTCAGCGAGGCGATTCGGTGGAGCGCGTGCACGCCACGATGCACTGCCCGCGCCGCGATCGCTAGCCTCCCGCGCTCCGCCAGACTGCTCGGGAGCTCCGCATGTCGCACCGCCTCGTGCGCCCCTTGGTGTCGCGTCGCCGTTTCGGGAGCTGCAGGATCGTCGCGCTCGCGCTGCCGGCGATCGTCGGCAGCGCCGCCGGACAGCCGCTCGCGCCGCTCGACGGCGCCGCTGCGGAGGCTCTGCCGCTCGTCGCCGGCGACCCGCCGAACTTCGCCGAGCACGTCGCGCCGATCGTCTTCGCCAACTGCACCTCGTGCCATCGGCCGGGCGAGGTCGGCCCGTTCGCGCTGCAGAGCTACGAGGACGTGCGCAAGCGCGGGAAGATGATCGCCCGCGTGGTCGAGCGCCGCCTGATGCCGCCGTGGCATCCGGTGGAGGGGCATGGCGAGTTCTCCGACGAGCTCGCTCTTTCCGCGGCCGAGGTCGAGACGCTCGTCGCGTGGGTCGATGCGGGCTGCCCCGAAGGCGACGCGAAGAAGACGCCGCCGCTGCCGAAGTTCACGGAGGGGTGGCAGCTCGGCGAGCCCGACCTCGTCGTCAAGATGGCGAAGGGCTTCGACGTGCCGGCCGGCGGCCCCGACATCTACCGCAACTTCGTGATCCCGCTCGGCTTCCCCGAGGATCGCTACCTCACCGCGATCGAGGTGCGGCCGAGCTCGCGCGCGGCGCTGCACCACGTGCTCTTCTTCCTCGACGAGACCGGCGAGGCGCGGAAGAACGACGGCAAGGAGGGCAAGCCCGGCTTCCGTGCGCGCCTCGGCGGCGGCGACGGGCAGCTGCTCGGCGCCGACACCGCGGGGCTCGGCGGTTGGGCGGTCGGCGGCATGCCGCGCCACTTGCCGCTCGGCCTGGCGCGTCGCGTCCCGAAGGGCGCTGACCTCGTGCTGCAGAGCCATCTCCATCCGTCGGGCAAGCCGGAGACGGAGCAGACGGTGCTGGGCCTCCACTTCGCGAAGGAGCCGCCGCAGCGCACGATGGCGACGCTGCAGCTGCCGCCGCTCTTCGGCGTGAGCGCGGGCCTCGACATCCCGGCCGGCGAGGCGGCCTTCAAGCTGCACGACTCCTTCGTGCTGCCGGTCGACGCCGAGGCGGTGATGGTCGGCGGCCACGCCCACCTGCTCTGCACGACGATGCAGGTGTGGGTGACGCGGCCGCAGCAGGAGCGCGAGTCGGTCTTCTTCATCGACCAGTGGGACTTCGACTGGCAGAACCAGTACCAGTACCGCGAGCCGCTGCCGCTGCAAAAGGGCAGCAAGGTCGAGGTCGAGCTGACCTACGACAACTCGGCCGCCAACAAGAACAACCCGCACGATCCGCCGCAGCGCGTGCGCTGGGGCGAGGAGACCACCGACGAGATGGGCAGCATCTCGCTGCTGCTGGTGGCGAAGCAGGAGAGCGACGCGGAAGCTCTGCTGGGCGCGATCCGGTTGAACCGCGTGGCGTCGATGGCGCGCGGCGCGCGCAAGGCGGCGGGCGGCGGCGGGCTGCTCGAAGGGCTGGCGGCGCGCGCGAAGGCGCTCGACACCAACAAGGACGGCACGATCTCGGCGGACGAGATCCCGGCGCAGATGAAGCCGTTCGTCGGCCGCCTCGATGCCAACGGCGACGGCAACATCGATCCTGCCGAGCTCGCCGCGCTGACCGGCGAGGCGCCCGGCGAGGCGCCGAGCGGAGCGCGGCCGGCGCCGGCGCCCGCGGCGAAGAAGCCGACCGCCGACACGCCGCAGAAGCCGGGCAGCGGCCCGAAGTGGAGCGACGTCGACGGGACCGCCTTCTGGCCGCTCGATCCCGGCGAGCAGAAGGGGCACGTGCTCGTCTTCGTGACGCCCGACTGCCCGATCGCCAACTCCTACGCGCCCGAGATCGCCGCGCTGGCGAAGGAGTTCGCCACCGAGCCGCTGCGCTTCTTCGTCGTCCACGTCGATCCCGACACCGACGCCGCCGCCGCGAAGGCGCACGCGCAGGAGTACTCGTTGCGCGCGCCGCTGCTGCTCGATCCGAAGCACGTGCTGGCGAAGAAGCTCGGCATCACGAAGACGCCCGAGGTGGCGCTGATCACGGCCGGCGGCGCGATCGCCTACCGCGGTCGCATCGACGACCAGTGGGGCGACCTCGCCAAGAAGCGGCCGCAGCCGACGGTGCGCGACCTGCGCGACGCGCTGGCGGCCGTGCTGGCGGGCAAGAAGGTCGCGAACGATCGCACCGAAGCGATCGGCTGCGACCTGCCGTCGCTGAAGAAGGGCCCCGCAGGCAAGGAGCCGAGCGAGTAGCGCCGCGGCGCACTCAACGCTCCTGCTCCATCTCCGCGATCGCGCCCCGCAGCCGCGCGGCCATCTCCGCCGCCGGCGCGCGGCCGGGGGCGCCGTGGCCGGGGAGCAGCCACTCGAAGGGGTGGGCGACGAGGCGGCGCGTCGACTCGATCAGCTGCGGCCACGAGTGCCAGCAGGCATCGCGGAAGCCGTAGGGGCGCGCGGTCGCGTCGTCCCACGCGAGGTGGTCGCCGCTGAAGAGGAGCGGCGGTGCGATCGCGGGGTCGGCGCCGGCCGGCGTGCGCGCCAGCAGGCAGGTCGAGCCGCGCGTGTGGCCCGGCGTCGGCAGCGCCACGAGGTCGTCGTCCAACTCGATCGGCGCGTCGCCGTCGAGCAGCCGCTCGACGCCCGCCGTCGCCGCACCGTGGTCGCCGCGGTGGAGCAGCCGCTCGCAGCCGAAGTGGGCGGCGAACTGCGCGTGGCCGTCGACGTCGTCGCGATGGGTGAGGAAGAGCCAGCGCACGCCGCCCTGCTGCTCGAGGCGACGCACCAGCGGCGCAGTGAAGCGCGGCACGTCGATCAGCACGTTGCCGGCGGGGCGCAAGAGGAGCCAGCTCGTCGCGCCGAAGCTCGCCTCGCGGTGGAAGCCGCAGTGGAGCGCGCGCGGCGCGAAGGGGCGCGGGAAGCGGCCGGCGGCGGCGACGACCTCGCGGTGGAGCGGTGGCGCGTCGTCGGCGGCGTCGTCGGCGGCGGTGCCGCTCGCGCGGGCGACGCCGATCGAGGCGGTCGGGCAGGAGAGCAGCGCCTCCGCGGCGCGCGCGCGCTGGAGTGCGTCGCGCGGCTGCGCGTGGACGCGCGACTGGCTGCCGACGAGGTCGAAGCTGGCCGGCGCGATCCAGCGGCACGCGCCGCAGTCGATGCAGCTCGAGTCGACGAAGAGGGCGCCCGGCACGTTGGCGGGGAGTCGGCGAGCGAGCGTGGCCATGGCGATCTCCGGTGGCGGCGCGAGGCTACTCGCGGCAAGGGGGCGCCGTTCGCGAGCGGCCGCTACGCTTTCGCGCCTCGCTGCGGCGCTCGCTCGCCGCGCTCCCTGGAGGATGGACGATGGTGAACGCGCTGGCGTGGACGCTCCTCTCGATCGGCGGCGGGGCGGCGTTGCCGCAAGCGGCGGCGCGGCCGGCCGCGGGGAGCGGCGACAAGGTGCCGGTCCTGCTGATCTCCGGACAGAACAACCACGACTGGCAGTACACCAACCCGAAGATCGCCGAGGGGCTCCTGCAGAGCGGCCGCTTCGACGTCGACATCACGCTCGAGCCGGCGAAGACGCTGGCCGACGCCGCGGCGATCGCCAAGTACCGCTGCTTCGTGCTGAACTACAACGGCGAGCGGTGGGGCGCGGCGGCGGAGCAGAACTTCGTCGCGGCGGTGAAGGGCGGCACCGGCGTCAGCGTCATCCACGCGGCCAACAACGCGTTCGAAGGGTGGACCGAGTACGAGCAGATCGTCGCCGATCTCTGGCGCGCCGGCACCGGACACGGGCGCTACCACGCCTTCGACGTGCGGATGATCGATCGCGACCACCCGATCACGCGCGGCCTGCCCGACCTGAAGAGCCACCCCGACGAGCTCTACCACAACCTCGTCCACACGCCGGGCGTCGAGACGCGCGTGCTGGCGGTCGCCCATTCGGCGAAGGAGACGGGCGGCACCGGCAAGGACGAGCCGATGGCGATCGTGCTCCACTACGGCGCGGGCCGGATCTTCCACACGCCGCTCGGCCACGTCTGGCCGGGCGACGTGGCGTCGCGCGCGACCTTCGACAACCCCGCGCTGCACCTGCTGATCGCGCGCGGGACGGAGTGGGCGGCGACCGGCGCGGTGACGCTGCCGACCGTCCTGCCGAACCAGCTCTCGCTCGACGAGGAGAAGGAGGGGTTCCGGCTCCTCTTCGACGGGAAGAGCAGCAAGGGGTGGCGCGGCTTCGCGAAGCCGGAGTTCCCGGCGCAGGGCTGGTCGATCGTCGACGGCGCGCTGCACGTCGCGGCGGGCGGTGGCGGTGGCGACCTGGTCACGAGCGAGCAGTTCGGCGACTTCGAGCTGCGCTTCGAGTGGAAGGTGGCGGCGGGCGCCAACAGCGGCGTGATGTACCGGGTCGCCGAGACGCAGCAGGCGCCGTGGCAGACCGGGCCCGAGTACCAGGTGCTCGACGACGCGCTGCACGGCGACGGCAAGGAGCCGAAGACGGCGGCCGCGGCGCTCTACGCGCTGGTGGCGGCCGACGGCAAGGCGCTGGCGCCGGTGGGGGAGTGGAACGAGGGGCGGATCGTCGTGCGCGGCTGGCATGTCGAGCACTGGCTGAACGGCCAGAAGGTGGTCGACCTCGACCTCGCGACCGCCGATGCGAAGGCGAAGGTCGCCGCCAGCAAGTTCGCCGCGATGCCCCACTTCGCCACGCAGCCGCGCGGCCACCTCGCCCTGCAAGACCACGGCGACGCCGTCTGGTTCCGCTCGCTCCGCGTCCGCGACCTCTGACCGGTGGCGGGGAGTTTCCGTCCGGCCGAGTGCCGGGGAGTTTCCGTCCACCGCGGTGGCGGGGTTGATTCTTCCGCGACGGTGGCGGGGTTGATTCTTCCGCCCGCCGGCCGCCGCTCGCTCAGTGCGTCGCCGACGCGCTGCCGTGCAGCTCGATCAGCGTGATCTCCGGCGGGCAGAGGATGCGGATCTGCGGCGCGAAGCCGCCCTCGCGCCCGACGCCGCGCGTGACGTAGAGCTGCGTCGTCTCGCTCATCCGGTGCAGTCCGCCCGCGGCGACGTGGCGCGGCACGATCTCGAACGTCACCGGCGGCCCGAACCCCGGCACCACCACCTGCCCGCCGTGCGTGTGGCCCGCCATCACCAACGCGCAACCCGCGGCCGACAGCTCCGCCCAGTGGCGCGGTCGATGGACGAGCCCGAGCCGCAGCTCCGCCTTCGCCGGTTGCGCCAGCGCCGTCGCCATCCGCGCGCGCCGCGGCGGATCGATGCCGAGCAGCTCGATCGGCGGCTCGCACGGCAGCACGACCGACTCGTTGTCGAGCAGCGTCACCGGCATCCCCTCGACGATCGCCTCGATGCCGTTCGCCACCACGTTGTCGACGTCGCCGTTCACCACATAGACGCCGAGCGGCGCCGCGAGCCGCGACAGCACCCAGCGCGCCTGCTCGAGCGACGTCGTCTCGTCGAAGCTCTGCGCGACCAGGTCGCCGGCGATCACGATCAGGTCGGGCTCGAGCGCGGCGATCAGCTCCGGCACGCGCCGCTCGCGCGCGCCGAGGTAGGCCGACTGCAGGTCGGAGAAGAGGACGATGCGCAGCGGCGGCCGCTCGGCGGGCCAATCGGCGACTTCGACGCGGGCGCGCTCGACGACGAGGCGGTTCGGCTCGAGGAAGCAGGCGTAGCCGAACAGCGCGAAGAGCGCGGCGGCGAACGCGGTGGCGAGCGTGCGGTCGCGGCGGCGGCGCAGGCGGGCGAGCGGCGTCGCGGCGGGGGTGCGCCAGGCGGTCCAGAGCGCGACCAGGGGCAACAGCAGCGTGCCGCCGAGCCACGCGGCGCCGAGCGCGACGAACGAGCTGAGCGAGAAGGCGCGCTGCCAGCGGTCGGACGCGCGCAGCCGCGCCAGCAGCGTGTCGAACGCCGCGCTGTTGGTGGCGACGAGGAGGGCGAGCAGCACCGCGACGTAGAGCGCCGTGCCGAGCAGGAGGCGGCGGCGCAACGGAGTGCCGAGCAGCCGGGGCAGGCGGCGACCGAGCGCGCGCGCGGGCCGCGAGTCGGCGAGGCGGATGCAGGGCCAGAGCGCGAGCGCCGCGATCAGCAGGTCGAGCAGCTGGTAGGCGAGGTGGGCGGCGAGCATCGCGGCGGCGGCTCCGGGGGATCGCGCGCTCATCGGCGAAGCGGGCGCGTCGGCTGCAGTGGGCGCGGGGGCGGCGGGGGCGGCCGGAACGGAAGCGGCCCCGCGCCGAGTTCGACGCGGGGCCGCTCTGTGCGATCGGTGGAGACGGGCGGGTGGACGGAAACTCCCCGCCACCAAGGTGGACGGAAACTCCCCGGCACCCGACCGGACGGAAACTCCCCGCCACCGGTGGTGGGGGGGATCAGTCGGGCGTGCCGCTCTTCTTCTTCGGGTCGGACTTCTTGGCGGGCGCCGGCTTCTCCTTGGCGCCCTTCATCTCGGCGAGCAGGCCGTCGATGGCGGCATCGAGGACCGCCTCCGACGGGCTGCCGACCCACTTCTTGCGGATCTTGCCTTCGGCATCGAGGAGGTAGAGCGTCGGCCACCCTTGCACTTCCCACTGCTCCGAGATCGGCGGCGTCGCCGCGCTGTTCTGGAAGCTGCGCCAGGTGATCTGCTCTTCGATGAACTCCTTCTTCTTCAGCTCCTCGAAGTTCTCGTCGCTGTTGACACCGATCAGGGCGAACGGCTCATCCTTCAGCTTTGCCACGAGCGACCGCTCGTGCGGGAACATGGCCCGGCAAGGGCCTCACCAGTACCCCCAGAAGTCGAGCAAGACGACCTTGCCCTTGTAGTCAGAGAGCTTGAAGGCGACGCCGTCGAGGTCCTTGCCGGCGATCTCCTGCGCCGGCGTCCCGACGACCTTCAAGCCGTCGATCAGCTCGTCGAGCATCTGGGCGTAGGTCTGGCCGAACGCGGCCGGCAGCGTGCCGATCTCCGCCTTCAGCTTCTCGAGCTTCGCCACCATCTTCTTCGCCTCGGCGACGCTGCCGGCGTTGGCCGCCTCCTTCGTCGCCGCGGTGTACTTGCACGCCGCCTGCACCGGCTTCGACTTCGAATCGCGCGCGATCCAGTCGAAGTACTCGCCGGCCGCCTTGGCGAGGAAGGGCGGCGGGTTGGCGAGGCGCGTCAGCACGACTTCGGCCAGCCCGTCGTGGTCGAGCCAGCTCTCGACGATCGCGTCCATCGTCTCGGCGAAGAGCTCCGACTGCCGCTCCTCGGAGAGGAAGCTCGCCAGGTTCAAGACCCACTGAGCCGCCGCGAGGCCGCCTTCCTCGCCCTTCTGGTCGATCGACAGGTCGCGCGCACGCCCGACCAGCCGCTCGATCTCCTCGAGGTCGGGCCCGTTCTTGGCGCCGCGCGCCAGGGCGAGGTTCGCCTCCTTCTGGATCTTGTCGAGGGAGTCCTGCGCCCGGAGTCCGCCTCCGAGCAGCACGACCGCTCCCGCGACCAGGAGCCATCTGCGCATTCGCACCTCCATCCGAGATGGCAGCGCCATCTCGCCCTCAGGGGACGACGGTCCCGCGGCGCTTCCGCGGTCCGACTCACGCCTCCGGTACGTCGAGCGGCCGGCCGAGTTTCCTCGCTCTTCCGGCCGCTCGCGGTCGTCGGCGCACGGTGGCGCCGCTCGCCGACGAACGGCGCGGGAGATTAGCCTCGCGCCGATGAACGAGCCGACCGCGACGCCGACCGAGATGCCGACCGCCGATCCGCTCGGCCGCTGCTGGCAGAGCGCCGCACACCGCTTCGTCCCGCTCGCCCGGGAGGTGGCCGCCGCCACCGGTTGGACCGTCTTCCACCCCGGCCGCTACGGCGAGCCGTGGCACGCCCGCTTCCGCCGCTGCTATCCGCTCCGCCCGCGCCCGCTGCTGATCTGCGGCTTGAACCCCGGCCCCTACGGCATGGCGCAATCGGGAATCCCGTTCACCGACCTCAAACGGCTCGCGGCCGAGCTGCCGCGCTTCGCCGCCGAACTGCGCGCCGCCGGCGCCGACCTCGCGCTGCCCGGACTCGCCCCGCCGGAGCTTCGCCCCTTCCTCACGCGCACCTTCGAGTCCTCCTCGGTCCGCGTCTACCGCTTCCTCCGCCACGCCTTCGGCAGCGCCGAGCACGCCTTCACCGAGCTCGCGGTGCTGAACCCCTGCCCGCTCCTCTTCATCGATCCGCGCGACGGCGCCAACCGGACGCCCGCTGACCTGCCGCGCGCGCTGCGGGCCGGCGGCGCCACGCTCGAGCGCGCGCGCACCTTCCTCGCCCGCTTCGACGCGGCCCGTCTCGCCACGGTCGAGGAGGCGCTCGAGCAGCTCGCGCCGCGCGGTGTCGTGCTGCTCGGTCGCGATGTCGAGGCGGCGCTGGCCGAGCCGCTCGCCGCACGCCTCGGCGCCGCGCGCGTCGTCGCGTGGGAGCATCCGGCGCGCGCCGTGCCGGAGCGCTGGTCGCGCGGCCTCGCCGCGACCCTGACCGAGCGCGGCCTGCTGCGCGCGCGGTAGCTTCCCGCCATGGCCGACGAACCGCGCTCCCCGCTCGCTTGGCTCTCCGCATCGCTGCTGGCCGTGCTGCTGGTGGGCGGTTCGTGGTGGCGTTCGCATGCGGCCGGCATCGCCGCCGAGGAGGAGGCGGCGCGGCGCGCGGCGACGGTATCGGCCGAGAGCGCGCCGGCGCCGCAACGCGACAGCGGCGGCGCGGTGCTGCGCCTCGAGGTGAACGCCGCGCTGGCCGCGAATGCGAGCGGGCCGCCGCTCGTGCTGCGGATGCGGGCGCGCGAGGGGGCGAGCCGCCCCTTCGACGTCAGCGCGAAGGAGGAGCGCACGAAGCAGCGGTTCGCGCTGCGGCTCGAGCTGCCGGTGAAGGAGCCGGAGCTGCCGCTGCGGCTCGATCTGGTCGGCGGCGATTGGTGCCTGCCGCCGGGACTCACTGCGACGCGCGTGACGCGCCTCGACGAGCCGTTCCGCATCACGCTGCTGCGCGCGCGCCGCGAGGAGCGCCTCTTCACGGTCGACGGGAGCGGCGAGCCGTTGGCCGGCGTCGCGGTGCTGCACGAGTCGGGCGTCGAGCTCGGCGTCAGCGGACAGGACGGCCGCGCGACGTGGCTGCGTCCGCAGTCGGCGGGCCCGACCGAGCTCCTCTTCGCGCTCGCGCCCGGCCACGTGCCGGCCTACCTCGAGCCGGCGCGCGGCGGTGCCGCCTCGCCGTCGCTCAGCGCGCTGCCGTTGCGGCCGCTCGCACGTGGCGGCCTCGTCGCCGGTCGAACGGTCGACGCGGCGGGTGCTCCGGTCGCGGGCGCGCGCGTCGTGCCCGCCTACCACGTGAGCGACGAGCTGCCGGCCGATCCCGCAGCGCGCGCGCTGGTGATGGCATTGCAGGCGAGCAGCGTGCGTGAGCTCGCAGCGTTGAGCGTGACGAGCGACGCGGAGGGGCGCTTCACGTTGCCGCTCGCGTGGCCGGGCCGCGTGGTCGTGCGCGCCGTCGATCGGCGGCTCGGCACCGTGGTGGGCGAGGTGGCGGCGGCCGAGGGGCTCGCCGACGCGGGGCGCGTGACGCCGCTCGAGCTGCGCTTCGCGCCGTGGGTCACGGTGCGCCTCGAGCTGCGACGCGACGGCGCGCCGATGGAGGCGATCGCCGTCGAGCTGGTGACGCGCGACGCGGCCGGCGAGCGGGCGGTGGCGGCGGGATTGAGCGACGCCGCCGGCGTGCTGACGGTGCGCGCGCCCTGCGTCACGCCGCTCTTCGCGCTGCTGCGCGCGCAGGGGCAACCGGCGACCGTCCGCGAGCTGCAACTCGAGCCGACCGCGACGTCGAGCGACCCCGAAGCGGCGCAGCTGGTGCCGCTCGAGCTGGCGCAAGGGCGCGCCGTGTCGGGCACGGTCGCCGGCCTCCCGCCGCTCGAGCAGGGGGCGCGCGTGGTGCAGCTCCACGATCGCGATTCGCGGCTCCTCCTGGGCGAGGCGCTGCTCGCGTTCGACGGCAAGTTCCGCTTCCCGCAGGTGGCGCTCGGTCGCGCGGTCACCTTCGCGGTCACGGAGCCGGGATCGGTCGGCGTCGAGTTCCACGCGGCGACGCTCGCGGCGCCGCTCGCGCCCGATGGCAGCGTCGATCCGGCGGCCGAAGTGGTGCTCGGCACCTTCACGCTCCCCGACTCCGGCGGCTGACGCGCTAGCATCGCGCCCCTTCGTGGCGACGCGCCGCGTGCGCTCGGCGAGGAGGGAGCTCTCATGGCGAAGGGACCGGTCACGCTGTCGATCGACGTCGGCGGCAGCAACATCAAGGCGATGCTGCTCGATCCGCGCGGCAAGCCGCTCACCGAGCGGGTGAAGCTGCCGACGCCGCGCCCCGCGACGCCGGCCGCCGTGGTCGCCACCATCGCGAAGGTCGCCGAGCAGGCGGGCGCCTTCGAGCGCGTCTCGGTCGGCTTCCCCGGCGTGATCCGCGCCGGCCGCGTGCTGACCGCCGTCAACTTCGACGGCAAGTGGGCCGGCTTCGACCTGCAGGCCGCAGTGCAGAAGAAGCTGAAGAAGCCGTCGCGCGTGCTGAACGACGCCGACATGCAGGGCTACGGCGCCATCGAGGGGAGCGGCGTCGAGCTGACCGTGACGTTCGGCACCGGCGTCGGCTCGGGCCTCTTCGTCGACGGCAAGCTCGTCGAGAACCTCGAGCTCGGCCACCACGCGTTCCGCAAGGGCGAGACCTACGAGCAGCAGCTCGGCCAGAAGGCGCTCGACACGGTCGGCAAGCGGCGCTGGAAGAAGCGGATGAAGCTCGCCATCGCGCAGCTCCTGCGCGTCTTCTGGCCGCGCCGCCTCTGCCTCGGCGGCGGCAACGCGCGACTGGTCGACTGGAAGCTGCCGGCGGGCGTCGTGGTGGTGCCGAACGAGTACGGCATCCTCGGCGGCATCGCGCTGTGGAAAGACGAAGGGAAGCAGTGAGCGACGGACCGGAGCCGGCACGCGCGTCGGAAGCGCTGCTCTTCGCGCTGCTTCCCGAGTCGAAGATCGGTCCGCAGGCGCGCGTCTGGTGCGTCTCGCCGGGCCGCGGGCAGCTGGCGGTGGAGGCGGCGCGCGCCTCGCCCGAGCGGCAGGTGGTCGTGACCTACGTCGACTCCTTCCTCGCGTCGATCGCGCGCGAGGCGGCTCGCGATCGCGACGGCAACGCGCCGGCGAACCTGACGGTCGATTGCGAGGCGGACCTCCCGAAGGGGCCGTTCGACGCGGCGCTGGTGCCGCTGCGCGCCGGCGCCGACTCGGAGCTGGCGTGGGAGACGCTGCAGCACGCCTACGTCGAGCTGAAGGAGGGGGGCACCCTCATCGCCAGCGTCGACGAGCCGCGCGACCACTGGGTCGCCGGTCGCATGGATGCGCTGTTCGGCAGCCGCGTGGGGCGCAAGCCGGCCGAGGACGCCATCGCCTACGTCGGGATCAAGCGCGGGCCGTTGAAGAAGGTGAAGACCTTCGACTGCGAGTTCGCCTTCCGGGACCGCGAGCGGCTGGTGCAGGCGGTGAGCCGCCCGGCCGTCTTCAGCCACCGCCGCCTCGATCTCGGCGCGCGCGCGCTGCTCGAGTCGCTCTCGTACGTCGAGGAGAACGGCCTCGAGCACGACCTCCTCGAGCCGGGCATGCGGGTGCTCGACTACGGCTGCGGCGCCGGCACGGTCGGCATCGCGGTGGCGCTGCGCGCGAAGGACGTGAAGGTCCACTTCGTCGACTCGATGCCGCGTGCGGTGCAGTGCGCGCTGCGCGGCGCCGAGAAGAACGGCGTGGTCGGCGCCACCGGCGCGGTCTGCCACGACGGCACGCTCGACGTCGGCGAGTTCGACCTCGCGCTGATGAACCCGCCCTACTACTCCCACTTCCGCATCGCCGAGATCTTCGTGCGAGCGGCGCGCGGTGGCCTGCGCCGCGGCGGTCGCGCCCACTTCGTCACCAAGCAGCCCGAGTGGTTCCTCGAGCGGCTGCCCCGCGACTTCGACAAGGTGACGACGCGGCTGCTGCGCACCTACGACGTGGTGAGCGGAGTGCGGCGGTAGGAGGGGAGCGCGTCGGGGCAAGACCGGCGGCAGCCGCGGAATCCCGCGCATGCTCCGGCGCCTCGTGCGAGCGGCTCAGGGGGTCGTCGCCTTCAGCGCGTTCGACGCGGTCAGGCCGCGCGGGCCGGCCGGGTCGAGGATCCAGCTCTGGAGGTAGTAGACGCTGCCCGAGGAGATGCCCGGGGGCATGGTGTCCGTGAGCGTCGCGCCGCCGGAGCCATCGAGCTGCACCGCCGGGAAGACGACGGTGGGCGTCGGAACGAGCATGCCACCGAAGAGCGGCGCGTAGAGCGAGTCGATCCCGAGCACCGTGAACATCAGGGCGTTCGGAAGTCCGCCGCTCAGGGTGACCGTGATGGTGGAGTTGGCGCTGAGGTCGCCGTTGCCGACGAGGAGCGGGGCGCCGGCGCTGCCCGGCAGCGCGTGGCCGAGGTCCGTCCAGGTCGGCGCGGGAGTGACGGTCCACTTCACGGCGTGGAAGAAGCCGCTCGCCGTGTTCGCTTCCCCGACGATCTCGCCGCACGCGTTGATGCGTCGCGCGCGGCTGATGGTGCCGCCGGAGAGCGTGCCGAGGTTGATCGCCGTCCGGTTGCGCCAGAGGACGCCGACGTCGATCGGGTAGCCCTTCGAGCCGGTCGCGATGATGTCGCCGTTGTCGTTGATGTCGACGGCCGGCGTGAAGGCCGACACGCCGCGCGGCATGGTCAGCGCCGTGATCCTGCCGTTCTCGAAGACCGACGCGACGTTGGCGTTCATGCCCACGATCACGCCGTGGCGGTTGATCGCGTAGGCCTTCGAACTGGCGCCGCCGCCGCTCCACGTGCTGAGATCGGTGTACTGGCCGCTCTTCCAGAGGAAGGCGTGCTGGTTCGTGTTCGCGACGGCGGCAACGCCGACGACCTCGCCGAGGTCGTTGATGCCGAACGCTTCCGAGTAGGTGCCTCCGCCCATGAACCCGAGGTCGGTCTGCAGCGAGGTTCCGAGCCAGACGACGGCGTGGCCCCAGGAGTTCGGCATCCCTTCCTGGGCCATCCCGGCGATCTGCCCGAACGAGTTGATGCCGTGCGCCCACTGGCCGTTCGATGCGCCGCCCGGCAGGCCGGGCAGTTGGAACGGCTGGTTCTGGGCGTCCCAGTAGATGCCGAGGTGACCTGCCTTGCCGAGGTCCTCGCCCCCGGCGATCTCGCCCGCGTCATTCACGTCCTCGGGCACGGCCAAGCCGCCGCCGAGACCCGGAATGACGGAGATCTGGCCGTTCACCCACTGCACCGTTTGCAACGTGAAGGTCGAGTCGTTGGCCACGCCGACGATCTTGCCGGTGTCGTCGATGCCGTAGGCGGACGCATAGGTGCCGCCGGGAAGGAGCGGCAAGTCGGTGATGGTCACGGTCTGCGCAAGCGCGGGCGTTCCGATGAACAGCGGCACTGCGGCGAGGAGCGCTCCGAGGCTTGTCTTCATCTGCATGCTTCGTTCCTTCGTGGCTTGGCGCAGCGTCATCGAACCGGTGCGGCAATCGCGGGCGGGTGGTGAAACTTCTTCAAGCTCGGCCTTGCTGGGACGTACGAAGCAAACGGCGTGCGTTCGCCTCTTCGCGCCAACGGAGCGGACCCCTCACGGCACGCTCACCGACCAGCGCAGCGGCAGCGCGAGCGGCGCAGCGCCTGCTGCGCTGGTCGCGGCGAGGTCGGCGGAGAGTTCGAGGTCGAGCGCGCCGCTCGTGAACGGGGCGGAGGGCGTGAAGGTGATCGTGTTGCCGACCACGGTGCGCGTGCCGGCGACGGCGTTGCCGTTGCGGCGGACGGCGAAGGTGGTGGCGTCGACGCGGCTGGCGTCGACGGCGCGCGTGAAGCGGACGGCGATGCTGGCCGGCTTGCTCGGCGCGGCGCCCATCGCCGGCTCGAGGCGCTCGACGACGAACGGCAGCAGGAAGCCGCCGTCGCCCGCCCGGAACGCTGCGAGCCGTCCGCCGTGCAGGCCGACGTCGGTGATCGTCCCGTCGAGGTCGCGTTCGAGCGCGTCGCCGCGATCGAGCCAGCTGCTGCCGCCGATCAGCTCGAACGACTCGGTCACGCCGCCGTCGGCGAAGAGGGCGAAGAAGCGGTTGGCGGCCGGCGCCGTGGCGAGCGGCGGCTCGAAGCGGACCGAGGTCGCGGTCGCCTCGACGATGGTGCGCACCACGCCGTCGTCCTCGAACTCGAGTCGCTCGCCGACCGCGGCACCAATCGATGCCGGCACGCCGACGCGATCGACGCTGCCGGCCGCGGCGAGGAAGAAGGTCGCGTCGGGCACGTGCGCCAGCTCGACCGGTCCGGTGAAGCAGGTCGCATCGCCGCCGCCATCGGCGCGGTAGCAGGAGCGCGTCGCGACGCCGCTCGGCGGCGGGGCGCCGGCGTTCCCGGGCAGCAGCGCACCGTTGGCGGCCACCGCCGTTCCGCTCGCGCTGAGGGCGGCGCCGCGCTGCCCCTGCACGACGAGGTGGCTCGCGATCAGGTCGCCCGGCCCGGCGCCGCGCACGCCGCTCGCGCCCGAGCCGAGGTCGAAGTGGTTGGCGATCAGGCAGGTGGCGCGCCCCGCATCGGGCGAGTCGCTGGCGAAGGCGACGCCGCCGCCGCGATTGGCGACGGTCCGGTTGCCGACCAGCACGAAGAGGCCCGCCTGGTCGCCGTCGAGGTCGATGCCGACGCCCGCGTTGCCGATGACCCGATTGGCGCGCAGCAGCGTGCGCGCTTCGAGCGTGTCGCCCGCGTCGTAGTCGATGTCGAGCAGCAGGCCGGCCGCGCCGTTGCCTTCGAAGCGGCACTCCTCCACCACCAGCTCGATGTCGCCCTGCCGCGAGCTGGTGCCGGTCAGCGGATCGAGCTCGTCGAAGGAGAGGTCGAGGCCGTCGTCGCCGTTCGACGTGAAGGCGCAGCGCCACGCATGGAACGTGGTGTCGTCGTGCGGCAGCGCCGAGAGGTCGTCGAACTCGATCCCCTCGAAGCGGTTGCCGACGAAGCTGCAGCGGGAGAGCGCGACGTCGTAGGCGCCGGCGGCCTGGAGCCCCTCCGCGCCCATCGCGACGATCGAGCTGCGCAGCGCGCGGAGCTGCGAGCGGCGGTTGCGCGACTTCGCGAGGATCCCCTCGCCGGTGAACGACTGGAGCGTCACGCCGGTGAGCTCGAGGTCGGCGTCGGTGAGGTCGATGCCGAACCGGACGCGGCCGGCACCGTCGAGCGTCACGCCGTCGAGCCGCGTCGCGAGGCCGTTCGCCAGCAGCGTGACGGCGAGGGTGGCGCCGATCGGCGCGACGAGGCGGCTCGCATGCGCGACCGGGTCGCGCGGCGTCGCGGCGCCGTTCGGGAAGCCGGCGAGGTAACCGCCGACCAGGTGCACCGCGCCGCTCAGCACGAGGCTCTCGGCGTAGCTCCCTTCGGCCAGCAGCACGTGGCTCTCGAGGCCATCGCCCGCGACCAGCGCCACGGCGTCGGCGATGCGGCGCAGCGGCTGCGCCGCGCTCTTGCCGTCGCCGCCCGCAGCCGCCGTCGGATCGACGTAGAGGAGGCGCGCGACGCGGCACTGCAGCTCGCTGCGATTCGCGTCGCTCTCGGCGTTCGGATCGGCGAGCGGGACGGCGCGCACGACGACGCGCAGCAGCGTGCCGTTCGCGATGCCGCTCAGCGTGGCGCTGGTCGCGCCGGCGCTGCTGGTGAGGAACGGCGCTGCCTCAGGATCGGGCGCGCTGCCATCGAAGGTGGCGTGCACGGCGTAGGCGTAGTCGAGGCTCGGCCGCGTCGGGTCGGTCGCGTCGGCGATCGGCGTCCACGACAGCAGCGCGCCATCGCTGCGCGGCGTGAGGCCGTCGAGCCCCTGGAACTGCGCGGCGCCGCTGACTCCGGCCGGCGGCGACGGATCGACGGGCGGCGGCGGGACGATCGGACGCGCGCCCGAACTGCCGCCGCCACCGCCCCCGCCGCAACTGGCGAGCAGCAGCAGAGCGAGCGGCAGCGCTGCGGGCGGCAGCGCGGTGGCGCGGAGCGCTGCAACGAGCGAAGGAGTCGAGCGGTGGTGGTGTCGCATGGACGGCGAAGGGCAACGGCCGGGCCGCCGCTGCCGATCGGCAGGTTTCACCGCTTCTCCTGCGGCGCACGGGAGGCGAGGACACGCGATCCGCGGTAGGCGCCGCTCGACCGTTCCAGCGATTGGAACGGCGGTCCAACTTCGGGAACGCAAAACGTTGTGGCGCGCGCGTCGCGAGTCGGGCGCGGCCCGGGCCCGGCGCGCGGGGTTCGGCTCAGCGCGCCGGTTCGGGCACGCGGTCGCCGTCCTGGAAGGGCGGCACGAAGGTGGAGAGGAGCACCGCGGGCTCGTCGCTGCCGGGCGTGAAGCCGTGCGGGGTGTTCGGCGGGACGACGACCAGATCGCCCGCGCGCATCTCGCGATCGCCTTGCGCCAGATGGAGCGTGCCGCTTCCCGCGAGCAGATACACGATCTCCTCGCTGTGGAAGTGGCGGTGGAACGCGATCGGGCCGCTCGCCTTGATCAGCATCACGGTCGCGTACTGGTCGCCATGCAGCGTCACGCGCGCGACCGCCTCGCTCGGCAGCGCGATCGCCTGCGCCGGCACCTCGAGTTCGAGGCGCGCGCGCCCTTCCGGCGGCACGCTGCTGCAGGCGGCTGCCAGCAGCGCGAGCGGCGCGAGCCGCAACGTCGCGAACGCGAGCGGACGGGCGTGCGAAGAGGGACGAGGCGCGGCGAGACGCGGCGGGACGGCCATCGGGATCCTCCGGGAACGGTGGGCCGCATGGTAGGAAGGAGCGACGCCGGGCGCGCACGAGCGGCACGCCGCTCGCAACGACGGCGCGGCAGAGAGCGTGAGAGCAGGAGCGGCTTCGTGGGACGTCTACTCGGCTGGCTGTTGGTCGCGGCGCTGCTGGGCGCGGGCGGCTTGGCGCTGTGGCGCCGGTTCGGCCAGCCGCTCGAGGTGCGCGCCGGGGCGGTCGAGCGCGGGCCGGTCGTCGCCACCGTCTTCGCCACCGGCTGGATCGAGCCGCGCGAGCGCCGCGTGCTGCGTCCGCCGCGGCCGGCGATCGTCGAGCGAATCTTCGCGAAGGAGGGCGCAGAAGTTCGCGTCGGCGCGCCGCTGATCGCGCTGCGCGACACCGCGCGCGCGCAACGGCAGGCGAGCGTGCAGGCGACGCTCGATCGGCTCGACGGCGACCTCGCGGAGGGGAGCGCGCTGCGCAGCGCGGCGCAGGCGCGCATCGCCGACGCGCAGGTGCAGGCCGACTGGACGGCGAGCGAAGTGACGCGCGCGCAACCGCTGCTGGAGCAGGGGCTGCTCGAGGCACGCGCGTGGCAGGAGCTTCAAGCGGCGCGCGACGGGGCGGCGCAGCGGCTGAAGCTGGCGCAGGAGGATCTGGCGCAGACGCTCGCGCAGCTGACCACGCGTCGCACGCAGGCGGCCGCCGAGCTGGCGGTGCTGCGCGCGGCGGAGGAGGACGACACGCTGCGCGCGCCGTTCGACGGCGTGGTGCTGGCGCGCTTCGCCGAGGAGGGCGAGGCGGTCGATCCGGCGCGCGACGTGATGAAGTTCGGCGACGTGCGGCAGCTCTGGGTCGAGGGCGAGGTCGACGAGGAGGATGCGGTCGCGGTGGTGGTCGGCCAGCGCGTGCTGGTGCGCGTCGCCGGCGACGAGTCGGCGCTGGTCGAGGGAACCGTCGCGGAGCTCTTCCCCGACTCGAACAAGCTGACGCGCAGCTACCGCGTGCGGGTCGCCTTCCCGCAGGCGCGCTTCGCGGCGAGCGGTGCGCTCGGCCTCGCCGGCACCACGCGCGCGGAGAGCGGCCGCGCGCTGCTGGTCGGCTCGTCGTGCGAGCTCGGCATCGTGATCGGCGAGAAGGACGACGCGCTGGTCTTCCCGCGCGCCGCGCTGACGCTGCGCAGCACCGTCTTCGTGCTGGAGGAGGGCGTCGCGCACGAACGGCGCGTCGCGACCGGCCTCATGAACTACGACCGTTGCGAAGCGCTCACGGGCCTCGCGGCGGGCGATCGGGTCGCGATCGACCACCTCGCGGCGCTCGCCGACGGGACACGGGTGCGGACGCGGGTCGCCACCAGCGGCGCAGCGGCCGGCGCGACGGCCGGCGCAGCGGCGAAGTAGCGCGATGCGCCTCCTGCCGCTCTTCGGCATCGCCCGCCGCCACCTGCTCCACAGCCCGTTCCGCACGGCGCTGTCGATCACCGGCGTCGCCATCGGCGACTGCTTCATGGTGCTGATGTCGGCGCTGATGGCCGGCTTCGAGACGAAGTTCGTCGACGAGACGGTCGAGTCGAGCCCGCACGTGACGATGCTCGACGAGTTCCGCGATCCGCCCGACGAGTTCGCCGGCTGGCTCTCGGATCAGGAGGGGGGCCTCGTCGCCGTCGAATCGGCCCATCCGCGCGAGCGCGTCTACCGGATCAAGAAGCCGTACGAGACGCTCGCCGCCATCGAGGAGCGGCCGGGCGTCGCGGCCGCCGCGCTGAACGTGGTCGGCACGTCGATCCTGAACTTCGGCAACCGCGAGGTCGGCGCCGCGCTGGTCGGCATCGACCCCGAGCGGCAGGACCGCGTCGTCTCCACCGACACCTACATGATCGAGGGGCGCCTCGCCGACCTCCATTCGGCGAGCGGCGCGATCGTGCTCGGCAGCGGACTCGCCGAGCGGCTCGGCGTGCGGCGCGGCGACACGATCGGCGCGTCGCTGCGCGGCAGCGGCGAGGCGGGCGGGCGCGAGGGGTCGACGCGCGCGCTGCGCGTGGTCGGCGTCTTCAAGACCGGGCTGGTGCCGGTCGACGCGGTGCGCGCCTACACGCTGGTGAGCCTCGCGCAGCAGCTGCTCGGTCTCGGGCGCGACGTGAACCGCATCGTCGTGCGCCTCGACGACCACACGACGGCGCAGGACGTCGCCGCCGACCTCGAGGCGATGGTGGGCTACCGCAGCGAGAGCTGGCAGGAGCAGAACCAGAACTTCCTGTCGCTCTTCAACATCCAGACGGTCATCACCTACGTGGTGACCAGCGGCATCACCATCGTGGCGGCGTTCGGCATCCTGAACGTGCTGATCATGCTGGTGCTCGAGAAGCTGCCCGAGATCGCGATGTTGAAGAGCATGGGCTACACGGCGGCCGACGTGACGGTCGTGTTCATGCTGGAAGGGCTCGCGATCGGCGCGTTGGGCGTCGTCTTCGGCTCGATCGGCGGCTACTGGCTGCAGCAGCTGCTGGCGAGCTTCCCGATCCCGATGAAGGGGCTGATCGAGATCGAGCACCTGATCTTCGTCGACCCGCCGCGCATCTACGCGGTGGCGGCGTTGGTCTCCTTCGCGTCGACGGTGATCGCGGCGTGCCTGCCGGCGCTGCGCGCGGGGCGCCTCGACCCGGTCGTCACGCTGCGGGGCCGGGCGTGAGCGCGCCGGCGATGGAGACGCGCGCGCTGCGCCGCACGCTCGGCAGCGGCGAGAACGCGCTCGAGATCCTGCACGGCCTCGACGTGGTGATCCAGCCGGGCGAGTTCTGCAGCATCATGGGCCCGTCGGGCAGCGGCAAGTCGACGCTGATGTACCTGCTCGGCGCGCTCGACCGCCCGACCGGCGGCCAGGTGCTGATCGACGGCATCGACACCAAGGCGCTCTCCGAGGCGGCGCTCGCCGACGTGCGCAACCGCAAGATCGGCTTCGTCTTCCAGTTCCACTACCTGATGCCGGAGTTCACCGCGGAGGAGAACGTCGCGCTGCCGATGCGCAAGCTCGGCCTCGCGCGCCGTCCCGCGCTGGAGCGAGCGCGCGAGCTGCTCGGGCTGCTCGGGCTCGCCGGCAAGGAGGGGCGGCTGCCGGGGCGCCTCTCGGGCGGCGAGCAGCAGCGCGTCGCCATCGCGAGGAGCCTCGCCAACCGGCCGCTCGTGGTGCTCGGCGACGAGCCGACCGGCAACCTCGACACGAAGAACGGCGAGCTCGTCTTCGCCCTCTTCGAGCGGCTGGTGCGCGAGCAGGGGCAGACGATCGTGGTGGTCACCCACGATCCGCGCCTCGCCGCGCGCACCGATCGCGTCGTGCGCCTGCAGGACGGCAAGGTGGTCGACGACGGGCCCGCGCGCGCCGTGCTGGCGCGCGCGGGCGAGCGGAGCTGAGGCTCAGCGAGCGACGAGGCGGAGCGCGTTGCTGGCGGCGAGCTTGCGCGGCGCGCCGAGGTCGGCGATCCACGCCTGCACGAACCAGTCGTCGCCCGCCGTGGCGTCGTCGGGCCACGTGTCGAGCGTGCTCCAGTGCCCCGCGCCATCCGTCACGAGCCCGCCGATCACCACGTCGGGGCTCGGCACCAGCGTGCCGCCGAAGAGCGGCAGGTCGATGCGGCTCGCGCCGATCACCAGCAGCGCCAGCGCGTTCGGGGCGGCGCCGTCGAGATGGAGCTCGACCGCGCTGCTCGCCGTCAGGTCGCCGATGCCGCGCAGATGGGGGACGCCCGCCGCGCCCGCGAGCCCGCGGCCGAGGTCGGTCCACGGCGAGCCGGTCTCGTCGAGCAGCCGCGCCGTGTTGCCGCCGACCACGAAGACGCTGCTGTCCTGCGGACCGAGCGCCATCGCGTAGGCGTAGCTGCCGCGCGTGGTGGCCGTCCACGCCGAGCTGCCGTCGGGGTTCACCTTGCAGACCGCCATGTCGAAGAGCGTGCCCGCCGCGAGGTAGGCGGCGCCGCGCGCGTCGATGGCCATCTGCGCGTGGAGCAGCAAGTTCAGCGCGCCGTCGGCGTCGAGGTTCTTCCACACCTCGTTGCCGTTGGCGTCGACCTTGAGGAAGGCGCTGCCGAAGCCGGCCACCGGATAACCGCAGGCGACGGCCAAATCGTCAGGGCCGATCTCGATGCGGCTCGCCAGCAGGTCGTGGCGCGTCTCCCAGAGCTGCGCGCCGGCCGGATCGAGCTTCTTCAGGACGTTGCGCGCGGTCGGCAGCGACTCGCTCGAGAGCACGTAGGTGTTGCCGAGCGTGTCGCCGGCGAGGTCGCCGATGGTGTAGCTCGCGAGGTTGATCCCCCAGACCGTCTGGCCGGCGAGGTCGACCTTCGCGTAGCCGTTGATGGCGCCGGTGATCCCGCGCCCCGTGACCAGCAGGAAGCCGTCGGGCGAGAGCTTGAAGTGGAGCGGCGAGCCGACGCCGCTGGTGTCGTACCAGTCCCAGACCGTGTTGCCGCTCGGGTCGAACTTCTTGATCTTCGCCACGAGGCCGCTCGGCCCATTCCCCAAGCCCAGCACGTAGACGTTGTCGTTGGCGTCGACGAGGCAGCGGCGCGTGGAGGAGCCGTCGAACGAGCTCTCGTAGACGTTGCGCCAAAGGAGATTGCCGTCGGCATCGAACTTCATCGCGATGCTGGCGGCGTTGACCGGGTTCGAGAAGCCCGACATCGACGTGCCCGTGACGATGACGTTGCCGGCGTGGTCGACGGTCACCCAGCTCGCCGCTTCCCACTTCGTGCGGTCGGTCTGGTCGTAGCTCGCCTGCCAGAGCAGGTTGCCGTTCACGTCGCGCTTGGTGAGGACGATCTCCTTGCCGAGTGCCTGCTCGAAGTCGACGGTGTAGACGCTGTTCTGCGCGTCGACCGCGATGGCGTTGCCGCGCTCGGCGATGCTCCAGTCGACGGTGACTTGGGCGGCGGCGGGCGATCCCGTCGCGCAGAGCCACGCGCCAGCGAGTGCGGCGAGGAGGGGGGCGCGCGCTGCGCGGAGCGGGGCGCGTTGCGGCGCGGAGGGGGGATTCGGCAGCGGTCGATGCATGGAGCTCTCCTTCAAGTCGCGCCGTCGCTTGCAGCGGCGCGCCAGCGTGGCGCATGCGCAGCGGCGTTCGACGAGGCCGGATGCGGCGCAACGGCTGTTCCCTGCACTGCGGGTCCGCGCGACGGCTCCGCTCCCCGGGGCGCGCGGCGCGCGATCCAGATCCTGGACGGCCCGCGCTGCTCGAGCGGGGATGCGAGCCCGCAGGAGCTGCAGCGCCGGTGAAGAAGCTGCGCTCGTGCGTGCCGGCGACCTAGCGCGCCAGCAGCTCGCGCAGCGCGGCGAGGTGGGCGGGCGTCGTGCCGCAGCAGCCGCCGAGGAGGTGCGCGCCGAGCTCGAGCCAGCGCGCGGCGGCCGCGGCGTACTGCTCGGGCGAGCAGTCGTCGGTGGTGGTCCAGCCGACGATGTCGTCGGTGCGGCCGATGTTGCCCCACGCGCCGATCGGCACGCGGCCGGCGACGGCGTCGCGCAGCTCGACGAGCGGCGGCTCGATCGATGCGACCGGCGTGCAGTTGATCGCGAGGCCGTCGACGCGTTCGGCCAACAGCGCGCGCGCGGCGGCGGCGACCGTCTCGCCGCTCATCAAGCGGCCGTCGCTGCGGCAGACGAAGCCGACGATGACCGGCAGCCCGGTCGCTCGCGCGGCGCGCGCCGCCGCCGTCGCTTCGCGGATCGTGTTCATCGTCTCGAGCAGCAGCAGGTCGACGCCGGCGTCGGCGAGGTCGCGGGCGAGCCACGCGTGCTCGCGCGCCAGCGTCGCGTCGTCGGGGACGAGCTGCGGGTCGTAGCACTCCTCGAGCGGCGCGATCGAGCCGGCGACGAAGGGCGGCGCGGCGCGGCGCGCCAGCTGGACGGCGCGCGCGACGAGTGCTCGCGCTTGCGCGGCGAGGTTGCGTTCGCCGTCGCGCGCCGCGCTCGCGTGGGCGACCTTGGCCAGCGCGCGGCGCGTCGTGCGGAAGGTCGCGGTGGTGACGATCTCGGCGCCGGCGGCGACATGGTCGGCATGCAGCGCGGCGATCGCGTCGGGCGCGTCGCGCACCGCGGCGGCGCTCCAGAGCGGCAGCGGCGTGGCGACGCCGCGGCGCGCCAGCTCGCTGCCGAGCGCGGCGTCGAGCAGCAGCGGACGCGCTGCGTGCCAGCGGGAGCGGAAGTCCATGCGCGGCGGAGCGTAACGTGGCGCGCCGCCCTCGAAGGATCGCCGCCTTGGATCGCCCCGACCCCTCCTCGCCCGATGCCGTCCGCTTCCTCGTGAAGCTGGCGCGCGGGCTCCACATGTACGGCACGCCCGCGCACCGCATCGAGCAGGCGCTCGAGGTGGCGACCGAGCGGCTCGGGCTGCCGAGCCAGTTCTTCTCGCTGCCAACGGTGATCCTCGCGGCGTTCGGCGCGCCCGAGCAGCGCAGCACCGGCTTGATCCGCGTGCAGCCCGGCTCGGTGCACCTCGAGAAGCTCGTGCTGCTCGACGAGGTGATGAAGCAGCTGCTGCGCGGCGAGGTCTCGCCCGAGCAGGCGGCGGCGGCGGTCGACGCGATCGAGGCGCGCCCGGCTCGCTATCCCGCGTGGCTGACGGTCGCCGCGTTCGCGTTAGCGTCGGCGTGCGCCGCGCGCTTCTTCGCCGGCGGCGCGCGCGAGATCGTCGCCGCGGCCGTGCTGGGCGCGCTCGCGGCATTGCTCGGCTTCGTGCAGCGGATCCGGCCCGGCTTCCAGCGCGTCTACGAGGCGACCGCGGCGTTCGTCGTGTCGTTCCTCGCGCTGTGGGCGGCGGGACGCTTCGGCGGCCTTTCGTCCTACGTGGTCACGGTGGCGAGCCTCGTCGTGCTGCTGCCGGGCCTCGCGCTGACGATGGCGATCTCGGAGCTCGCCGCGCAGAGCCTCGTCTCGGGGACGGTGCGCTTTGTCAGCGCCGGGATCGTGCTGGTCGAGTTGACCTTCGGCGTGGCGCTCGGGCGCGCGGCGGCGTTGCGATTGGTCGACGCGGGCGGCGGTTTCGAGCCGGCTGCGCTGCCGGCGTGGACGCTGTGGGGGGCGCTCGCGTTGGCGCCGTGCGCCTTCGCGGTGCTGTTCCGGGCGCAGCCGCGCGACATCGTGCCGATCCTGGTGGCGGGGGTGATCGGCTTCGCGGGCGAGCGGTTCGGCAGCGCGACGTTCGGGCCGGAGCTCGGCGGCTTCTTCGGCGCGTTCGCGGCGGCGCTGGCCAGCAACCTCTGGGCGCGCTTCATCAACCGGCCGGTCGCTGTCACGCTGCTGCCCGGCATCCTCCTGCTGGTGCCCGGCAGCCTCGGCTTCCGCGGCGCCACGCTGATGCTCGAGCGCGACATCGTGAGCGGCGTCGAGGCGGCCTTCCGGATGCTCTTCGTCGCCGCCGCGATCGTCGCCGGCCTCCTCTTCGCCAACGTCGCCGCCCCGCCCCGCCGCGCGATCTGAACCCCTCCCTCCACGCGGTGCCGGGGAGTTTCCGTCCGGCGGATGGAAACTCCCCGGCACCGTGGAGTGGAGGGCCAGGGGCTACGATCGGGCCGCATGCAACGGCGCTGGCGAACGAAGCGGAAGGCGATGGGCGCGGCGTGGAGCGGTGCGGCGCTGTCGTCAGCCCTGCTCCTGATCAGCGGCTGCGGCGATCAGCCGCCTGCGCCCGCGGGGCCTGTCGCGCTGGCCGATCGGCACCCGCCGCAGGTCGTGCTGGTCACGCTCGACACGCTCTCGGCCGACCGCCTCGGCTGCTACGGCGGCCGCGACGTCGCCACGCCGCACCTCGACTCGATCGCTGCCGATGGCGTCCGCTTCGCGCGCGCCGCCGTGCCGATGCCGCAGACGGCGCCCTCGCACGCCTCGCTGCTGACCGGCCGCTCCCCCTTCTCGCACGGCCTCACCGACAACTGGCACTCGCTCGCGCCCGAGGTCGACACGCTCGCCGAACTCCTGCTGCGCCGCGGCGTCGAGACCGGCTGCTTCTACAACGTCTTCCAGTTCAACGACGCCAACCTCGTGCAGGGCTTCCGGACGCAGGTGCGCGACGTCTCCGACCTCGCGAACGACCTGCTGCCGAAGTTCTTCGGCTGGCTCGACGCGCTGCCGCCAGCGAAGCCCTCGTTCGCCTGGATCCACCTCTTCATCGCCCATACGCCCTTCGTGCCGCCCGACGCGCACCGCGCTCGCTACGTGACGGCCGACTACGACGGGCCGCTCGACTTCTCGGTCCGCACGCGGCTCGAGCTGCTGCGCAGCGGCGGCTTCCCGCCGCACTACGCCGACGAGTTCCTGCAGCTCTACGACGCCGAAGTCGCCTTCCTCGACGAGCGGGTCGGCGCGCTGCTCGACGGATTGCGCGCGCGCGATCGCCTCGATCGCACGCTGCTCCTCTTCATGGCCGACCACGGCGAGAGCCGCGCGCTGCCGACGCTCGGCATGCATGCCTTCGTCGCGTCGCAGGAGACGCTGCGGGTGCCGCTGCTGGTGCGCGGGCCGGGCGTCGCGCGCGGCGCGGTGGTCGAGTCGCTGGTCGAGAACGTCGACCTGCTGCCAACCGTGCTCGAGAGCTTCGGCCACGATCCGGTGGCGCTGCTCGGCGAGCTGCTGGACGGTCGAAGCCTCTGGCCGCTGCTCGCCGCCGACGCGAGTGAAGCCTCCGACGATGCCGCAGGTGGCGCCGCGGGCACGCTCGACGCCGACGAGCGCGTCGCGTTCGGCGCGCTCCCCTGCACGCCGCCGCCACCCGGCGAGCTCCCCGACGTCGAGCGGCTCTGCGCGTGGCAGGGGCGCTTCAAGCTGGTCGTGCAACAGCGCGACGGGGGCGAGCAGGAACAGCTCTTCGACGTCGATGCCGATCCGCACGAGCAGCACGACGTCGCCGCCGCCCACCCGAACGTGGTGCGCGCGCTGCGCCGCCGCCTCGACGACTGGTTGGCGCGCACCGCGGCGCGCCGAGCGCCGGCCGGGCCGCTGAGCCGCGCCGGCCAACAGATGCTGCAGCAGCTCGGCTACGGCGATCGCTGAGCCGCGACCGCCGTCGTTTCGATCCGGGAGCGCGCCGCCGACCGATCCCGCACGCAGCCGACATCGACGTCGTTCCTGCCGCGTCGACACGGCAGCGTTCGCCCCGGACGGAAACTCCCCGCCACCGGCGTGGACGGAAACTCCCCGGCACCGGTGCGGAAGAATCGACCCCGCCACCGGGGTGGGCGCGCGCGGGCTCTCAGCGCCGCAGCAGCTGCGCGGCCTGCGCCAGCGCGGCGAGCTTCTGCTCGGCGACGGCGGCGCTGTTCACCGGGCGCTCGGCGAAGGTCCCGAAGCCGCAGTCGGGGTTGAGGAAGACGCGGTCGGCATCGAGCAGCTCCGCGACGCGCCGCGCGCGCTCGACGATGGTCGCGGTCGGCTCGATCTCGCTGGTGCGCGGGTTGACGGCGCCGAGCCCGACCTGCGCGCCGGGCGGCAGCTCGCGCAGCGCGTCCAACGTGCCGGCGCGCTCGGTGGCGTACTCCAGCACGAACTGCTTCACCTTCATCTTGCGGAAGGTCGGCATCAGCGGGTCGTAGCTGCCGGCCAGCAGCACCTCCTCCTTGCGGCTCCAGTTGCCGCGGCAGACGTGGATCGCGGTGATGGTGCCGCTCACGCCGTCGACCACGCGGTTGATCAGCTCGACGGCCAGCTCGAGCTCGCTCTCGGGGCTCGCCTGCGCGGCGAGCGCGGCGCACATGAAGGTGCGCGTGGAGGACTTGCCGGCGAACGCCAGTTCGGTCAGCGCCGGCTCGTCGAACTGCACCATCTCGACGCCCATGCGCACCAGGTCGAGCAGCTCGGCTCGCAGCAGCGCCACGAGGTCGTCGATCAGCCCCGCGCGCGTCGGATAGGCCGCCTCCGAGAGCCGCTTCACCCACATCGAGCGCGACAGCAGGTAGGGGCCGGGCAGCGTCACCTTCAGCGCGCGCTTCGTGTGGGCGCGCAGGAACCGGGCGTCGTCGAGCGCGAGCGGCGCCTTCGCGCGCAGCTTCCCGACCACGGTCGGATTGCGGATCGCGAAGGCCGGCACGTCGAGCGTCTGCAGCAGCGCCTCGAAGCCCGCCTTGTCCTCCACGTGGTCGAGCAGGTCGGCCATCGTCATCAGCTGCAGGCCGTCGAGCTTGTCGCAGAGGAAGGAGTAGAAGTTGTCGCGCCGCTGCTCGCCGTCGGTGACGAGATCGACGCCCGCGTCCTCCTGCTGCTTGATCGCCAGCAAGGTCGCCTGGTCCTGCAGCTCGCGCAGGTTCGACCGCTTGCGCTTCATCGCGTCGAGCAGCCAGTCGGGGCGCGGCCAGCTGCCGACGCTGGTCACCGGGAATCGGGGCAAGGCCATCGCGGGCTCCGGGAGGTGAAGGCGCGCGAGGATAGGGGGGCGGGCGCCGATCGTGGTGTGCTTGACGCCGTTCTGGGTTCGCCTCGCGGCGTCGCGAGCAGTCCGATCGTTGCATCGCGAGTCCGATTGCGCTTCGGAGCATGCCTTCGTCCGCGCGCGTCGATCTCGTCGGCGTGCATCGGACCGTGTCTGCCCCAGCTGCCCCAGCTGTCCCGGTCGTCCACGACGGAGTCCCGCCATGCTGCGATCGATCGCCCTGCCCCTCTTCGCGTCGGTGGTGCTCGCGCCGCTCGCGGCCGCGCAGAACTACGAACGCGTCAGCGTGCGCAACAACGGTTCGCAGCTCGCGAAGGGGGCCTACCAGGAGTTCGCGCTCTCGGGGAGCGGGCGCTTCGTGGCGTTCGTCGCCGAGGATGACGACGCGACCGGCTCCGGTGCGCACCACTCAGCGGTCTTCGTGCGCGACCGCCAACTGCAGAAGACGATGCGGATCTCGATGGCGTCGGGCGGCGGCGCTGCCAACGGCGCGAGCTACTCGCCGTCGATCTCGCGTGACGGCCGCTTCGTCGCGTTCCTCAGCGACGCCACCGACCTCGGGCCGGTCGATACGGACACCCGGACCGACGTCTACCTGCGCGACCGTGTCGCGGGCACCACGGTGCTGGTCTCGGCCGCCTCGTGGTACTGGGCTCCGGAGCGGCCGCTCGTCTCCGCCGACGGGACCCACGTCGTCTTCACCGAATCCCAGTCGACCGAAACCTACGAGGTCGCGAGCGATTCGATCCTCGGTTCGACCGGCTTCTTCATGACGACCACCTCGCTCAGCGCCGACGCCTCGGTCGCGATCGGCGGGGCGTGGCCGGTCTCGATCGTCGAGATCGCCTGGCCTCTGCTGTCGACGCGCAGCGACTTCTACGACTCCGACGGCCACATCCTCGCCTTCCCTTCCGATCCGGTGATCGCGGCCGACGGCTCAGCCATCTTCGTCTCGGCGGAGCGGTGGTTGCAGCCCTACCCCAACTACGGCAAGTGGTACTCGACCTATTGGTACAGCGGCTACGGCGGCGGCCTCGGGTTCTGGCGCACCTTCCCGCGCGCCACCCTGCGCGTCGACCTCGCGACGCTTGCGACAACCGTGCTGCCGCTCGCCGGCGCGGCGCCGCAGTCTGTCTCCCGCGACGGGCGCTACCTGCTCTGGGCAGGACCGTTCGGCGTGCAGTCGGGGCTGTGGCGTTACGACTCGTCGACCGACCAGCAGGCGAAGGTGGTGATCGACCCGTTCATCGGCGGTGGCAACGTGCTCTCCGAGGCGGGGACGCACGCGCTCTTCCTGAGCTCTCTCACGACGTTGGTGCCGAACGACACGAACGCGGCATGGGACCTCTTCCTGGTCGAGCTGCCCGACGCGCCCCACGACAAGAAGTGAGCGCGTCGGACGGCCGCGGCGCCGCTACCGGCCCTCACGCGAGCTTCGCCGTCACCTGCAGCGGCACGCCGCGCAGCAGCGTCTGCGCGACGGGGCTGCGCGCGACGGTGTCGGCGAAGAGCGCCTGCAGCTGCTCCTCGTCGCAGTCGCAGTCGGCGTAGAGCGATCCCTCGATGGCGGCGAGGCCGGGGTGCGCGGAGCCGCTCGCCTCGGCGAGGCCGAGGAAGACGAGGATGTCGGTCGAGCGCGCCTTGAGCGAGACCTCGAGCTGGCGCACCACGATGCCTTGGCGCGACGCGCGCCACTGCAGGCCGACCGCGAGGCAGCCGCCGAGCGCGGAGAGCAGCAGCTCGATCGCGCCCGGCGCCGGATCGGCGGTGTCGAAGCTCGCCGGCTGGCCGACGGCGACGGCGTGGTTGCGCACGTAGCTGGTCGCCTGCATGCCGGCGGTCCAGCGCACGCGCGCGCTCCAGGTGAAGCGGCGCGCCTGCTCGAGGTCGGCGGCGAGCGGCGCCTCGGCGCTGCTCGCGCGATCGGCAGCGCCCCCCTTCACGATGCGGTAGGCCGTCGAGCCGCCCTCGCGTGGCACCACCGCCGCGAGCTCGTGGCCGACCAGCCGGCACCACGCCGGCAGGTCCTCCTTCACGCTCGTCTCGCGGCTCCTCACCTCGAGCAGGCCACGCGGCGGCAGCGGCGCCATCGCCTCGCGGATGATCAGCAGCAGGCCGCTGCCGCAGTCGAGGTCGCCCCCTTCGCAGATCGCGTCGGGGGCGCGCTCGGCGGCGCGGCCTGCTGCGTCGTCGCCGTGCCTCGCGGGCTCGGGAGCCATCGGCTCAGAAGCTGACCGAGGGCGAGCCGGCGCTCAGGAACTCGACGAGCTTTGCGCCGCCGACGATGGTCGCGCCCGGGATCAGCGCCGCCTCGTCGAGCTTCCGCTTCTTGAAGCAGGGCGAGCAGACCCAGATCACGCCGCCCGCCTTCACGAAGTTCGCCATCAGGTCCTTCAACGGCGCGAAGCCCTCCTCGTGGATCGTGTCGGCGAACCCCTGCTGCGAGAGGCGCACGCCCTCGATCGAGAGGAAGACCATCGTCTCCTTCTCCGACGCGACGGCGGCGTTGGCGACGACGAACGCGACGGTCGCCTTGTCGGTGTTGTCCTTCGAGCAGGTCAGCGTCACGCAGAACTTGCCAGGCATCGGTGGCTCCTGTGGAAGGCCGCTCGATCGCGCGGGCGATCAGTCGGGGCGGCGGCGGATGAGATAGCGGGGAGGGGCGGCCTCGAGCAGCGTGTGGCCGGTCAGCCCGCACCAAGCGGGCAGGTCGGCTGGGGCGCCGGGGTCGCGGGCGATCACTTCGAGCAGCGAGCCGGGTGCGAGCTCGCGCAGTCGCAGGCGCAGTTCCAGCACGAGGTCGCCGCAGCCGAGATCGCCGGCGTCGTAGCAGTGGGCCGCGCGCGGGGTCGCGGTGGCAGCGGTCGGGGCGGCCGCGGCTGCTGCGAGAGCGTCGGTTGCTGCGTGTCGCTCGGCGGAGTCCGGAGAGCGCGGCGGCTCGCCCGCGGCGCGCGCCACCGCGCAGCTTCCGGCGCCGCGCAACGCCTCGATCGAGCTCGCGTGGCGCCACCCGGCGCTCCAGCAGTCGCGGTGGTCGACGTGCTGCTTCACGCTCGCGATCAGTTCGTGGCGCGCGCGGCCGAGCCCGGTGGCGAGGCAGCCGGCGCAGCGCGGCGCATCCTTGAAGCCGAGCACCCACGCGAGCACGACCTCGTGGCCGCAGACGGCGCCTTGGCAGCGGACGCAGCGGCCGCTCGCGCCGCGCTCGACGGCGGCCACCACCTGCGGCGTCTCGGCGGCCGAGTCGGCATCGCGATCGGCGTCAGCGTCGGGCTCGGGAGCGGTGGGGCGGTGGACGATGGGCGGCTCGTGGTCGGGAGAGGCGAGCGGGGCCGGCACGACGCGCGCGCCGCACCGGCCCCGAAGGGGTGCACTTCGTTCCGCGAGCGGAGACGCGGTGGTGGACCGCGCCCCCGCCCGCGTCGATCACTTCACTTCACGGTAGCTGAACTTGCGGGTCCACTGCACCTTGCCGTCGGCCGACTTCTCGCCGTACGGCTTGCCGTCGATCTCGACGTACGCCTTGAACATCCCGTTCACCTTGCCGGCCGCGGCCGGCGGATCGAGGGTCAAGTCGCGGCCGATCGACCAGACGACGCGCCGCTCGTCGATGTTGCCGAAGTAGTAGTCCACCATCTTCTCGTCGGGGCCGGCGTAGGGCGTCGCGATGGTGAGGCGCACCTTCTCCTCGTTGTCGGCGTTCAGCTCGTAGGTGCCGCGGAAGATGTCGGCGACCGCGACGTCGTGGCTCACCCAGCCGAGCCCCGACGCGTAGAACTCGGGCCAGCAGTGGTAGCTGCCATCCTTGTCCTGGCCGTCGAGCGCCGGCTTGAAGATCGAGCCGTAGACGATGCGGGTCGGGATGCCCGACGCGCGCGCCAGCGCGGCCCACAGCGAGTGGAAGTCGGTGCAGTTGCCGGTCTTGGTGGTGAGGCAGTGCTCCGAGCTGCCCGTCGCCGACGCCTTGCGCGTGGCCGGCGTCTTCACCCAGTACTCGATGTTGTCGAGCGTCCAGTCGTAGAGCTTGCGAGCGGCGATCACCGGGTTGGTCTCGGTGCCGACCACCTCGGCGGCGATCTTGCGGATCTCCGGCGTGATCTTGATCCAGGTGTTCTCGCCGAGCTCGCGCGCGAATTTCGCCGCCTCGCTCGCGGAGAGCGGCCGGGCCTTCGACGGATCGACGTTGCCGACGATCTCCTGGCGCTCGAGCGTGAACGCCTCGGAGATCGCGATCTCGGTGACCGGGTGCGTGCCCGCCAGCTCGGCGTAGATCATCCGGTTGCCGTGATCGTCGACCACCGGGCGCTGGTTCACGCCGACGGTTCCGCTCAAAGCCCAGTTCGAGATCGTGGTCCACTCGTCGTCCTGCGGCGCCGCGAACCAGATCCGCACCGACTGGGCGCCTTCCGGCACGACCAGCTTGAACTCGTTCTTCGCGTCGAACTTGGCGCTCTTGCCGGGCTTGGCGGCGGTCATCGACATGGAGCCGTCGTTGCTGCTGCCGAGATCGGTGGCGCAGGCGCCGGCCGCGAGGGCGAGCGCGAGCAGGGGGAAGCGGAACACCTTCATGGGAACCTCCGGTGGCGGGAAGGCGGCGCGATCGCGCCGGCCGAGGTGAGGAGAAGACCGCCGTGGGGGGGGGGGGGGGGGGGGACCCCCCCCCCCCCCCCCCCGCGCCGGGGAAACCCCCCCCCGGGGGCCGCGCGACCCCCCCCCCCCCCAGGCACG
>JAEUIC010000045.1 GCA_016795285.1 Planctomycetota bacterium | reverse complement strand
GGGCGGCGGCCGGCCCCCCCGCCCCCCCCCCCCCCCCGGGGGGGGGGTTTTTTCCCCCGGCCGGGGGGGGGGGTTTTACCCCCCCGCCGGGGGCGGCGGCGCAAAAACCAACCCCGCCACCTTCGTTCCCGCCACCTTCGTTCGGGGAGTTGCCATCCACGCCAGTGCCGGGGAGTTTCCATCCGGCCGCCGCTCGACCAGCCCGGACGGAAACTCCCCGCCACCCTCGTTTCGGTGCCGGGGAGTTTCCGTCCACGCACGGTGGCGGGGATTTTCCGTCCGTCCGGTCGCACCGTCGTCGATGCTCCCGCGCCGACGACTCCGCCGATCCCCTCTCGACGAGATCCACCGATGGCGACCCCGCGCAAGCGCTCCTCGAGCCCACGCGCCCCGGCCCAGGCCCCGGCTGCGACCGCCAAGCGAGCGCCCTCCCGCGCCGCCGCGCGCTCGCCGAAGCGGACCGCCGCCCGCACGCCGCGCCGATCAGCCGCCGCGGCTCGCGACCCCGCGATCGGCACGATCGGCTGGGTCGACCTCACCGCAGCCGACGCCACCGCGCTGCGCGACTTCTACGCCGACGTGGTCGGCTGGAAGCCGAAGCCCTTCCCGATGGACGGCTACTCCGACTTCGCGATGACGACGCCGCACGGCGGCAAGGAGATGGCCGGCGTCTGCCACGCGCGCGGCCGCAACGCCGGCCTCCCCGCGCAATGGCTGATCTACGTCGTCGTCGCCGACCTCGACGCGAGCCTCGCCACCGCCACCCGCCGCGGCGGCGCCGTGCTCTCCGGCCCGCGCGAGCAGATGGGCGGCCGCTTCGCCGTGATCCGCGATCCCGCCGGCGCCGTGTTGGCGCTCTGGCAGCAGCTGCCGAGCTGATCGAGCGACCCGCTCCCCTACTTCAACGCGACCGCCGGCCGGAAGCCGAGCAGGTTGAACGACGCCGCCGGCACGAACCAGAAGCGGTACGCCGAGCGGCAGCCGCTGGCCGCGCTGCCCCACGAGCCGCCGCGGTAGATGCGGCCGTCGCCGTTCGAGGGGCCCTGCGGATCGGTCACCGGGCCCGGCGAATAGCGCTCGAGATAGAAGTCGCGGCACCACTCCCAGACGTTGCCCTGCAGGTCGTGGAGGCCGAACGCGTTCGCCTGCTTGGTGCCGACCGGATGGGTGCGCCGATCGCTGTTCGAGTCGTACCAGGCGAGCTCGTCGAGCTTGCCGGGATAGGGGCCGCTCGAACCGGCCCGGCAGGCGAACTCCCATTGCGCCTCGGTCGGCAGCGCGAGGTGACCGCTGCCCGCCGGCGCGAGGCCGGTGACCTCGCAGAAGCGCACCGCGTCGTCCCAACTCACCGTCTCGACGGGCAGGCGCGGATCGCCGGTGAAGCCCGACGGGTTGTCGCGCATGAACCGTTCCCACACCTCCTGCGTCACCTCGTGCTTCGCCATCAGGAACGGCGCCAGCGTCACCTGCCGGACCGGCCCCTCGTCGTCGCCGCGACCCGGCTCGTTGGCCGGCGAGCCCTGCTGGTAGGTCCCGCCCTCGAGGTAGACGAACTCGAGGCCGGTCTTGTCGTGGCGGAACTCGTGCTTGCCCTGCGGATTGCGGCCGCTGTAGGTGAAGCCGGCGACCTGCGTCGGAGCGCCGCTCGGCGCCTCGGTCGGCACCGCCGGCCGCGGCAACGTCGCGCCGCCCGCCAGCGCCGCGGGCGCCAACCACTGCCCGAGCGCGAGCGCCTTCACCAGCGGCCCGAACTGCGCCGTGAACGCCTCGCGCGCGACCCCTTCGCCGCGCAGCTGCTCGACCAGCGGAGCGAGGCTCGCCGCCGCTGGCGCGCGAAGTCGCGCCTCGAGCGCCGCCGCATCGAGCCCCATCTCGGCCGCGACGCTGCGCAGGTCGAGGCGCTGCTCGAACTGCAGCGTCATCGCTTCGATCGGCTCGGGCCCGCCCGGCGCGATGCCGAGCTGCGCCAACGCGGCGCGGAAGCGGCCGCGATCGGCGGCGAGCAGCCGATCGAGCTCGGCCGCCGGCGGATGGAGCGCCTCGATGCGCTCCTTCACGTCGCGCCCGAACGCCGCCGACGCGAGCACGTGATCGCGCAGCGCGTCGCGCACCGGCTTGGCGCCGTCAGCGTGGCAGGCGATGCAGCTCTGCCCGTTCGTCAACTTGCGCGAGCGGCTCCGCGGGTCCTGCACCAGCTCGAGCGGCGCCGACGCGAGGCGCGCGCCTGCGGCGTCGAGGACGAGGTAGCCCTGCAGGCCGTTCGGCAGGCTGAAGAGGCGCTCGCTGCCGGCCGGCTCGAAGCAGAGCTCGCGGCGCAACGCGCTGAACTCGGGGAGGCCGGCCGGGCCGATCGGCGCCTGGAAGAGGTCGCGCCGCGGATCGGCGCCGCGCGGATCGAACTGCGGCGCCTTCAAGTCCCACGCGATCCAGTAGGCGCCGTGGCGGCCGGGGTGGCGCTCGACGACGCGCTGGCCGGTGGCGATCTCCGAATCGCGCACGCCGGCGCGCGCGGCGCGCTCGTCGACATGACCGGCGCCCACGTCCACGCCGAGTCGATCGAGCTCGAACGCGACCAGCTCGGTCGGCGTGGTCGGCAGGCGCAGCAGCTGCTCGTAGAGCGGCGAGAGCGACGCCTTCGCCACCAGCCAGTCGCCGCGCACGAACGGCAATGCGCTCTTCGTCGCGCCCTGCAGCGCGGCGAGCTCCTCCGACGCGTCGACCACGCCGTACGGGTAGCGATCGACGATCCGATCCCAGTCGGCTGCGCCCCAGCCGAGCTCCTGCAGGTTGATGCGCAGCACGGTGCCTGCCGGGTCGATCGGCTGCGGCAGCGCCAACGCCCCCTGCCACGAGAGGCTGTTCAGCAGCTTCGCCACCGCCTGCCGCGCGATCTCGAGCTCCGCCTCGCTCGCGTCGAGGTTCCAGAGGTGCGACAGCGTGACGAAGCGCATCTGCTCGCGCTGGCGACGGCTGACGTTGCGCGTGAGGTCGTGGAGCATCGCGCGCACGTCGTCGCCGCGCTGCAGCAGCGGAGCGTCCCCGCGCGCCGGGATGTCGTCGGCGGCGAGGCTCGTGATCCAGTCGGCGACGTCGGCGATGGCGGCCGTGGTGAGCGCCTTGGTCGCGTCCTGCCCCGAGCCGAGCGGCATGCGCGGATCGGCGCCGGCCAGCAACGCGGCGTAGAGCGGCGAGCGCAGCGGCATGCCGGCGACGACGTAGTCGCGATCGCGCGCGAGGCGGGCGAGATCGTCGACGAAACCGAAGCCGCCCTTCGGCCGCTTGCCTTGCCGTTCGAGCTCGACGCCGTGGCAACGGGCGCAGTGCTCCTCGACGATCGCCTGCACGCGCGCGCGCAGGCTCGGGTCGCCGGCCGACGTGGGAGCAGCGGTGGCGGCGGACGGCGGCGCAGCAGGCGGAGCAGCAGGCGCTTGCGCCGACGACGCGGAGGCGAACGCGAACAGCGCCGATGCACAGAGCGCAGCGAGACTCGGGGGGGAACGGGCGATCACGATGACACACTCCTCCGACCGTGGCGGGCGCGGGCAGGTCCGGCGAGCGACGGCGGCAACGCAGCGGGCGGGGAATGGTAGCCGCGAGCGCCGCGAGCGCCGGAGCGCCGGGAACGAACGCGGGCGTTCACGAAGCGATTTCCGCTTGTCGACGGCGGCCGCACCGCTGCAAGCTCGCGCGCCGTGGCGGCACGGGGGCGCGGCGGATCGGCGGCTCGCCGCGGGCATGGGAGCGGGACGTGGAGCAGGCGGCGCAGGCGGTGCGTGAGGCGGCGGTGCGCTGGCTCGCGGCGCAGGGCGCCACCGTCCGCTTCTTCGCGGAGGCGGACAACTGCGTGCGGCCGCGCGAGGAGCGCGACGGCGACGCGGCGCCGTTCCTGATCGAGGTGCAGGGGACGCCGAACCTCTTCCACGAGCTCGCCCACGTCGTGCTGCTCGGCCGCATCGCGAAGGACCACGCCACCGAGTACGCACGCATCCCGTTCCAGCTCGCGGCGGAGCACGGTCGGCGGCTGCTCCTCGAGGAGCTCGCCTGCTGCATCGCGAGCTGCGCGTGGCACCCGGGCAGCGACGCCGACGCGCAGGCGTGGCTCGACGAGCAGGTCGGCATCCAGCCGTGCTTCTTTGGCATGGAGGGCGAGCTGGCGCGCTTCCTCGCCGAGTGCGAGCAGGTCCTGGCAGCCGATCGCGGCGCGTTCGTCGCCGTGTGCGAGCGGGCGCTGGCGGGAGTGCGCGCGGCGCTGCTCGCGGGCGAGCTGCCGATCGCCGCCGCGACGCCGCCGCGCCGCTTCGAGCCGCGGACCGAGTGGCGCGCGCTGCTGCTGCGCCATGGCGTCGCGCCGATCGGCTGACGGCAGCCGCCGCTACGCTCCGCACCGATGAAGCTCGAGCTCACCGCCCTCGACTGGTCCGTGCTGGTCCTCTTCCTGCTGGCGTCGCTTGGCGTCGGCGTCTGGTTCACGCGCCGCGCGGGCAAGAGCCTCGCCGACTACTTCCTGTCGGGGCGCGACCTGCCGTGGTGGGCGCTCGGCACGTCGATGATCGCGACCAGCTTCGCCTCCGACACGCCGCTGATCGTGACCGGCTTCGTGATCAGCAACGGCACCGCGCAGAACTGGACGTGGTGGAACTTCCTGGTCGGCGGGACGCTCACCGTCTTCGTCTTCTCGCGCTGGTGGCGGCGCGCCGAGCTGACCACCGAGGTCGAGCTGATCGCGCTGCGCTACGACGGCAAGGCCGCGGCGCTGCTGCGCGGCTTCAAGGCGCTCTACCTCGGGCTGCTGCTGAACGCGCTGGTCTTCGGCTGGGTCACCAAGGCGATGGTGAAGGTGCTGCGCGTGGTGCTGCCCGACCACGGCCTGCTGGCGAACGAGTCGTTCACCATGGGGCTGCTGGTGGCGATCACGCTGGTCTACACCGCGCTGTCGGGGCTGTGGGGCGTGGTCGCGACCGACGTGCTGCAGTTCGTGGTGGCGATGGTCGGCGCGGTGGTCGTGGCGTGGCTCGGCGTCGCCGAGTGCGGCGGGATGGCTCCGATGCTGGAGCGGGTGCGCGCGCTCGAAGCGGGCAGCGGGCGCGACTTCCTCTCGCTGCTGCCGAGCGGCGGCGACGCGATCGTCGCGCTGCTGGTGGTGCCGCTCGCCGTGCAATGGTGGGCCGTCTACTACCCCGGCTCCGAGCCGGGCGGCGGCGGCTACGTCGCGCAGCGCATGTTCGCCGCCAAGGACGAGCGCCACGCGCGCGGCGGCACCCTCTGGTACATCGTCGTCCACTACGCGCTGCGGCCGTGGCCGTGGATCGTCACCGGGCTCGCGGCGCTGGTGCTGCGCCCCGCGTTCGCCGGCCTCGCTGACGACGGCACGCCGCTGCTGGACGCGGCGGGCGGCGCGGACGGCGGCGCGCTGCTCGATGCCGAATCGGCCTATCCGTGGATGTTCCGGCTGCTGCCGAGCGGGCTGCTCGGCTTGGTGGTCGCCTCCTTCTTCGCCGCCTACATGAGCACGATCACCTCGCTGCTCAACCTCTCCGCGAGCTACCTCGTCAACGACTTCTGGCTGCCGCTGCAGGAGCGGCGGCGGCGCGCGGCCGGCCTGCCGCCGATCGCGGGCGAGACGCCGGGCTCGGTCGCGATCGCGCGGCTGGCGGTGGCGATCGTCGCAACGGCGGGCATCGCGGTGACTCTCTCGCTCGACCACGCAGCCACCGGCTGGAGCCTCGTCTGGGAGTTCACCGCCGGCACCGGCCTCGTGCTGCTGGCGCGCTGGCTCTGGTGGCGCGTCAACGCGTGGAGCGAGATCGCGGCGCTCGCCGCCTCGATCGCGACCTCGTCGCTGCTGCAGATCGACGCCGTCGGCGCGCACGTCGCGAGCGGCTGGCCACGCATGGTGGTGGTGGTCGCGATCACGTCGGTCGCATGGATCGCGGTGACGCTGGCGACGAAGCCGTGCAGCACGCCCCACCTGGTGCGCTTCTTCGCGCGCGTGCGGCCGGGCGGCGCGTGGGGGCCGGTGGCTGCCGCGGCGGGCCGCCCCACCGCTTCGTTGCGCAGCGATCTCTTGCTGTGGGCCGCGTCGAGCGCCGGCGCCTACGGGCTGCTCTTCGCGTGCGGCCACGCGCTGTTCGGTCGCGGTGGCAGCGCGATCGCGGCCGGCGCCGTCGCGCTGCTCGCCGGCTGGGTCGTCGTGCGCGGGCTGCGCCGGGAGGAGGCGTCATGAGCGGTGCGGCGACGGTGCTCCTCGTGCCCGACCTGGTGACCGGCTTCCCGGGCACGCCGGTGGGCGAGTTCCTCACGGGTTTGCTCCGGGCGATCGGCGCGCTCGGCCGCTTCGCGGCGGAGCAACTGCCGTGGCTCGTCGCCGCGGCGACGCTCGCGCTCTGCTTGCGCTTCTGGTGGCGGCGGCGCAAGGCGATCGTCTTCGAGCCGTGGCTCGATCGGACCGGCGCGGAGAAGGCCGACCTCGGCGCGACGCTCGCCAGCATGCTGTTGCATCGCATCCGCGAGATCCAGTCGGTCCACGAGCGGTCGCTGCGCCGCTTCGAGCTGTGGAATCCCAACTACGAGGTGCCGGCGTTCCAGCAGCCGATCGACGACGACGTCAAGCTGATGGCGTCGCTCGAGCTCGGCCGCTACGGCGAGCTGGTCGGCCGGCTCGTCACGCTGCTCTTCAAGCTGCTGCCGCTGGCGCAGCCGGCGCAGTTGCGCGGCACGGTGCTGACGCTCGGCGACCACCTCTTCCTGCAGCTGACGCTCGACGGCTTCCGGCCGAAGGGGAGCAAGCAGCGGGTGATGCGCGTGCTCGAGGCGCGCGGCAAGTCGGGCGACCTCTCGACGCTGCCCGAGCTGGTCGAGGAGCTGGCGTACAAGGTCTACCTCGAGCTGATCGAGTCGCAGCACTTCAAGTCGTGGCGCGCGTTCAAGGCGTGGGTCGCGGGGCTCGCCCACTACGTCGACTTCCTCGACGTCGAGAGCGACGAGGCGTGGGGCAAGGCGAAGCGCTGCTACGACGAGGCGCTGGCGCACGAGCGCAACAACGCGGCCGCCTCCTACAACCTCGGCGTGCTCCACTACGTGCGGCTCAGCGCGCGCGACAACCCGGTCGCGATCGAGCGGTTCCGCGGCGCGCTGCTGACCGGCGATCGCGAGCTCAAGGCCCACGCGCTGTCGGGGCTCGCCAACGCGCAGGGGCAGGCGTTCCATCGCCACGGCGTCGACGACCCGCACCTGCTCGACGAGGCGTACTTCCATGCAGCGCGCGCGCTCGAACTCGCGCCCGGCAGCGACGTCGTGCAGAAGGCGTACGCGTTCGTCTGCCACCAGGAGAGCGAGCGGCGCGCGAAGGCGGCCGCCACCGCGAGCGACGCGACGCGGGCGCGGCTGCTGGCCGAGGCGGAGCGGACGCGCGACGAGGCGATCCGCCACTACCGGCTGGCGACCAAGATCAACCCGCACTACTTCGCGGCGTTCAACAACCTCGGCAACCTGCTGCTCGAGTGGGCGAGGCGGCTGCCGCTCGACGATGCGCGGCGGCGCGGGCTCCTGATGGAGGCGCTGCGCGAGTGCGACCACGCCATCAAGGCGCGCGCGTCGTACCACCTGCCGTACGACAACGCGGCGAACGCGTGGCTCGAGCTGGCGGCGCACGAATCGCCGGCGCGCTGCTTCGAGCAGGCCGAGGCGCACTTGAAGAACGCGCTGCTGAACCAGCCGCGCTACGCCGAGGCGCTGAACGACTGGGCGCGGCTCGAGCTGCGCCGGGCGCCGCAGGAGCCGGAGCGCGCGTTCGAGCGCCACCGGCAAGCGCTCGCGGTGTGCGATCCGGAGAGCGACGGCGGCCGCAAGAAGAAGCTCTGCCGCCAGCTCGCGCCGGAGCTCGACGCCGCGAAGGCCGCCGCGCGCCCCGACACCGCCTCCGCGCTCAAGGCGCTCGGCTGCTCGTGCCTTGGTGGCGGGGAGAAAACGGCGGTCTGATCCGCACAGGTGGCGGGGAGAAAACGGCGGTCAAATCCGCACGTCGCCGGCGGCGCGCGAGAGTGTGCGGTCTAGACCGCCGTTTTCCCCCCGCCACCTGGGCGGAGGCCGATCTCGCGCAGGCGCTCGAGCAGGTAGTCGTGGGCGCGGATCGGGGCGGGCCAGCGCGGCGGGCGGTCGGGGCCGACGCAGCTTGGCAGCGGCTCGATGACGACGTCGGGCTCGAAGTGGAGGAAGAACGGGATCGAGTAGCGCGAACGCGCATCCCACGGCGGCGGCGGGTTCACCACGCGATGGGTCGTCGACGGCAGCACGCCGTTGGTCAGCCGCTGCAGCATGTCGCCGACGTTCACCACGATCGTGCCGGGCACCGTCGTCACCGCCCACCACGTCCCGTCGCGCGCCGCGATCTCGAGCCCCGGCTCGTCGCTGCCGACCAGCAGCGTGATCAGGTTGATGTCCTCGTGAGCGGCGGCCCGCACCGCCGCGGCGGATTCGACCGCGCGTGGTGCAACTGCCCCGCCACCAGTGCGTGGTGCAACTGCCCCGCCACCTTCGGAAGCGCGCGGCGCCGGCAGCGGCGGGTAGTGGAGCGGCCGCAGGATCGAGTTGCCGCGCGCGATCCGAGGCGCGAACCAGCCGCTCGGCAGGCCGAGTGCCGGCTCGAGCAGCTCGAGCAACCGGCCGCCGAGCCGCTCGAGCGAATCGAACAGCGCGCGGAGCGCCGGCTCGAAGTGCGGCACTTCGCGCGGCCAGAGGTTCGGGAGCAGGATCGCCGCCAGCGGGTCGTCGCGCCCCACCTCGCGGCCGACGTGCCAGAACTCCTTCAGGTCGGGCTGCCGCTGGTCCTTCGCCTTCTCGACGCCGAAGCGCGTGTAGCCGCGCTGCCCGGCGCCGCCCGCGACCTCGTAGCGCTGCTTCACCTCGGCCGGCAGCGCGAAGAAGTCGCGCGCGGCGGCGAGCGCGGCACGCACCTGCCCCTCGGGAATCCCGTGGTCGGTGATGCCGACGAAGCCGCAGTCGCGCCACGCCGCGAAGAGGGCGGCGGAGAGGGCCGAGCGGCGCGCGCCGTCGGCGACGGCGGGCAACGCCAAGAGAGGGAGCTGCCGTTCCATCGCGCCGAGCCTAGCGGGATCTCGAGCGAGCTTCGCCGAGCTACGCTTCCGCGATCCCGGTCGTAGAGGAGCGCCCCACCCAAGGGACCGGAGGAGGAGGACGCATGAGGAAATGGCTGTTGGCCGCCTGCCTCGTCGCCGGCGCGAGCCCACCCGTGCTCGCTCAGGAAGACGACACGGTCGGCGCGATCCAGAACGACTACTACTCGACGCTGAACGCCAACTCGCGCAAGGCGCAGGAGGCGGCGAAGAAGACGCCGCAGGGCATCCAGCTGCCGCTGCTCACCGAGGCGGAGCTGCAGGGCTTCCTCGAGCGCTGCTGGAAGATCTACGACGTCAGCGCGGGCGAGCCGGCCGAGTTCGAGGCGCTGAACCAGGTGCTGGTGCTCGCGGCGGCGCCCTACGTGCAGCCGACCAGCGACAAGACGCTGCAGGCGTGGCGCGACGCGGCGGCGAAGCTCTTCGCCGACTACCTCGACGACGACCGGATGGCGGCGCTGGTGATCAACCTCCCGGCGCCGGCCAAGGCGAAGGCCGAGGTCGACGGCTACGTGAAGCAGCTCGCCGGCTCGAAGAGCGTCGCGGTGAAGGCCGCGGCCGCCTTCAAGCCGCTCTCCGCGCGCGCCGACGCGGCTGCCGACGCGCCGCTCTCGCCCGAGGCGGAGGCGAAGCTCTGCGCCGACATCGAGGCGTTCGCGGCGCAGCACGGCGCGGTGGCGCAAGTGCGCGGCGGGACCTACGCCGAGTGGGCGAAGAACACGACCCACGCGCTGAAGAACCTGAAGATCGGCGGCATCGCGCCCGAGATCGAGGGACCCGACCTCGACGGCGTGAACTTCAAGCTGAGCGACTACCGCGGCAAGGTCGTGCTGCTCGACTTCTGGGGGTACTGGTGAGGCCCTTGCCGGGCCATGTTCCCGCACGAGCGGTCGCTCGTGGCAAAGCTGAAGGATGAGCCGTTCGCCCTGATCGGGGTCAACAGCGACGCCGACCTCGCGGCGATGAAGCCGAAGTTCAAGGAAGAGCAGATCACCTGGCGCAGCTTCTGGTGCGGCGAAGACGCGACGCAGGGGCCGATCCCCCGCGCGTGGAACGTCCGCGGCTGGCCGACGCTGTTCCTGATCGACCACACCGGGACGATCCGCCACAAGTGGGTCGGCAGCCCGTCGGAGGAGACGCTCGACGGCGCGATCGACGCGCTGGTGGCCGAAGCGAAGGCGGCGGCGAAGAAGTAGGCGGCGAGGACGCGGGCGCGCACGCGAGCGCCCCTCGCTTCCAGCAGACGACTCCTCGAGGACGGGCCGGTGCCACGCGCGCCGGCCCGTCCTCTCATTTCGCGGGCGCTTCCGAGAGGCGCAGGTCGCAGCCCGGCAGCGGCCCGGTGTCGCCGGGCGGGCTCGCGAAGCTCAGCATGCGCCGCGTCGCCTCCGCCGCTTCCGCCGGCGCCATCCCCTGCTCCAGCACGAGCTGCATGTAGGTGAGGTCGACGATCGCGCTCGCGGCCCAGTCGACCGTGACGCCGAAGCCGGAGATCGGGAAGTCGGCGCGCTCGCCGGCCGCCGCTCGGATGCGCGTCGGCGCGTCGCCCGCCATCACCGCGCAGCTGCCGAGGTGGAGCAGCCGCAGCTCGTTCACGTGGCGCAACGCCGCGCCGAGCACCTCGGGCGACACGCCATCGGGCCCGATGCCGAGCCCCGCCGGCGAACCGTGCGAGGAGATGTGGAGCACGACCGGCTCGACCAGCCGCGAGAGCTCGGCGCAGAAGCGCTCGAGGTCGGCGCGGTCGTGGACGAAGCGGTGGCGCACGGCGACCGCCGGCACGCGCTCGAAGAAGCTGCGCAGCATCGCGCCGAACGAGTACTCGTGCTCGCGCAGCGACCCCTCCCAGTTCTCCTCGAGGATCACGAACCAGACGCGCCCCGGCTCGCCGACCAGCCGCCGCCCGCTCCAGCGCCGCAGCGACGCGTCGGCCGGATCGAGCGGCTCCCCCTCGCCCTCGCGCCAGACGCCGCGGAAGCGCTGCCCGTCGTCTTCCAGCACGAACGCGAAGCGGCCGGTCACGCCGGGACCGTTCGCGGCTGGCTCGTGGTAGGTGCCGCGCAGCACGCCGTCGTGCAGCACGCCCGCGAGCGTCGCCACCGGCGGATCGCCGTAGCTGCCGGAGTAGCGCTCGCCGGCGCGCGCGAGGCGCAACGTGCCGTAGCTCGATTCGAAGAGGCCGGCGAAGTCGGCGGCAGCGGGAGCGGCGGCCGGCTCGTCGCGAGCGGCGACGTGCGCAGCGCTCGCGTCCGCAGCGACGACGGCGAGCGGCGCACGCGGCGGCTCGGCGTGGCAAGCGGCGCAGGCGAGCGCCAGGAACGCAGCGAACGAGCGAAGCGGCAGCGCGCGATGCATGGCGATCTCCCGCGCCGCATCGTAGTCCCGCGACGGCGTGGCTCGCCGTTGCGCCGCCGCGCCGCTCGCCGTCGCTCAGCCGCTCAGTGCGCCTCCTCCGGCAGCAGCTCGGCGTGGTGGTTGGTCCACCACGCGCGCCACGCCGCCTCGTCGCGCCCGAACTTGCGCCCGGTCAGGCGGCGCAGCGCATCGAAGGTGACCAGCCGGAGGCTGCGCTCCTCGCAACCGTCGAGATGGGCCAGCAGCGGGTCGATGACCGTCAGGTCGCGCGAGCGACCGAGGCGGCCGATCGCGTCATGGCGCACGCGCGCATCGTCGTCGAACTTGAGCAGCGCCAGGCAGACCGGCACGAGATCGTCGCACTCGAGCGCCGCGTAGGCGGCCAGCGCCGCGCGCCGCACCGCCGGCTCGACGTCCTCGTGCAGCCGCTCGCGGATGCGCGCGCGCCACTGCTTCGCCGGCCGCTCGGCCAGCACCTGCAGCGCGTGGCGGCGCGCCTCGGCGGACGGCGCTCGCACCGCCTCGCCGACGGCCGCCGCAGCGAGCGGCCCCTGCGCGATCAGCAGCTCCTCGCACCGCTCGCGGATCGGCGCCATCTCGTGGCCGAGCGCGCCGGCGAGATGCGCAGGCGGCAGCGCCGACAGCGGCAGCTCCTCGCTCTCGAGCCATGCCTCGACCGGCTCGACCATCGCCCACGCCACCGCGCCGTCGTCCTGCAGCAGCGCCGTGGCGCCCGCCTCGTCGACGCCGAGCCGCCAGCCGACCCGCTCCTCGCTCCCGACCGCGACGCGCACGCGCGCCACCGTCGGCGCCTTCGCGGCGGGCGCGGCCGGATCGGTCGGCGCGTCGACCGCCGCAGCCGCGGGCGAGGCCGCCGCCGCGAGCAGCAGCAGCGTCAGCGCGGCGACGTCCCGGTGCAGCGCGCTCATCGCCGTCTCCACGAGACGACCTGCACGCCGCTCGAGAGCTGCGTGTTGACCAGCGCGATCGCCTCGGAGCTGTAGGCCAGCGCGACCGAGCCGTTGATGGTGACGTCGTTGCCGGTCACCGCGCCGAGCGTGAACAGCGCGCCGCGCACGTTCTTGCCGCCGCCGCCGCCGTTGAAGCGCACCGCGCCGCTGACGTAGACGAGGCCGGCGTAGTCGAACGTGCCGTTGAAGTCGATGTCGCCATCGACGATCAGCACGCCGCAGCCGCTCGTGTTGCCGTTCAGCTTCAGGTTGCCCTTCGCGTAGGTGACCACCGGCACCTCGTTGGAGAGGTCGCCGAGCTCGCCCGAGAAGGAGTCGTCCGGGCCGGCGAACTCGACCGTCGCGATCTGCCTCAGCGCGTCCATCGTGGCCGACAAGTCGATGTCGGAGACGGTCGCGACGCTCGGGTTGCCGCCGAGCCCGATCACCTTGTCCTTCTGGTTGCTCTTCAGCTGGGAGGAGATGCCGGTCGGATCGCCGACCGTGCCGATGCCGGGCAGCGCGGCGTTCGGGCCGGCGCTGCCGTCGAGGTTGGTGTCGTTGCCGTTGATGAGGAACGCCGTGCCCGAGAACTTGAACGAGGCGTTGGCGTCGTCGACGTAGACCGCCTGGTTGGCGGCGAGGTCGAGCTCGGTGCGCTGCAGGATCACCTCGGTCGCGCTGCTGGCATGGCGGGTGCGACGTTCGATCAGCAGGCCGTTGCCGTCGAGAAGCTCGTTCGCGCGGCCGATCGAGAGGACCGAGAGGTAGTCCTGCTCGTCCGCCTCGTCGATCGCGCCGTCGTCGTCGTCGTCCGCACCGTTGTCGCCCCAGTCGACCACCGTCACGTCGGCGATCGGACCACCGAGGTCGACCTGCCAGCTGCCCTCCGTGTTCGGGTCGGCCGCGAGGCGCGCGAGCGCATCCTCGGCCCCCGAGGTCGAGGCATCGCGCGCCTGCGCCGCGACGATCGACTGCTCGGTCGCGGTGCGCTCCTCGGCCACCGAGACCAGCAACGTGCCGCCGGCGACGATCAGCGTGGTGGTGGCGCCGAGCGCCAGGAGCAGCGCGTTGGCGCGCCGCGAACGGCGACGGCGCAGCTCATGCGAGGAGAGGCGCTGCTTCGTTCCCATGGCATGGCTCCTCACGGCACGCGCAGCACGACGTCGATGGCGCTGGTGGTCGCGTCCTCGCCGTGGTGTCCGAAGGTGATGGTGACGGTGAGCTTCGCGCCCGCGCGGCGGAAGTTGACGCTGCGGACATCCGCGAGCAGGACCGCGGAGCGGTTCGCGGTCTCGAGCACCAGCGAACCGTCGCCTTCCGGGTCGGCCGCGCGGAACAGCCGGCTGGCCGCCGCGCCCATCGGCGGCTCGTAGGTCAGCGCGCCGTCGACGAAGCCGACCACGCGCCGGAAGCGCAGCTCCTGGTAATCGACGTCCTCCTGCATCGGCTCGGCCAGCACGGCTTGACCGGCGGGCACGCCCTCGAGCTCCGCCTGGCTCGCCGAGAGGAACAGCTCGCGCAGCTGGACGCTGGTGCGCCGCTCGGCGCCCGCCTCGGCGTCGCGCGCGTTGACGTCGCTGGTCGCGAGCAGCGCGACGCGCGACGAGGAGGCCGCGGCGAAGACGAGCAGCGACAGGATCGAGGTCGAGATCGAGATCTCGAGCAGCGACATGCCGCGCCGATTCCTCGGGATGCGCTCCATCGCTCAACCTCCCAACCGCGAGCGGCGCAGCCGTCGCACCATCGTCTGCGGACCGTTCATCCCCTGCCACGTCAGGGTGACGGCGACCTCGACGAGTTCGCCGGCATCGCCGGTCGGCGCGCTGACGGCGATGGCGCCGGTCGCCGGTTCGCCGCTGGTCGTGCCGCCCTGCGTCGGGTAGCGCCCGTCGCGGCCGCCGCTGCTGGACGGGGCCGCGGCGGGATCGACCACGAAGGTCTGGCCGTCGAGCGCCGCGAGGCCGGTGAACGCGGTGCTCTCGATGGTGGCGAGCTGCGCGTCGAGGCTGCGCAACGCCGCGTTCTTCTGCTGGCCCGACTGGTGGAGACGCGCGCTGGTCGCGGCGACGCTGGTGAGGCTCGCGACGCCGACCGCGAGGATCGCCGTGGCGACCACCGTCTCGAGCAGCGACAAGCCGCGGCACCGCACGCGGCGGCGGAGGCGGCGGCGCAGATCGGGGAGGTGTTCCATCGCGAGCTCCTGTCGATCGGGTAGCCCCACCCGATCGGGTGGGGCCACTTCCAGCCATCGTCAGGCCGGCGCGAGGCTTGAGCGCGAGTTGCGCCGCCGCGGCCGATCGGAACGCGATTCCGCCTCCGCCGCGGCGATCGCCCCGTCGCCCCGCTACTGCTGCACCCAGCTCACGATCGACCAGGTGTCGGCGAGCTGCGCGCTCACCACGCCGATCGCCTGCGAGCTGTAGCGCAGGTCGACCGCGCCCGCGATCTCGACGTCGTCGCCGCTCGCCAGCGCGCCGAGCGTGTAGAGCGCGCCGCGCAGCCGCATCGCGCCCGTCCCGCCGAAGTGGACCGCGCCGCCGACGTAGAGCACGCCCGCGAAGTCGAAGTCGGCGTCGACGTGCAGGTCGCCGTCCACCACCAGCACGCCGCAGCCGCTGGTGGGACCGTCGATCGCGAGGTTGCCGGCCGCGTGCGCCACCACCGCGACCTGGCTCGCCAGGTCGCCGAGCGTGCCGCTGAACAGCTCGTCGGCGCCGCTCCACTGCACGCTGGCGGCGGCGGCGAGCGTGCCCATCGTCGTCGCGAGGTCGGCGTCGGCGACGCTCGCGACGCTGCCGCTGCCGCCCGCGCCGATCACCTGCGCGAGCTGGCTCGGATCGAGCTGCGCCAGCAGCAGCGCCGGGTCGCCGACCGTGCCGATCCCCGGCAGCGGCGCGTTCGGGCCGGCGCTGTCGTCGAGGTTCGTGTCGTGGCCGGAGAGGAGGAAGCTCGCGCCGGTGAAGTCGATGGCCGCGAACGGGTCGTCGACGTAGAGCGCCTGCTCTGCAGCCAGGTCGAGCGCGCTCCGCTGCACCAACGCTTCGGTACGCCGGCTCGCGCGCCGCGTCGGCAGGTCGAGCGCGAGGCCGCCCGCGCCGGCGACCACGTTGGCGCTGCCGATCGAGACGATCGCGCGGTAGTCGGCTTCGTCGGCCTCGTCGACCGCGCCGTCGGCGTCGTTGTCGAGCAGGTCGTCGCCCCACGAGGTGACCGTCACGTCGGCCCGCGGCCCGCCCATCGCCAGCGCGTAGGTGCCGACGTAGCCGGGATCGACCTCGAGCAGCGCCAGCGCATCCTCGACGCCCGAGATCGACGCGTCGCGCGCCTGCGCGTTCACCACCGACTGCTCGGTCGCGGTGCGCTGCTGCGTGACCGCCACGAGGAGCGTCCCGCCCGCCACCACCAGCGTGGTGGTCGAGCCGAGCGCCAGGACCAGCGCGTTGCCGCGCCGCGATCGCATCGCCATCGGAGCCTCCTTCACTGCACGCGCAGCACGACGTCGAGCGTGCTGCTCGAGGTCGCTGCGGCAGCGCTGCCGAACTCGAGCGTCACCCGCAGCCGCGATCCGTCGCGGCGGAAGGTGACGCTGCGCACCGACTCCTGCAGCGTGGCGGTGCGGCCGCCCGCCACGAGCTGCAGCGCGCCGCGGCCGTCGCGATCGAACGCCTGCTGGATCACCACCGCGGCGGCGGTGAGCGGCGGCTCGAACGCGGGTGCGCCGCCGCTGAAGCCGATCACGCGGCGGATGCGCAGATCGCGGTAGTCGACCCCCTCCTGCAGCGGCTCGGGCGTGACGCCTTGCGCGGCGGGGATGCCCTCGAGCGTGCCGAGGCTCGCCGAGACCAGCAGCAACTCGAGGCGGTCGAGCGTGTGGCGCGTCGAGCCGCCCGACGCATCGAGCGCCACGACGTCGGCCGTCGCGGTCAACGCGGTCTGCGAGGCGGTCGACGCCGCCATCACCAGCGCCGAGAGGATCGTCGTCGAGACGGCGAGCTCCAGCACCGAGAGGCCGCGCTGGCCGCGCCGCGCGCCGCGCCCGCCGCCGAGAGCGCGTGGCCCGCGGCCGCTTCCGGAATGGGTCGTCATGGTCAGCTCCCGAGCCGCGACCGGCGCACGCGCCGGGCGAGGGTGTGGACGCCGTTCGCGCCCTGCCACGTCACCGACACCACCAGCTCGAGCAGCCGCAACGGCTCGCCAGTCGGCGCCGTCACCGCGATCTCGCCCGCCTGCAAGTCGGCGTCGCCCGCCGGGGGGCGCAGCAGCAGCCCGCTGCCCTCGGTGGCCGCGCCCGCCGCGAAGTCGGCGCCGTCGAGCGCGGCGAGGTCGTCGAAGTCGGCGCTCTGCAGCGCGGCGACCTGCGTGCCGAGCGCGGCGAGCGCCGCCTCCTTCTCGCGCCCCGACTGGTTCAGCCGTGCGCTGGCGCCGAGCAGGTTGGTGAGGCTGACGATGCCGACCGCGAGGATCGTCGCGGCGATCAACGTCTCGACGATCGTGAGGCCGCGCTGCCTGCGGCGCGCCTGCGTCCCGTGTACCACCGGTTGCGAAGCCATGCGTTGCGCACTTCCGATCCTGCCCCGCCGGCGCGTGCCGCGCGGAGCGTTCCCGCCAGCCACCTCGATCGCCAACGCGCTCTGCCGACCGAAGCGCGAAATCGGGCCCTCCGGCGCGGCGCCGGAAAGCGCTTCCGACGTGCGGCAGGCGCCGCCGCTACCATCCGCCGACCATGCGCACGCACACGCTCGGGGACATGACGCTCACGTTGGCTGAACCGGTCGGCGATCCGGTCCGCTGGATCGGGCAGGAGGAGCTCCTCGAGCAGATCCTCGCCTGCTGGACGCGGGTGACGACCAACGACCTGCCGCTCACGCCGCGGCTGGTCGGCAAGCCCGGCATGGGCAAGACGACGCTCGCGCAGGCGGCCGCGCAGCGCCTCGGCAAGCCGGTCTTCATCTACCAGTGCACCACCGACACGCGGCCCGAGGACCTGCTGGTCACGCCGGTGCTGTCGGGCGCCGGGAAGATCAGCTACCACGCCTCGCCGCTGGTCACCGCGATGATCGACGGCGGCATCGCGATCCTCGACGAGGCCAACCGCATGCCCGAGAAGTCGTGGGCCTCGCTGGCGCCGCTGCTCGACCATCGCCGCTACGCCGAGTCGATCGTCGCCGGCGTACGCATCGCCGCCCACCCGGACTTCCGCTGCTGCGTGACGATGAACGACGACGCCTCGACCTACGAGGTGCCGGAGTACATGGTCTCGCGCATCCAGCCGCTGATCTTCGTCGACTTCCCCGACCGCGACGAGGAGCTGCAGATCCTCCAGTACAACGTCGACTTCGCGCCGGCCGACCTGCTGCAGCTCACCGTCGACTTCCTGCAGGAAGCGCACCGCCACAACCTCAACTACTCGACGCGCGACGGCATCAACGTGATGCGCTACGCGCTCAAGCTGGCCAACGCGCGCGGCACCGCCATCGACGCCGCCTTCCACCAGGCGGTGAAGCAGGTGCTCGGCGAGGGGGCGGAGAACTTCGAGGAGCGCGCCGCCGGCCTCTTCTTCCCGAAGGACCTGAAGGACCTCGCCGACTTCATGACCAGCGAGGAGGACCTCGACGACGACGAGGACGACGAGGACGACGACGAGGAAGGCGACGAGAAGGGCGACGGCAGCGGCGGCGACAAGGACGACGAGGCGCCGCCGTCGGGAGGCGGCCGCGCGCGCTGAGCCGGCCGCCACGTGATGGAGCTCCCGCCGCCGCTGCGCTGGAAGAACGTCGAGGTGATCCCGCTGGTCCACGGCCGGGTCGCCTTCGCGGTGGCGGTGCGCGAGCGGATGCTCGCCAAGCGCCACGCCGCGCTGGCCGTCGAGCTGCCGCCGAGCGTGCGCAACGCGGTCCTCGCCGGGCTCGACCGGTTGCCCCACCTGCACGCCGCCGTCTATCGCGACTGGACGCGCTCCGAGTTCGACAGCGCCGACTGGAGCCCCGAGCGCGAGGCGCGCGGCGAGCGGGACGACGACGTCTCGGCGGCGACGCGGTTGCGCGCGTGGTACGTGCCGATCGACCCGTGCGACGCGATCGTCGAGGCGCTACGCATCGCGCGCGGCGAGCGCGTGCCGTTCCACTTCATCGACGCCGAGGTCGAGGACTTCGCCGGGCGGCGCTTCGTGATGCCCGACCCGCACGCGCTGCTGACGCTCGGCGTCGACGAGTTCTACGGCGCGGCGCTGCCCGCCATCCGCCGCGAGCACCCGCCGACTCCCGAGGACCACCTCCGCGAGCGCCACATGGCGGCGCGCCTCGCCGCGCTGGCCGCGGCGAACGAGAAGCGCGGCGACGTGCTCTTCCTGTGCGGCATGGCCCATTGGGAGCGCATCCGCGCCCACCTCGTCGCGGGGAGCGGCGCGCTGCACGCCGGCAAGGGGCCGCCGAGCGACGACGTCGCGCTGGTGGCGGTCCATCCCGCGTCGCTCTTCCACGTGCTGGGCGAGATGCCGTTCGTCACGTGGGCGTGGGAGCGCCACCGCAACTCGCTCGACCTGCAGCGCCACGACCTGGTGCTGGCGGTGAAGGAGCTGCTGCTCGCCACGCGCGAGCTCTACGAGAAGGACGAGAGCAGCGCGCTCGACAAGCCGACGCCCACCACGCTCGCCACGCTGCTCGACTTCCTGCGCAAGCTGGTGGTGAGCCGCAATCGCCTCGCCCCCGACCTCTACTCGCTGGTGGTCGCGGCGAAGGGGGTGGTCGGCAACGACTTCGCGCTGGCGCTGCTGCAGGTGGCTGGCAGCTATCCGCCCAACACCGACCCGCGGCCGCGCCATCCGCAGCCCGGCAGCGCCGACGATCCGTTCGCCATCACCGGACCGCCGCCAGCGGGCGCGAGCGAGTCGGCGGCGGGCGCCGCCGCCGGCGCTCCCGCCAGCGGCAGCGGCGACGACCCGGCCAGCGAGCACGACGACGACGACGAGCCGTTCGACGGGCCGGGCCGCGGGCTCCTCTTCGAGGCGACCGGCGAGCGCGCCAAGATCGGCGACGCCATCTCGCTCATCACGCCGCGCACGCCGGGCGACTGGCGGACGCTGAAGCGGGTGCGCCTCATCGACAAGCCGCCGAAGATCGATCGCGAACGGTGGCGCTCGGTCTGGAACCCGCATGCGAGCTGCAGCTGGCCGCCCGAGGATCTCGTCATCGAGAACCTGCGCGCCTACCTGTCGAGCCGCACGCTGTCGCTGGCCGGCATCGATCGCGTCCGCACCGAGGAGTTCACCTCGTCGCTGAAGGACGGCCTCGCCATCCGCGAGACGCTGCGCGACCTGCCGACCGGCAAGATCCACGTGAAGATCGAGCCGCGCGTGCCGGGCAAGGTCGGCGCCGTGGTCGTGATCTTCGAGGAGGACGACGACGGCAGCCGCTTCCCGCTGCGCATGACCTGGATGGCCGAGCACGCGCAGGAGTCGACGCTCGCCTTCTACGCCACCAACCCGCTCGCCGACCTCGTCGGCCCCGGCATCGGCCGCTGCCGCTACGGCGGCTGCATGTTCCTCTACCCGCCGATCCCGATCCCCGACATCTGGGACGACCTGCGCTTCGAGAAGGCGCGCCGCCCTTCCGAGCGCCTCCTGCTGGCCGCGCTCTTCCACGCCAAGGACCGCTACCTCGCCTACGTCGCCGCGCGCCCGCCCTCGCCCGAGATCGTCGCGACGGCGAAGCAGATGCGCCGCCACATCGTCCACCTGCCGCTCGCCACGTTCAGCACGCGCACGCTCGAGAAGATCCGCCGCTTCCACGTGCTGAACGGCCACGAAGTGCGCAGCTTCGCGGCGCGCTTCATCCGCTGAGCGGCGGCGCGGGCGCGGGCCACGCTCGCCGGCCGTCGGCGTCGATCGCCGCGACCCACGCCGGATCGAGGCGCATCGCGTGGCTGCGCGCCGGCGAGAGCTGCGCTTCCGGGAAGAGCTCGCGCACGCGACGGAAGAGCAGTTGCCCCGCCTCGACGCCGACGAAGCGCATGCCGCCGAAGCCGACGCGCACGCGGCCGCCCGCATCCTCGGCGAAGACGACCTGGTCGGTCGGCAGCGAGACGAGCAGCCCGGCCGGGAAGCGGACGAACGTGCCGGGCGGGCCGTTGCCGAGGATCGGCAGCTGCGACGGCCGATCGACCTCGCGCTCGAGCGACGACGGGCCGCGGAACTCGATCAGCAGCGGGATCCCCGCCAGCGAGCCGTCCCGCCCTTCCTCGTGGTCCGCCATCCGATGCTCCTCGCCGCCGCCCCTGCGCGGCACAATGGCCGCCCTTCGGGAGGGAACGCAATGGCGGCGACGAGCGGGAACGAGGGACGCGTGCAGCTGACGCTGCAGCAGGTGGCCGAGCTGACCAAGGGGCAGCTGCAGGGCGACCCGGCGGCGGCGGCGGTCGCCATCGACGGCGTCGGGCCGATCGAGTCGGCCGGGGCGACGCAGCTCGCGGCGCTCGACGACAAGCGGTTCCTCGCAGCGGCGAAGGTGTCGACGGCGGCGGCGCTCTTCTGCCCGCCGAAGCTCGCCGGCGAGCTGGCCGGGCGGACGCTGATCGTGACGCCGGTGCCGCAGATCGCGCAGAACGCGGTCATCGATCGGCTCGGGCTCTGGCCGCTGCCGTGGACGGAGCCGGGGCTGCACGCGACCGCGCAGGTGGCGCCGACGGCGGTGCTGGGCGCGGGCGTCTCGGTCGGCCCCTACGCGGTCATCGGCCCGCGCGCGCGCATCGGCGCCGGCACCCGCCTCGAGCCGCACGCCGTCGTCGAGCCCGACGCGGTCGTCGGCGCGCGCTGCCGCATCCTGTCGGGCGCGGTGATCTGCTCGTGCGCGACGCTCGGCGACGACTGCGTGGTCGGCCACGGGGCGGTCGTCGGCGGCGAGGGGTTCGGCTTCGGCTTCGGGCCGACCGGCGCGGTCCGCCTGCGCCACATCGGCCGCGTCATCGTCGGGAACCGCGTCGACATCGGCCACCACGTCACCATCGATCGCGCCCGCTTCGGCGAGACGCGCGTCGGCGACGACGCGAAGCTCGACAGCAAGGTCCACTTGGGCCACAACGTGGTCGTCGGCGCGCGCACCATCTGCGCCGGCCTCACCGGCATCGCCGGCTCGAGCGAGATCGGCGAGAACTGCCTCTTGGGCGGCCAGACCGGCGTCGCCGACCACGTGAAGGTCGCCGACAACTGCCGCTTCGGCGCCCGCTCCGGCATCGGCGGCACCATCACCGAGAGCGGCGACTACTTCGGCTTCTGGGCCCGCCCCCACCGCCAAGCGCTGCGCGAGATGGTCGCCAGCGAGAAGCTGCCGGAGGCGCTGAAGACCATCGCCAAGCTCGAAGAGCGTCTCGCGGCGCTCGAGGCGAAGTTGGGGCCGGGAGGGAGCTGAGGGGGGAAGGCGAGCGGCGGACGTAGCGCTCGCTCCCCCGCGCTCCGCGGACGACTCCGAAGCCCCCCTTCCCGCCCTTCTCCCCCCACCCGCCCCTTCCGCGGCACCTTGCGGACTCGGCTGCCATTCACGACTCTGCGCCACGCGATCGCGGCGGCGGATCGAAGGCAGGAGGTCGTCATGGGTCGTCGTCTCGGGGGCCGTGCGCTCCGTTCCACGCTCGCCGCCGTCGCAGCCATCGCGGCTCTTGCGCCGATCAGCGGCGAGTGCCGCGGCGCTTCGGGGGGCACGGGCACGACGGCGCCGCCGCGCCGCGACTTCGAGCCGCCGTGCCGCCCGCCCGCCTCGCCCGAATCGCCGCCCCTCGAGTCGAGCTTCGGCGACGCGCGCGCCACCGCGTGGCACGGCCCCGACTCGACGATGACGCTGCACGACGGCGGCGTCGCGCAGCCGATGCCGAGCGCCCGCTCGCCCGGACTGCTGGCACGCGCGCTCCGCTCGTGGCAGGCCGAGCACGACGGGCGCGCCGATTCGGTCGCCGCCGCGCTCGACCCCGCGCTGCACGCGGCGGGTCCCGCCAATCGCGGCGATGACACGGTGCAACCGTGCACCAACCTGCTCGATGCGGCGCAGCGCTGCGAGGTCGACGCGCTGCTCCCCGGCGTCGGCATCGACTTCGTCTTCGCGCGCACCTACCGATCGGGGATCACGCGCCACGGCGCGCTCGGCCACAACTGGGTCCACTCCTACGAGGTCGCGATCGAGAGCGACGGCGCGGGCGCGCTGCTGCTGCACGACGGCACCGGCCGCACCGATCGCTTCACGCTGCAGCTCGACGGCACGTTCGGCGCGGACGGCTTCTTCCTCGAGGGGACGTTCGGTCCGGGTGGCGAGTTCACCTTCGTCTTCCCCGACGGCGGCAGCTGGGAGTTCCATCCGCTCGACGGCGCTCCGCAGCAGGGGAAGCTCCGCGCGATCCGCGATCGCAACGGCAACGAGATGCGCCTCGAGTACGACGCGCGCGGCCGCCTCGCCACCGTCCGCGACCCGCTCGACACGCCGGCGCAGCCGCGCACCATCACCTTCAGCTACGGCGCCGGCGATCGACTGCGCGCGATGCGCGACTGGAGTGGACGCGTCTGGCGCTACGACTACTGGACGCTCGGCGATGGCGGCGGCGGGCCGGGCGATCTCCAGTCGGTCACGCTGCCGGCGGTGGTCGGCACCCCCAACGGCAACGACTTCCCGCTCGGCCGCACGACCACCTACACGTACGCGCGCGGCTTCGCGGACGAGCGGCGAAACCACAACCTCCTCTCGATCACCGATCCGCTCGGCAACACCTTCGCGCGCTACGACTGGAGCGCGACCAGCGACCCTGCCGCGCTCGACTTCGACCGCGTCGCGCGCATCACGCTCGGCCACGCGAGCGAGACGATCGAGCTGGTCTACGAGCGGGTCGTGCCGTCGCCGACGAACGGCGACGCGGTCGTCCGCGTGATCGTCAACGACCGCGTCGGCAACGTGCGCGAGTACCTGCTCGACGGAGCGAATCGCGTGGTCGCGGCGCTCGAGTTCACCGGCCGCGCGAATCCAAGCGTGCCGACGACGTCGAGCACGAATCGCCCGACCGCGCCGCTGCGCGGCAACGACCCGCCGAGCTTCGTGCGGCGCTGGCAGTGGAACGCCGATTCGCTGCTGGTCTCGGAGCGCACGCCCGAGGGGAGCGAGACGCTGCTCGCGTGGGAGAGCAACGTCTCCCCGACGGCGCGTCGGCGCACGCGCGGCAACCTGCGCCAAGTGACGCGCCTCGCCGGCCCGCGCGGCGGCGACCAGGCGCTGCTGGTCGAGCAGCTCGACTACCAGCACGCGCCGGGCGCCACGCGCGGCCTCTCCTTCCCGACGCGCACCGTCGACGCGCGCGGCCACGCGTCGCTCCACGCCTACGACGCCGCGGGCAACCGCGTGCAGACGATCCACCGCATCGCCTCGATCGTCGAGGACTGGAGCTACGACGCGCGCGGCCGCCCGCTCCGCCACGACTGGCCGCAGGATCAGCCGGGCCACCGGCGCACCGACCTCTTCCGCTGGCAAGCGGCGGCCGGTCCCGCGCACGGCTGCCTGAAGGAGATCGTGGTCGACGCGGCCGGCTTCGCGCTCTCGACCCGCATCGAGTACGACCGCCTGCGCCGGCCGGTGCGGGTGATCGATCCGAAGGGGAACGACGACCTCCTCGAGTGGGCCGACGACGATCGGCTCCGGCGAGCGCGCTCCCGCATCGTGACGCCCGGCACGTCGCTGCGCCACGAACAGCTCTTCGCCTTCGACGCGAACGGCAACCTCGTGCGCACCGACGTCGAGCAGCGCGACGAGAACGGCGCGCTGCACGCCAATCCGTGGCTCACCACTACCTACGACTACGAGCTGCTGAACCGCCGCATCCGGATCACCGAGGAGGTCGAGGACGGCGTCGCGCCGCCGGTGGTCACCGAGTTCGAATGGAACGGCAACCGCAACCTGGAGCGGGTCCGGAAGGGCGAGGCGACCAACGGCAACCAGCCGACCAACACGCTCACCTACCGCTACGACGAGCGCGACCTCACCTTCGAGGAGATCCGCGCCGCCGGCGATCCGGCGCAGGTGACGACGCGCTTTGACTACGACGGTGACGGCAACCTCGCCGCGCGCCGCGTCGCGCGCTCGCCGCAGCCCGCGCTCACCACTTGGCGCTACGACGGCTTCGAGCGGCTCGTCGCCGTCACCGATGCGATGGGCAACGTGAGGACGCTGCACCTCGACGAGAACGGCAACCCGGTGCGCGAGACGCTCGTGGGCGAGCTCGACGACCAGCCGGGCGCCGCGCTGAACGTGCCGCTGGAAGGCGTCACCCGTGCGTTCGACGCGATGGATCGGCCGATCCGCGCCGACGCCGACTGGTTCGACCGCGCGACCGGCAGCGCGATCGGCGACGGCGCGCGCACGACGCAGTGGAGCTGGCTCGATGCCGGCCTGCTGGCGACGACCACCGACGACCTCGGTCGCGTCACGACGCAGGAGTGGGACGACGCGCTGCGGCTGCATGCCACCGTCGACGCGCGCGGCAACCGGCGGCAGCTCGACTACGACGCCAACTCGAACATCGTGGCGCGGGTCGAGACCGACCTCTCCGACCTCGGCACGCCGCCCGAGACCTTCACCACCTCGTTCGAGCACGACGGACGCGATCGCGAGATCGGCGTCATCGACTCGGCGGGTGCCCACTTCCGCAGCGGGCTCGACTCGCTCGGCCGAGCTCTCCTCGCGATCGATCCGCTCGACAACGTGGTGCGCTCGACCTTCGACGGGCTCGGCCGCTGCGTCCGGCGCGAGACGTTCCTCACCGACGACGGGACTGGCGGCGGCGCGCCGATCGGCTCGCTGGTCGAGTCGACGCTCTTCGACGCCTCCTCGCGCACCATCGCCACGATCGACCCGAACGGCCAGGTGACCACCACCACGTGGGACGCGCTCGATCGGCCGGTGGCGCAGACGCTCCCCGACGGCACGACGCGCAGCAGCAGCTTCGACGCGCTCGACGTCGAGGTCGCGTCGCTCGATGGCAACGGGACCAGCGTCGCGTGGACGTGCGACGCGCTCGGACGGCGCCGCGCGGCGGCCATCGCACCCGGCCCGGGCGTCTCGGCGCAGACGACCTTCCTCGCGTTCGAGCGGGATGGCAGCGGCCAGCTCGTCGGCGCGCTCGACGACGACTCGTCGGTCACGCGCGAGTACGACTCGCTCGGCAACCTCGTGCAGGAGCTCCAGGGCACCGCGACGCTGACGCAGAGCCACGACGGCGTCGGCAACGTCGTGCTGCAGGTCCATCCCGCGGGCCGCAAGATCGCGCGCAGCTACGACCCGCTCGACCGCGCCGTGGCCGTCGGCGACTCGGGCGCGCTGCCGCTGGCGAGCTGGTCGTTCGCCGGTCCCGCGCGCGCTGCCGCGTGCGAGCTGGCCAACGGCACGCGCACGACGTGGAGCCACGACGCGCGCCGCCGCACCGCGACGCTCTCGCTGACGCGCGACCCGAGCGGCGCCAACGTGCTGCTCCAGTCGCGCGCGACGACGTGGGACGCCCGCTCGAGCTGCGCCAGCGAGAGCGACCTCCTCGCCGGCATCGCGTTGCGCCAGTGGAGCTACGACTCGGCGGGTCGGCTGGCGCAGTCGCTCGAGCCCGCGACCGGCCTGCAGGTCGACTACCTGCTCGACCCCGCCGGCAATCGCATCGTCGTCGCAGGCGGCGGCGGCGCCGGCCCCTACGCGCTCGACCCGACGCTGCCGATCCCCGGCGACTTCCAGCGGAACCAGTACAGCGACGCCCCCTCCGGCCATCGCGACTACGACGAGAACGGCAACGTCGTCGCGCAGAACGGAGGCGCTGGCGCGACCAGCTTCGCCTGGGACTTCGCCGATCGGCTGGTCGAGCAGGTCGATCTCGCGAGCGGCGCCATCGTGACCCACCGCTACGACGCGCTCGGCCGGCGCCTCCGCAAGGAGATCGCCGCGGGCGGGACGGTCGCGATCACCGACTACCGCTTCGACGGCGAGCTGCTGATCGAGGAGTGCGACGGCGGCGGCGTGCTGCTCGCGTCGTACGTGCATGCCGAGGCCTCGAGCGCGACGTCGCGCGGCCCGTCGAACGGCTGGGGAGCGGGAGGGCGCGGCGCGCCGCTGGTGATGACGCGCGGCGGCGGCGACCTCTACCTGCACGGCGACGCGCTCGGCAGCGTGCGCGCGCTGCTCGATGGCGCTGGCACCATCGTCGAGCAGTGCGACTACGACGACTTTGGCGCGCCGAGCTTCTTCGATGGCGCGGGCGTGCCGCTCGCAGCGTCGGCGCAAGCGAACCCGTTCGCGTTCCGCGGCATGCGGCTCGAGAGCTACGACGGCTACGACCGCGCCTACGCGGGCGCCGGCGGATCGGGCGACGGGACGCTGCGCTACGACCCGACGATCGGGCGCTGGCTGAACGGCGATGGCGACCCGGGCCCGCTCGATCCGAACGCGTGGGACGCGCTCGGCCGCGGCAAGGTGAAGGACATCCGCAACACCGGCGGCAACAACTTCGCCGACCTCGCGATGCGCGGGCGCGGCAAGGTGAAGAGCGTCCGCGACATGGGCAGCAACTTCGCCGATGTCGCGTGCGCGGGGCGCGGCAAGGTGAAGGTGATCCGCGACAACGGGGGGAACGGCTTCGTCGGCGACGCGCTCGGCCGCGGGAAGGTGAAGGACATCCGCGACAACGGCTTCGGATTCGAGGGCGAAGCGCTCGGTCGCGGCAAGGTGAAGAGCATCCGGGATGGAGGCAACGGCTTCTGGGACACCGAGCCCGACTTGGTCAAGGTGCCGGGCAGTACCGTGAAGCCCAAGTCGACCATCCCGATGAGCCACGGCGACGAGCCGGGCGTCTCCTCCGGCGGCGGCAGCACCGGCGGCGGCTCGAACCCGAACGTCGGGAACCAGAGCTCCCTCGTCAACGTCGCGGGCTCGTCGACCATCGTGCCCCCGAAGCCGCCGCCGTAGCCGCGGGCAGCGACGGCGCAGCGTCGCGGCGGCATCGAGCGGCGCCCCGCCCCCATCTCACTCCAACCGCAGCTCCTTCAACTCGATCCGCTCGGGGCCCCACTCCTTGCCGAAGACAGCGACGAAGTCGAGGCGCTCCGGCAGCAGCCGATCGCCGACCTTCGTGAAGCGCGCCTCGAGCCGCTCGTCGCCCCTCTCGATGCGCGTGACCAGTTGCTGATCGGCGACCTTGCTCCAGGTGAGCTTGCGGAGCGACCCGTCGCGCTGCTCGAGCGCCACCACGCGGCCGTCGCGCACGTGGACGGCGGCGAGCGGATGGCCGAGCAGCGCGAGGCGGCCCTCGGCGTCGGGGGCGGCGATCGTGGCTCCGGCGAACTCGGCCGCGAAGTCGCGCCGACCGTTCCAGTCGGGCTGCGCCCACATCAGCAGCCGATCGCTGAAGGCGAAGACCAGCGCCTGCTCGAGCTCGGGCGTCCGGTCGCCGTCGAGCTCGATGGTCGCTTCGCGCCAGCCTGAGCTGTCGTTGAGGAACCCGCAGAACTCGTCGAGACGGAAACTCCCCGCCACCTTCTGTTGGCCGCGCCAGAGGAGGTCGGTGGCGGGCTGCTCGACGACGAAGCGGCCGCGCAGGCGCCGGCGCGTCGCCGGGTAGCGGTAGCCGTTCTCCCACGCGGCCTGCAGCGCCGCGGCCCCCTCGCCGGCGGGCGCAGCGGGCGCCAACTGCGCTTCGCCGAGTCGCAGCGCGACCTCCTGCAGCTCGACGATCGACTCGCTCATCACGCGGCCATCGCCCATCCCGAAGTACTCGCGGAAGCGACGCGGCACCGGCAGCGCGCCGACCCAGCCGTAACTCCACTGGCGCGACCACTGGCCCGTGGCGTTCTGCCGCGCCGTCACCACATACCCATCGCCCAGCGGCTGCGTCGTCCAGAGCTCCTGTTGCAACTCCTCGCCGAGCCCGGAGCCGACGATCGCGCCGTCGCGCACCGTGAAGTTCGGGGCATCGAACGAACGGTCCCCCGCTCCGGTGAGCCGCCACCCGTTCTCGCCCGCGAGCCAGAAGCCCGGACCGCGCACCGCCACCGCATCGCTGCCGACGCGCGCAAGCTGGGTCGGGTCGATCGCGTCGACCGCGCGGCGGCGCAAGTCCTCGAAGGCGGCCTCCAAGCTCTTCCGCGAGTCCTTCATCAGCGTCGGAGCGAGCTTCGGATCGGCGGCGCACTCGGGATCGAGCGCGACCACCACCGCCCCGTCGCTGCCGAGCTCGAAGCGGCCGCTCGCGCGCAAGGCGATGTCGCGTCCATCGGGCAGCGTCGTCAGCTTCGGCCGATCGAGCGACCAGCGGAACCGCCCCGCGAGCGCCGGTCCCGGCTCCTCCCACCGCACCCACTTCGCGTAGGCGGGGCGGAACAGCTCGGCCGCGCGCTCCGGCGCATCGCCGGCCCACAGGCACCAATCGAGCAGCTCGAGCTTGGTGATGCGGACCGCGACGTTCGGCGTCCCGGTG
>JAEUIC010000012.1 GCA_016795285.1 Planctomycetota bacterium | reverse complement strand
TTCTCGAGCTTCGCCAGGTCCTTCGTCAGGCCGATCAGCAGCAGCGAGAGCCCCTCCGCGAGCTCCTGCTCGGGGTCGGGGGCGGCGACGTGCTCGCTGCCGTCCTCGTCGTGGCGCTTGATGGCGATCGCGGTCACCTTGAAGCGGCGGCGCAGGTCGAGCTCCTTCAGCGACTTGCCGAGCCAGTGCTCCGGCACCGGCAGCTCGACGATGGCGAAGTCCTCGCCGACCAGCACGAAGTCGGCGAGGTTCTTCGAGGCGAGCGAGCGGGCCATCCGCTCGGCCGATTCGGTGACCGGCTGCACGACGCGATCGGCGCCGACCTTCTTCAGCACCTTCTCGTGGTCGTCGTTGCGAGCGCAGGCGAGGAGCTGCGGCACGCCGAGCTCCTTCAGCAGCAGCGTCGCCAGCACGCTCGCCTCGATGTGGGGACCGAGGCTCACCACGGCGAGGTCGGGCTCGCGCGCGCACAGCTCCGCCAGCGCCTCGCGGTCGCGCGCATCGGCGACGACGGCGAGCGAGTAGTGGTCGCGCGCGCGCTGCACCACCTCCTCGTCGAAGTCGGCCACCAGCACCTCGACGCCATGCTCCGCCAGCGACTTGGCGAGCGTCGAGCCGAACGAGTCGAGGCCGAGGACGAGCACGGTCTTCATGGCGTCCGGTTCACCCGAGTTGGATCCGCTCGCGCGGGTAGCGCAGCGCCGAAGGGCGCGCCTGCCCGCCGAGGAAGAGCAGCAGCGTGAGCGGACCGACGCGGCCCGCCACCATGGTCACCGTCAGCAGCAGCTTCGCTTCCGGCGGCGCGTTCCACGACACGCCGGTCGAGAGGCCGACCGTGCCGAGCGCCGAGCCCGCCTCGAACAGCACCGCGAGGAAGCCGCGCGGATCGATCGACTGCGGCACGAGGCAGGCGAGCCCGAACACCGCCACGAGCAGAAGCCCGCCGTAGCTCGACGCCAGCGCGATCACCTGGCGCACCTGCCCGTCGTGCAGCGACCGTCCGCCGAAGACGACGTCGTCGGAGCCGCGCACCTGCGTCACGATCCGCTTCAGGAAGACGGCGACGTTGGTCGTCTTGACGCCGCCGCCGGTGGACGCGGGCGACGCGCCGATCACCATCAGCGTCAGCAGCACCAGCAGCGTCGGCGCGCTCGCCCACGCGAGGTCATCGAGCTGGAAGCCGGCGGTGCGCGCGCTCACCGAGAGGAAGAGCGCATGCCAGACGCCCTCGCGCCGCTCGCAGAGCCAGAGCGCGGCGGCGCCGCCGACGATCAGCACGGCGGTGAGCTGCAGCACGAGGCGGGTGTGGAGCGTGAGGCCGCGCCGCTCGCCGGCCGGGAGGCGGCGGAGTTCGCGCAGCACGTTGAAGCCGAGCCCGCCCAGCACCACCAGCGCCAGCAGCACCGCACCGGCGCCGAACGGCGGCGCGTGCGGCTCGAGGCCGTCGGGATAGGTCGAGAAGCCGGCGTTGCAGAAGGCGGAGACGGCGTGGAAGAGCGCGTGCCAGCCGCCCCCCTCGACATTGCGCCAGCACCAAGCGAGCAGCAGCGCGCCGATCGCTTCCAAGGCGAGCGTCGTCGCCACCACGTCGCGCACCAGGTCGAGCGGCTGCGCGCCGTGGTCGCCGTAGTTCTCGCCGAGCGCCGCGGTGTGGCGCGCGCCGATCTTCTGGCCGAAGAGGCGCAGCAGCAGCGCGCCGAGCAGCACGATGCCGATGCCGCCGAGCTGCACCAGCAGCAGCAGCACGCCGTGGCCGAGCGGGTTGAGCTGCAGCGGCAGGTCGGCCACCGGAGAGAGCCCCGTCACGCAGACCGCGGAGGCGGCGAGGAAGAGCGTGTCGACGAAGGGCAGCGGCGCGCGCGCGTTCAACGCGTCGAGCTGGAAGAGCAGCGCGCCGGCCAACGCCGCGATCGCGTAGGCGAGCACGGCGACCGTGGCGGGCGAGAGGCGGCGGCGCGGGCGGCCGCTGCCAGCGGAGTCGGACGGCGGAGCGTTCCGGTCCATGGTGGGGCGAGCAAGCTAGCGCTTCGGGCAGCGCGCTACGATGCGCGGCCCCGTTCCCACGAGGATCGCCATGGCCGCCCCCGCCGTCGTCATCACCCACGCGCTGCGCACGCCGATCGGCAAGTACCTGGGCGGCCTCTCCGGGCTCACCGCCGCGGACCTCGGGATCCACGTGGTCAAGGCGCTGCTGGCGCAGTCGGGCGTCGCGGCGGCCGACGTCGGGGAGCTCATCTTCGGCAACGGCCGGCAGGCGGGCGGCGGCCCCAACGTCGCGCGGCAGATCCTCTGCAAGAGCGGGCTGCCGCAGTCGGCGACCGCCTACACCGTGAACATGGCGTGCGGCTCGGGACTCAAGTCGCTCCAGCTCGCCGCGGAGAGCATCCGGCGCGGCGACGTCGCGGTCGCCGTCGCGGGCGGCACCGAGAGCATGAGCCGGCTGCCCTTCATGCTCGAGGGGTTCCGGACCGGCTACCGCCTCGGCCACGCGCCAGTGGTCGACGCGATGTACAAGGACGGCTTCGACTGCCCGATGGCGAAGAAGCCGATGGGGGCGACCGCCGAGACGCTCGCGCGCCAGCTCTCGATCAGCCGCGCCGAGCAGGACGAGTTCGCCGCGTGGTCGCAGGGCAAGTGCGAGGCGGCGCGCAAGGCGGGCCGCTTCGCCGCCGAGATCGCGCCGCTCACGATCGAGGGCAAGGGCGGCCCGGTGACGATCGGCGACGAGCATCCGCGCGACGGCGTCACCGCGGCGCAGATGGCCAAGCTCCCGCCCGTCTTCGCGAAGGACGGCACCGTCCACGCCGGCAACTCGAGCGGCATCACCGACGGCGCCGCCGCGCTCCTGCTGATGAGCGAGGAGGAGGCGCGCCGGCGCGGCCTCGCGCCGCTTGCGCGGCTCGGCGAGTTCGTCGCGCGCGGCGTCGACCCCGAGGTGATGGGGATCGGGCCGGTGCCGGCCGTGCAGGAATTGCTGCGCCGCCGCTCGCTCGCCATCGGCGACTTCGACCTGATCGAGTTGAACGAGGCGTTCGCCGCCCAGGTGATCGCCTGCGACCGCGAGCTCCACTTCCCGCGCGAGCGGCTGAACGTGAACGGCGGCGCCATCGCGCTCGGCCACCCGATCGGCGCCACCGGCGCGCGCATCGTCGTGACGCTCCTGCACGAGATGCAGCGGCGCGCGGCGCGCCGCGGTCTGGCCACCCTCTGCATCAGCGGCGGCATGGGCATCGCCTGCGAGTTCGAGCGGGTGGGGTGAGCGGCCCGGCGGCGGGCACCCATCCGGCGGCGGCCCACGCGCCGCCCGGCGCCGCTCGGCCCAACGCTTGCCAGCGGCTCGGGATCGCCGGGCGCCGAGTACAACTTTCCCGGGCGCGGCGAACTCGCAGGGGTGTTGCGCGTACCGGGAGCGTGCCAACTTGGCGCTCGCGCATGCCGCGTGAAGGGGCCTGACTTGAAGAAGAGCACGAAGATCTGGCTCGGCGTCCTCGTCGCCGCGGGCGGCTGGATGGGCTGGCAAGCCAAGCAGTCGCACGACCTGAAGCAGATCACCGAGGTGGAGCTGAAGCGCATCGAGCGCAAGGAGCTGAAGTCGGTCCTCTCGGCCTCCGGCAAGATCAAGCCGAAGACGATGGTCGACGTCAGCGCGGCCGTCTCGGGGAAGGTGCTCGACGTCTTCGTGCGCGAGGGCGACCTGGTCCAGAAGGGGCAGCCGCTCCTGCGCATCGACCCGAAGCCGTTCCAGACGCAGGTGCAGCAGCTCGAGGCGTCGATCGAGTCGGCGCGCGCCAACATCGAGCTGCAGCGCGCGCAGCTGAAGCAGACCGAGTCGCAGCTGCGCCGCAGCGAAGGGCTCGCGACGGACGGGCTCGTCACCGCCGAGCAGCTCGATCGCGAGAAGACCCAGGTCGACGTCGAGAAGGCGCGCCTCAAGTCGACCGAGCAGGAGATCCCGCGCCTCGAGGCGAGCCTCGCCGAGGCGAAGCACGAGCTCACCAAGGTCGACGTCCTCTCCGACATCGGCGGCACCGTGACCGCGCTCAACATCGAGGCGGGCGAGTACGCCTTCGTCGGCGCCTTCAACAACCCGGCGACCGTGCTGCTGACCGTCGCCGACCTCACCGTGATCGAGGCGGAGGTCGAGGTCGACGAGACCGAGGCGATCCAGGCGAAGGCGGGGCAGGCGGCCGAGCTCGAGATCGACGCGCACCGGCAGTGGGTCTTCCACGGCACGGTGACCGAGGTCGGCCACAACCCGGTCACCAAGCTGACCGGCGCCGAGCGCGAGGGGACCAGTTACCTGGTGAAGATCGTCGTCGAGGACCTGATCCCCGGCGTGCGCCCCGGCCTCACCTGCAGCGCGCGCATCCAGACCGACGGACGCGCCAACGCGCTGGCGCTGCCGATCCAGGCGCTGACGCTGCGCAAGCCGCAGTCGGAGTCGGCGTGGCGCAAGGACGCGCCGGCCGACAGCGGCGCCGTGGCGCGCGCGGCCGAGCCGGGCGAGCCGCCGGCCGACCCGCGCGGCGGCGCGGCGCTCGCCGGCTCGCGCGCGTCGCGTCGCAAGAACGAGGAGGGCAAGGTCGAGGGGGTCTTCGTGGTGCGCGACGGCAAGGCGTGGTTCACGCCGGTCGCGATCGGCATCACCGGCGAGAAGGAGTTCGAGCTGCTCTCCGGCCTCTCCGAGGGCGACGAGATCGTGGTCGGGCCGTTCAAGTCGCTGCGCGAGTTGAAGGAGGGCGACAAGGTGCGCGCCGCTCCGAAGAAGGACGCGGGAGCCGGCTCGTGAGCAGCGCGCCGGCGCCGGCTCGCGCCGACGCGGCCGACGGTCCGGGCGCGGGAGCGGCCAACGCCGCCGATCCGGCCCGACCCGGTCCCGACTCGATCATCCTCGCGCGCCACCTCGCCAAGGTCTACGAGCTCGGCGGGCAGAAGGTCCGCGCGATGGACGACGTGAGCCTCTCGATCCGTCGCGGCGAGTACGTCGCGATCATGGGGCCGTCGGGTTCCGGCAAGTCGACGCTGATGAACGTGCTCGGCTGCCTCGACGTGCCGACCAGCGGCGAGTACTGGCTGCGCGACCAGGAGGTCTCGAAGCTCTCCGAGGACGAG
>JAEUIC010000002.1 GCA_016795285.1 Planctomycetota bacterium | reverse complement strand
GGTGCCGACCGGGTGGCAGCACGGCATGAGCGCGACCGGCCGGCGGGTCGCGATGGCGAGGTCGAGCACGCGGTCGCTCTTCTGGCCGCACGCATGCACGGCGACGAGTCCGGCCGTCGGCGGCAGGCGCGCGGAGGCGTTGCGCAACTGCGCCTCGACGTACTCGATGCGCCCCGCCGTCCACGGCGCCGTCACGGCCGCCGCGGCGACGACGCGCTCGAAGCTGTCGGGCCGCCGCCGATCGAGCACCAGCGCGCGTTCGACCTCGGGCTCGAAGATGGCGAAGAGCGCCGCGACGAGGCCGTGGCCGCCGCACAGGTCGGCGACCACCGGCGCGCGCGCGTGCTTGCGCACCAGCGCGAAGAACTCGAACGCCTCGACGATCTCGCGGAAGACCGTCGCGCGGTGCAGGCAGAGCTCGCGCGCGAAGCGGTCGGTGAGCCCGTCGCCCGGGAAATCGGCCGCATCGTCGGGCCCGACTCGCCGCCGCCGATCGACCCCGGCGACGCGCGCCGGATCGTTGAACTGCTTCAGGAGGCGGAAACCACCGAGCGCGCGCGGCTCATCCATGGAGCGGCGTCCGGCGCGGGCGGAGGGGATGGGAGGCGCCGCGCTGACCGATCTGCATGGGCGCGGACGATAGCGGTCGCGGCTGACTGGGCACGACACCCCGCGTCCGTTGCAACCGCTGCAGCGCCGGTCGCGACCCGACTCGAGAAGAACCTGGTGTGACACCCCCCGCCAAGATCGGGTGTGACGGCTAGCGTTCGCCACCGACTCCAGGGAACTCCACCGATGAACTCGATCGCGCCTCGTGCCCCGCGCCTCATGCTCCTCGCCGCGCCGCTCTGCCTCGCGCCGCTCGCGTCGGCGCAGCTCGCCGGGACGATCCGCGAAGGCGTCGACGACGGCGGCCACTTCGGATCGCCGCTCGCGAACTTGGGCGACCTCACCGGCGACGGCATCGACGACTTCATCGTCGGCGAGCCGAACTACGGCGCGCTCGGCGACGGCCGCATCGCGGTCTACGACGGCGCCACCGCGACGCTGCTCTTCGCGGCGGTCGGCGGCACCGGCGAGGAGCTCGGCTCGAGCGTCGCCGGCGTCGGCGACTGGAATGGCGACGGCACCCACGACTTCGCCTACGCCGCGCCGAGCTGGAACGGCGCGTCGAACGACCGCGGCGCGATCTACGTCGCGAGCGGCGTCGACGGCACCGTCTTCCGGACCTTCCTCAGAGCGACCAACCAGCGGCTCGGCGACCACCTGGCGGCCGCGGGCGACCTCGACGGCGACAAGATCCAGGAGCTGCTGGTGGGCGACCCGGCGGCCGACGAGCTCCTGATCTACAAGTCGAGCGGCGCTCTGCTGGTGAAGATCAACGCGTCCGGCGGCGACCGCTTCGGCTACTCGCCGGCGCGCCTTGGCGACCTCGACGGCGACGGCGTCGACGAGATCGCCGCGTCGGCCCGCTTCTACGACGACGCGCGCAGCGGCCTCACCGATTGCGGACGGGTGCTGATCTTCTCCGGCAAGACGCGCGCGCAGCTCTTCTCGATCCGCGGCCTCGCGAACGACGACTACTTCGCGACGCGCATCGCGCGGCTCGACGACCTCGACGGCGACGGCACCGCCGACTGGGCGGCGGGCACCTACTACGCCGATCCCAACGGCCACTCGAGCGGGCAGGTGCGCGTCTTCAGCGGGAAGCGCGGCAGCACGCTCTGGACCTTGAACGGGCTCGTGGCGAGCGAGCTCTACGGCATCGCGCTCGACGGCCTCCCCGACCTGAACGACGACGGCGTCGGCGACTTCGCGATCGGCGGGCCGTACGGCGGCACCAACGGCCTCGGCCACTTCGAGGTGCGCAACGGCCAGGACGGCACGCTGCTCTGGTCGCGCGACGGCACCACCGCGTCGCTCAGCGCCAACGAAGCGCTCGGGCTCGGCGTGCTCGGCGGCAACTTCGACGGCGACGGCGTGGGCGACCTGCTGGTCGCCGACCCCTACTGCGACCGCCGCGCGAGCCTCTTCCTGCCGTGGAAGGAGCTCGGCACGGTGCAGTGGTGGTACGGCGCGCCGGCCTACACATCGCACTACGGCAGCGGCCTCGCCGGGACGTTCGGGACGCCGCAGCTCTCGGCGCTCGACAAGCCGATCCTCGGCGCCACCTTCGACGTCGCGCTCACCAACTCGCGGCTGGCGACGACCACGGCGCTGCTGCTGCTCGGGACGTCGGCGATCAACGTCCCCTACAAGGGCGGCTCGCTGCTGGTGCAGGCCGACCTCGCCAGCATCTACTTCACGCTGCCGTCGCTCGGCACGGTGCTCACCGAGGACCTGCCGAACGACCCGACGCTGAACGGCCTCGAGCTCTTCGTGCAGGTCCTCGAAGCCGATCCGGGCGCCGTGAAGAAGATCTCGATGACCGACGGCCTGAAGCTCCACCTCGGCTGGGGTTGAGCGAGTTCGCCGACGCGCGTTGGTGGACCCGCTGGGAGTCGAACCCAGCCACTGCCGATGATGAGCCGGCGCTCTGTTGAATACCGTTCGTTGGTGGACCCGCTGGGAGTCGAACCCAGCCACTGCCGATTATGAGTCGGCTGCTCTAACCAGCTGAGCTACGGGTCCGGAGTGGACTCGGGCGCGAGCGTAGCCGACGCAGCGCCGCGCGCAGCCGCTCACCGCTGCACGGGGTCGATCGCCTTCACGGCCGCTTCCACCTTGGCGCGGCGGGCGGTGTCGTCGCCGGCGGCGGCGCGGGCGCGCTCGAGGTCGCGGCGCGCCAGCACGAGGTCGCCCTCGGCGGCGGCGAGGCGCGCGCCGTTCACGAGGGCGGCGACGTGGGCCGGATCGCGCTCGACGGCGCGGGCGTAGCGGCGGCGCGCCTCCACCAGCCGCCCCGCCTGCTCGTCGATCCAGCCCTGCTGGAACTCGGCGTCGGCGTGGGTCGCCGCGCCGTCGAGCCACGGCGCGAGCCGCGCCGCCGCGCGCTCGAGCGCCGGCGGCCGCTCGCTCAGGTCGAGCGCTGCCAGCGCGACGAAGGGCCGCGGATCGTTCGGGGCGAGCGCCGCCGTCGCCTCGAACTCGGCGCGCGCGCGCGCCAGCTCGCCGAGGTGGAAGAGCAGCTCGCCCGCTTCGTAGGAGAGCGCCGCATCGTCGGGCGCTTGCGCGCGCCGCGCCAGGACGATCTGCAGCGCCTCGCGCTCGCGACCGAGGCGGCGCAGCAGGCCGCACTTCTGGTCGAGCCAGCCCGAGTCGTCGGGCGCGTAGGCGAGCTCCTCCTCCACCGTCGCGAGCGCCGCGCGGAAGCGGCGTTGCGCGATGTCGGCCGCCACCTGCGCCTCGATCGCCGCCCGCTCGCCGAGCGGCGCCGGCGCGCGCGGCGACGCCCCGCAGGCCGCGAGCCCCGCGACCAGCAACGCGGTCGCCAACCGCGACGCCACCGCGCCGCGCGCGCGATGCAGCGCGCGCCGCCCGCTAGAACGTTTCCTCGCGAGCCACCGCTGCGGCGCTCGCGCCTCTCGCTTCGCCCCATCCATGGCGGCCATCGTGCCGGCCGGAGCCCCGCGTGTCACGCCCGCGCGCCCTCTTCCTCGACGCCCACCAGACGCTCTTCCACGAGTCGCCGCCGCGCGCGCAGATCTACGCCGAGGTGGCGGCGCGCCACGGCCTCGCGCTCGAGCCGGCGCGGATCGCCGCCGGGATGCGCCACGCCTTCGCGACGCTGCCGCAGCGCGTCGACGGCCACTGGCGCTACACGCGACCGTGGTTCGTCCGCTTCATCGACCTCGTCTTCGAGCAGGCGGGCGCCGCGGCGACGCCCTCGCTGCGCGACGACCTCTTCGCGCGCTTCGCCACCGCGACCACCTTCGCGCTCTACCCCGACGTCGTGCCGCTGCTCGAGGCGGCGCGGCCGCGCGTGGCGGTGCTGGGCGTCATCAGCAACTGGGCGCCGACGCTGCCGGTGCTGCTCGAGCGGCTCGGCCTCGCGCGCTTCTTCGACGTCGTGCTGGCGTCGGCGAGCGAGGAGCTCGAGAAGCCCGACCGCGCCCTCTTCGAGCGGGCGCTGCAGCAGGGCGGCGTCGCGGCGCACGAGGCGCTCCACGTCGGCGACCATCCGGTGAACGACCTCGCGGGCGCACGCGCGGCCGGACTCGACGCGCGGCTCCTCTTGCGCGGGGTCGCGCTCGAGACGGGCGCTCCGCACGACGAGGGCGCCGTCGCCCCCGCCGACTGCATCACCGACCTGCGCGAGCTGCTGGCGCTGCTGCCGGCGGCGGGCGACGGCCAAGCGTCGACGGCGCTGCGCGGAGCGCCGCGATGAACCGCCATCTCACCGCCGACCTGCCCGGCACGGGCGGCCAGCTGAAGGCGACGCCCGAGGACTTCCGCGTCGACGAGGTGGCGCTCTGGGAGCCGAGCGGCGAAGGGGCGCACCGGTGGCTTCGCATCGAGAAGCGCGCCGTCACGACGCACGAGGTGGTGCAGCAACTCGCGCGCACGCTGCGCATCGCGGAGCGCGACATCGGCTTCGCCGGGCTGAAGGACGCGCGCGCCGTGGCGACGCAGTGGCTCTCGCTGCCGGCGAACGCGGAGGCGCGCCTCGCCGACTTCACCCACCCGCGCGTCTCCGTGCTGGAGGTGGTGCCCCACTCGAGCAAGCTGCGCATCGGCGAGCTCGCCGGCAACCGCTTCGCCATCGTGCTGCGCGACGTCGGCCCGGAGGCGCTGCCGCGCGCGCAGGCGATCCTCGCCGTGCTCATGCGCCGCGGCGTGCCGAACTGGTTCGGGGCGCAGCGCTTCGGCACCAAGGGCGACAGCGACCAGATCGGCGCCGCGCTGGCGCGCAACGACTGCGCCGAGGCGCTCGCGCTCTTCCTCGGCCGCCCATCGCGCCAGGAGCACGATCCGCGTGCCCGCGCTGCTCGGCAGGCGTTCGACGAGGGGCGGCTCGACGACGCGGCGGCGCTGCTGCCGATGCGGATGCGGCTCGAAGCGGTGGTGCTGCACGCCTACCGCGACCACGGCGATCCGCTGCGCGCGCTCTGGAAGATCCCGAAGCGGCTGCGGCTGCTCTTCCTCTCCGCGTTCCAGGCGCGCCTGTTCAACCGCTGCCTCGAAGCGCGCTTCGAGACGATCGACGTGCTGCAGGAGGGCGACGTCGCGGTGCGCCACGACACCGAGAAGGCCTATCCGGTGCTCGACCCCGCGCGCGACCAGCCGCGCGCCGACGCCTTCGAGCTCTCGCCCGCCGGCCCGCTCTTCGGGCCGGGGCTGCTGCGCGCGCGCGCCGGCGTCGCGGAGCTGGAGGAGCGCCTCTTCGCGGCCGAGGGGATCGGCCTCGAGCACCGCGCGCAGCCGTTCCACGACCTCCACCTGCGCGGCGAGCGGCGCCCCTACCGCTTCCCGCTGCGCGACGCGGTGGTCGCGCTGCAACCCGACGGCGGCCTGCGCCTCACCTTCGAGCTGCCGCGCGGCTGCTACGCGACCAGCGTGGTCGCCGAGGTGACCAAGAGCACGGCGAGCGGCGCCGAGGAAGCGGAGGAGTCCGCCGCCCCGGCGCCGCTCGTGGAGTGAGCCGCGTCGCGCGCTCGAGCGCGCTCCGGATCAGAAGAAGAGGAAGGTCACCACCACGAAGAGCGGGACCAGGACCGCGATGCTCCAGCCCATGTAGCCGAAGAAGCTCGGCATCTTCACGCCCGACTGCTCGGCGATCGCCTTCACCATGAAGTTCGGGCCGTTCCCGATGTAGGTGTTGGCGCCCATCATCACGGCGCCGCACGAGATGGCGGCCAGCAGCGTCTCGGCGCCGGCGCCCGGCGTGAGGAAGCTCGAGAGGTTGTCGGCCGAGAGCCCCTTCATGCCGGCCGCGACCGACGCGAAGGTGAGGTAGGTCGGCGCATTGTCGAGGAACGAGGAGAGCGCGCCGGTCGCCCAGAAGTAGGCGCGCGCCGACTCGACGCCGAGTTCCGGCCCCTTCGCGTTCAGGATCTTCAGCGCCGGGATCATCGCCAGGAAGATGCCGATGAAGAGCGCGGCGACCTCGATGATCGGACCGTAGGAGAACTGGTTCTTGGTGCGGATCTCCTTGCTGGTGAGCGCGATCGAGGCGATCGCCAACGCCAGCATCGCCCCCTCCTGCGCGCCGGTCGGCCAGTGGAACTGGCCCGAGCAGTAGATCACCGCGATCACGCCGCCGAGCAGCGCGAAGTTGAAGCCGCCCTCGATGCCGAACGGCTCGCGCGCCTTCTCCACCGCCTCGTCGAGGTCGGAGGTCTTGTCCTGCACGTCCTCGCGATGGAAGAAGTGGCTGTCGAGGAAGTGGAAGATGATCAGCAGCGCGCCGTTCACCAGCGCCCACTCCTTCCAGAGCGCGAGCGTCCAGCCGAACGGCACGCCGCGCAGGAAGCCGAGGAAGAGCGGCGGATCGCCGAGCGGCGTCAGCAGGCCGCCGCAGTTCGACACCACGAAGATGAAGAAGACGACGACGTGCACCTTCTTCTTGCGCACCGAGTTGGCGCGCAGGAGCGGCCGGATCAGCAGCATCGAGGCGCCGGTGGTGCCGACGAACGACGCGATCAGCGCGCCGACCGCGAGGATGCCGGTGTTCACCGTCGGCGTGCCGGCCAGCGTGCCGCGCACGTAGATGCCGCCCGAGATGGCGAACAGCGCGAAGAGCAGCAGGATGAAGGCGACGTACTCGTGCAGCGCGCCCAGCACCGGGTGGTCGTGGAGGGTGAACGGCAGGTGGCGCTCGCTCGCCTCCATGAACATGAAGATCCCGATCGGCAGGCCGAGCACCAGCGCGACGATCAGCTTGTTCTTGTTGTGTTCCCACCAGTGGCCGAAGGTGAGCGGCAGGATCGCGATCGCCAACAGCAGCACGGCGAACGGGATCACCGACCACATCGGCAGCCCGCTCCAGTCGACGCTCCCGCCGGAGCTCGACGCCAACAGCGGCAGCGACATCAAGACGCTCGACATGCACGCTCTCCCCGGCGAGCCGCGCGCGGGCGCGGCCGTGCCATCCCTGCGGTCCTTCCCTGCGGTGCCGCGACCCCGGATCGACGCGATCCGCTCTCGTCGCCCCGCGGCCGTTCCCTGAAGGGTGTCCTTCCAGGGTGCCGCTCGCGGCGGCACCCATATCGGAAAGCAGCCGCGCCGGTCACAGGCAGCGGCCCGCCAGCCGCCACGGCCCCGTCGCCGCCGCGCCGCGCCCCGGTCAGCGCGCCAGTTCGAGCCGCAACCGGCCGTACTCGCCGCCCCACTGGAAGACGAGTGCGAAGCCCCCCTCGGGAGCCGGCAGCAGCGCGAACGTGAGGTAGGGGAAGCGCAGCTCCGTCTCGACCAGCTCGAGCGGGAAGCGGACGTAGTCGTGGTCGAGCAGCAGGGACAACTGGTAGGCGCCCGCCTCGTCCATCCAGAGGCCGAAGCGGTAGGTGTCGGGCTCGAGGCGGCGGCCGGCGATCGAGAGGGCGACCGGGGTGGTGAGCTCGCTCTGCAGCGCGACCGGCAGGCGCTGGTTCATCTGCTCGCGCACGGCCGGATCGGCGCGCATGCGAGCGGCGCCCTCGTCGGACCAGGCGACCGTCCGCCACTGCAGCGCGATCGCCTTGCCCGGCGCGACCTCGACGCCCGCCCGCGCCACCGTCTCGCGCGCCGGGTCGTGGCCGCCGCGCTCCTGCGCGGACGACCACGGCAGCAGCGCCAGCAACGCCGCCGTCACGAGCGCCTTGCGCATGATCTCAGTGCTTCTCGTCGGCGTACTTCGGCGGCTCCGACGGCAGGTCGTCGATCGAGATGCCGGTGGCCGCGGCGGCGAGGTCGGAGCGATCGACGATGGCGGCCGCATTGACGCCGAGCGTCACCGCGATCGTCTCGCTGATCTCGCCGCGCGTCGCGCCGAACTTCACCGCCTTCTTCAGGTGCCCTTCGAGGCAGCCCTTGCAGCCCGACACGAGCGACGCCGCGATGGCGATCAGCTCCTTGGTCTTGCGGTCGAGGTGGCCGCGCTCGTAGGTCGCCTTGTAGAAGTGCATGTACGGGCGCATGATCTCGGGCTCGACCAGCGCGTAGGACTTCACGGCCTTCGGTGCCGCGCGCCCATCGGCGGCAGTCTCATCGGCCGGTGCTGCGGCGGGCTTCGCGTCACGCTTCTTCTTCGACTCGTCGGCGTCCATCCGATCCTCCGGGGGGCGCGGCAGCGGGCCCGCGCGGGGCACCGTTATACGACCGCGCCGTCGCGGGGATCCCGATCGTTCCGGCCGCCCATCCGCCGCGCGACCACCAGCACGAAGAGCAGCGCCGCCGTCAGGAGGGCGCCGTCGATCAGCAATTCGGCCACATCGACCGCGCTCCCGCCCACCGCAGCCTCCGCGGCGCCGTAGAGCGGCACGATGCGGCGGCGCAACGCCTCGGCCGCCGCTCGATCGAACGGGAGCGGCGCCGCGGCGACGCGCTGCTGCCAAGCGGGCGCCGCGGCGGTCGCCTCGCCGAGCGGCTCGAGCTCGATCGTGGCGCGCAACTGCGGGGCGACGTCGGCGAGGAAGCGGCGCGCGAACCAGTCGCGGACCGGCTCGCTCGCCTCGCGGCTCGGTGCGGCGGCGAGCGTGAACGCGACGAACCCCTCCTCGGGGCGCCCCCACTCGAGCGGCGCCCCCTCGCGCTGCACCGCCGCCGCGGCACGCACCGGCGCCAACAGCAGGCCGCCGGCCGGCAGCGCACGCAGCAGCTCGCGGTAGGAACGGCCGGCCGGCAAGAGCGTCCCGGCGTCATCGGAGGCGAGCACCAAGGTGCGGAGCCACTCGTCGTCGTCCATCCCGAGCGTCGCTGCCACCACGCCGAGCAGCAGCCCCTCGGTCGAGTCGGCGGTCGGGCGGCGCAGCCGGATGCGGCCGCTGAAGGCTCCCTCGCTGAGCGACCGGTAGCTCGTGCACGCGGCGACGTCGGCGCGGTCGGCGACGCTCCACGCCGGCGCCCACGACTCGCGCGCGAAGGGGACGGGCGCACCGGCGAGCAGCCCCTGCGCGACGAGCGCTTGCACGCGCCCCTCCTCGAAGCCGAGCAGCAGCGTGTCGCCCGCGAGGTCGCTGCGGGTCGGCTCGAGCAGCCGCGTGAAGCGCGCCTGCGCCCCCCACTCGGCGGCCCGCCCGTTCCACGCCTGCTGCAGCGCCGCGACCTCGCGCGCGTCGAACGGCAGGACGATGCGCAGCGCGAGCTCCTCGGCGCGCACGGGCTCCGCCGCGCGCGCGAACGGCGGCGCGGCGGCGAGCGCGAGGAGGAGGCGCGCGCAGGCGGTGCCGCTCATGCGGAGGCTCCGGAGCGGGCGGCTGCGGGCGGCGCGGGCGGCTCGACCAGCCGCATCGCGAGCAGCAGCGCCACCACCGTGCAGGCGAGCGACGCCACGACGAGGTGCGTCAGCGCGAAGGGGGAATCGCCGCTCGCGGCGCCGACGGTGCGCACCAGCGCGATCCCGGCGAACTGGCCGCCGCTGATGCCGAGCTGCGAGGCGATCAGGATGCGCGCCGAGAAGCGGCCGCGGCCGCGCTGATCGGCGAGGAACGAGGCGAGCGCCTGGAACGGCCCCTGGCGCACCGTCGAGACCAGCCCGAGCAGCGCCGCGAGCGCCACGTAGCCGAACGCGCCGCACCACGGCAGCAGCGCGGTCAGCCCCGCGAAGAGCGCCAGCGACGCGAGCAGCGTGCGGCGACGGCCGAGGCGATCAGCGACCATGCTCGAGAGGAGGCCGCCGGCGACGCTCGCGACCCCCAGCACCAAGAGCAGCTGCGCCCGCTCGCCCGCGGTGAAGTGGAGCGAGCGCGCCGCGTAGGGATCGGCCGAGACGATCAGCGGGAAGACGCCGAACGGCATCAGGAACGAGGTCGCGTAGACCCACCAGGTCGCCCGCAGCGGCGGCAGCGTCGCGGCGGCGGCGGAGGCAGCGGCGTGTGCTGCATCGGGCGCGGCGCCGCTCGCGGGCACGGCGGCGAGTTCGGGCTCCGGCACCGCGCGCAGCACCGAGACGCAGGCGATCAGCCCGGCCAGCAGCGCGACCGCCGCGTAGGGCTCGCCGAGCCACGGTCGCACCGTCTCCGGCAGTCGCGCGAAGAGCGGCCCGAGGGTGAGCGGCAGCGGGACGCCGACCACCAGCGCCAGCGGCACGCCGAGCCAGACGAGGCTCATCGCGCGACCGCGCTGCGCGGTGGCGTAGAGCAACCCGCCGAGCGCGTTGGCGCTGACCGTGATGGCGCCGCCGGCCAACCCCGCCACCAGGCGCAGCGCGAGGAAGAGGAGCCAGCGCGGCAGCGCCAGCGCGTCGGCGAGCGGCGCCGCGATCAGCAGCAGCGCGTGGGCGGCGGTGAAGAGGAGCACGCCGCCGCGCAAGCTGCGCCGCAACCCGCGCCGATCGCCGTAGGCGCCGACCCACGCGTAGGCGACCACCGCCGCCAGCGCGAAGCCGGCCATCAGCAGCGCCATGCGGCCGCCATCGGCCGGCAGCGAGAGCGCACGGGCGAGCTCGCCACGGCCGGCATTGAGGCCGTGCGTGCCGAACGCCGGCAGGAACATCGCGAGCCCGAGCGCGAGCGCCGGCCGCAGGCTTCTCGACTCTTGCAAGGTGGACATCGCCTCAGAAGCTGCACGATCGACCGGCGAAGCACGGGCAGGGCGGGCAGTATAAGGGCGCCCCGCGCGCGCCGGCCGGCGCTCGCACGCGGTGCGGCCGCAACGGCCGCCACGGAGCCCTCTCGATGAGCGTCGCGATCCTCGGTGCCGGCATCTCGGGGCTCGTCGCCGCGCGCCGGTTGCGCGAACGGGGCATCGCCGTCGAGCTGCTCGAAGCGGACGCGCGGCCGGGCGGCCTCTGCCAGAGCGACACGATCGACGGCTACGTCATGGATCGCTCGGGCGGCCACATCGTCTTCTCCAAGTCGGAGCGGGCGATGCGCTACTACCACGAGCTCTTCGCCGACGAGCCGCTCGTCGAGAGCGAGCGCCACACGCGGATCCTGCTCGACGGGCGCTACGTGCCCTATCCGTTCGAGAACGGGCTGAACGCGCTGCCGCCCGAGGTGCGGGCGCAGTGCGTCGCGGGGCTGGCGCAGGCGGCGCTGGCGCGGGCGCGCGGCGCGCCGAAGCCGCGGACGTTCGGCGACTGGATCCGCTGGCACGTCGGCCACGGCATCGCCGACCACTTCATGGAGCCCTACAACCAGAAGATCTGGAAGCTCGCCGACCTGAACGAGATGGGGATCGACTGGGTCGACGGGCGCGTGCCCGAGGCGCCGCTCTCCGACGCGATCCAGGCGGCGCTCGGCAAAGCGACGGTCGGCTACGCCCATCAGGCGCGCTTCTGGTACCCGCGGCGCGGCGGTTTCCAGGCGATCACCGACCGGCTCGCGCAGCTGGTGGCGCCGTCGCTGCGGCTCGGGACGCCGGTCACCGATCTGGTGCGCGCCGAGGGGCGCGTGCGGGTGAACGGCACCCCCTACGACGCGGTGATCTCGACCCTCCCGATGCCGCTGGTGGCCAAGCTCGCGCGCGACCTCGATGGCGCGACGCGCGCGGCCGCGGGCGGCCTCCAGTCGATCCAGCTGGCCTGCATCCTGTTCGGCATCGCGGCCGACGACGTGCAGCCCTACTCCTGGATCTACCTGCCGAAGCCCGAGCAGGGGCCGGCCAACCGCATCACCTACCTCTCGAACTACAGCCCCGAGAACGCGCCGACCGGCCGCGGCTCGCTGCTGGCCGAGGTGACCTACCGCGGCACGCTGAACGTCGACGGCGCCTACGTCGAGTCGCTGAAGCGCCACCTCGCGGGCCAAGGGCTGTTCCGCGTCGAGAACGTGCAGGTCACCGCGTGGCGCGACAACCGGCACGCCTACATCCACCAGGATCCCGGCTTCACGGCGCGGCGCGCGGCGGCGATCGCCGGCTTCGAGGCGTACGGCGTGCTGCCGCTCGGCCGCTTCGGGCGGTTCAACTACTACAACACCGACCTCTGCATCCTCGAGGCGCTGCAGATGGCCGACGCGCTGGCCGACCGGCTCGCGGGCAAGGCGTGACGCCGCCCGCGATGGCGACCCCCGACGTCTCGCTGGTGATCCCGGTCAGGAACGGCGGGCCGCGCCTGCGGCGCGTGCTGGAGCGGGTGCGCGCCCAGAAGAGCGACCTCGTCGTCGAGCCGGTCGTCATCGACTCGCGCTCGAGCGACGGCAGCGACGACGCCGCGCGGCGCGCCGGCTTCCGGGTGCTCACCGTCGACCCGCGCGACTTCAACCACGGCGCGACGCGCGACACGGCGATCGCCGCGACGAGCGGGCGCGCCATCGTGCTGCTGGTGCAGGACGCTCTGCCGGTCGACGAGCGGTGGCTCGAGGCGCTGGCGGCGCCGCTGCTCGCCGATCCCGACGCGGCCGGCAGCTTCAGCCGCCAGGTGGCGATCCCGGGCGGCAACCCGATCCTCGAGGCGCGCCTCGCCGGCTGGATCGCCGGGCTGCCGACGGCGCGCCGCGCGCAGCTCGACCCGGCGCGCCCGTGGGAGACGCTCACCCCGTTCGAACGGCTCGAGCTGGTCGCCTTCGACAACGTCTCGTCGTGCATCCGCCGCGACCTCTGGCGGATCCATCCGTTCGGCCACCGGCCGTTCGGCGAGGACCTCGGCTGGTCGACCTTCGCGATCCGCGCCGGCTACGCGATCCGCTTCGAGCCGGCGTCGGTCGTCGAGCACTCGCACGACCGCAGCGCGTGGCACGAGGCGCGCCGCATCTACTGCGACCATCGCAACCTCCACCGGCTGCTCGGGCTGCGGACGGTGCCGACCTTCGCGGCGGCGCTCGCGGGGCGGCGCGGCGCGCTGGCGCACTACCTCGCGCTGATCGAGAAGGCGGGGCTGCCGCCCGACCAGCGAGCGCGGCGGCGCCGTTTCGCGCACGCCTACGCGTGGGGCGAGGCGTTGGCGCAATGGCTCGCGCCGCTGGTGAACGAACACGGCGAGCGCGGGCTGCTCGGCCTCCTCGACGCGAAGATCCGCCGCGGCATCTGAACGCGCCGCGGTTCGGGCCGAGAGCGACCGGCCGTGCCGTCAGACGAAACCGGCGAGCCGCTGGCGCAGCGGCGGCGACTGCAGGTGGCGGATCGCGCGGCACTGCAGCTGGCGCACCCGCTCGCGCGAGACGTTCATCCGCCGCCCGAGTTCTTCGAGCGTGACTGGCTCGCCGCCGGCGAGGCCGAACCGCTGCTCGAGGATCGTGCGCTCGAGCGGCGGCAAACCGCAGAGCACCTCTTCGAGGCGGCTCTGCAGCAACGGGAACTCGAGTTCGCGCGCGTCGGAGTCGGGCTGATCGGCGAGCAGCGACGCGAAGGTCTCGCCCCCCTCGTCGATCGCCGCGTCGAGCGAGCAGTGGGCGCGCTGCGTGTGGAGGAGGTGGCTCGCCACCTCGCGCTTCACCGCGAACGCCTCGGAGAGCTCGCCGAGCGAGGCGTCGCGCTCGCGCTTCGGCAGCACCCCTTCGCGCCGCAGCCGCCGCATCTTCTGCTGGAGGTAGTTCGGGACACGGACGATCCCCTTGTTGAAGGCGATCGACCGCTCCACCGCCTGGCGGACCCAGAAGGTCGCGTAGGTGCTGAAGCGGACTTCCTTGCGCCAGTCGAACTTCTCGACGGCGCGGATCAGCGCGCCGTTGCCCTCCTGGATCAGGTCCATGAGCGGCACGCCGTAGGTCCGGTAGCAGAGGGCGAGGTCGGCCACCAACGGCAGCGCCCGCTCGACGAAGCGACCGCGCGCGCGGTTCATCTCGGCGGCGCGCGCCGCGATCTCCCGGCGACGCGCCGCACCGAGCGGCCGCTCGGGCGCGGCGTCGACCGCGGCGAGGCCGAGATCCTCGGCGCAGTGCGGCGTGAGGCCGTTGCCGAGCAGCTCGCGCAACCGCTCGCCGCCGACCTGTGCGGCCGCGACGGCGTCGGCGAACCGCCGCCGGGTGAACTCGAACCGCTTGGCGAGCAGCGCCTCCTCGGCCTTCTCGAGGCGCGGTCGCGCATGGATCGCGCGCAGGTAGCTGCGCAGCAAGTCGTCCTCGCCGCGCCCCCCGAGCCGCGGAGGGGCGACGCAGGCGAGGAGCGGCGCAGGCGGGCCCTCCTCGCCGCGCGCACCGATCGGCATCGTGCCGAGCAGCGGCAGCAATGCGGCGACGCGCTCCTCGAACGACTCGCTCGGCGCGAGGTACGCGTCGAGTTCGGCGAGCTCGAGCAACCCGGCGCGGCGCGAACGCACGGCCAGGGCGCGCGCCAGCTCCGGCGCGCCTTGCAGCGGCTTCTTCAAGTTCGCAGACCTTTCCCAGGCGCCGATCGTTCAGCGCCGCAGAACCAGGCAGCGACGTCGCGCGTCACCTCTCGGGGGAGAGGCGGCGTGCGGCGAGGCTCGGGGGGACCGGGAGTCGCGGTGCGGGGCGACGAGCCCCGCGCCAGGAAAGCTCGTACGAAGTTTCAGCGGGTCGCTTTGGACCCTCAGGAGAACGGCAGGGGTGGGCGCGAGCCGGCCATCGGCGTCGCGGTCGACCCTACCACCAGTGCGAGGCGCGGCAAGCTGGCGCGCTGACGGCGGCGGGCGGAGCGCTCGTTCGCCCACGCCGCGCCACGGTTGGTGGCGCGTGCCGCGATGGTGCAAACCCCGGTGGCGCATCGACGCCCCCTTCGCGCTACCTTCCATCGTCGGTGGCGGCGAGAAGCTCGCCGCAACGCCGCCGATGCCTCCCGATGCCTCTCAGTAGCACCGTGCCGCAGCTCGATCCGGACCCGCTCGAGAGCGGAAACTCGGGCTCGCACCGCACGATCGCCATGCCCCATTTCGATGGAACTTGGCTCGAAGAGGTGCCCGTCCAAGCGCCGTTCTGGAAGCGATCGGGATCGGATCGAACGGAAGCAGATCGAACGGAAGCAGATCGGTTCGACGGAACGGGCTGCGTCGTACCGCAATGCGTTGCGGACGGCAAGCCCCTAGCTGCTTCGTCGGCCGTCGGAGGCGCATCGCACCGAGCAACGAGCCGAGCACGATGTCGGGGTGAGACGTAGCAGCGATTTCCCGGGCACCTCCGCACCCAGTCATTGGCGGCCCGAAGTTCCGGTGGGAAGTTCTCCACCGGAGGAATCGGCTCAACGCAAGCCGGCGCAAGTTCGACGACAACTCAACGATCAAGGGCGGAAGCCGTCGGGCAACCGACGGGAAGAAGCCCAAGAGAAAGCTCGCGACCTGGGCACCGGCGCGAGCTTTTTCTTTTTCCCGCGCCGCCGGCCATCGCGCCTGCCCTGCCGCTGCAGCGCCCTCGCCGGCGCCCCCTCGTCAGCGCCCCCTCGTCAGGCGGTCGTCAGACGCCGTGCCAGAGCCCCGCTTCGAGAGCGAAGGCCATCAGCTGCAGCACGACGTGGTAGATCCCGAGCAGGAAGTAGAAGCCGAAGCCGATGGTGAGCGCGACGCGGCCGTAGCGATAGTTCTTGTGGATCATCACGAACAGCAGGAGCAGCCCCGTCGGCACTCCCTTGCCGAGCACGAAGAAGAGGCGCCCCTGCTGCAGCAGCCAGTCGGCGATGGGGTTCCACTCCGAGCCCTGCACATGGTCGATGTAGTAGACCGTCGCGATCGCGTCGAACAC
>JAEUIC010000039.1 GCA_016795285.1 Planctomycetota bacterium | reverse complement strand
AGAATCAACCCCGCCACCGCGATCGCCACCGCGATCGCGGTCACCCGACGGTGACTGCTCGCGAGCTTCGAGCGGGCCGACGGCGATGCGTTGCGGGGCGAGGGGCGTTTGGCCGGCGACTTGCAACTCCGCCTCAGCGCTGCCGGTCCCCCTCGGAGTCCCTGCCGTGAACCGTTGCCCAACCCCGCTCGCCCGCCTCGCCCGTGTCCTGCCGCTCGCGCTGGCGCCCGCGCTCGCCCCCTCGCTCGCCGCGCAGCAGGAGCTCTTCAGCATCACCGGCCGAACGCAAAGCGAGCGGTTCGGCGAGTCGCTCGCGTCGTTGCGCGACCTCGACGGCGATGGCGTCGGCGAGCTGCTGATCGGCGCGCCCGATGCCCCGCCGTTCCTCAGCGACGCCCACGCGCGCGTCGTCTCGGGCGCGACGCTCACGACGCTCGTCGAGCTGAGCGGCGGTCGCTTCGAGAACTTCGGCGCAGCGGTCGCCGACGGCGGCGACATCGACGGCGACGGCACCGGCGACTGGCTGGTCGGCGCGCCGGCGGTCCAAGCCGCGCGCGCCTTCTCCGGCCGCGACGGCTCGCTGCTGCGCGAATGGAGCGTCCCCGATCCCTTCTCCGCGTTCGGCGCCAGCGTGGCGGGCGTCGGCGACGTCGACGGCGACGGTTTCGGCGACGTGGCGATCGGCGCGCCCTACGAGCTCGCGCGCGGCGAGCAGCGCGGCGTGGTGCGCGTGCTTTCGGGCCGCGACGGCCACGTGATCCAGTCGTTCGAGGGGCCGAACCGCGCGGCGCGGCTCGGCGATCGCGACCGGCTGGCCAACGTCGGCGACGTCGACGGCGACGGCCACGCCGACCTCGCGCTGCTCGCGTTCGAGCTCTCCCCCACCTTCGCCGGCGAGACGGCGCGCCTCGTCTCCGCGGCGAGCGGCGCCGAGCTCCTGCTGGTGCGCTTCGATGGCGGGAACCGCCTCGGCTACCACGGCACGTCGATCGACGCGACCGCCGATCGCGACGGCGACGGCCGCGCCGAGCTGCTGATCGGCACGCGCGACGGCGGCGGCGTTCTGCCCGGCCGCGCGCTCGTGCTGTCGAGCGCGACCGGCGCGGAGCTCCTGGTCGTCGACGGCCCCGAGATCGCGCAGGAACTCCTCGCCCGCGACAGCGGGGATCGCGACGGCGACGGGCTCGCCGAAGTGGTGCTCTCGATCCGGTTCGATCGCTTCGGCCAACCGCAGTTCTCGATCTCGCTCCACGCCGGTAGCGACGGCGCGCTGCTCGACTCGATCACCGGCGCGACCGCCACGGCGACCGGCCGGGCGCTGCGGTGCGACCTCGACGTCGATGGCGACGGGCTGCGCGACGTGACGCTCGCCGATCCGGCGTGGGTCGACGACGGGCTCGCGGTCGGCGTCGTCGAGCAGCGGACCTGGCCGGGCGGGCGGCTGCTGGCGCGCCAGCCGGGCGCCGGCGAGGACTTGCTGCTCGGCGACGCGATCGCGGCACTCGATGATCTCGACGGCGACGGCGCGAACGACTTCGCCGTCGCCAACGTCGCGCGCAGCGGCCCGCCGCGCTTCTCGGTGCGGCTCCTGTCGGGGCGCGATGGAGCGAGCCTCGCCGACCACCGCTTGGGCGGCCGCCCCGACGGCGCGCTGGCGACGCTGCCCGACGTCGATGGCGACGGCCACGACGACTACGCGATCGGCCTCGACACGTCGATCGCGGCCGCGCGCGTCGAGGTGCGCTCGAGCGCCGACGGCCGCCTGCTGCAGAGCTTCGCCGGCACCGGCACCGTCGATCGATTCGGCGCGACGCTCGCCGTCGGCGTGCAGTCCTCGGGCGCGATCCACCTCGCGATCGGCGCCCTCGGTTCGAACCTCGGCTCGACCGGTGGCGGCGCGGTCTGGGTCTTCGACGTCGCGAGCGGCGTGCAGCAGTTCCGCAAGACGGGCACGTGGCTCGCCGAAGGGCTCGGCAGCAGCATCGCGTTCCTCGGCGACGTGAATGGCGAAGGCACGGGCGATTGGGCGTTGGGTGGCCCGGGCCATGGCGGCGCCGGCAAGGAGGCGGGACGCGTGCTGGTCGTCTCGGGCAAGGCGGGCGGCACGCTCGTCTCGCTGCCGGGTGGCGCCGGGGGCGACCATTTCGGCGGGCGCGTCGCGGCGCTGCGCGACCTCGACGGCGACGCGATCGACGAGCTCGCGGTGGCAGCGCGCGATGAGTACGCGAGCGAGGAGGGCGCCGTCACCGTGCTCGCCGGAGGCAAGTGGAGCGTCCTGTCGAAGAGCGACGGATCGGCGCCGAACGATCGGTTCGGCAGCGAGCTGGTCGCGCTGCGCGACCTGAACGGCGACGGCGCCGACGAGTGGGCCGCGCTGGCGTCGGCCCCGCCCCGCTTCGAGCTCCGCGACGGCGCGGCGGGCCACCTGCTGGCGCGCGTCGCCGTCACCGGCACGGCCGCCTTCCAGCGCCTCGCCGGCGCCGTGCGGTGGCAACGCGGCTCGCCGAGCGGCGACGCCATCGCCGACCTGCTGGCGATCGATCCCGCCGACCCGTCGCTCCACGGTCGCGCGTGGCTCGTCGCGCTCGACGATCTGCTGCTGCAGTTCGAGCCGCCGATCGCGCGCGCTGGCGACACCGTCTTCGCGTGGCTGCGCGGCGGGCCGAGCGGCAACGCGGCCGGGCTGCTGCTGCTCGACGTGAACGGCGTGCCGGTGGTGCAGTGGATCGGGCTCGGCCGCTTCGACACGCAGGGCCACCACTTCGCCTGCGCCGACGTCGGCCCCGGCCTCGCCGGCACCACGCTCACCGTGCAGGGGTTCGCCATCGGCTTCGACGGCCGATTGAAGGCGTCGGCGGCGCAGGTGCTGACCTTCGAGTAACCGCCCCGCCGCCGCATCCGGACGGAAACTCCCCGGCACCGGAACTCGGGTGGCGGGGAGTTTCCGTCCGGGCGGCTGGCGACATGCGGCGCGAGCGGACTCGCGCGGCGCGCACGGCGCGCGCCCCCGCCCACGGGTCGTGCGACTGCGCGCGACTCAGCCTGCTGGAGGATCCATCGCGAGCCCTCGCCCTGCGCGCGCCCGTCGGCGGCTCGCGGCACGGACGTTGCCGATGGGCGCCCTGCGTCGAAGCAGCGGCGATGACGCGCTGCCTGCCACGAACGGGGGACACGATGTCGTTCTGCCACCCTCGCGCCGCGATGCGCTCCGCCGCATCGTCCGCGTCGCTGCTTGTTCCGCTGCTTGCCCCGCTGCTCGCGACGTTGCTCGTGTCGGCGCCGTGCGTCGCGCACGCGCAAGAACTCGTCTGGACCAACGCCGCTTCCGGCAGCCACGAGCGCTTCGCCGCCAGCCTCGCGTGGCACCCCGACCGCGACGGCGACGCGATCGACGAGCTGCTGGTCGGCGCGCCGGGCAGCGCGCGCGCCCGCCTGCTGTCGGGTGCGACGCTCGCGACGGCGCTCGAGCTGCAGGGCGAGCCGGGCTCGGGGTTCGGGACGGCCGTCGCCTCGATCGCCGATCTCGACGGCGACGCTCGCGCCGACCTCGCCGTGACCGCTCCTACCGCATCGCAAGGCTCGCTCGTCGTGCTCTTCTCCTCTGTCGACGGCCGACGGCTCGGCGAACTCCGTCCAGCGCAGGCCGACGATGCCTTCGGCGACGTGCTGGCCGATCTCGGCGACCTCGACGGCGACGGCGCGAGCGAGCTCGCCTGCGGCGGCAGTTCGCGCACGTCGCGAGAGTCGGCTCGGGCAGTGACCGGCACGCTGACCGTGATCTCAAGCCGCGATGGGCGCGTGCTCGCTCGACGGCGCGCGCGTTACGGCGACCGCGAGTTCGGCGGCACGCTCGCGCTGATCGGCGACGTCGACGGCGACGGCGCCGCCGACCTCGCCACCCTCGGCCATCTCGGGGAGGGCGCCGCGCTTTCCGACGCGCGCGCCATCGAACTCCTGAGCGGGCGCGACCTCGCCACGCTGCGGACGATTCGCGAGCCGGCGTTCGACGCGCGCTCCGATCTGCCGTGGGTGCTCGGCGCGATCGGCGACGTCGATGGCGACGGCCTCCCCGACCTCGCGCTCTCCCGGCCCGGGATCTGGGATCAAGCGATCTTCGACAGCGACCTGTGGGTCTTCTCGTCGCGGAGCGGCGCACGGCTGCGCCACTGGCACCTCGATCAGCAGAGCTTCGGCAGCGCCATCACGCGGGCCGGCGACCTCGATGGCGACGGCAGCGAGGAGCTCGCCATCGCGACGTTCGACGCGAGCGGCAGCAGCCCGAGCATCGCCGCGGAGCTGCTCACGATCCGCTCGGTGCGCAACGGCGCGACGCTCGCGACGATCGCCGCCGACTTCGGCTACGTCGACCGGGTGCTCGATCGCGGATTCGGCGACGCGCTCCTCGGCGGGCGCGATCTCGATGGCGACGGAACGCCCGACCTCGCGCTCGGAGAGCCGTGGGTCTGGAACGTGATCGGCGCCACCGGCGCGCGGCGCATGCTGGTCGACGGCCGCCTGCTCACCGCCTCGCCGCGGCGCGCGACCTTCCTCGCCGAGCGGATCGGCGACGATCAGCTCTTCGCGCGCGAAGGGCCGTTCGTCGCGCTCGGCGACCTCGACGGCGACGGCATCGGCGAGCTGGCGATCGGCGAGGCCGCCGGACTCTCTCCCGGATCGGTGGCGCTGCTCTCCGGCGCCGACGGATCGCTGCTGCGCCGCCAGCGTTCCGACCGCCACGATCCGGCCTTCGCCGTCGCGTTGGCCGCGTTGCCCGATCTCGACGGCGACGGAGTCGAGGAGCTCGCGATCGGCGGCAGCGGCTACGTCGAGATCCGCTCGGCGCGCGACGGTTCGTTGCTCCTCACCTTGAGCGACGGGCTCGGCGCGAGCGGAGTGACGGCGCTGGCGGCCGGTCGGCAGCCCGACGGCCAGGTGGTGCTGCTCGTCGGCGAACGGCGCGGCTCGCCCACCGCCTTCCCGCGCGGCGCGGTCACCCTCTTCGACGCCGCGAGCGGAGCGCGCCTCCACCAGCGCTTCGGGCTCGCGCGCGATGACGAGCTCGGTGCCGCGTTGGCATGGCTCGGCGACGTGACAGGGGATGGGCGCGGCGACTTCGCGATCGGATCGCCGGGGTCCGATTCCGCTGGCAGCGAGGCGGGCCGCGTCGCGATCGTCGACGGGACGAGCTACGCGACGGTGCGTCAGCTCTTCGGCGGCGCGGCTCACGAGCGGCTCGGCAGCGAGCTGGCGACGCTGCCCGATCTCGATGGCGACGCATTCGACGAGCTGTTGGTGGGAGCGCCCGGCGCGAACGGGGCGAGCGGCCGGATCGTGCTGTTCGCCGGCAAGCGGTGGACGGAGCAGTGGCGCGTCGATGGTGACGCGGTGCAACAGCTCGGCCGGAACCTGGCCGTGCTCGGCGATCTCGAAGGCGACGACCGTCGCGATTTCGCGACGATCGACGGCACGCCCCATCGCGAAGGCGTCGAGCTGCGATCAGGCGAGGACGGGCTGCGCTTCACCACGTTGCGCGGACGCGACGTCACGGGTGTTTGCGCGATCGGCGCAGCGGTACCGCTCGCGCTCGCCGGGCCGGCGCGGTCGCGCCTGGCGTTGGCGACGCCGCTGCCGCGCCCCGTCGATCCCGAGGCGCAGGTCAGCGGTGCTGCTCGACTCTTCGCGCTCCCCTCCCTCTTCCTCGAGCTCGCGCCGCAGCGGGTCGCCGAGGGCGAGCGGGTGATCGGCCACGTGCGCGGCGCGCCGGCGGGAGCGTTCGCGGGGATCTACCTCGAGGCGATCGACGGCGTGCCGTTCGAGCAGTTCCTCGACTTCGGCTTCTGCGACGCGACCGGCGTCTTCCGCGACTCGAGCGTCGTCCCGCCCGGCATGAGCGGTCTCGACTGGACGCTGCGCGGCTACGCGATCGGCTTCGACGGCGCGCTCGCGACCTCGAGCGCCGAGGCGCTCCACTTCGAGTGACGCGCACGGGGTGGCGGTGGAACGGTGGCGGGGTTGATTCTTCCGCCGGAAGAAACATCCCCGGCACCGGGCCGGACGGAAACTCCCCGCCACCGCGCTGGACGGAAACTCCCCGCCACCGCGCCGGACGGAAACTCCCCGGCACCGGCAGAGGGGGCGCAAAGCGGATGTCACGATCGGGGCGGCGGCGCGGCGCGATGGCGGCGGCCCCCTTGCCGACTCGACACTCCTGCGCCATCAAGCTCGCCGTCGACGACCGAAGCCTCGGGCGACGGTGAGCGCGATGGAACCCTCCGCTCCACGAAGCCCGTCGAACGGCCGTCCGCCCCCCAAGAAGCCAGGAGACTCCCATGCCCAGGGTGCATCGATCGGTACGCGCCGTCCCGTGGATCTGCGCGGCCACTGCGACCGCCGCGCTCGCTCAGCAGGAGGCTTGGCGCGTCGCCGGCCTCGATCGCAGCGAGTCGCTCGGCCACGCGGTGACGCTCGTCGACGATCTCGACGGCGACGGCACGCGCGACCTGCTGGTCGGGTCGCCCGGCACGCGCGGCACCGCGCCGGCCGGACGCGCGCTGCTGCTGTCGGGCCGCGACCTCGCCTTGCTGCGCGAGCTGGCCGGCCCGATCGGCGAGTCGTTCGGGCGCTCCGTCGCCGCGATCGGTGACGTCGACGGCGACGCGATCGGCGACCACTTCGTCGGCAGCGACGGCCCCGCCGCGATCGGCGGCATCGGCCGCATCTACTCGGGCGCGAGCGGCGCGCTGCTCGCCACCTTCACGTCGCCCGACCCGGCCGCACGCTTCGGCGCTGCGGCCGTCGGGCTCGGCGATGTCGACGGCGATGGCGTCGCCGACTTCGCGATCGGCGCACCCGACGAGCTGGTCGGCGCGACGCGCGTCGGCGTGGTCCGCATCTACTCGGGCGCCTCCGGCAGCGAGCTGCGCCGCTTCGACGGCAGCGACGCCACGGCCGCGCTCGGCGGCACCGATCGCATCGCCAACGTCGGCGACCTCGACGGCGACGGTCGCGCCGACCTCGGCGTGCTCGACGCCGAGCCGGGCACGGCGGCGCCCTACAGCGTCGCGCGCATCTACTCGAGCGCCACGGGAGTCGAGCTGCTCGCCGCCCGCTTCGACACCGGCCTGCGCAGCGAGTACCTGCTCTCCTCCATCGCCGGCGCGGGCGACGTCGACGGCGACGCGGTGGCTGACCTCGTGGTCGGCGGCCTGCCGCTCGACCCGAAGGCGCGAGGCGGCCGCGCCTTCGTGCTGTCGGGTGCTGGCACCGGCACGCTGCTCGGCATCGACCTCGGCAGCTCTCCCGAGTGGTTCGTGGTCGCGCTCGGCGGCGACGTCGACGGCGACACGAACGACGACCTCGTGATCTCGACGACGGTTCCGAGCCCGTTCGCTCCCGAGCCGCTCCTCTCGCTCCATCGCTTGAGCGACGGCGCCTCGATCGGCGCCTTCTCCGCCACGCCCAGCAGCACTGCGGGCCGCGCCTTCGCCGCGGGCGCCGACTTCGACGGCGACGGGCAGCCCGACATCGCGATCGGCGAGTCGACCATGCACCTCGATGGCGACCCCGCCGGCGAGCTGCGGCTGCAGCGCTGGCCCAACGGCACCCTGATCGCGCGGCGCGCCGGCGAACCGGCCGATCGGCGCTTCCGCGGCGCGGTCGCGCAGATGGGCGACTTCGACGGCGACGGCACCAGCGACTTCGCCGCGGCCGATCCCGGCACGGCGCAGCTCAGCTCGGACCAGTTGCGCATCCACTCGGGCCGCGACGGCCGCGAGCTGCGCGTCCACTCGATCGCGGCGACGCCGGACGGCGACCTCGTCGCGCTGCCCGACCTCGATGGCGACGGCCTCGACGACCTCGCGATCGGCATCGACCTCACCAGCCGCTTCCCGGCCGTCGAGCTGCGCTCGTCGGCGACCGGCGCGCTGCTGCGCCGGTGGAACGGCAGCGGCAACGCGGTCGACCGCTTCGGCGAGCAGCTCGCCGTCGGCGTGCAGCCGAACGGGGCGACCCACCTCGCGATCGGCGCGCCGCGCTCGTCGGCCGGCGTCTCGAACGGCGGCGAAGTGCAGGTGGTCGACGCGCAGAGCGGCGTGCTGGTCTTCCGCAAGCTCGGCGCGTGGTTCGGCGAGCAGCTCGGTCAGGACGTCGCCTTCCTCGGCGACGTGAACGGCGATGCCACCGGCGACTGGGCGCTCGGTGCGCCGAAGCACGGCGGCGCGGGCAAGGAGGCGGGTCGCGTGCTGGTCGTGTCGGGAGTGGCGGGCGGCACGCTGCAGTCGCTGCTCGGCGCGGGCGCGCTCGACTGGTTCGGTGCGGCGGTGGCCGGCGTCGGCGACGTCGACGGCGACCTCATCCCCGACTTCGCGGCGACGGCGCTGCAGACGGGCGGCAGCTTCGAGGGCGACGTGCGCATCTACCGCGGCGGCGCGTGGACGCTGCTCGGCAACGTGCGCGGGCTCGGCCGCGACGACCGCTTCGGCGAGCGGCTCGAGGCGCTCGCCGACGTGAATGGCGACGGTCGCGCCGAGTGGGCCGTGCGCGGCCTCACCCCGCCGCGCGTCGAACTGCGCTCGAGCAGCAACGGCAGCCTCCTCGCGACGCTGCCCGCGACGGCGGCGAGCGTCCGCTTCGCGACGCCGGCCGCGCACGCGACCGGCTCGGCCAACGGCGATCGCTTCGCCGACCTGCTCCTGGCCGACGTCGCCGAGCAAGCGGGCCTGTCGGCGGCGTGGCTGATCGTGCTCGACGATCTGCTGCTGCAGTTCGAGCCGCCGGTCGCGCTGGCGGGTGCGACGCAGTTCGCGCGGTTGCGCGGCGGCCCGGCGGGCAATGCGTGCGGCCTGCTGCTGCTCGACATCGGCGGCGTGCCGGTGAACCAGTGGCTCGGGCTCGGCAGCTTCGATCCGCAGGGCGCCTTCGCGCTCTCCGACACGGTGCCGCCCGGCCTCGCCGGCCTGACGCTCACCGTGCAGGGCTTTGGCGTCGGCTTCCGCGGCCGCGTGGTCGACTCGCCGGCGCAGGTGCTGCAGTTCCAGTGATCCACTTGGTGGCGGGGTTGATCCTTCCGCCACGGTGACGAGTCACCGCAGCACCCACTCGATCGGATTCACGAACGCGGCGGCGGAGGGGCGACCCTTCGCCGCCGCGGTCGTTTCGGCGCGGCGCCGGCGTCGCGAGATGTCACGAACGGGAGCGCGTCGCTGCACCTTCCCAGCCCCGCCCGTATTCCAGCTCGCGCACGACGAACCGGCGCGGGGTGCTGACGTTGCGTGCGAAACGACCGCTCGGGGGCCCTTCTTCCATCGCGAGACCGCCCATGCACCCACCACGAAGCTTCTCAGCAACCGCTCCCCTCCTCGGCGCCCTGCTCGCTGCCGACGCCGCCGCGCAACAAGAGCTCTGGCGCGTCGCCGGCCGCGTGCAGAGCGAGCAGCTCGGCCACGCGATCGCCGCGGTCGGCGACCACGACGGCGACGGCGTCGTCGATCTGCTGGTCGGCGTGCCCGGCTCGAGCCAAGGCGCGCCGGCCGGCCGTGCGCTGCTCCTCTCGGGCCGCGACCTCTCGCTGCTGCGCGAGCTCGCCGGCCCCGTCGGCGAGGAGTTCGGCCTCGCGGTCGCCGCGCTCGGCGACCTCGACGGCGACGGCGTCGGTGAGCACTACGTCGGCAGCGCCGGCGACCCGACGATCGGCGGCATCGGCCGCATCTACTCGGGCGCGACCGGTGCGCTGCTGCACACGCTCACCGGCAGCGACCCGACCGGCCAGTTCGGCGCCGCAGCGGTCGCGCTCGGCGACGTCGATGGCGACGGCATCGACGACTTCGCGCTCGGCGCGCCGAAGGAGCTGGTCGGCTCGGTGCGCGCCGGCGTCGTGCGCATCCTCTCCGGTTCAACCGGCGTCGAGCTGCACCGCTTCGACGGCAGCGACGCCTCCGCTGCGCTCGGCGGGCCGCAGCGGATGGCGAACCTCGGCGACCTCGACGGCGATGGCGTCGCCGAGCTCGGGCTGCTCGACGCCGAGGCGGGCGTGAAGTTCCCGTACAGCGTGGTGCGCGTGCTCTCCGCCGCGACCGGGACGCCCCTCTTCAGCGCGAAGTTCGACAGCGGCGTGCGCGAGTCGGTCGACCTGACCTCGATCAGCGCGCTCGGCGACCAGGATGGCGACGGCGTTCGCGACTTCGTGGTCGGCGGCGTGCCGAACCGCCCGCAGCAAGTGCAGGGTCGCGCGTTCGTGCTCTCGGGAGCGCGCCGGGGATCGTTGCTGCGCATCGATCGCGACGTTCTCGACGGATGGTTCAGCGTCGGCGGCGCCGGGGATCACGACGGCGACGGAACGCCTGACTTCGCGTTCTCGTTCACCGACTCGCTGACGAACGACCCGATCGTCGAGCTCGCGAGCGGCACCGACGGCCACTCGCTCGGGACGATCGTCGGCACGCCGGCCGGCTCGACCGGGCGCGACTTCGTCGCCGGCATCGACTTCGACGGCGACGGCACCCTCGATGTCGCGATCGGCGACAGAGACGCCCATCGGCTCGGCGTCTCCGTCGGCGAGCTGCGGCTGCAGCGCTGGCCGAGCGGATCGCTGATCGCCCGCATCGAGGGGCGCGGCGTCGACCATCGATTCAAGGGCGCGATCGCCCAGATCGGCGACCTCGACGGCGACGGCGCCTCCGACTTCGCCGCCAGTCACGCGACTCCCGACCTCTCGACGGACGAGGTCCGCATCCATTCCGGCCGCGACGGCAGCGTGTGGCGGGTCCATCCGGTCGCCCTCCCGCCCTTCGCGCTCCTCGCGGTGCCCGATCGCGACGGCGACGGTCTCGACGATCTCGCGGTCGGTCTCGGTGCGTTCGGCGTGAGCAGCGTCGACGTGATCTCGAGCGTGACGGGACAGACGCTCCTCCATCTCGTCTCCTCGTCGACGACAGGCGGCGGCTTCGGCGCCGCCCTGGAGCTCGGGATCGAGAGCGACGGCTCGGCGCGCCTCGCAGTGGGTGCGCCGTCGTCCTCCTCGGGCGCCAACGACGCCGGCGAAGTCGAGGTCTTCGACCTCGTCACCGGAGCGTCGCTGATGCGCGCGACCGGGAACTGGTACGCCGAGGATTTCGGGAGCGCGATGGCGTACCTCGGCGACGTCGACGGCGACGCGGTCGGGGATTGGGCGATCGGCGGGCCGTGGCACGGCGGCGCCGGTCGCTACGCGGGTCGCGTCGTGGTGGTGTCGGGGGCCAGCGGCGCCGAGGTGTACGAGCTTCTCGGCGCCGGCCCGCGCGAGCACTTCGGTCTCGCGCTGGCGGCGATGGGCGATCTCGACGGCGATGGCGTGATCGACTTCGCAGCCAGCGCGACGGGCGCGACGGTGAACGAGGGCGAGGTGCACTTCCTCAGCGGCGCGACCGGCGCGCTGCTGCGCACGGTGAGCGGCGGACAGCCGAACGCCGCGCTCGGGAGCTTGCTGGAGGCGACCGACGATCTGAACGGCGACGGCGTCCTCGAGTGGATCGCACAGGCCGCCTCCCCTCCGCGCCACGAGCTGCGTGACGGCGCCACCGGCGGGCGGTACTACGTCGCGTTCCACCCTTCGGCCGACACCTACGTGGCGGTGCGCGCGGCCCGCTCGCCCGTCTCCGCCAACGGCGACTCGTTCGGCGACCTGCTGCTGATCGACCGCTTCGCGCAACGCGGCATCACCGAGGCGTGGATGGTCGCGCTCGACGACCTGCTGCTCCACTTCGATCCGCCGACGGCCCAGGCGGGCCTGCCGATCGAATTGCGCCTCGGCGGCGGACCGGCCGGCAACCGCTGCGGGATCCTGCTCGTCGACATCAACGGGCTGCCGATCTACCAGTGGGTGGCGATCGGAATGTTCGACCCGCTGCGCCAGTTCACCGTCACCGACCTCGTCCCGCCCGGCCTCTCGGGGCTCGAGTACACCCTGCAGGGCTACGCGGTCGGCTTCAACGGCCGCGTGATCGACACCGACCCGCAGCTGCTCCAGTTCGAATGACGCGAACGCAGGTGGCGCGCGAACGCCGGTGGCGGGGTTGATTCTTCCGCCACGGTGGCGGGGAGGATTCTTCCGGCGGAAGAATCAACCCCGCCACCGTGGCATCGCGCGTCCGCGTGGCGGCCCCTATCGTCCGGCGGCATGGATGGCTCCTTCGCGCTGCTGTTGGCTTCCGCGCTCGCGCAGTCCGACCGCCTCGTCGCCGTCGGCGCGGTCCGCTCGGCCGATCGGCTCGAGCTCGGCTTCACGGCCGACGGCCGCTTCGCCCGCATCGCGCACGGCGCGCGTCCGTTCGAGCTCGAGGGCGGCGCGAACGGCGGCTCCGACCGCTCCAGCGGCGGCCTCTTCGTCACCGACGTCGCGGCGCTCGGCACGCCGACGGCCGGCGAGACGAACCGCCTCGCCAACCCCTCCTTCGAGCAGGACCAGGACGGCGACTCGCTCCCCGACGCGTGGCTCTTCGCCGACTTCTGGGGCAGCGGCGGCAGCGCGACGCTGGACGCGAGCGTCGCCGACGACGGCACCCGGAGCCTCCGCCTCGATGGCAGCGGCGGCGAGGCAATCGAGAGCTACTCGTTCGCCGTGACTCCGGGCGAGGAGCTGCTGCTCTCTGCCCGCAAGCAGGGCGCGGCGGCGCGGCTCGTCGCGATCTGGGTCGACGCGAGCTGGCAGACGCTCGGCGTCGTGCTCGGCGATCCCGAGCCGGCGGGCAGCTCGTTCACGCCGATCGCCCGCATCGTCACGGCGCCGCCGCGCGCCGCGCGCCTCTTCGCGGCGTGGCAGAAGGTCGAGCCGGGCAGCTGCTGGATCGACGCCGCGCGCGCGGTGACGCCCGCTGGCCGCGTGCGCGCGCGCCTCGCCGCCCCGCTGCAGGCCGATCCCGCCGGCCGCTTCGCGCGCCAGCGCGGGACGCTCGCGGCGCTCGACTTGGACGTCGCGCTCGAGTGGCGCGGCGCGGCGCACGGCATCGTGGCCGCCATCGACGTGACCGATCGACGCGGCGGCGATCGCGCGCTCGAGGTCGAGCTCCGCCTGCCGCTCGCGCTGGGCGGCGCGCTGCTGCAGACCGAACCGCGCGGCACGACGCGCGTCGAGCGGACCAACCAGTGGCTCGAGTACCTCGACCTCGAGGAGTCCCTGCAGGGGCTGCCGTTCGGCGACGGCCGCCTCGCGAACTACTCGCTGCTCGCGCTCTCGAGCGCGACCGCCGGCGCTCCGGCACTCGCGTTCGGCGCCCCGCCCGGCCTCGCCGCCCCCTACCGCCTCCGCGCCGCCACCGAGCCGGGCGGCGGCCTCGTGCTGTCGTTCCCGATCGGCCTCGCGCCGGAGCCGCTCGCGGCCCCCTCGCGCGCGCACCTCGCCGCCTTCGTCGCCGCCGCCGATCCGCGCTTCCCGATGCGCAGCGGCCTCGAGCAGCAGGCGGCGCTCTTCCCCCGCCTCGCCGAGCGGCGCTTCGGGCCCGCCGGCACGTGGATCGCCTTCACCGCTCCCGCGACGATCCCGAACGTCGCCGACTTCGGCTTCGCGGTGCATGAAGGCGACAACGCGGTCGCCACCGACGACGCGCTCGGCATCGCGTCGTTCTGCTACGTCGAGCCGTGGGACGACTGGGTCGACCTCGGCGACTTCGCGACGCAGCCGACCTACGGAGACGCGCTCGCGCGCCTCGCCGCGCAGCAGAGCGGCGTCGGCTACCCGCCGCTCGTCACGTCGTTGGCGCGCGCGGTCGACGTCGGCGGCGCGCACGACGCGAGCGGCGCCTACCACCACCTGATCCTGCAGCGGCCATGGATCTCGGGCAGCGGCTGGAGCTGCCTCGTCTCGTGCAACCCGGAGGCGGGGTTGCCCGATCCGCTCGGCCGCGGCTGGCCGTCCCCCTTCGACCACTTCGCCGCGATCATCGACGCATCGGCCGCGGCGTGGAACGCGCTCGGCGCGACGCTCGAGGGCGCCTACCTCGACTCCTGCACCACCTACTTCGCCGATCGCCTCGACTTGCGCCGCTCGAACTTCGCGGCCACGCGCACGCCGCTCACCTTCGCGCGCGGCAGCTTCGCCGTCGCGCTCTGGCCGCCGGCGCAGGTCGCCGCGGTCGCCGCCGCGCACGCCGAGCGCGAGCGCGCCGCCGGCCGCCTGCTGATGGGCAACGCCTTCACGCCGCACGTGCGCGCCGCCGCGCTCCACTTCGACTACCTCGGCATCGAGGCGAACTGGGGCAGCGCACCCGAGAGCGATGCGACGCTCCTGTGGCGCCGCGTCGCCGCCTTCCGCCGCCCGTTCTGCCTGCTCCAGAACACCGACTTCGCGCAGTTCGACCACGCCGACATGCGCCGCTACATGGAGCGCTGCCTCTTCTACGGCCACTTCGCCAGCTGCTTCTCGGCCGACGCGGCGACCTTCCCCTACTTCGAGGATCCGCTGCTCTACGAGCGCGACCGCGGCCTCTTCAAGAAGTACGTGCCGCTGGTGCGCGAGCTCGACCTCGCCGGCTGGCGGCCGGTGACGCACGCCACCACCTCGCACCGCGACCTGCTCTGCGAGCGGTTCGGCGATGCGCCGCTCGGCGCGCTGCCGCTCTTCACGCTGCTGAACGACGGCACGATCGGCCGCCACGCGACGCTCGCCGTCGACAAGGCGGCGCTCGCGCTCGGCACGATCGGCGCCGTCACCGACGCGATCACCGGCCAGCCGCTCGCCTTCACGCAGGATGCGCTGCAGCTCACCGTCACGACGTTCCTCGCGCCCGGCGCCGTGCGGATGGTCCGACTGCAGTAGGCGGAGGCGTGCGCGCGATCCTCCCGCGCCATGGAGCGCGAGCAGGTCGCATCGATCGTGCGAGGAGTCGTCGCGGCGAGCCCGCGGCCGATCGCTGCGGCGTGGCTCTACGGCAGCGTCGCACGGGGTACCGCGAAGGCCGGCAGCGACGTCGACGTCGCGCTGCTGATGTCGAGCGCGACGCGGCTCGGCGCGTCGCCTTCGAGGTCCGCACCATGAAGGAGTACTGGGATCTCGTGCCGCTGCTCGCCCTCTACCGCGCTGCCGACCACGCGAAGCGATGACCAGCCCCGACGTCATCCGCCAGCGCCTCGAGCAAGCCGGGTGGCTCGACCACGCACGGCTCGACGTCCTGCGGCAGATCGTCGGCTTCCGCAACGTCCTGGTGCACGGCTACGCCGATGTCGACCTGCGGATCGTGCACGACGTGCTGGAGCACCGGCTCGGCGACCTGCTCCACTTCGCGGCGACCGTGCGCCGGAAGTTGGCGGACTGAGGCCACGCCGCAGCAGGCGCCCCGGTCGCCCCGTTCGTGACATCGCGGCTCGCCGGCGCGGGGGTTGCGGTCTCGCGATTCGCGGCGATTCTCCTGCCGTCGCGAGGAAGGCGAGGGCGGCAGGAGAGAACGCGATGATCCACCCGACGAGGCTCGCGCGCGAAGCGCTGCCGGCGACACCGCGGCGCACCTTCGCCGCCGCCGTGGCCTCCACCGTGGCCGCCGCCGTGGCGGCGCTGGTCGTGTCGCCGCTCGCCGCGGCGCAACAGGAGGCGTGGCGGATCGGCGGCAGCTGGCACAGCGAGCGGCTCGGCCGGTCGATCGCCCGGCTGCCCGATCGCGATGGCGATGGCATCGCCGACTTCGTGGTGGGCGCGCCCGACGCGTTCCCGCAGGTGCTCGGCGTGCCGGGCGCGGTGCGCGTCCTCTCCGGCCGCGATCTCTCGCTCCTGCTCGAGGTCGAGGGCGAGTCGCAGGTGGGCTTCGGCGACGCGGTCGCCGACGCGGGCGACTTCGACGGCGACGGCGTGAACGACCTGCTGCTCGGCATCGCCGGGCTCGAGGTCGCGCGCGTCGTGTCGGGAGTCGACGGCCGCCTGCTGCGCGAGTACGCCGCGCCGGCAGCGCAGAGCCGCTTCGGCACCACCGTCGTCGCGGTCGGCGACCTGACCGGCGACCACTTCCCCGACTACGCGGTCGGCGCACCCGACGAGGACGGGAACGGCCGCGATTCGGGTGCGGTCCACGTCGTCGACGGCGCACAGGGCGTCGTGCTGCGCAGCTTCTTCGGCAGCGCGAAGTTCGTGCAGCTCGGGGAGCGCGAGCGGCTGGTGCGGCAGGACGACCTCGACGGCGACGGCAGCGCCGAGCTGGCGTTGCTCGACGAGGACGGGACGGGAGCGCGCGACCGGGTCGCTCGCATCGTCTCGCCGGCGACTGGCGCAGAGCTCCTCGCGGTCCGCTTCAATCGCGCCGGTGATAGCGCCTTCCTGCCGAGCTCGATCGCTCCCGTCGGCGACCTCGACGGCGACGGCGCACCCGACTTCGCGGTCGGCGCGCCGCCGGTCTCCCTGTTCGTCGCCAGCGCCTGCTTCGTGCTGAGCGGCGCCGACGGCAGCGAGCTGCTGCGGCTGCGCGGCGGCATCGGCGCGTCGTGGGTGGTGGCGGCGCGTTGCGGCGATCTCGACGGCGACGCCATCCCCGAGCTCGTGCTGGCCGACGATCCGTTCCAGGTCACTCGCCAGCCGACCGTCTCGCTGCGGCGGGGCAGCGACGGCAGCGAGGTCGTCGCCCTCCGAGGACCCGATGGCCATGCCTTCGGGCGGACGCTGGTCGCCGACGCCGATCTCGACGGCGACGGTCACGCCGACCTCCTGATCGGCGACCCCGACGTCGGCACCGCCGAGGCGAGCAGCGGCGCGCTCGCGTCGCACGCGTTGCCGAGCGGAGCGCTGCTGCACGAGCGGCTCGGCGTGGCGTGGAACCGCCCGTTCGGCGGGCCGCTCGCGCTGCTCGAGGACGTGGACGGCGACGGCGCGACCGACTTCGTGGCGGCCAGCCCGGGCTCGGTGGCGGGCGAGGGGCTGCTGATCCACTCGGGCCGCGACGGCAGCGCGATCCGGCGGCTGCCGACGACCTACGACCCGAGCGGCGACGTCGTCGCGCTGCCCGACCTCGACGGCGACGGCCACGACGAGATCGCGGTCGGCACGCAGCGGCGGCTCGGCGTGAAGTCGCGGGTCGACGTCCGTTCCAGCGCCGATGGCCGGCGGCTGCGCGCGTTCGACGGGGGCGATCCGGTCGCCACCGGCTTCGGCGAGCACCTCGCCGCCGGCGTGCAGCCCGGCAGCGGCGCGATCGAGCTGCTGATCGGCTCGCCGCGCGACGGGAACCACGCCGGCCGCGTCGACTGCTACGACGTCGCGAGCGGCACGCTCCGCTTCGGCGTCGCCGGCCTCGGCGTCGAGGAGTTCGGCACCGCGTGCGCCTTCGTCGGCGACCAGGATGGCGACGGCGTCGGCGACTGGGTCGTCGGCGCGCCGGACGGCTTCGACGGCCGCATCACCACCGGCCGCGTGGCGCTGCTCTCCGGAGTCGACGGCACGCAGCTGCGCGAGCGGTTCGGCAGCGACCTCCACGAGCGGTTCGGCAGCGAGGTGGCGGCGCTCGACGACCTCGACGGCGACGGCGCCCGCGAGTTCGCGGTGCGGTCGATCAGCACGACGGCGATGCGCGGCGGGATCGTCCATCTCTTCGCCGGCGGCGGTGCGCGGCTCCACGCGAAGCTCGAGAGCAGCGTCATCGGCGACCGGATCGGCTCCGAGATCGCGCCGCTCCCCGACGTGAACGGCGACTCGATCGGCGACTGGGCCGCGATCGCCCACGCGCCGCTGCGGGTCGAGGTGCGCTCCGGCGCGACGCTCGGCCTGCTGATGCGACAGTTCGAGGGGACGTTGTCGGGGCTCGGGAACCTCACCGTCGCCGGTGCGGCGCCGTGGCAAGCGGCCGGCTCGCCGAGCGGCGACGCGCTCCCCGACCTGATCGCGGCCGAGTTCGACCGCTACGCGCCGAGCAGCGCGGTCTGGATGGTCCGCCTCTCCGAGCTGCTGCTGCAGATCGAGCCGCCGGCCGCCGTCGCGAACACCACCGTCTTCGCGTGGCTGCGCGGCGCGCCGACCGGCGCCCCCGCCGTCCTCGTGCGCACCGCGATCGACGGCGTGCCCGACGGCCAGCTGCTCGGCTTCGGGTCGTTCGATGTCGCTGGCGAGTGGTACGCGTGCGGCGTCGTCCCCCCCGGCCTCGCTGGCACGAGCTGGAACCTGCAGGGCTTCGCGCTCGGCTTCGACGGCCGGGTGAACGCGAGCCCGGAGCAGGAGCTGCGGTTCGAGTAGGCGGAGGCGGCGTGGCGCGATCCGTGGATCGCGCGACGTACCTGCCGATCGCGGATGGAGTCGCCGATGAACTTCGCCATCTCCCTCGTGCCGGCCGAGCTACTGGCCTTGCTGCCGACGCTGCTGCCCGCCCAGCAGGAGCGTTGGACGTTCCACGGCGAGACGCGCCGGCAAGTCGTCGGCGACAGCCTCTGCTGGCTCGGCGATCTCGACGGTGACGGCGTGCGCGACTTCGCGATCGGCCTGGCGCCGGCCGGCGGGAGCTACGTGCCGACGACCGGTGCGGTGCGGCTCTGCTCCGGAGTCGACGGTGCGACGTTGCGCGAGTGGAGCCACGCCACGCGCGCGAACTACGGCGCCGTGCTGGCGACCGCCGGCGACCTCGATGGTGATGGCCTCGAGGACCTGCTGATCGGGGCGCCGCAGGACGCGACGCACGCCGACGACGCGGTGATCGCCTGCTCGAGCGCGAGCGGAACCGAGCTCTTCGAGTTGCGCGGCGTCGCGACCGGCGGCGACCGCTTCGGCGCGTCGCTCGCGGGCTTGGGTGACCTCGATGGCGACGGCATCGCCGACTTCGCCGTCGGCATCCCGAGCTTCGTCGGCTCGGGGGTCAAGGGCCGCGTCGACTTCTTCTCTGGTGCGACTCGGGCGGTGCTCGGCAGCGTGACCGGCACCTCCCATGAGACGCGCTTCGGCGACGCGCGGCGCATCGCGGCGCTCGGCGACCTCGATGGCGACGGCATCGGCGACCTGCTCACCGCCGAGAGCTTCAAGACGCTGAGCAGCAGCAAGCCGAACTGCAACGTCGAGGTCTGGTCGGGCGCCACGCGCCAGTCGCTGCTGCACTCGACCGTCCTGCTCTCGACCTGGTCGGCGACCCAGTCGCTCTGCGTCGCCGGCGCAGGCGACGTGGACGGCGACGCGCTTCCCGACCTGCTGGTCTCGGCGCCGCGCACCCCCACCAGCAGCACCGCCGGCCGAGCCCACGTGGTGTCCGGCGCGACGGGAGCCACGCTCCACACCTTCCTCGCCCCCACCGGTGGCGAGCTCGGCGCGCGCTGCGCCGGCGTCGGCGATGTCGATCTCGACGGCAGGGCCGATCTCGGCGTCACGGCGAACGACGCGGCCGGCGACCACGTGACGATCCGCTCCGGCCGCGATGGCAGCGAACTGCTGCGCGTGGTCGACGACGCGCCGGGCCAGCAGAGCTTCGCGCAATCGCTGGCGGCGGGCGGCGACCTCGACGGCGACGGCGTGCCGGAGCTGCTGCTCGGCAGCCTGCCGGTCCCGTCCGGTGCGCGCGCGGGTGGCGGCGTCCAGTGCCGATCGCTCGCCGATGACTCCACGCTCTTCGCCTTCGACGGAGTCGCGCACGACTCCTATTGGCGCGGTGGCGTCGCCTTCGTCGACGATCAGGACGGCGACGGGCTCCCCGAGCTGGTCCTCGCCGATTCGACGTCGGAATGGGCCAACCTCGACGCAGCGCGCGATCTGGTGATGCGCGCCGGCGGCGACGGCCGCGAGCTGCGGCGCGAGCCCGACGCCGGGCTGATGGGCCGGATCGTCGCGCTGCCCGATGTCAACGGCGATGGCGTCACCGACCTCGCGGTCGGCGGCGTCGCTTGGTGGGCCGCGCACTCCTCGAGCTCCGGCTACGACCCGTTCGACGAGGTGGTCGAGATCCGTTCCGGCGTCGACCTCTCGCTCCTGCGCACGCTCACCTCGAACGTGAGCGACGTCCGCTTCAGCGAGGCGATCGCGATGGCCGCTCAACCGGGCGGCGCGGTGCACGTGGCCGTCGGCTCGCCACAGCGCGCGGTCTACAGCATCTTCGATCGTGCGGGCCGTGTCGACGTGCACGACGTGGCGACCGGCAAGCGGATCTTCCGCGTGAACGGCGATGCCCCCGGCGGCTTCGGCGAAGAGCTCGGCACGGCGGTCGCCGCGGCAGGCGACATCGACGGTGACGGCGTCATCGATTGGGCGCTCGGCGGCCCGTCCTTCGGCTTCAACTACCCATACGCCGCCACTTGGGGCCGGGTCCGGCTCGTGTCAGGCATCGACGGCAGCGAGCTGCACACCATCGACGGCTTCTACGACAGCGATCGCTTCGGCATCGAAGTGATCGCGATCGACGATCAGGACGGCGACGGCCTCCCCGAGCTCGCAATCGCTGCCGAGACGTGGTGGCATCGCTCCGCCGGTCGCGTCGACCTCATCGCCAGCTCGACTTGGAGCGTCTACGCGTCGATCCCCGGTCGCGTCGCGCTCGAGCTCTACGGGCGCTCGATGGCGGCCGTGCCCGATTGCGACGGCGACGGCCGCGGCGACTTCGTGGTCGGCGTCGCCGGCGTGCCCGGCGCGAGCGACTCGCGCCTCGAGCTGCGCTCGGGCCGCGATGGCGCGCTGCTGCGGGCGATCACCGCCGACGGACTCGCGTACGAGCCGTCGTGGCGCGGCGCCGCGCCGCCGCCGTGGCTGCCGCAAGCGGCGCCGCGCGCCGACGGACCGTGGCTCGCGTCGATCGACATCGCGGCGTCGCTCGATGGCGATCGCACCGGTCGCGTCGCGCTGCTCGAGCTCGACGACCTCTACCTCGAGATCGCGCCGCAGAGCGCCCCCGCCGGCGCCACGGTCGATGCGGCGATCCGCGGCGGCCCGGTCGGCGTCCCCGCCGCCCTGCTGCTCGAGTCGATCAACGGCCTGCCGATCGGGCAGTTCGTCGCCTTCGGCGTGCTCGACGCCGCGCGCGAGCTCGCGCTCGACGCCACGGTCCCGCCCGGCCTCGCCGGCCAGGCGTGGCAGTTCCGCGGCTACGCGATCGGTTGGAGCGGGAAGCTGGTCGACTCGCAGAGCGAGGTGCTGACGCTCGAGTGAGCCGCACGCGGCTCGCTGCGCCGCGGTCTGCGATCCCCCTCAGAGCCCGAGCAGCCGGCGATTCTTCTTCGCGTCGATGCCCGACGCGGCGAAGTCGTCGAAGCTCTTCTTCGCGGTCTGGATGATCATCGACTTCACGAACTCGGCGCCTTCCTTGGCGCCCTGCACGTTGTCCTTCAGCGCGCACTCCCACTCGACGACCGCCCAGCCCGGGTAGTCGTACTGGGCGAGCTTGCTGAAGATCGCCTTGAAGTCGATCTGCCCGTCGCCGAGCGACCGGAAGCGGCCGGCGCGATCGGCCCAGCCCAGGTACCCGCCGTAGACGCCGCCGCGGCCGTTGGGCCGGAACTCAGCGTCCTTCACGTGGAAGATCTTGATGCGGTCGTGGTAGAGGTCCAAGTAGTGCAGGTAGTCGAGCTGCTGCAGCACGAAGTGGCTCGGGTCGTAGAGCAGCTGCGCGCGCGAGTGGCCCTTCACCTCAGTCAGGAACCGCTCGACCGTCGCGCCATCGAAGAGGTCCTCGCCCGGGTGGACTTCGTAGGCGCAGTCGACGCCGCACTCCTCTGCGTAGTCGAGGATCGGCAGCCAGCGACGGGCAAGCTCCTTGAACGCCTCCTCGACGAGGCCGGCCGGGCGCTGCGGCCACGGATAGAGGAAGGGCCAGGCGAGCGCGCCGCTGAAGGTGGCCATCGCGGTGAGCCCGAGGTTCTGGCTCGCCTTCAGGCAGAGCTTCACCTGCTCGATCGCCCACTTGGTGCGCCCCTTCGGGTTGCCGCGCACGCTCGGATCGGCGAAGCCGTCGAAGAGCTCGTCGTAGGCGGGGTGGACCGCGACCAGCTGCCCCTGCAGGTGGGTCGACAACTCGGTCGGCTGCAGCCCCTTCGCCGCGAGGCCGGCGCGCCAGTCGTCGCAGTACGCCTTGCTCTTCGCCGCGCGCTTCAGGTCGATCACGCGCGGATCCCAGGTCGGGATCTGCAGCCCGACGTAGCCGAGTCCGGCCGCCCAATCGGCGATGGTGTCGAGCGTGTCGAAGGGCGCCGCATTGCCCATGTACTGCGCCAGGAAGATCGCCGGTCCCTTGATCGTGCGCATGGCGTGGAGCCTCGTGGTGGAGCCACATGCGGCGCCGTGGGCGCACGAACGCGGCGAGGGTCGGTCCGAGCCCGGTGGAACGGAGGGGCGGGATCGTAGCGAGCGCGACGGAACTCGTGGATCGTGCGTACGACCAAATCCTCGATCGCAGCCGGGCACTTCCGATCGGCTGAGGATTGGGCTGAAAGTGGTCGCGCGAACAGGTACCTCGACTTCGGCAGCGGCCTGGTCACGCGCGCTAAGAGGTCGTCGGGCGTGCGCTCAACCCTGACGACGTCTTCGTGAGGAAGGTCGCGCGCAAGCGGCCGCTTGCTTCGACAGCTTCTTGGGCTTCCTGCGAACGCAGCGCTTCCTGCTCCACGACCGCGACAGGAACTTCAGCGCGGCGTTCCGAGGCGACTCGACGCCGCTGGCTTCCGCCAGGTTCACTGCCCAGCACGCGCTGGTTGCCATCGCCGGACGCCAACTCGCCGAGAAAACGCTTGAAGGGATCAGAAGCGATCTCAAACAGCCGAAGTCGGGAGGCACGACTGCCAGCGGCCGAGCGATGCGCGACTCACGGGTCGGTGGCTTGCTCTCGCACGATCACCGCCACGCGGCGCAGCTCGCTCCAGGCGCTGTGAGCGCCGCAAGCCTCCGACCCGGAGGCGTGATCGTCGGAACTCCTCGGAGCGGTCAGGCCAACGCCGCTTCGGCGTCGGCGAGTTCTTCGTAACGACGGCCATAGCCGAGTTCCCGAATCAGCTTGGCCGCCTTGGCCAGCTCGGCCTTCGCATCGACCTTCACCCATCCGCCCTCCGCCTTCATCCTTCCCGCGAGCCTCGCTCGCGTCAGGTGGATGTCGGCGAGGAAGAGCGGCATGGGGCCGCGCTCGGCGATCTGCTGGGCTTCGGCCAGGTGCTTCAGGGTGAGGTCGTGCTCGCCGCGGACGAAGTGGTAGAGCGCGACGGTGAGCAGGCCGCGGGGAAGGTAGTACACCTGCCCCGTGGCGCGGAGGCCGTTGACGGCGACAACGACGTGCGGCAGGTCGAGCGTCGGCTGTGGGAGCGGGTTCGCCAGGATCGCCCGGATCAGCCCGACGCGTGCGAGGGTCAGGTGATCGACGGCGACGGTCAAGAGGGACAAGTCGTTGTCGATCGCCCAGTTGAGAGTCGTCGCCGCCCGGGGCTCGATCTCGGACAGACCAACCGAGACTTGAGATTCGGAGTTCGAGCGGGACTGGTCGAGCAGGCGCTGCCATGCCGCCTGTTCGGCGGGAGCCAGCAGCCAGTCGCAGTAGTTGAACCCTTGCAGCGAATAAAGCAGGTCGAACTGCGGCTGCCTTTTCTGCTGCAGCCGTTCGGCCTCGGCGAAGAGGGCGCCGGCTTCGGCCCGCTGGCCGGACTGGTGCAAGGCATCCGCCGCCGTGATGCGATTGACCATTCGCTGGAATGCATCGCCGCTCTGGTCGGCGTAGGTGATCGACAGGCGGGCGTCGGTCACGGCGTCCGGCAACCGGCCCAGCGTTACCTCCAGCTCGCTCAGGTTGCCGGCGACGATCGCGGCGTTTTTCCGAGCCTCCTGCTGAACCCGCATCTCCAACCCGGCACGCATCGGTTGCAGCGCTTCGGTCAAGCGGCCGAGGGCACGGAGTCTGAACGCGGCCTCGTTCAGCAGCCATGCCTGAGCGGCGGCGGTCAGATTCGGCGACAACTGGCTCCACGGCCCCGATGACGACGGCACGAAGAAGGCCGCCACCGCCGCGAGGTCGGCCCCGATCGCCCCGAGTTTGAACGTGCTGTAGTTGCCGCCTTGCCCCGTGCCACGGAGGATGCGGTCGACGTAGACCTTGTCGCACGCCTCCTGATGTCGTCCGGCGAGGCAGCCGTGGGTGACGGCTTCGTAGAGCGGGGCCAAGCCGTCGAGGTCGTCCGGGCGGTGCGGCGTGTTCTCGCACAGGTAGTCGAACAGCCGCGCATGGGCTGCCCGGAACGCCTCCGGCTGCTCTCGCTGCAACTGAGCTGCGAAGTACTCGCGGATCAGCGGGTGGGCGTCGATCGCGTCGGGCGAGACGGAGAGGAGTTCCACCTCGCTCAGCCGTTTCACCGCGATGTTCCACTGCTGCGGAGTCAGCCTCACCAGCGCGTCGGTCAGCCCCGGAATCGACGGCTCCGCACGAAGAGCTTGCAGGCAACTCTTTGCCATCGGCCGGTCGAACAGGCCGGTCAGGCGCAGCATGGCCAGTTCCCGCTGACGCTCCGGCCCGCCGCTCTTCAGCCACCGCTCGTAGGCGATCATCACCTTGAACGCCGAACGGCCCTGGTGCTCCTGGTCGGCCGCCTCGAACTTCACCTCGCGGTAGCGGCGGATGTCGCGGTCTTCGTAGGCGTCGGCAATGAAGCGTCCGAGCATGCTGAGCGTGAGCGCGTGGCCGCCGGCGTCTCGCCACGCCGCGTGCAACTCCTTGTCCGTACCGACGACTTTCAGATGCCGCAGCAGACCGACCGCAGCCTCCTTCGACAGCTTGTCGAGCTTCTGCTCCTCGGTGGTGGCGTGTCCCTCGACGTCCTTCAGGTGTTCGCGGGTGGTGATGACGACCAGGCCGGGGTTGTCGGCGGCGAGTTCCCGCAGCAGCGATTCGAGCGCCGGGTCTTTCAGCCGCCCGGCCTGCGGATCGTTCGGTGGGTATTGCAGCGGTTCGATGCCGTCCAGGACCAGCAGCGTGCGGTGCTGGCGGATCAGCCCGGCCAACCGCTCGCCGCGTTCATGCGGGCCACCCTTCGTCGGATCGGGGTCGCCGAAGAATTCGAGCGCCTTGGCGATGAATGGGTCGGCGGAGGTCTGCCGGCTCTCGCCGGTCCCCTGGCTGTAGAAGCTCCAGTCGAAGTAGCGCTCGACGCCGGGCCAGCCTTTCGCCGCGAGGCGTGTCTGCACCCAGTGGAACACCAGTGAGGTCTTCCCCGCCCCGCCCCACGCCACCAGCGTGTAGACGTTGAGAGTCTCCTTCTCCCATGCGGCATCGAGCGCCGCCAACTCCGTCTCGCGACCGAACAGCACTTTCGGGGCGTGCTTCGCTAGCTGCGTCCCCGCGATCTTGCGGGTGAGCTTCGGCACGACGGGGAGGATCTCATGCAGGTCGCCGATCAGCTGGCCGAACAGGTCGGTGTCACTCTTGATCTTGATGGCGTACCGCCGCCCGAGTTCGAGGCGGTCGAGGTGCGCCTGTTGTGCCGACGCCTTGTCGGTGGCGTAGACCAGCAGGGGAATGTTGTGGTGCAGCGCAATGAACGCTTCCCACTGCGTGTAGCTGATGCCGGAGAAGTCACTGAGGGCGGCCCGCAGATCGGGATGTTTGGCGAGGAAGTCGAGCTCGGCATTCAGGTACTCAGCGACCGCCGCGGGATCTGCGATCGCGCCCTGCTTCTCGCCGACCAAGTGAACGACGACGGCTCTCGGGCGGATCTCGTCCGCCAGCTTCTTGACCGTATCCACGGCTGTCTGCGGGAAGTCCTCCTGCACCCGCACATTGCTCCGGGTGCGAGCGAGGTATCCACGCAACTGCTTTCGCAATCCAGGGAACGGTGCTCCGTCCCTCTCGAACTCGTCGGAGACGCACGAGATGAAGATGCCTTCGGGCTTGGGTCGGTGAGTCATCTTGCTTCTCAAGTCCGACCTTGGACGGTTGCAGCCCTGCTGCCGCTTTCCGTTCCACAGCCGGCTGCAGCTACACGCTGAAAACTCCAGCCCGTCGGGTGCAACCGAACGACCGCCCTGGAACCCCGGCATCGTGTCCGACTTCGTGGCGGAATCAAGCGATGACCGTTGACCGCCACCTCCGTCACGATGTCGGCTCACCTCGTAGCCCCGACGGTCAGGCCAACCGCCAGTGACGCCCCCCGACGCATGACTCCGATCCATCACGTTCTCGCTACCACCCTCGCCGGCCGGATCTACTGCCACCAGCAGCGAGTCCTCGAGTACCTGCTCGAGGAATACCGCATCCTCAAGTCGGAGTTCCGCCGGCGAAGGCATCTACTGACACACGGTGACTGCTTACGGCTCTCGGTACGTTGCGTCGTCCTTGTTCGGAGGCCGCGTCACGACGTCACCTCGATCGTCACGCCCGACGGCCTCACCGGCCTGACCTACTCCCTGCGCGCCTACTCGGTCGGCTTCGACGGCAAGCTCGCGCAGTCGACCGACGTCGAGCTCACGTTCCAGTAGGCGTTGCTCGCTCGAGCGGCGCGTCCGCGGCCGGAGCGGCCGATCCGCGCCTTCGGACGCATCGGGTCGTCGGCGCCGGTGGCGTCGTCGGCGCTCCGCAGGGTGCTCGAGCGTGACGATCGACGGCCACTCCTTGACGCTTCGCGGGGCCGAGCTACTTGTGCCTCCTCGCGGCGGCCCGGTCGGCGTGCCGCAGTCCGTCCCACCCCCCTCCCCCAAGAAGGAAGGACTCCCATGCGGTGCCCCGCACGTTCGTCCCGCTTCGGTCGCGCCCCTCCGCTTGCGCTCGCCTGCGCGGCGCTCCTGGTCGCGGCGCCGGTCGCGCCGGCGCAGGACTCCGACTACTGGATCTGCACCTACTCCGGCGTCTTCAAGGTGAATCGCACGACGCTCAAGGTGCGCTTCGTCTCGAACGGAGTCGGCTCGCCCTACTACTCGCAGTGGTGGAACGGCGCGCTGATCGTGCCCGACTACGAGAACGACCGGGTCTGGAGCGTGCAGACCGACGGCACCACCACGCTGCTCGCGTCGGGCGGCGCCGTCGACAACCCGATCACCGCCGCGGTGTCCCCCAGCAACGAGCTCTGGCTCACCAACATCGACAGCGACACGGTGATGACGATCGACGCGGCCGGCAACCAGACGATCCGCATGGATCCGTCGAGCTACCCGTGGATCGACACGCCGTCGGGGATGTCGTTCCGGCCCGATGGCACGCTCTACCTCGGCCAGTACGACGCGGGCGACGTCTGGCACTTCGACCCGGTCACCGGCATCGCGACGCTGGTCACCGACGGCGACGGAGTGATGGACGAGTGCGCGGCGCTCCACGCCGACAACAGCGGCAACCTCTTCTGCGCCGACTTCGGGCTCGGCCAAGTGGTCCGCGTGCGCGTCGAGGACGGCAGCTGCGTGGTGGTCAGCAACGACCCGATCCTGCAGGAGGTGACCGACCTGCGCGTCACCAAGGAGGGGACGATCCTCGCGACCTCGCAGCCCAACAGCGCGCTGGTCGAGGTGCAGATGGATGGCACCACGACGATCGTGCTGCAGGCGACGGCGCTCGGCCCGATGCAGGGAATCTCGGTGCAAAAGGACTTCCCCTACAGCACCGGCTCGATCGTCAAGTACGGCAGCGGACTGGCCGGCAGCGGCGGCTTCGTGCCCGACCTGCGCGGCATCCTCTCGCCGACGATCGGCGGCGTGGTCGGCCTCGAGCACCGCTTCGCGCTCGGCGGCACCTTCGGCTTCACGCTCTTCGGCGGCGCGGCGGCGACGATCCCGGTCTGGGGCGGGACGCTGCTGGTCGACTGGTCGCAGCCGTTCGGACTGTTGCCGCTCAGCTTCGGCGGCAGCGGCGCGGGCGCCGGCGAGTCGGTCGCGTTCGATACGCTGCCGAACGACCCGACGCTGATCGGCGCGACCTTCTTCCTGCAGGACCTCGTCGTCGATCCGGGCGCGCCGAAGAAGGTGGCGCTCTCGAACGGCATCGAGTTCACCATCGGGAGCTGATCCGGGGACGGTGGCCGCTGCTGCAACCGCAACAGCCGCCGCGCGCCGCGCCGGCTCCTTGCCCACCGAGGAGCCGGCGTTGGCGCGATCCGTGATGGCACCACTCGCGCTGACGCTGCTCGGCGCCGCGCGCTGCGGCAGCCCGAGCGAGCCACCGCAACCACGCACGGCACCGCTCGCCGCGCCGCTCGCTGCACCGCGCGCCGCGCCGCGCGCCGCGCCGCGCGCCGAGCCGCTCGCGCCACCTTCCGCGCAACCCGCCCCGCCGCCGCTCGCGTGGGCGTCGCTCGACGAGGTACTGGCGGCGGCGACCGATCTCTGGGGCGAGGCAGCCCTGCGCGAGCCGCTCGGGCCGAGCTACGAGAGCTTCACCGCGCTGCTGCCGCCGCTGCGCTTCGTGAATGCCGCCTTCGCCGAGGTGCCGCTGCTGCTCGCCGATCCGCGCGGTGGCCCGAAGGTGCGCGTGGCGGGCGACGGCAGCGGCCTCGCGCTGCGCGCCGACCATCCGTCGTGGCACGACCTCGCGGTGCCCCCCATCACCTTCTGGGTCGAAGAGTGCCCGCCCGCTGCGGCCGCGGATTCGGCACTGCCGGATGCGTCGCGCAGTGCCGCTCTGGACGCCGTCGCCGACGCCGGCTCGCGCCCCTCGCCGCGCTGGCGCCCCTTCGGCCGCGGCAGCGCGCCTGCCCCCACGCCGCCCGACGCGGCGCCCCGCGCACCGGCCGATGAGCCGCCCTCACCGCCGGCGCTGCGCGACGGCTGGCTGCCGATCGTCACCTTCGGCGACCCGAGCGGCGCCGCGCTCGAACTCCTGCTGCTGCCAAGCGACGCGCCCCCGGCGCCGTCGACCGCGCGCGCGCCGACGCTGCGGCTGCAGGTGGGCGCCGGCGTTCGGCCGCTGCGCTTCGCCGTCGAACTCGGCGTCCCCGCGGAGGAGCGCTGCTTCTGCAGCGACGGCTGGCAGCAGAACGGCCCGACCCGCCGCCTCGTCGAGCTCGCCCCCGGCCAGCGCGCGACGCTGGGACTCCGGCTCGAGCCGACGCCTCCCGCCCCCCTCGCGCCGTCGGCCACCTCCGCCACCACCCCTGAGCCAGCACCCGACCGTGCCCCCGACCGTGCCCCCGACCGTGCACCCGACCTCGCCGACGCCGACGCCGCGGTCGAGCGCGACTGGCGAGCGGCGCTCGGCGGCGCGTTCGTGCTGGAGACGCCGGAACCGCGGGTGAACGAGGCGTGGCGCGCGACGCTCGCCGGGCTGCTGCAACTCTTCGACGGCGACACGCTCAACTACTCGGCGCAGAACTTCTACGCGCTCACGTTCCAGGCGGAGTGCGGCGACGCGCTGCGCGCGCTGTGGCGCTACGCGGTGCCCGACACGGAGCGCGGGCTCGAGCCGCTCCTGGCGCGGCCGCTCCAGCAGGGGATCGAGGCGTTCGACGTCGGCTTCAAGGCGCAGCTGCTCCGCGAGTGGTGGCAGCTCGAGCGGGGGCGCCTCTCCGCTTCGTGGATGGCGGGGACGCCACCTCGCGACTCGGCGCAGCAGGCGATCGCCCTCGCCGCGCGCGCCCGCACGCGCGCGCTGGCGGTGGCGGCCGAGGTCGACGCGTGGCTCGCGCAGCGGACGCCCGCCGGGCTCCTGCCGAAGCAGGCCTACTGCGGCGATCTCGCGACCCCCGTCGACAACCTCCACACGAACGCCGCCTTCTGGCGCGGGCTCGTCGATCTCGCCCACACGCTCGAGGAGCTCGACCACCCCGACGACCACGAGCGCGTCGTGCGCTACCGCGCCGCCGCCGCCGACCTGCGCGCGCGCCTGCACGCGGCCGTCGACGCCAGTGTGCAGCGCGACGTCGAGCCCCCCTTCGTGCCGATGGCGCTGTTCGGCGCCGAGCGCGCCTACCCGCTGCTGACCGCCTCGACCTTCGGCTCCTACTGGAACCTCGTCTCGCCCTACGCCGCCGGGTCGGGCCTCTTCGCGCGCGACGACCGACGGCTCCGCTGGCTGATCGACTACCCGGCGCGCCACGGCGGCCTCTGCATGGGGCTCGTCCGCTTCGATCAGCACTCGGGCCTCTTCGCCAACACCGAAGGGATCGACGACCTCTACACGCTGCGCCGCGTCGAGACGCTCCTCGCGCTCGATCGCCCCGACGAGGTGGTGGTCGCCTTCTACGGCAAGCTCGCGCAAGGCATGACGCCGGGCACCTGGATCAGCGGCGAGGGGAGCAGCCTGCGGCCGCTCGCGATCGAGGGGCGCGGCACCGGGCGAGCGACCTACCTGCCGCCCAACTCGGCCGGCAGCGCGCTCTTCCTCTCGATGCTGCGCGGCATGGTGGTGCACGAGGTCGATCGCGACGACGACCAGCGGCCCGATGCGCTGCGGCTCGGTGACGCGACGCCGCGCCGGTGGCTCGCGCGGCCAGGGGCGCGACTGCGACTGGCGGGGGCGCCGACCTCGTTCGGGGCGGTGGGCTTCGAGGTCGAGGTGGCAGCGGACGGGCGGTCGCTGCAGGGGAGCGTGATGGCGCCGCCGGTCGCGCCGCCCTGCCTGTCGCTGCGGCTCCGGTTGCCGGCCGGGGTCGCGATCGAGCGGGCGTGGGCGATCGGTGCCGCGGCGGCGGCAGAGCCGACGCAGCCGACGTCGCTGCCGCTGCTGGACGCCACGACGATCGACTTCTCGGGGCGGCGCGGCACGACCCGCTTCGCCGTCTCGCTGCAGGGTGGCAGCCTCCTTCGCGAACCTTGATGAGCCGCGAAGAACAAGGCGCTTGACGTTCGCAATCTGTTCGCTCTACTCCCGCCGTGCGCAAGTTGTTCGCGCGTCACCTAGTGGAGGAGAAGAGCGATGACCACTACGAATGGGGCTCTCACCCTTGCGGGACTCGGCCAGCGGGCGCTCGCCCGTCGGCCGCTCGGTCGTTCGGTTGCGGTCGCGGCGCTGCCCGCCACGGCCGCGCCCGTCAGCGCCCCATCGATGGCGACGGCTCCTGCCGCCGACGGCCTGCTCTCCGATCGCGCGATGATCGCCTTCGTCGTCATGAAGGAGACCGCGGCGGCGCTCGCCATCACCGCGCTCGTCTTGGCGGCGATCCTGCTCTGAGCTGCGCTGGCTGGGTCTGAGCTGCGCTGGCTGGGTTTGAGCTGCGCTGGCGGGGCCTGCGCTGCGCTAGCTGGGCAGCGGCGATTTCGCAGCTCCTCCGCTGAGAGACGGCGCTAGCTTCCCGCGCCGCATCGAGGGGTCTTCTCGGACTCCCGCGGTGAAAAAGGGTGCGGGTCGTCGCTCGGCTCGCAGGTTCCAGATGGTCGGGCCGCCATCTGATCGATCGCTTGAGATCGGTCTTGAGCTGGCTTCGCCTCCCGACCCCTCGCTGCCCCGCGCGCCCCACCCGCTGCCCCGCCGCAGCGCCGGCCGGTGTCGAGCGGCGGAATCGGTGCGCCACTCCAGGGCGCTCGTGGTCGGTACCGCGCGCACGCCCCGCTCTCGACCGAGCGCGGGCGATCGAGACACGGGTGCAGCGCGGAACGCTCTGCAGGAATCGAGGGGGTCGGGCCGCCCCCTCACGGGTCGTTCGACCTGGAGATTCCTGTGCCCGCTCTCTTCCCCTGGCTCGCCTCGTGGCCCGCCTCGTGGCCCGCCGCTGGGCTGGAACCTGCCCCCGCCGCGTGGAGTGACCCCGCCCCCGCCGCCGGCCTCAGCGCGGCCGGATGGACGATCATGGTGGCGTGGCTCGCCTTCGTCTTCGGATTCGCGGGCTGGTGCTACTGGCGGGTGCTGACCGCGCCGACCCACAAGGACGAAGCATGAACCTCCTCGTCGCTGCCGGCGCTGCCGCCGCAGGTTCGACCGACGCGCCGCCGCTCTGGACGGTGGTGCCGTTCGTCCTGCTGCTCCTCTCGATCGCCGTGCTGCCGCTGCTCTGTCCCCATTGGTGGCACCACCGCAAGAACCAGGCGCTGGTCAGCGCGCTCTTCGGCGTGCCCGCCATCGTCATCGTCGCGCTCTCGACGCCGGCCGCGCTCGGCCACACCGCGCTCGAGTACCTCGCCTTCGTCGGCCTGCTCGGCTCGCTCTTCACCATCTCGGGGGGCGTGCGGGTCGCGGGCTCGTTGGCCGGGACGCCGCTCTCCAACACGACGATCCTCGGCATCGGCGCAGTGCTGGCGAACATCGTCGGCACCACCGGCGCCGCGATGCTCCTCATCCGTCCGCTGCTGCGCGCCAACCAGCGGCGCCGCGCCCGCGTCCACATCGTCGTCTTCTTCATCCTCGTGGTCGCCAACTGCGGCGGCTGCCTCACGCCGCTCGGCGACCCGCCGCTCTTCCTCGGCTTCCTGAAGGGGGTGCCGTTCGAGTGGACGCTGCAGCTCTGGAAGCCGTGGCTCGTGCTGCTGACGGCGTTGCTGGTGCTCTTCAACGCGATCGACCAGTGGCTCTTCCACCGCGAGGATGTCGCCACCAGCGGCGACCTCGACGAGGAGGTGGAGCGCCACCAGCCGCTCGCGCTCGAGGGGAAGGGCAACCTGCTCCTGCTGCTCGGCGTCGCGGCGACGGTGCTGCTCTCCGGCGCGTGGATCTACCCGCGCTTCGGCGAGACCGCCGCCCTGCTGTCGCAGTTCGCCGTGATGGCGCTGCTGGCCCTGCTCTCGCTGCGGATCACGCCGGCCGGGCTGCGCGCCCGCAACGACTTCACCTGGGGGCCGCTGATCGAAGTGGCGCTGCTCTTCGCCGCGATCTTCGCGGCGATGATCCCGGCGCTGGCGCTGCTGCGCTCCTACGGCGAGACGCTCGGCTTCACCGAGCCGTGGCAGTACTTCTGGGCGACCGGCACGCTGTCGGCCTTCCTCGACAACGCGCCGACCTACCTCGCCTTCGTCGCCGCCGCGCAGCACCTCCCCGACGAGATCGTCGGCACCACCCACGCCGCGCTGGCCGCGGTCTCGTGCGGCGCCGTCTTCTTCGGCGCGATGACCTACATCGGCAACGGCCCGAACTTCATGGTGAAGGCGATCGCCGAAGCGGCCGGCGTCCGCATGCCGAGCTTCTTCGGCTACCTCGGCTGGACGCTCGTCGTGCTGGCGCCGCTGCTGCTCGGGCTGACGTTGCTCTTCTTCCGGTGAGAGGCAGAGCGGCGAGCCCGCGCGGCGAGCCGCCAGTCGGACGATCGCCCCGCGGGCCTACCTTCGCCGGGCTGCGTCGAGCGCCACCGCGCACTCGATCAGCCCGGCGTGCGAGTAGGCCTGCGGGAAGTTGCCGAGCGCGACATGGCGCGCGACGTCGTGTTCTTCCGCCAGCAATCCCTGCGGACCGGCGAGCGCGCAGAACTCCTCGAAGAGTTGCGCCGCCTCGGCCACCCGCCCCTGCAGCAGCCACGCGCGCACCAGCCAAGTCGTGCAGAAGTTGAAGCCGCCCTCGATCCCCGGCAGCCCGTCGTCGACGCGGTAGCGGCGCACCACCGCGCCGCCGCCCGCCGCACCGCCGCGCTCGAGCAGCTCGCGCTCGACCCGCTCGACGGTCGCCACGAAGCGCGCGTCGTCGGGCGGCAGCAATCCCGTGAGCCCGACCCACAGCGCCGCGGCATCGGCCTCCTCGCCGCCGTACGCCGCGCCGAAGCTGCCGTCGCCGGCGCGCGGCCCGTGCGCCAGCAGGTCGACGGCGATCTCGGTGCGCAGCTGCTGCCACTCCTCGCACTCGCGGCCGAGGTAGCTCGCCACGCGGCAGGCGCGATCGATCGCCTGCCAGCAGGTCGCCTTGGTGTGGACGTGGTGGCGCAGCGGCCCGCGCACCTCCCAGATGCCGTGGTCGGGCTCGCGCCAGTGGAGGCGCACCGTCTCGGCGATCGCCTCGGTCATCCGCCAATGGTCGAAGGAGAGCGGCGCGCCGCGCGCGGCCAGCAGCGCCAGCAGCTCGACGATCGGCCCGTAGACGTCGAGCTGCAGCTGCTCGCTCGCGAGGTTGCCGAGGCGCACCGGCTTGCTGCCGCGGTAGCCGCTGAGTTCGGGCAGCTCGCCCTCCGCGGCGACGTTGCCGCCGCTCACGGTGTAGACCGGCGCCAGCACGCCGCCCGCCGCCATCGCATCGAAGAGCCCGAGCAGCCAGTCGAGCAGCTTCAGCGCCGGCCCCGTCGCGCCGAGCTGCACCAGCGCCGCCGCCGCGTGCGCCGCGTCGCGCGGCCAGCAGAGGCGATAGTCCCAGTTGCGCACGCCGCCGAGCTGCTCCGGCAGGCTCGTGGTCGCCGCCGCCGCGATGGCGCCGTTCGGGCCGTAGGTGAGCGCGCGCAACGTCAACGCGCTGCGCAGCACCGGCTCGCGCGCGATCGTCGGCAGCGAGAGCGTCGCCGCCCACGCGCTCCAGTGCGCGGCGGTCCGCTCGCGGCGGCGCGGCTCGCTGTCGGGCGCAGCCACCAGCGCGCGCGTCCCGTAACGCAGCTCCAGCACGACCGGCTCGCGACCGAGCTCGAACTCGGCGACCGCGACGTCGTGGCGCCCCGCCGAGCGCACGTCGAAGCGGATCCCCGGCGCGCGCAGCACGCACGACTCGCGCACCCCTTCGATGACGAGCCCCTCGTCGGCGGCGACCAGCCGCGTCGGCGCGCGGCCGAAGCTGACCGCCGGCGCGAAGGCGATGCGGACCCGGCCGCTCCCCTCGATCACGCGCAGCAAGTCGCTGCGCCCGGCGCGCTGGAAGGCGCGGCCGCCGCTGGCGTCGAGGTAGTCGATCACGCGGAAGGTCGGCCACTGCGTCTCGAGCAGCAGCGTGTCGGGCAGGTAACGCTGCGTCGGCGGCGGCGCGTCGCCGGCGGGGCGCACCTCGAAGTAGCCGCGCTCCGGTCCGCCGAGCAGCTCCGCGAAGAGCGCCGAGCCGTCGAGGCGCGGCAGGCACGCCCAGCTGATGCGGCCGCTCGGCGCCACCAGCGCGAAGGCGCGCTGGTCGGAGAGCAGCACGTGGCGCTCGATCGGCGGGAAGAGGGCGGCCTGCTCGGCGAGGAAGGCGGCACGCCGCTTCGCCAGCTCGGCCAGCAGCTTGGCGACGGCAGCGATGTCGGCGACGCGATGGGACGGGCCGCGCGCCCGTTCGCCGACGCCGACGCCGACGTCGCCCGGCAGCAGCGCCGCGAAGGCGTCGTCGTCGGTCGCGTCGTCGCCGAGGAAGAGGATCGCGGTCGCGCCGACGCGCTGGCGCAGCTCGCGCAGCGCGCGCCCCTTGTCGGAATCGCCGAAGGTGCACTCGAGCACCGCGGCGCCGTCGATGAGGCGGCCGCCGGCGAGCCCCGCCAGCTCGGCGCGCAGCTCCGCTACCACGGTCGCCGCGGCGGTCGCGTCGGAGGCGCGGTAGTGGAAGGCGATGCCGACCGGCTTCTCCTCGACGAACGCCCCCTCGAGCCGCGCGGCCGAGCGGCGCGCCGCCTCGCCCGCCTGCGCCAGCCGCTCGCGCGCCGCTGCATCGAGCGACGCCGCGCCGCGGTGGCGGCCGCGCTCGGCGCCGTGGCTGCCGCAGCGCAGGAACGCCGGATCGGCCGCCAGCCGCTCGAGCTCCGCGAGCGGCCGCCCCGAGACGATCGCCACGTGCGTCTGCGGCAGCTGCGCCAGCGCCGTCAGCGCGGCGAGCGCCTGCGGATCGGCGACGGCGAGTTCGGGCCGTGCGGCGAGCGGCGCGACGGTGCCGTCGAAGTCGCTCGCCACCAGCAGCAACGATGCACGCGCGAGTTCGTCGAGCGGCAGCTCGCTCATTCGCCGCCTCCGCGCCGCGTGGAGCGCGCGCCGCTGCGCCGCCGGCCGCCGGCGTAAGCGACCGCCGACAGGAAGCGGCCGACCCAGTGGTGGACATCCTCCTTGCGCACGCGCCGCCGCAGCCGCCGCATCGCCGCGCGGCGCGGGTCGAGCGGCAGCAGGACCGCGCGCCGGATCGCATCCGCCATCCGCTCGCGGTCGTAGGGGTTGACCAGGATCGCGCCGACGCCGAGCTGGTCGGCCGCGCCGGCGAACTCGCTCAGGATCAGCACGCCGTTGCCGTCGACCTGGCAGGCGCAGTACTCCTTCGCCACCAGGTTCATGCCGTCCTTCAACGGCGTCACCAGCGCCACGTCGGCGAGCCGGTAGTAGGCGATCAGCTCGCGGCGCGGCAGGTTGCGGAACAGGTACTGGATCGGCGTCCAGCCCGGCTGGCCGAACTCGCCGTTGACTTGCGAGACGGCGCGCTCGATCTGCGAGCGCAGCGTCGCGTACTCGGGCACCTTCTCGCGGCTCGGCACCACCACCTGGATCAGCGTCGCCTTGCGGCGCAGCTCGGGATAGCGGCGCAGCGCGTGGTGGAAGGCGTGCAGCCGATCGGGGATCCCCTTGGTGTAGTCGAGGCGGTCGACGCCCAGCACCACCTGCTGGCCGCGCATGTCCTCGCGCAGCTGCGCGACGCGCACCTCCGCGGTGACCGAGCGCGCGACGTCGACGAACTCGTTCCAGTCGATGCCGATCGGGAAGGCGCCGCAGACGGTGCGCTGCTGCTCGAAGGCGACGATCGAGCGGCCGTCGTCGAGCCGCTGCTGCGCCTCCGGCAGCAGCCGCTTCACGCAGTCGAGGAAGTTGCCGAGGTCGCGCGCGGTCTGCAGCCCGACCACGTCGTAGCGGAGCAGGCTCTGCAGGATCTCCGTGCGCCACGGCAGCTTCGCGAAGATGTCGGGCGCCGGGAACGGGATGTGGAGGAAGAAGCAGAGGCGCGCGCGCAGCTTCCGTTCGCGCAGGCACTGGCCGACTCCCATCAGCTGGTAGTCGTGCACCCAGACCAGGTCGCCGCTCTTCGCCTCGGCGGCCACGACGTCGGCGAACTTCTCCTGCACGGCGAGGTAGCTCGCCCAATAGTCGGGGTCGAAGTTGCAGCGCGACGGCAGGTCGTGGAAGAGCGGCCAGACGATCTCGTTCGAGAAGCCCTCGTAGAAGCCGCGGTAGTCGTCGGCGTCGAGATGGACCGGGACGAGGCCGTGGCCTTCGCTCTTCGCCGCCTCCTTCAGCACGCGCCGCACCGACGCCGGACGCGCGTCGAAGAGGCCGGGCCAGCCGATCCAGCGCCCTTTGGCGCGGCGCAGGACGGCGGAGAGGGCGGTGACGAGGCCGCCCGATCCGGGGCGGGTGCGCAAGCCGTCCTTGCGCGATTCGACGACGACGGGAAGGCGGTTCGAGACGACGATCGTGCTCATCCTGCTCCTTGCCCTCGCGCGACGTTGGGGACGCGGCGCGATGGAAGAGCGAATCAAGCGGCGCGCGCGCGCGCATGCCACCCGAAAACTTTCGGGAGGGAGCGGGCGGCGCGCGCTCTCGCGCTCAGCGCGAGCGGCTCGATCAGCCGCCGGCGACCTGCAGCCAACGATCGCGCTGCACCGCGAGCTCGGCGTTGCGCGCGAGCGGCGCGACGCGTTGCGCCTGCGCCTGCTCGACCTGCTGCCGCGCGACGGCGACCTCTTCCGCGGCGGCCGCGAGCCGTTGCTGCTGCGCGCCGATCGCCGCCGGCAGCGCCGCGAGCCGCTCGTGGTGCGCGCGCGCCTCCGCCTCTGCCGCCGCCACCGCGCCGCGCGCCGCTTCGACCGCCGTCGCCGCAGTGGCCACCGCCTGCTCGGCGAGTGCGCGATCGGCGGTCAGCGCCGCCAACGCCTCCGCCAGCTTCGCCGCCGCCTGCGACAGCGGCGCGTCGCTCGCGCCCGCACCGCCGCCCGCACCCTCCGCCGCTTGATCGACGCCGATCTGCGCCGCGAAGTCGCGCAACGCCGCGAGGCGCGCCTCCTTCGTGGCCAACCGCTCCGCCGCCGCGCGCTGCGCCGTCTCGCGCTGCGCCTGCTCCTCGCGCTGCGCCGCGATCGCCGCAGCGAGCGCGCCGCTGCGTTCCGGCCCCGCCGCGAGCTCCGCCTGCAGCGCCTGCTCCTGCGCGCGCACCGCCGCCGCGGCCGCCTCGCGCTCGGCCAGCGCCTCCTCGGCGAGCGCCACCGCCGCGTCGAGCACCGCGAGCTCGCGATCGAGCTGCGCCAGCTCGACATCGAGGCGCGCCGCTTCGAGGCGGGCGACCTCGCGGTGCGCGGCGACCAGTTCGCGGGTCGCCGCGTCGGCCGCCGCGCGTGCCTTCGTCGCCGTCTCGGCCAGCGGAGCGGCCGCCGTCGTCGCTGCGGCCGCCGCGGCGCTCGCGCGCTCCGCCTCGCCTTGCGCCAAGGCGAGCGCGCTCTCGAGTTCGACCGGCGGCGCGACGCTGGTCGCAGCGCGCGCGGCCGCGGCGTCGCGCTCGGCGGCAGCGGCCACGACCGAGGCATCGAGTTCGGCCGCGCGCGCGTTCGCCAGCGCGAGCGCCTGCTCTGCCGCCCATCGGCTCGCCTCCGCGGCGGCCGCCTGCTCCGCGGCGACCGTGGCCGCCGCGCGCGCCGCGTTGGCGCTCTCCTGCGTCGACTTCGCCACCGCCGCCAGCGCGCCATCGTCGGGCGCCGCCGTCGCCAGCGCCTGCGCCGCGGCGGCCCCCGCTTCGAGCTGCGCCGCCAACGTCGCGCGCGCGTTGGCCGCTTCGGCGGTCGTGGCGGCGATCGGCTCGGCCGCGGCGAGCGTCGCACGCGCCGGCTCGAGCGCCGACTGCGCCGTCGCGCGCTCCGCCTCGAGCTGCGCCACGCGCGCGCGCGCCTGCTCGGCCGCACTGGTCGCGCTCGCCACGGCGGCACGCGCCTCGTCGAGCTGCCGCGCCGCGCCCTCGCGCGCCGCGTTCGCCGCCGTCGCCGCCGCCACGCAGCGGTCGCGCTCGGCGAGGGGAGCGGCGGCGTCGCGCTGCGCTGCTTCGGCGGCCGGCACCGCGCGCGCCACTCGCTCGGCGGCGGTGCGGCGATTCGCCTCGGCCGCCAGCAGCCGATCGGCGAGGCGCGCCGGCGTGGTCGTGAGGTTCGCGAGGAAGGCGCCGTCGGCCGCGTTCCAGAGTGCAACCGCGCCGCTCGCGTCGGCGCCGACCACGCGCGTCCCCTCGTCGTCGAGGGCGACCTCGAGCACCAGATCCCCCATCGGCCCGAACGTCTTCAGCAGCTGTCCTTCCGCGCTCCAGAGCTTCACCAGCTTGTCGCGGCCGCCGCTGACGAGCCGCCCGTCGTGCGCCATCGCCACGGCGAGCGCGCCGCCGTCGTGCGCGCCGAACGCCTTGATCGCCTTGCCCTCGAACATCTCGAAGAGGCGCAGCTGCCCGTCCTCCGAAGCGCTCGCCACCACGTTCGAGTCGTCGCGCCAAGCGAGCCCGGTGATCGCCGCCGAGCCGCTTTGCAGCGTGTGCATCTCGCGGCCGCTCTCGCTCTCCCAGACGACCAGGCCGCCGGCGCGATCGCCGCTGGCGAAGAGGACGCCGTCGGGGCTGAAAGCGCCGGCCGTCACCCAGTCGGTGTGCTTCTTCAGCGTGTGGAGCGGCGCGCCGCCGGCTGGATCGACCACGCGGACGTGCTTCGCCGGTCCGCCGAGCAGGAGGCGCGAGCGGTCGGGCGCGAGGTCGCAGGCGAGCAGCGCGTCGTCCTCGTCGCCCGCCTCGATCACGCGCCGGCCGCTCGTCAGGTCCCACGCGACCGCGCGCCCGCTCGCGCCCGGCTGCCCGCCGCCCGCGACCAGCAGCGCGCCATCGCGGCTGAAGGCGAGCGTGTTCGCCTGTCCCTCGGGGAACGGCAGCACGCCGCGCAGCTCGAAGGTGCGCGGGTCGTGCAGCACGATCTGGCGCGCGCCCGCCACCGCCAGCAGCGGCAGCCACGGATGAGCGGCGAGCGCCGTGATGGCGCCGGCACGGCGCGGCACGACGAGCGGCTCCTGCGGCAGGTGGCGCGACAGCGTCGGCAGCGTCTCGGGACGGCCCGCGCCCGGCACGATCGCCAGCGCGAGGCTCTTCTTCTTCGCCTTCGGCTTCGCCTGGCTGCCGGCGCTCTCGAGCAGCCCGCCGGCGATCCACTGGCGGATCGTCTCGGCGACGGCGTCGGGCAGCTTGCGGCTGCCGGGCGGCATGGTCGGCTCGCGCTGATGGGTGATCGCGAGGTAGAGCGTGCTCGCGTCGGGATCGCCTGCTTCGAGGACGGCGCCGCTGCTCGCCCCCTTCAGCAGGGAGAGGTAGCTCGTCACGTCGAGGCCGGCGCGCGTCCGCTCGGCGCTGTGGCACTTGCCGCAGTGCTGCGTGAGGAGGCGCTGCACGTGGTCGTCGTAGGTGACCTTCTCCTGCGCGCGCGCCGGCGCCGCCGCGCACAACAGCGCGAACCCGCCCCACGCGATCGACCGTTGCATCCCCATCGCTTCCCTCGGCTCTGCTGCTCGAACTCGGCTGCTCGAACTCGGCTGCTCGAACGCGCTTCTTCGAACGTCGCTGCCCCGCGCCGCTCAATGGTTGAAGACGAACTCCTTCGAGTTGAGCAGCGCCCAGAAGAGGTCTTCGAGCGCCGCTTCGAGCTCGGGCGACGGCGCGGCGGGAGTGCCGTCGGCGGCAGGCGGTGGCGCGGGCGGCAGCGCGGCCAGCAGGTCGGCCAGCTCCTCCTCGCTCGGCGGACGAGCGAGGCAGGAGAGCCAGAGCTCGCGCACGATCTCCGCCGGCGTGCGGCCGGCCGCGAGCAGCGCGCGGATGCGGCCGCCCTCGCGGATGCGCTGCGAAGTGGTGTCGCCGTTCAGCAGGTGGAGCGCCTGCGAGAGGCTCGGCTCCATCTTCACCTCGCAGCTGCAGACGGTGGCGCGCGAGGCGCGTCCGAAGGTGGTGAGGAAGTAGGTGGCGACGTTGCCGTCGGCGATCTGCACCGCGCGCGCGCCGAGCGGCAGGCCGGGGAACTTCTCGGCCGTGCCGGTGACGGCGTGGATCGCGTCGAGCAGCACCTCGGCCCGCATGCGGCGCACCAGCGCGTGCGAGGCGTTCCGCTCGTCGAGCGCGTTGCTGCCGTTCACCTCGGTCGCGCGCTGCCACGCCTGCGAGGTGCAGATCTCGCGGACCAGCCGCTTGAAGTCGTAGTTCCACTCGACGAAGCGGCGGGCGAGCTCGTCGAGGAGCTCCGGGTTCGCGGGCGGGTTGCTGACGCGCGCGTCGTCGACCGGCTCGACGATGCCGACGCCGAAGAAGTGGCTCCAGACCAGGTTCACCAGGTTCTTCGCGAACCACGGGTTGTCGCGCGCGGTGAGCCACTCGGCCAGCACGGCGCGCCGATCGCGGCCCGCCACGTCGGGCGTCGCGCCGCCGAGGAACTTCGGCGCCATCGCGCGGCCGCCGACCGGATGGTTCACCTCGCCGCCGCGCGCGTCGAAGACGATCGTCTCGCGCGGATCCTCGGCGTTCTTGCGGCCGACCTGCGCGAAGAAGGCGGCGAAGCCGTAGTAGTCGTCCATCGTCCAGCGGTCGAACGGATGGTTGTGGCACTGCGCGCACTGGATGCGCATGCCCAAGAAGACCTGCGCCACGTTCTCGGTCAGCTTCAGCGTGTCGCGCTCGACCTGGAAGAAGTTGGCGGCGGGCGACTTGAAGGTGCCGCCGCTCGCCGTCAGGAGCTCGCGCACCACCTGGTCGAACGGCACGTTGCGGGCGAGGCGCTCCTCGAGCCAGTGGAAGTAGAGCAGCGTCGACTTGTAGGGGACGCGGTTGTTCTCGTCGGTCCGCATCTGGAGCAGCTCGGCGAACTTCATCACCCAGAGCTCGGAGAACTCCTTGCGGGAGAGGAGCGCGTCGATCAGCCGCTCGCGCTTGTCCGGCGCCGGATCGGCGAGGAAGCGCTCCACGTCGGCGGCGGGCGGCAGCAGGCCGACCACGTCGATCCAGGCGCGGCGCAGGAAGGTGGCGTCATCGCAGCGCGGCGACGGGAGGAGGCGCAGCCGCTCGTGCTTCTCGGCGACCAGCGAATCGATCCAGTCCGCGGGCCACTGGTCGGAGTCGCGCGGCGTCGGCGTCCACGCCTCGCCGGCCGGCAGCACGATGATCGGCACGCCGATGGTGAACGTGGCGAAGCGCGCCATCACGAACGCTTCGCCGCGCTGGCCGGCGGTGACGCGCCCCACCTTGTCGGCGGCCGCCACCGAATCGGCGCTGCTGAAGAAGGCCGAGAGGTGGGTGACGTCGCGGTCGCTGCCGTCGGAGTAGCGCGCGACCACGCGCAGCGCCTGCGTCGAGCCGGCGCCTTCCAGCACCGTGCGCGGCGGGTAGAGGTCGATGGCGAGCGGCGTCGGCAGTCCCGGCGGATCGGCCGGCGCGCCCGCTTCGAGCCATGCGAGCAGCGTGCGATGGAGCGGATCGCCTTCGCTCACGCGCTGCCCGCCGGTGTGCGCCACCTTGCCCGCGGCCTTCTGCAGCAGCAGGCTCTCCTCGGGCAGCGCGAGGTTCACGCGGCGCGTCGGCAGCTGGCGCGTGATGCGGAAGTGGTCGCCGTCGGGATCGAAGCCGAACAGCGAGAGGCGGAAGCCGTCTTGTCCCAACGCCGAGCCGTGGCAGGGGCCGCTGTTGCAGCCGCCCTTGGTCAGCACCGGCATCACGTCGAGCCGGAAGCGGACCGGCCGCGTCTCCTCGGGCGCCTCGACGCGAATCGGCGCGACCGCTTGCGCCCCCTCCCACTCGACCTGCAGTTCCGTCGCGCCGGCCGCGAGCGGCGCCACGGTCGCGCCGTCGAGCGCGGCGAGCGCCGGGTCACGCAGCGTCGCGCGCGCCAGCGTCGTCACGTCGCGCGTCGTGCCATCGGCGAGGCGCGCCTGCACGACGAAGCCGTGCACGTCGGCGGCGCCGCGCAGCGCGAGCTGCGGCGGGTGGATCGAGAGCTCGGCGACGGCGGGGCGCGAGGCCGCGAGCGGCGCACCCTCCGACGCGTCCTGCAGCGCCAGCACCGAGGGGAGCGGCAGCAACGGCAGCGACAACAGCGACAGCAGCGGCACGATCATCGCTCGCCTCCGGTCGCCGGCTTCGCATCGCCTTGCGCCTGCTCGCGCGCCTTCTGGCGCAACTGCTCGAGGCGCGACAGCGGCTTCGCCGGCGGCGCAGCGGGCGGCGGCGCAGGAGCCGCGGCCGGCGCGGCGGCGGGCGCGGGTGCCGGCGCCGCCGCGGTCACCGCTGCGGGCGGCGCCGGCGGATCGATGCGCAGCACGCCGCCGCCACCGGTGAAGTGGAGGATCGGCTCCCCCTCCTGCTCGATCACCACCTGGCAGAAGAGCGTCGTGTGCTTGCCCACCGGCGTCTGCGCGGTGGTCGCGACGTCGAAGACGAGGCTCGTCTCGCCGGCGGCGAACTCGCGCTCGACGCAGGTCGCCTCGGCCGGCAGCCCGCGCAGCTCGACCTTCGCCTTGCCGGTGAAGGGCGCGCGCGTCTCGATCGTCGCCACGACGCTGGCGCGCTGCCCCTGCTCGGCGGCGGCCATGTCGAGCTTGATGGCGAGGAAGGGCGGTGCGACCGCGATGCCGAACAGCGGCGTCGAGGCCAGCAGCTCGCCACCGCCCGCATCGCTCTCGCCGAGGATCGCGAGCGTGTGGAGGCGCGCTTCGGTCTCGCCGCCGGCGTTCAACACGTAGAGCGCTTCGCTCTGCCCGGCCGGCAGCACGATCGTCGGCTGCGCGCCGAGCCCCGGCGCGAGGCCCAGCAGTCGCAGCGTGATCGGCGCGTCGAAACCCGGCTGCCGCGTGGCGACCACCTTCACCGCGACCTGCCCGCCCTGCACCAGCGGCGCCTTCGGGGCGACCACGTCGAGCGTGAACGGCAGCGGCTCCACCACCGCCAGCGGCAGGCGATCGGAGACGACGTCGTAGAGCGACGTCTCGTTCGGCGCGACCAGCACGAAGTCGAAGCGCTGGCGCAGGCGGCCGCGCACCTTCGGCTCGGCGCAATCGCCGGTCACTTCGAGCAGCGCTCCGGTCAACGCCGCATCGGCCGCCGCCTCGAAGAGCAGCAGCGTGGTGTCGACGCTGCGCGCCATCGGCAGCGCGGTGACGGTGACGCCGGGCGGCGCGTTCGCCACCGTGAAGGCGAGCTCGCCGGCGAACTGGTTGCGGTTGGCGTGGAGCGCCAGCGCGTAGCGATTGCCCTGCGCCACCGGCACCATCTGCCGCGCCTGCCGATCGCGGCCGAAGCGCGGCACGTCGACGCCCAGCGAAGGGGCCTGCGCGCTGAGCTCGAGGCGGTAGACGTGGCACGGCCCGCCGCCGCGCAGCTGATCGCTGACGCGCAACAGGTAGTCGCCGTCCTCCGGCGCCGTGAACCCGAAGTAGCTGTCGAGCCCGACCGTGTCGTCGCTGCTGTCGAGCGCGCGGCCGTCCGCCGCGTGGATCGAGAGCACCGGATCGAGCGGCGAGCGGAGCGACCGCGCATGCGCCCGGATGTTGAGCCGCTCGTCCTTCTTCGCGGTGAAGCGCCAGCAGTCGACGTCGCCCGCGCTCCCGATCACGCCGTCGAGGCCGAGCGGCGCTCCCTTCGCCGCCGCCGTCGCGTGCGCGAAGTCGTCGTTCGGCTCGACCTCGTCGATCCCGTCGAAGCCGCGCGCGCGGAACGGCAGGAACGACGGCGCCACTTCGCCCCCCTGCTCGGGCAGCAGCGCGAAGTCGGGCGGCAGCGGATCGGGCAGCACGAGCTCCATCGCGAAGGGGCCGGCCGCGTCGCCGCGCAGCTCGACAGCGCGCGTGGTCTTGGTGCGGCCGCCCGCGGGAAAGACGGCGAGCGGGCGCGGGAAGGTGCCGACGTGGAGCTGGTAGCGACAGCGGTCGCTGCCGCCGAAGCTCGCCTCGCGCAGCTGCACGATGTAGCGGCCGTCGGCCGGCACGACGACGGAGAGGAGCGGGTCCTGCTTGAAGAGCGCGCTGTCGTCGCACGAGGCGAGCTCGAAGCGCCGCTCGTCGAGCACCGCGACGAACGGATCGAAGGGCGCGTCGCCGAGCCGCTGCCCCTCGACCTCGACGGAGAGCCGCTCGCCGGCGCGCATCTCGACGACGAAGTGGTCGACGTCCTCGTTGGCGATCGTGCCGTGCAGCGTGACGTTGCGGCCGATCGGCTGCGGATGGGCGAAGTCGGAGTTGGGCTCGGCCTCGTTCACGGTCGGGAACGGCGAGACCCAGAAGGTGAGCAGGCGCGAGAGGCCGCTCTTCGTGAGCAGCCGCAGCTGGTGCTCGCCGAGGCGGCAGTCGGGCGCGAGGCGCAGGCGCGCGGTCACGCGAGCGGCGTCGGGCGCGGCCAGCGAGAGCAGCTCGAAACCGGGCGAGTAGAAGAGCAGGTCGGCCGCATCGGCGAGGCGCGCGCCGCGGAACTCGACCTCGACCTCGCTGCCGCGCTGCCCGCCGCGCGGCAGCAGCAGATCGACGTCGGGATTCGACGGCGCCGGCAGCGCAGCGATGACGATCGCGGGCGCGCCAGCGGCGAGGCGCGCGCCGCTGCTCGTCGCGCCAATCGCAGCGACGAGGAGCGCGAGCGGCGCCGCGCTCAAGCGAGCAGCTCCGGCACGACGTGGCCGCCCTTCACGATCTCGATCGGCCGGTTGCCCGGCGCCAGCAGCTCCTTGCCGGAGTCGATGCCGATCAAGTGGTAGACGGTCGCCGCGAACTGCTCGACCGAGAGCGCGACGTCCTCGGGCTCGGTCCAGGTCGAGTTCGAGGTGCCGTAGACGCCGCCCTTCTTGATGCCGCCGCCGGCGAGCAGCAGCGAGAAGACGCGCGGCCAGTGGTCGCGCCCCGCCGTCGCGTTCAGCTTCGGCGTGCGGCCGAACTCGGTGGTGACCAGCACCAGCGTCGAGTCGAGGCGGTCGCGCTCCTCGAGGTCGCGCAGCAGCGACGCGAGCCCCTGGTCGAGCTCGCGCGCTTGGCCCGCGAAGGCGCCGGCGATGTTGTCGTGGTGGTCCCAGCCGCCGTAGGTGACCGAGACCCAGCGCACGCCCGCCTCGACGAGGCGGCGCGCCATCAACAGGCGCTGCCCCGCCGCGTGGCGGCCGTAGCGATCGCGCAGCTGGTCGGGCTCCGCCTTCAGATCGAACGCCGCCTTCGCTTCGGGCGAGGCGATCAGCGCATACGCGCGCTCGTAGAAGGAGGCGGCGGCCGCGACCTCGTCGGCGGCGGGCGTCGCGGCGCGGAAGCGCGAGTCGACCTTGGCCAGCAGCGCGCGGCGCCGCGCGAGGCGCGCCTCGTCGATCCCTTGCGGCGGCGCGAGGTCGCGCACCTCGAAGTTCCCGGCAGCCGGATCGCTGCCGAGGCTGAAGGGGCCGTAGGCGGAACTCAGGTAGCCGCTGCCGGCGTCGACGAACGGCTGGCTCGGGATGCAGACGTAGGGCGGCAGCGCGCCGCGCGAGCCGAGCTCGTGCGAGACGACCGCGCCGAAGCTCGGGTACTGCAGCGCCGGGCTCGGCCGGTAGCCGGTGAAGAGGTTGTGGGTGCCGCGCTCGTGCGCTGCTTCGCCGTGCGACATCGTGCGCACGACCGTGAAGCGATCGGCGAGCTTGGCGAGCTCCTTCCAGTGCTCGCCGAAGCGCAACCCCGGCACCTTGGTCTCGATCGAGCGGAACGGGCCGCGGTACTCGGCCGGCGCGAACGGCTTCGGATCGAACGACTCCTGCTGCGCCATGCCGCCCGGCAGGAAGAGGTGGATCACCGCCTGCGCCTTCGCGCCGGCGCCCGGCGCCGCAGCAGCGACCGGCGCCACGGCCGCTGCACCCGCTGGCACCCCCGCCTCCTGCGCGAAGAGGCCGAAGCGGAAGCGATCGGCGAGCGCCAACCCGAGCGCGCCACCGAGGCTCGCGCGCAGGAAGTCGCGACGAGGCGAGCGGAGTCGATCGACCATGCGGGAACTCCTGCGACCGGCGAGCCGCGAGCCGCGGCGTTGCGAGGGAGCGCAGGAAAGTAGCGCGCGCGGCGTGGATGCGGCAGATCGGGGCTTCCCGCACGGCGGCGCGCATCGCCGCCGCGCGCCACCGTCACCGCGCCACTGTCACCGCCGCGTCGACGCGTCGTCCTGCTCGACATGGAACCGACGCCGCACGACGCCCTCTTCCGCGGGATCTTCGGGCAGCCGGAGCATGCAGCGGCGGAGCTCGCCTGCGTGTTGCCGCCGGAGCTGCTTGCGTGCATCGATTGCGCGACGCTCGAGCCGCTGCCGGCGACGTTCGTCGACGCGTGCCTCGCGGAGCGCCACGCCGATCTGCTGTTCGAGGCGAAGCTCCGCGGCGGCGGATCGGCGCTGCTGCTGGTGCTGGTCGAGCATCAGAGCGGGAACGATCCGTGGATGGCGCTGCGGCTGCTCGGCTACCAGCTGCGGATCTGGGAGCAGTGGCGGCGCGTCCATCCCGAAGCGAAGCGCCTGCCGCCGATCGTCCCGGTCGTCGTCCATCACGGCAGCGGCGAGTGGACGGCGCCGCGCACGTTCCGCGAGCTGCTCGAGTGGGGCGACGAGGCGCAGGACGCACGGCGCGCGCTGCTGCGACACCACCTCGACTTCGAGCTCTTCGTCGACGACTGGAGCGGGCACGAGCCGGCGGCGCTGGCTGCTCGGGCGATGGGCGCGGTGGCGCGGCTGGCGATGGTCGCGCTGCGCAGCACGCGCGACGACACGGAGTTCGAGCGGCAACTGGGGCTGCTGGCGCGCCTCTGGTTCGAGGCGCGCTGCAGCGAGACGGGGCGGCCGAGCGTCGAGCTGGTGCTGCGCTATCTTTTCGAGCTGCGCAAGCGACCGGAGCTGCGCGAGCTGGCGCGCCGAGCCGAGGCGCAGGGAGTCGACCTCATGGAACGGAAGGTGGTGAGCTGGGCCGAGGAGGCGCGGCAGGAGGGCGCGGCCGACGGCGCTCGCGCGGCGCGGCGGCAGATCGTGCGGCAGCTGGCGAGCCAGCGCTTCGGCGCACTGAGCCAGAGCGACGAGGCGACCATCGACTCGGCCGACGACGCCGCGCTCGAGAGGGCGCTGCAGCGGCTCCTCTCCGCGCGCTCCTTCGCGGAGCTCTTCGCCCGCTGAACCGCGGCGATCGCCGGTCGACGGTGACCGCGGTCAACGCGCCGTCTCACCGCTCCGCGGCGAGCGCGTCGAACTCGGCGGCGCGCGCGAGATCCCCGCGCTTGCGGTGAAGATCGGCCAGCGTCCCGGCGAGGCGACGCGCTTCGAGGTCCGCTTCGCCGCGCGCCGCCACCAGGAGTTGCCGCGCCTCGATCAGCAGCGGCTCGGCCGCCGCGGAGTCGCCGCGCTGGTGGAGCAACACTGCGAGGTTGCCGATCCAGGTGCCGAGCGCCGGATCGGCAGGCTCGGCTCCGCGCCGGCCGATCGCGACCGCCGCCTCGAACTCCTCCTGCGCCGCGTCGAGCTCGCCGCGGAAGAAGCGCCAGACGCCGACGTTGTTGCGGCTCCAGCCGAGCAGCGGATGGTCGGGCGCGAGGCGCCGCGCGCGCGTCGCGAGCGCCGCGGCGAGCTGGACGCCCGCCTCGTCGAGCCGTCGCCGCTCGATCAGGAACCAGCCGTACTCGTCCTGCGCCATCGCAAGGTCGAGCGACTCGGCGCCGAAGCCCCGCTCGAGCCGCTCGAGCGCCGCGCGGAAGCGGACATCGGCCGCCGCGAAGTCGCCGCGCGCGCGGGCCACTTGGGCGGCGACCCGCGACGCGCGCGCCACCTCGACGTCGTCGGCCTCGATCGGCGGCGGCAGGCACTCGGCGAGGAGCTCCTCCGCCTCGTCGAGCGTTCCGCGCCGCTGCAGCACGAACGCCAGCGCCACGCGCGCCGCTCGGCAACGCGCGTCGTCCGCCGGCCACCACGCCTCGCGCACCTCGAGCGCCGCGCGCGCCGCCTCCTCCGCCTCCTCGAGTTCGCCGCACTCGACCGCGCACCACGCCCGCTCCAGCTGCGCCGCCGCCAGCGGCAGCTCGCCCGCGCCGGCCGCCGCCAGTCCGCGCAGCTCCTCGCCAGCGAGGCGCACGGCCGCGAGGCCGGCGCGCGGCTGCCCGCTCGCGCGCAGCACGGAGGCGAGGTTCGAACGCTGCGCCGCGACGCTCGCCGACTCGCCCCCGGCGAGCGCCTCGTAGAGCGCGAGCGACGCCTCGATGCGCGCGCGCGCCTCGCCGAGATCGCCCGCCCGCAGCGCGAGCGCGCCGAGCCCCGCCTGCAGTCGCGCCGCCGTCACGTCGCGCCGCGCCGAGAGGTCGGGCAGCCGCGCGAGCAGCGCCGCGCGCTCCTCGGCGACCGCCGCCGGCCCGCGGCTGCCGGAGATCGCGAGGAGCCGCTCCACGCGCGCGCCGAGCGCCAGCAGGCTCTCCGCGCCGTAGAGCGTCGTCCAAGCGCGGCACGCCTCGTCGTAGTCGGCACTCGCGGCGGCGAGGTCGCCGCGCGCCTCGGCGAGTTCGCCGGCGACGACGGCGAGCTCCCCCACCTTCTGCAGCGTCGGCGAGCCAGACGCCACGCTCACCGCGCGCGCCTCTTCGATGCGCGCCTGCGCCTCCTCGAAGCGACCGCGCAGCAACGCGATCCGCGCCAGCTCGACCAGCGAGCGCAGCGCCTCATCGGAGACGGCGATCGCGCGCCAGGTCGCGAGCGCATCCTCCAGCAGCGGTTGCGCCTTCGCGAAGTCACCACGCACCACGTGCGTCTGCGCCAAGTTCTTGCGCGCCGTCGCCAGCGTCGCCGCATCGTGCGGCGTGCGGCGCTCGACATGGGCGAGCCAGGCGGTCGCCAGCGTGGTCGCGCGCGCGATGTCGCCCGATCCGTAGCAGGCCACCGCGAGGTCGTCCACCACGTCCGGCAGCGGCTCGCCCGACGGCGGCAGGCCGCCGCGCAGCGCCAGCGCCCGCTCGAAGTGGCGCACCGCGTCGTCGGCGGCGCCGACGCTGGCGCAGGCGCGGCCGATCGTCTCGCGCAGCTCCGCCTCGACCTCGGGGTCGTCGATCGGCGCGCGCTCGATCTCGGCGGCGGCCGCGGCGAGCAGCTCGCTCACCGGCACGACGCGGCCGCGCGCATGCTCCGGATCGAGCGCCGAGAACATCCGCTGCACGAAGCCGTCGATCCGCTCGCGCTTCGCCGCATCGCGCACCGCGCGCTGCCACGAGAGCGCCGAGAAGAGGCCAGCGCCGAGCAGCGCGAGCAACACGAGCGCCGCCGCGGCGACGCGCCAACGGTGGCGGCGCACGAAGGCGCGCGCCGCGTAGCCGAAGCGTCCGCGCTTCGCCTCGACCGCCTCGCCCACGCGCCACCGCTCGAGGTCGCGCGCGAGGTCGAGCGCCGTCTGGTAGCGCGCGGCCGGCTCCTTCGCGAGCGCCTTGCGGACGATCGCGGCGAGCTCGTCGTCGAAGCGACGCGGGAACTCCGGTTCCTGCTCCAGCACGGCGCGGATCGTGCCGGCCAGCGAGCCGTCGCCCTGGAAGGGCGGCGCGCCGAGCAAGAGTTCGTGCAGCAGCACGCCGAGCGCGAAGAGGTCGGCGCGCGCGTCGACCGCGTCGCCGGCGCCGCGCAATTGCTCGGGCGCCGCGTAGGCGAGCGTGCCGACGAACCAGCCCGGCCGCGTCATCGTCGCGGCGGCGGCGCGCCCCTCCTTCTCCGCGTCGGGTTCGATCACCTTGGCGAGGCCGAAGTCGACCACGCGCGGCTCGCCGGCGGCGTCGACCAGCACGTTGCCCGGCTTCAGGTCGCGATGGAGCACGCCGCGCTGATGGGCGTGGTGGATCGCGTCGACCAGCTTCTGGAAGAAGGCGACCGCCTCGCGCGACGCGAAGCCGGCGGCGCGCCGTTGCGCGGCGAAGCGGTCGAGCGTGACGCCGTCGACCCACTCCATCGCGAAGAAGCGCCGCCCGTCGCGCGTCGTCCCGCCGTCGAACACCGTGACGATGTGGGGATGGCGCAGTCCGACGACGGCGTTGACCTCGCGTTCGAAGCGCAGCTGCTGGCGCGGCGACGCCAGCGCGCCGTCGAGAAGCACCTTCAACGCCACCTTGCGCCCGGTCGCCAGCTGCAGCGCCGCGAAGACGATCCCCTGCCCGCCGCGCCGCGACTCGCCGAGCAGCCGGTAGCCGTCGACGATCGGCGGCGGCTCGGCGCAGCTCGGCGCATCCGGAGCGAGCGCGTCGGCGGTCTCGATCAGCAGCTGCTCGTCGGCGCAGAGCTGCGCGAAGCGGTCGCGGCACTCGGCGCACGCCGCCAGATGGGGAGCCAGCGCGGCTCGCTGCGGCGACTCCTCGCGCCGCCCGGCCGCCGCGGCCAGCGCCTCGAACGGCGGGCAACCGACCGGAGCGCCGCTCACGCCTCGTCCTCGAGCCGCTCGAGGATCGTCCGCAGCCGCGCCAGCCCGCGGTGCTTCGCCGTGTAGACCGCGCCGACGCTCATGCCGAGCGTGGCGGCCACCTCCTCCACCGGCCGCTGTTCGAGCGCGAGCAGTTCGACGACGCGCACCGTCCGCTCGTCGCTGCGCGTGGCCGAGCGCAGCTCGGCGAAGGCGGCGCGCACCATGGCGCGGCGCCACTCCTGCTCGAAGAAGGGCTCGGCGTCGGTGTCGTCGGGGAGCGCGTCGAGCGCCGACTCGCCGCGCGCCGCGCGGAAGCGCGCCTGTTCGCGTCGCTGCTCGGCGGCGCACATGCGGGCGATGCCGAACAGCCAGCTGCGCAGGCGGCCGCGCCCGCGCTCGTAGCGACCGGCGCGGTACTCCTCGGCGAAGCGGACCAGCACCCGCTGCGCCAGCTCGTCGGCGTCGGACGAGCCGAAGCGCAGCCGTTCCGCGAAGGCGACCAGCAGCGGCCGGAAGCGGCCGTCGAACTCGCTCCAGACCGCCGCGTTGGCGGGGTCGGCGAGGCCGGCGAGGAGGACCGAATTGGTCGGCTGCACCAGGCGCGTCCTTGGCGGCGATGGGCGACGCGACGAGCGTCGCGACGAGAGCTGTAAGGAATGGGAGTGCAGGCGACAAGGAGTGGTGGATGCCGCCGCGGCGGCGTCCGACCCCGCGCTCCCCCCCGGGCGCGCCCCTCCTGCGAGGTTGCCATGCGCACGCCGCTCGTCCGCCTGCCCCTGTTGTTGGCCGCCCTGTTGCCGATCGCCTGCCCGAGCGGCAGCTCGTCGGGCGGCCCCGCCACCGTCGGCGCGCTGCAGGCGGGCCGCCTGATCGAGCCGCTGGTGGGCGGGCTTCCCTACTCGACGCCCACGCACTCCGGCGTCACCGCCGCCGACGGCACCTTCCATTACCGCGCCGGCGAGCAGGTCACCTTCAAGCTCGGCGGCACGCCGATCGGCCGGCCGACGCGCGGCGCGGCCGAGCTGAGCGTGATCGCGCTGGTGCCGGGCGCGACGCTGCCGGTGAAGGTCGCCGAGCTGGCGCGCTTCCGCCAGGAGGGGGCGATGGCGCAGCCGGCTCCCGACCTGCTCGATGCGTTCGAGGCAGTGAACGTGCTGGTGCTGCTCGACGCGCTCGACGCCGACAAGGAGAGCGCCAACGGGGTCACGCTCGCGCCGAACCTCGACACCGTGCTGGGCGGGACCGCGCTCGACCTGCGCCAGGCGAGCCTCCGCTTCCAGCGCGGCTTCCCGCTGCGCGCGGCGGTCTACCGCGCGTTCGACGCCGGCCGCATCCTCGACGCGCGCATCCGCGATCCGTGGCCGGTGCTCGACCGGATCTTCGCGAGCATGGGCGTCGAGCCGCAGGCGTGGCTCACCACCCATTCGGAGGTCGACTGGGACAACGACGGCAACCTCGACAGCTGGAGCGACACGCTGCTCGACTCGCGCGGGATCCCCGACCTGATCCGCTGGGACTTCGACGCGGACGGCTCGTACGACACGGCCTCCCACTGGCTGGTCGACGACGACGGGCGCTTGCTCGCGACCGAGTACGACGACGACGGCGACGGCGGCGTCGACTCCTCGAACCTCTTCACCTTCGACCTGCACGGCCGCCTCGAGCGCTCCGAGTACGACTCGGACGGCGACTTCATCGCCGACCGGGTGGTGAGCTACCGCTACGACGCGGTCGGCAACCTGGTCGGGCTCGACACCGACCGCACCGGCGACGGCTCGATCGACGAATCGGAGGAGCGGCAGTACGACGCGGGCGGTCGCCTGGTCCTGGTCGTGCGCGACGAGGACGGCGACGGCACGCCCGAGTCGACCACCGCCTCGAAGCACGACGCGAACGGCTTCGTGATCGAGACGAGCGAGGACGAGGACGGCGACGGCACGCCCGACTTCGTCCGCCGCTTCGAGAACGACGCGTTCGGCAACCCGTGGGTCGAGGCGATCGACTTCGACGGCGACGGCGACGACGACTCGGTGCGCCGGCTCGCCTGGGACGGCGCCGGCAACCTGGTCCTCGAGCGCTACGACTACAACGTCGACAACGACGACGACCTGATCGTCACGCGCGAGTACGACGAGCTCCACCGCGTCCGTCGCTACGCGCAGGACAACGGCGCCGACGGCTCGATCGAAGACACCGCGTCGTTCCAGTACGTCGACGACGTCGAGGGGCGCGAGGTCGAGCGGCGCGACGACTACGGCGACGACGGCACCACCAACTACTCCTACCGGCAGACGTGGGGCGCCGACGGGCAGCGGCTGGCCACGATCTGGGACGTGAACGGCGACGGCATCACCGACTCCTACGCCAACGAGGTGCAGACGCGCACCTCGCTGCTGGCGCTGACGGTCGGCGACTGAAGCGGCGCGCCTCGCTCGCCCCCGACCCGGTCTCTCGCGGAACCTCGCCATGCGCCCGCTCGCCCCAGTCGCACCCATCGCACCAGTCGCCCTGCTCGCGCTGCTCGCCGCCGGATGCGGCGGAGGCGGCGGCTCGGGCAGCTCGTCGATCCGCACGCTGCGCGTCGGCCGGTTCGTCGCGCCGGTCGTCGCCGGGCTGCCCTACTCGACGCCGACGGAGTCGGGGGTCACCGGCAGCGACGGCTCGTTCCGCTATCGCGCCGGCGAGTCGATCACCTTCGCGATCGGCGCGACGCCGCTCGGCGCGAGCGTGCCGGCGGCGCCGGAGCTCGACGCCTTCGCGCTGGTGCCCGGCGCCGAGCCGCCGCTCGCCGCGCGCGAGATCGATCGCTTCCGCAACGAGGAGAGCTACCGGCCGCCGGCGCCCGACGTGCTGCGGCAGTACGAGGCGGTCAACCTGCTCGCCTTCCTCTTCGCCTTCGACGCCGATCGCGATCCGGCCAACGGCGTCGCGCTCGCCCCCGGCCTCGCGGCCCGCTTCGCAGCCGCGACGCTCGACTTCCGCATGGCGAGCGAACGGTTCCAGCGCTCCTACCCGTTCCGCGCGCGGCGCTACGACGCCTTCCACGCCGGGCTGGTCGCGCATGCCGGCGAGTTCCCGGGCTGGCGCGCGCTCGAGCTCCACTGCGCCGAGCTCGGCCTCGTGCCGCAGGCGTGGCTGCAGACGCGGCTCGAGCGCGACGGCGACGCCGACGGCCTCCCCGACCAGCGAAGCGAGCTGCTGCTCGACGCCCGCTTCGCGCCGGCCGTCGAGTGGATCGACTTCGACGCCGACGGCACCCCCGACCTCATCGAGTCGTGGAGCTTCGACGCCGCCGGCCGCCTCGAGGCGTTCGCCCTTGACGGCGACGGCGATGGCTTCCCCGAGCGCACCGAGTTCCGCAGCTACGGCCTCCACGACGTCGTCCGCGAGACCGCCAGCGACAGCGATGGCGACGGCAGCCCCGACTCGTGGACCGAGCACGAATACGGCTCGACCGGGCTGCTCTGGCGCTCCGCGACCGACGCCGACGGCGACGGCAAGTACGACGACGTCGTGCACGAGACCGACTACGACGCGCTGGGGCGCCCCATCGAGCAGCGGCGCGACTTCGACGGCGACGGCGCCTTCGACTTCGTCGAGCAGACGGTCTTCGACGCGGCGGGCAACGCGATCGAGTCGCGCTCCGACAACGACGGCGACGGCCAGTTCGACTTCGCCGACTGGTCGAGCTACGACGCCGCCGGCAACCTGCTCGTCCGCGACTCCGACCACGACGGCGACGGCGCCCCCGACTACCGCGTCGCCTTCGAGTACGACGCGGCCGGCAACACGATCCGCACGCGCACCGACGTCGACTTCGACGGCCAGTTCGACTCGACCGAGACGCGGGAGGTCGACGCGCGCCGCCGCCTGCTGCGCCGCGAGAGCGACTTCGACGGCGACGGCACGGTCGACGACGCCGACGCCTTCGCGTACGTCGACGACGCCGCCGGCAACGAGCTCGAGCGGCGGGACGACTGGGATGCCGACGGCGACGTCGACTACCGCGTCTCCCGCGAGTTCGGCGCCGACGGGCAGCTGCTCGAGGTCGCCTTCGACGTCGGCGGCGACGGCGTGACCGACGCGATCGACCGGGTGACGATGACCCGCGTCCCGCTCGCGTCCTGGCGGCTCGCGAACTGACGCGCGGCCGCGGAGACGCCCCGCGACAGTGCGCGCCTCCCGGGCTAACGTCCCCTCGCCACCGACCGAGGGGGAAGCTCGAGGAGGACGGCCATGCGTCGAGGCGGATTCACGCGGCGCGAGGTGCTGCGCATCGGCGGCAGCTCGCTGCTCGGACTGTCGCTGGCCGATTTGCTGGCGCTGAAGGCGGCGGCGGCCACGCGGCGCGCGACGGAAGCGGGGATCGCGGCGGGCGCCGCACCGCTCGACGGCGCGCCCGGCTTCGGCCAGGCCGAGTCGATCATCCTCTGCTACCTGCAGGGCGGCCCGAGCCACCTCGACCTGTGGGATCCGAAGGACAACTGCCCCGCCGACGTGCAGAGCCTCTACAAGCGGATCGCCAGCAACGTCCCCGGCATCGACCTCACCGAGAACCTGCCGAAGCTCGCGCAGGTGGTCGACAAGCTGACGCTGATCCGCTCGCTCAGCTACTCGCCCAACGGCCTGTTCAACCACACCGCCGCGATCTACCAGATGCTGACCGGCTACACCGCCGACAAGGTGAGCGCGTCGGGCCAGCTCGAGCCGCCGACGCCGAAGGACTTCCCCAACTTCGGCAGCCACCTCGTCCGCTTGAAGCCGGCGAGCGTCCCGATGCTGCCCTTCGTGATGCTGCCGCGCCCGCTGCAGGAGAGCGGCGTGGTCGGCAAGGCGGGCACCGCCGGCTACCTCGGCCGCGCCTTCGACCCCTACTACCTCTATCCACCGGGCGACGACTTCGACGCGAGGAAGCTCGACCGCGTGCGCGTCGACGACCTCGCGATCCGCCCCGAGCTGTCGGTGCCGCGCCTCGAACGGCGCGCGAAGCTGCGCGAGCAGATCGACGCGGCGATGCCCGAGCTCGAGCAGGCGGTCGCCAAGTTCGACCTCGACGAGTACACGAGCGAGGCGATGAGCCTCGTCCTGTCGGGCCGCGCGCGGCGCGCCTTCGACCTGAAGGAGGAGAGCGACGCCGTCCGCGACCGCTACGGCAGGAACCAGTTCGGCCAGTGCTGCCTGCTCGCGCGCCGCTTCGTCGAGGCGGGCACGCGCGTGGTGCAGGTCAACTGGCCGAAGGTCGCCAACTCCGATTACCACAGCTGGGACATGCACGTCGACCTGCCGCAGCGCATGCCGCTCGCCGCGCCGATGCTCGACGCCGGCCTCTCGGCGCTGATCGCCGACCTCGACGAGCGCGGGCTGCTGGCGAAGACGCTGGTGGTCTGCGTCGCCGAGTTCGGCCGCAGCCCGAAGCGCGGCGTCTCGACCTCGGGCAACGTCAACAGCGACAGCGGGCGCGACCACTGGCCCTATTGCTACACCGGCGTCGTCGCCGGCGCCGGCATCCGCCGCGGCCACGTGCACGGCGAGTCGGACGCGACCGGCTCGGCGCCGCTGCGCGACCCGGTCCACCCCACTCAGCTGCTGGCGACCATCTACCACGCCTTCGGGATCGACCCGGCGACCATCGCCTACAACCACCTGAACCAGCCACGCGAGCTGGTGCAGGCGGCGCCGGTGACGGAGCTCTTCGCGTGAGCGCGCTTCGACTCGCCGCCATCGCGCTGCTCGGTGTGTGGCATCGCGATGCGGCAGCGCAAGAGACGCCTCCGCCCGCCGCCGCGCCGCCGGTCAGCTTCGCGCGGCAGATCGCGCCGTTGCTGACCGCCCGCTGCGCCGGCTGCCACCAGCCGGCCAAGGCGGGCGGCAAGGTGCTGCTCACCCGCCACGCGGAGCTCCTCTCGAGCGGCGATCCCGACGAGCCGCTGCTCGTCCCCGGCGCGCCCGAGCAGAGCGCGCTGCTCGCCGTCCTCTTGCCGCGCGAGGAGAAGCCGCCGCGCATGCCGAAGGGCGCCGCGCCGCTCGCCGCCGCCGAGGTCGAGCTCCTGCGCCGCTGGATCGCCGAAGGGGCGCGCGACGACACGCCGGCCGCCGCCGCGACCACCTTCACGATGGAGCAGCCGCCCGTCTACGCGCAGCAGCCGGTCATCACCGCGCTCGACTTCTCGCCCGACGGCGCGATGCTCGCCGTCTCGGGCTACCACGAGGTGCTGCTCTACTCGGTCGATCCGAGCGGACGTTCGGCGACGCTCGCGGCGCGGCTGGTCGGGCTCAGCGAACGGATCCAGACCGCCGTCTTCTCGCCCGACGGCGCGCGCCTGCTGGTGGTCGGCGGCTCGCCCGGCCGCTTCGGCGAGGTGCAGCTCTGGGACGTCGCGCAGCGGAAGCTCGAGCGGTCGCTGCCGCTCGGCCGCGACACGCTCTACGGCGGCAGCTGGTCACCCGACGGGAAGCTGGTCGCGTTCGGCGGCGGCGACCACTCGGTGCGCGCGCTCGACGTGGCGAGCGGCGAGCTGGTCTTCTTCAATGCCGCCAGCGAGGACTTGGCGCTCGACACCGCCTTCTCGATCGACGGCAGCCACCTCGTCTCGGCCGGCCGCGATCGCGCGTTGAAGCTCTTCCAGGTGGCGACGCAGCAGTTCCTCGACAACGTGACGAGCATCACGCCCGGCGCTCTGAAGGGCGGGCTGCAGGCGGTCGATCGCCACCCGCGCGAGGACGCGCTGCTGATCGGCGGCGCCGACGGCACGCCGAAGACCTACAAGATGCACCGCACGCAGAAGCGCGAGATCGGCGACGACTTCAACAAGCTGAAGGGGTACGCGCCGCTCGCCGGCCGCCTCTTCGCCGCCGAGTACGCGCAGGACGGCGCGCGCTTCGTCGTCGGCGCCTCGGCCGCCGGCAAGGGCGAGGTGCGCGTCTACGCGCTCGAGAACGAGGCGCCGCTCTGGTCGCTGCCGCTGCCGACCGCGATCTACGCGGCGACCTGGCGACCCGACGGCGCGCTGCTGGCCGCCGGCGGCTTCGACGGCACCGTCCACCTGATCGACGCCGCGAGCGGCAGCGTGCTCGCCCGCTTCCCCGCTGCGCCGCTGCAACCCTGATCGACCGCATCGCACGCCCGAGGTCCTTCCGATGACCACGCTCCTCGCCCTTCGCCTGCTCGCGAGCCTCGCCGCCGCCGCGCCGGTCGCGCTCGGCGACGCGCCGCCCGCGCCACCGTTGCCGCTCGATCGCGTCGTCGAGCTTCGCGTGCAGCCCGAGCGGCTCGAGCTCGACGGCCGCTTCGCGGGCGCGCAACTGGTGGTGACCGGGCGGCTCGACGACGGGCAGCTCGTCGACGTGACGCGCGCGGTGGCGATCGACGGCGCCGGCGAGCTGCTGGCCGTCGATGCGCGCGGCCACGTGCGGGCACAGCGGGACGGCGAGGCGACGCTGCGCCTCGCGGTCGGCGCGCAGAGCGTCGCGCTGCCCGCCGTGGTGCGCGGCACGACGGGCGGCCCGCCGCCGAGCTTCGTGCAGGACGTCGAGCCGCTGCTGACGCGCATGGGCTGCAACGCGGGGACGTGCCACGGCTCCGCGAAGGGGAAGAACGGCTTCAAGCTGAGCCTGCGCGGCTACGACCCGACCTTCGACCACGAGGCGCTCACCGACGAGCTGGCCGGCCGCCGCTTCAATCGCGCCGTGCCCGAGCAGAGCCTCTTCCTGCTGAAGCCGACCGGCGCGGTGCCGCACGAGGGCGGCGTGCGCCTCGCGGCCGGCTCGCAGGAGCACGAGCTGCTGGTGGCGTGGATCGCGGCGGGCGCCGTGCTGGACGCGGAGGCGCCGCGCGTCGTGTCGCTCGACCTCTGGCCGCACGATCCGGTGATCGCGCTGCCCGGCATGAGCCAGCAGTTCGCGGTGCGGGCGACCTACTCCGACGGCCGCGTGCGCGACGTCACCGCCGATGCGGTGGTCGAGTGCAACGACCTCGAGATCGCGGCGACCGAGGCGGGCGGGCTGGTGACCGCGCTGCGCCGCGGCGATGCGGCGATCCTCGCGCGCTACGCCGGCCAGTTCGCCGCCACGCGCATGGTCGTGATGGGCGATCGCGCCGGCTTCGCGTGGCAGCCCGTCGCGCAGCACCACTACGTCGACGAGCTGGTCGACGCGAAGCTGCAGGCGGTGAAGGCGCAGCCGAGCGGCAGCTGCAGCGACGCCGAGTTCTGCCGGCGGATCCACCTCGACCTCACCGGCGCGCCCCCCACCGCGCGCACGACGCGCGCCTTCCTGCTCGATCGGCGCGACTCGCGCGTGAAGCGCGACGAGCTGATCGATCGGCTGATCGGCAGCGTCGAGTTCGTCGAGCACTGGACCAACAAGTGGGCCGACCTGCTGCAGGTGAACTCGAAGTTCCTCGGCGTCGAAGGCGCGGCGCGGCTGCGCGACTGGATCCGCGAGCAGGTGGCGAGCAACCAGCCGTACGACCAGTTCGCGGCGGCGGTGCTGGGCGCGAGCGGCTCGACCTTCGCCAACCCGCCGGCCGCCTACTGGAAGATCCTGCGCCAGCCCGACGTGGCGATGGAGAACACGACGCAGCTCTTCCTCGGCGTGCGCTTCAACTGCAACAAGTGCCACGACCACCCGTTCGAGCGCTGGACGCAGGACCAGCACTGGCAGCTCGCCGCCTTCTTCGCGCAGGTCGGGCGGGAGAACGTGCCGGGCTCGCCGATGATGCCGCGCGCCTACGACAACCGCCCCGACGACGTCGAGCTCGCCTACGAGGAGATGGTGAAGGACGTCGGCAGCGGCGACGTGATGCACCCGAATCGCAACGTCGTCGTCGCGCCGCGCTTCCCGTTCGAGATCGCGGACCCCGCCGCGCATGAGGCGGGCACGGTCGACGTCCCGGGCGGCGGCGCGCACACGCGGCGCGAGCAGCTGGTCGCGTGGATCACCGCGCGCGACAACCCCTACTTCGCGAAGAGCTACGTCAATCGGCTCTGGAGCTACTTCCTCGGCATCGGGCTGATCGAGCCGGTCGACGACCTGCGCGCCAGCAACCCGCCGACCCACCCGGAGCTGCTCGACCGCCTCACCCGCGAGTTCGTCGACTCGAACTTCGACGTGCGCGCGCTGATGCGGCGGATCGTGACGTCGGCGACCTACCAGCGCTCGCTCGTCGCGAACGACTGGAACCGCGACGACACGCTCCACTTCGCGCGCGCGCTGCCGCGCCGGCTGCCGGCCGAGACGCTCTACGACGCGATCCAGGTCGCAGTCGGCCGCCGGCCGCGCGTCGCCGGGGCACGCCCCGATGCGCGCGCCGCCGAGTTCCTCGACCCGAGCGTGACGCCCGCCGACGGCTTCCTCGCGCTCTTCGGCCGGCCGCCGCGCGAGAGCGCCTGCGAGTGCGAGCGCGGCAGCGGCCTCTCGCTCGGCCAGGCGCTCCACCTGGTGAACGGGCCGACGCTGGCCGAGGCGCTCGAGGACCCGGGCAGCGAGCTCGCGCAGCTGGTCGCCTTCGAGCGCGACCCGCGGCGCCTGGTCGACGAGCTCTACGTCCGCTTCCTCGGCCGGCCGGCGAGCGACACCGAGTTCGGCGCGCTGGCGCCGAGTTTCGAGCCGGGCCATCCGGCCAACGTCGCCGCGCTGCCGCCGGCCGCCGCCGAGCAGTACCGCGCGCGGCGTGCCGCGTGGGAAGCCGCGATCCCGCGCGTGCAGTGGCGGCCGATCGAGCGGATCGAGGCGCAGTCGGCGGGCGGCGCGACGTGGACGCGGCAGCCGGACGGCTCGCTGCTGGCGAGCGGCACGCGGCCGGCGACCGACACCACCACGCTGCTGTCGTGGACCGACGTCGAGAAGATCACCGCGCTGCGGATCGAGGCGATTCCCGATCCGTCGCTGCCGTCGCGCGGCAGCGGCCGCAGCGACTCGGGCAACTTCGTGCTGAGCGAGCTCAAGGTCGTCGCGGTGCCGCTCGCGGGCGGCGCCGGCGGCAAGAGCGTCGCGCTGCAGGGTGGCAGCGCCGACTTCTCGCAGCAGGGCTTCGATCCCGCCGCCATCGCCGACGGCAACGCCAAGACCGGCTGGGCGATCTGGCCGAACGTGATGCAGCCCCACCAGGCGGCATGGGAGTTCGCCGAAGAGGTCGGCGGGCCGGGCGGCACCCTGCTGGTGCTGACCCTCGAGCAGGGCTGGGGCGACGGCCACAACCTCGGCCGGATCCGCCTCTCGGTCGCCAACGACCCGCGCCCCGTCCGCGTCGCTGCGCTGCCCGACGCCGTGCTGGCCGCCTTCGCGAAGCCCGCCGACCAGCGCACCGCCGACGACGAAACGCTCCTCCACCGCGAGTTCCTGAAGAGCGCCCCCGACTTCCTCGACCAGCTCCGCCTCGCCGCCACCCAAGACGCCGCCTGGGCGCTCGCGACGAGCCCCGCCTTCCTCTTCAACCGCTGACCCCCACGGTGGCGGGGTTGATTCTTCCGCCACGGTGCCGGGGAGTTTCCATCCACCCAGGTGGCGGGGAGTTTCCGTCCGGGGCGGTGCCGGGGAGTTTCCATCCACCCGCAGCTCGGCGGTCGGTGACCTGTTCTCCCGCGGACATCGCGCCGTGAGGCCATCGGCTCGATTGCACGATCGCCGCCGCGACCTCACTCCTCGCGCGGGTGCACCCTCGGCAGCTCCGCCGCCTCCGCCAGCGACCGCGGCGTCACCAACTGCCGCTCGAGCGGCAGCGACCCGCCCGCCTGCTCGCGCAGGAACTCCGCGAACGGCTGCCACCGCAGCTCCCCGAGCCGTTCGATCCGCCCGACGTCGCGGCCGAACGCCGTGCGCGCCGCTCCACGCACGAGCTCCGAGCAATAGAGCGACCCGTTCTCGAGCTCGAACGCGAAGTCGTACGGCTCGCCGAGCCGCTCGCGCGCCGCCGCCACGAACGCCGCGACGCGCGCTGCCGCTTCATCGCGCCAGCGGTGCGCCGCGAACCAGCCGCCGCGACCGCGCGCGATCCACGTCGAGAGCGGCGTCGCGCGGACCGTGCCGAACGCCTCGATCACGAGCCACTCCTCGCCGCCGCGCGCGACGATCCCGCAGTGCGAGAGCGGACTCTCGGTGACCCCTTCGATGGCATCGACGAGCGGCGATCGGGGCAACGACTGGAAGAGGACGTCGCCGTCGCGCGGCTCGTAGCCAGCGAACGAACCGGTCGCGCCGGCGTGCAGCGCAAGCGCAACGGCCGCGGCCGCCAGCAGCACGGCCGCAAGGAACGTGACAGGACGGCGCGTGTGCCGCCGCGCGACCGCTGCCACCACCGCTCGACGAGCCGTCGATCCATTCATGCGACGCGACTCCGCGAAGCGCTCTGCCGCCGCTGCGCCCGCCGCCCCTGTGCAACGCGGTGCACGGGCGACGGTTCAGCCGAGCGGCTCGCGCTGGTTCGCGCGACTCGCGTCGCGGCGCGCGCGCCGGAGACGCCAGAGCTCGACGGCCAAGCCGATCGCGGCACCGGCGTAGGCGCCGAGGTGGATCCACCAGGCGTGGCTCGCGGCGCGGTCGAGACAAAACGGGGGGCGCGCGACCGGCGACGGAAGCTCGAGCAGCGGCGCAGCGACGGCGAGGAGCAGCGCGCTCGACAGCGCCACCAGCAGCACGCGTGCGGCGCGCCCCGCCAACGCCCGCGAGCGCAGCAGCGGCGCACCGTCGCGTCCCGTGTTCGCGAAGGCGAGGAGCGCCGCCGCGAAGAAGCCGGCGCCGAATCCCGCTTTCGCGCCGAGCTGCACCGCGCGCCGCTCGAATCCCACGCCCGGCTCGATCCCCTTCCAGTCGATGAAGTAGGCCGGCGAGAGGCGCGAGGTGCACGCGTCGATCGCCGCGCCCGCCAGCGCACCGATCGCCGCGACGCCGAGCACGAAGGCGTACTCGCGCCAACGCGTGGCCGCCGCGCCGCGGCGCCACCGCTCGACGGCCGCCACCGCCCCCATCAGCGCCAACAGCGCGAGCAGGCGCGCTCCGAACTGCTGCTCACCGGCGAAGAACGGCATGGAACGGTTCCTCGAGAGGTCGCGCCGGCCGCGGCCCGCGCGCCTCGACTCGCCACCGCGCGACGGCCCCGCAGCTCGAAATCGAGGCGCGCGATTGGCGTAATGCACCGCCACCGACGGCAGCCGCTCTCCTCACCCGCTCGCGGAGTCCTCGCATGTTCTCGCTCGCCACTGTCTCCCTCGCGTCGCTCTGGCTGCCGATCGTGCTGTCGGCGGTGGCGGTCTTCGTGCTGGCGTCGGTGATGTGGATGGTGGTCGGCCACCATGCGAAGGATTGGGTGAAGCTGCCGGCCGAGGATCCGGTGATGGACGCGCTGCGCGCCCAGAAGATCGGCGCGGGGCAGTACGTATTCCCGGGTTGCGACGACCACAAGCAGATGAACACGCCTGAGTTCCAGGCGAAGTACGCGCAGGGCCCGAGCGGCTACCTCTACGTGAAGAAGCCCGGCCCCTTCTCGATGGGGCCGATGCTGCTGCAGTCGATCGCCTTCTATTTGGTGGTGTCGACGCTGGTCGCCCACCTCGCGACCGCCGCGCTGCCCGCCGGCGCGCCGTTCAAGTTCGTCTTCCACTACGTGGCGATCGCGACGTGGCTCGCCTACGCCGCCGGCCAGACGTGGGCCGTGATCTGGAGCGGCCACACGTGGGGCCACACGCTCCGTTGCATGCTCGACTGCCTCGTCTACGCAGCGGCGACCGGGGCGCTCTTCGCGTGGCGCTGGCCCGCGGCGTGAGCGGCGTGAGCGGCGTGAGCGGCCCGGGCGCGCGGGGCGATTCGCCACTCAGGACCAACGGAAGAGCGCGATCCCGATGACCGCCAGCATGATCCCGCCCAGCACGGCGTAGGCGACGCTCGCGCCCACGATCGGCGGCGTCGGGTGGCTCTTCGCGTAGGCGTTCATCCGGCGCGCGAGCGGCCGCAGCAGCGGTTTCGCGGCGGGCGTCGCGGCGCGCAGCTGCGCGAGGCCGGTCCAGCCGGTGACGGCGAACTCGAAGCGGACCGCGCCGCCGCTCCATTCGATGGCGGTCAACGACTCGACCGGCTCGCCGCCGAGCTCGCGGGCGGCGTCGCGCAGCGCATCGCGGAACGCCGCGGCGCTCCAGCCGAAGCCGGCCTGCCCTTGCAGTTGGCGCAGCAGCGAGAGCGCGACCAGGAACGTCGCGATCGCCCAGCTGAGCGGCAGCACGGTGGTTGCGTCGACGTCGTCCCAGGCGACGGCGCACAGGCTCGTGATGGCCGTCGCCAGCGGCGCCGCGGCGGCGGCCCCGGAGATGCAGACGCCGCGCATCAGGAAGGGACGGCGGCCGACCACTCCTCGCCATCCGACGGCGGTCAGCATCGCGCCGGTGAGGACGAAGCAGCTCAGCACCGCGACCGCGGCTCCGTCGATCGACATCTCGAGCTCCCCCGCGGCGCTCGCGTTCACGGGCAGTGGGGCAGGCGGCGCCGCACGCTCGATCGCGAGGCGCGACGCAGCGGGTGACGAGGGCGACCGCGAGCGAGGGCGACGGCGGTCGCGGCGACCGACTCAGCGCTTGGCGCTGCCCGATCGGTCGGTGGCGTGCGGGCGCGGCTCCCAGCAGCGCCAGCAGTCGTCGCGGCTGCCGGGCACGGTCCCGTCGCACTTCGGGCAGCGCCACGTCGGGAGCGCGTTGATCGAGGGCGACGGGTTCTCCGCCGGACGACCAAGCAGCGTGTCGACCGCGCGGCCGAGGTGCTCCGCGAGCGTCGGGCCGCGGCTACCGCGCAGATGCGCGCCAACCTCCTCGAGGAAGAGCTCGACGTGGCCGCACGACGGACAGGCCCAGAGGTCGAAGGTCTCGCGATGCTCGAGCGCGGCGAAGAAGCCGCCGAGCACGTCCCAGAGGTGCGACCCCTCGTGGAATCGCTTGGTGCCGAGGAATTGCAGCGCCGTCTGGCAGCGCACGCACGGCAGGACGCGAACCGCTTCGACCATCGCCGATCTCCGGGCAGGAGAAACCGGACGCCGCTCGAGTCGGTCGAGGGGCATCGCGGCGAACGACTCTACGCGCGACGCCCCATGCGAGTTCCGCGGGGGGTTCCGGCAACAACGATCGCCGCCGCGAGCGCTACCCTCCTCTTCCGTCCCAGCGCCGCACAGCAGCTCGACCGGCCGACGCGGTCTCGAGTCGGAGACCCACCATGCACATCGACGTCTACCGCAGCACCCGCGCGCCGGGCCCCTACCTGCTCGTCCGCCGCGGCACGGGACGCGTGGCGGCGCCGGAAGCGGTCCGCAGCGAGTTCGTGCCAGGCGAGCTGGTGAAGCAGCTGCGGATGATCTCGACCGACTCGATCGCCGGCCTCGACAGCGCTGCCGCCATCACCGCGATCCAGCAGGAGCGCTACTACGTCGCGCCCGGCCCCGTCGACTTCGAGCGGATCGCGGGGCAACGGCTGCCGCGGTGACTCCGGCTACTGCTTGCGCGCCGCTTCAACGCGCACGCGCACGCCGTCCTGCTCGAAGGTGAGGCCGGCGGCCACACGGGCGAGGCCGTCGAGCGCGGCGGGCAGCCGGCTCGGCTCGCGCGGCGCGGTCGGGTGGCCGTGCTTCGTGCAGCTCATCGCGTGCAGCTCGGGGTCGAGCTGGTAGTCGCCGCCCGCGGGGCAGACGAGGTGCACGGCGAACGCATCGGCGTGCGCGGCGACCGGATCGTCCACGCCCGCGCGGCGCCGCCACTCCTCGAGCGCCGGCAGGTTCGAGTAGCAGGCGACCAGCTCGGGGAGCGCGAACTCGCTGCCGAGCAGCCGCGCGATCAGCGGCAGCCGCGCGAGGTCGAGCGTGACGGCGGCGTGGTCGCCAAGCCACGCGGCCGGCGCCGTCGCGGTCGTCTCCGCGCCCGCCGCTGCACGATCGAACGCGCGCTGCAGGACGCCCTCGCTCGGGCTGAGCCAGAAGTGGCCGCGCGTGCTGCCGTAGCAGAGCTGCAGCTGCGGGGCGCCCTCGCCGCTCGGCAGCGAACCGCGCGGGTCGGGGCGGATCACCACGTAGGAGAGCTCGCCGTGCGTGCGCGACTCCCACTGCAGCGTGTTCGGCAGCGACGACTCGACGTAGGCGCGCAGCGACGTGACGAAGGCCGCGAAGGTCAACGGGTTCTTGATCGGGAAGGCGAGGGCGACCGGCAACTCGGCGAAGCGGTCCTGCAGGTAGTCGAAGACGACCGTCCGATCGGCGGCGAGCGCCTGCTCGAGCCCGTCGAAGAACGGCCCCTCCTCGACGAACCACTCGACCGAGTCGCCAAGCCAGGCGAGCGCCTCGCCCGGCACCCGCTCGAGCGCCCCCGCGAACTCGGCGAGCTGCTGCATCTCGCGAGACTGGCGATTCACGTGGGTGATGAAGTGGAGCAGCGTGCCCGCATGGGCGTCGCCTGCATCCGGTGCGAGCACGCCGGCACCGAACGCGAAGTCGCGCAGCTCGTCGTAGTCGGTGCCCTCGATGAGCGGCAGCACGGTGAGGTCGAGGCGCAGCGTCTCGCCGGCGTCGATCGAGAGGGCGATCGGGTCGAAGAACTGTCGCCAGTACTGCTGGTAGCGGCTCTGGAACTGCAAATAGCCGTCGCGCTCCGCGACGCTGACCCGCTCTACCGGCAGTTCCGCGATCGGCGTGAGGAAGCCGGCGCCGCCATGCACGCTGCAGCGCGCGCCGCCTGCGACGAACTGCCAGGTCGCGGCGGGATCGCACGGGCAGCCGAGGTCGCGCTCCTTCGCGAGCGTCGCGGCAGCGGCCGTCGCGCCCGCGGCCCGCAGCCCATCGAGTCGCGCGGCGACGGCGGCGCAGCGCAGCCGCCGGCTCTCGGCGATCCGCCACGTTGGTCCGCAGAAGCGGCGCAGGAAGGGATCGGAGAGGAGCAGCAGCGCAGGCGCGTCGCCGCTCGCCGTCGCGCCGCCGAACGGGTAGCGCGCGCGGAAGAAGCGGAACTCGTCGCTCGCGCCGTGCGTCTCGATCGCCGGCACGCCAGCGCCTGTGCCGGCGTGCGCGTCGATCAGCCGCTCGATCGCCGGGAGCGAGTTGCCGATCAGCACGACGTCGCCGCGGACCGCGAGGTACGAGGAGATCGAGCGATCGGGCGCCACGAGGCCGCGGATCGCGACGCCGGCGCGCTCGCTCGCCACTTCGCGGCACGCGCCATTCGCGGAGCGCGCGCCGTTCCAGCCGAGCGCGAGGCGCAGCAGCAGCGGCTCGGTCGCGATGCAGTCGAAGAGCAGCGTGACGTCGCTCCCTTCGCGCAGGTAGGGATCGGACGCGGTCGCCGCGACCGACCGCACCACCGTCGGCCCGAGCAGCCGCGCCAGCGCATCGCTCCCGATGCAGAGCTGCCGCTCGAGCCGCTCGCGCGTGCGGGCATCCTCGCTGTGCGGCTCGAGCAGCTGGATCAGCGAGTCGCCGCGCGCGTCGAGCTCGTCGAGCAGGCGCACCAGCGTCGCGAAGCTGCCGAAGCTGGCGTAGATCTGGTCGGCGGGCACCCAGTGCGCCAGCGGCTCGATCGCGACTTCAGCTGCGCCGGTGCGCGCCTTCCAGTCGATCGGCGCGATGGTGATCCCCTCGATCGACTCGACCGGGATCGTCGCATCGCCCGCGCCCAGCGCGCGCGCCCGGTCGATCTGCAGGTTCTCCTGCAGCGCGCGGCCGCCGCTGAAGAGCTCGAACGAGCGGTCGAACTCCGCTTCACGGCCGAAGCTCACGCCGCCGAGCGGCGCGTCGAAGAGCCACTCGCTGCCGGTCAGCGGCAGGTGCGGAGCGTCGGGCGGAGCGCCCTCGGCGAGCGCGGCGAAGAGCGGCTGACCGGCGACGCCGAGGCTTGCCAGCAGCGCCGCGCGCCGCTTCTCCGCCGCCGCGAAGTCGGCTTCGGTCGCGAGCGCTGCATCGGCCGGGAGGGTGAAGGGCACGCGAGCGAGGCGGCCGCTGACGCGATCGCGCTCGTGCGCGGGGAGCCAGAGTTCGCCGCGCGGCGCGGGGTCGGTGGCGGGCGTGCGGACCAGCAGGCGCCACTCGAACGGCGCGTCGCCGCCCGCGACGCGATCGAACGCGAAGAGCGCTTCGCCGCCGTCGACCCGCGCCACGGCCAGCGCCTGCAGCAGCCGCGCGAGATCGTCGCGGCCGAGATCGATGCCGTGCTTGGCGGCGGAGTCGCCTTGCTGCGCGAGGAGCTCGCCGACGTGGATCGAGCGGACGATCGTCGCGGGGGCGGCCGGCGGCGCGGGAGCGGCCGCGGGGGCGGCGGAGTCGGCGGTTTGCGGCGCGAGGGGCGTTGCGAGCGGCGGTGCGGCGGTGAAGGCGAGGGCGCCGGCGACGGCAAGACTGAAGGACATCGTGCTCTCCATCTCGGCAAGCGAACCGTGTAGCGACGTTCGCAACGACGCGTGCCGAAGGTAAGGATCGCAACTGCGGTGCCGGCGGCCAGGGAACGAAGGCGGCGCTGCGCCCGGCCAATGCGGCATCGCGACGGAAGAATCAACCCCGGCACTGGGGTGGATGGAAACTCCCCGGCACCTTGGTGGACGGAAACTCCCCGGCACCGCGTCGGATGGAAACTCCCCGGCACCGACGGAGATAGTGGCACGCGGCAACCAAGCGCCAGGAAGTGGCGTGGAGGAGCGGGACGCGCGGATCCTCTGGAGCTCGGGTGATGAACCATCGACGCGGCACGAGACGCTCGAGGGTCGCGATCGGACTGCTGTTGGCGGCGTTCGGGGGGGTCGTCGTCTGGAGCGTCTACCACTCCCGGTGGACGCTCGAGCGTCGCGACGGTGCTCGGCAGCAGACCGCGCGAGCGGCGCCGGGGAGCGCGCCCGGCGAACCGGCCACTCCCGCGCCGGAGCGAGACGCGGCCGCGCCGGCCAGCACACGCCGCGAATCGGTCGAGTTCGACGAGGACCGCGAGATCGACGAGGTCGGACGAGTCGCGGCGACACGCCGGTATGGCGGCGAGGGCTCGATCGCGCTGAGCGTGGTCGACGCCGAAACGCGCGAGCCGCTCGCCGACCTCCCGGTCGTGGTCTGGAGCGAGCGGCCGAACACGCACGTCTTCGCCTGCGGCCTCACCGACGACGAGGGGCGACTGCTCGTCGAGCAGCTGCCCGAGGACGTGGTGATCTTCGAGACGCCACGGCGGGCGCCCCACTCGAACGCGATCGCCGCGACGTGGCTCTCCGACGGCCAGGAGAAGTCGTTCACGATGGAGGTCGGCCGCGGCGGCAGCGCGACGGGACGGGTCGTCGACGATCTCGGCCAGCCGCTCGCCGGCGTCGAGGTCGGCGTCGATCCGCAGCCGGGCGGACAACAGCTCACCTCCGGCGTCGAGCACCAGTGGCGCGAGCCCGACGCGCCGCTCGCCCAGCGACTCCGCCGCCGCTTCGAGCTCCTTGCCACGACCGACGAGCAAGGGCGCTACCAGGTCGACGCGCTCCATTCGCGCGCGGGCGCGATCTGGATCACCGACGACGGGCAGATGGATCCGCGCCGCGAAGAGCCGCTCCAGCTGCTCTTCCGCCGCGGGCAGACCACGCAGAGCCGCGGCGTCCTGGTGGACGACGGCGCGACGGTCGAGCTGCCCGACGTCGTCTTCGAGCGCTGCCGCACCTACGAGGGGGTCGTCGTCGACGATGCCACGGGCGCGCCGATCGCGGGCGCGCTGGTCACCGCCGGCGCGCACTACGGATTTCTCTCCCAGCGGGCGTTCGATCGACCGTGGGCACCGCCCGGACTCGAGCCGGTCGCGTTGTTGTCGCGGCGCAACGCCGGTCCCGAGGCGCTCGCGCCATGGGAGGCGGGGTTCGTGCTCGGCGCCGAAGAGGCGATCACCGACGCGGCGGGACGGTTCGAACTGGTCACGAACAGCGACGGTCGCATCGCGCTGGTGGTCGCGCCCGACTGGCGGCGCCGCAACCTCACGCTGCCGAAAGTCGCTCCCGGCCAGCGTGCCGAGCCGCTCGAGATCCGGTTGCTCAACGAGACGCAGTTCTTCGTGCACATCACCGAGGCCGACGGCGCGCCGCTGCACGTGAAGGAGCGGCTCACCAGCGGCTGGCTGCTCCAGGTGCTGGCCAGCACGCGCGATGGCCGACGGCGCGCGGGGCAGCTCTACGACTGCGGCGACTCGACCTTCGGCGTCGCGGCGGCCGTCGATGCCGCGGAGATCACGCGACTGCTGGTGCGCACCGCCGAGCATCGGCCGGCCGAACTTTTCGTCTCCGTTCCGCCGCGCGACCGCCCCACCTTCGAAGTGACGCTGGAGCGCCGCCGAATCCACCTGCTGACGCTCGACCTGACCGTCGCCGACCCCGCCGACGCCGAGGAGGTGCGCACGCTCGCGGGGCTGCCTCTCTCCATCGGCGCGATGAAGCTGCCGCTGGCGGAGGCGCAAGCGAACGCGACTTCCGCGATCGACGACGGCTGGTGGACGCTGCTGCAAGCACGGTCCGACATCGCTGCGCTTCCCGATCAACGCGTCCTGCTGCAACTGCCGGTCGGCGGACCGTGGCACGTCGTCGTCAGCGGGCCGTGGGGTGAATCAAGCGTGATGGGCGGCCCGGTCGAGCTCGGCGTCTTCGAGCCGCGCGCGGAGCCGTACGCGGTGACGTTGCCGCCGACGAGCGCCGCATGGCGAGCGCGCCTCGCCGAAGGGCGGACGCGACAGGCGTCCGAAGAGGAGCCACCGAAGCCGGGCCGGCTCCTGGCGCGCTTCGTCGATGCGACGACGGGGCGACCGATCGAGAGCGACGTGCTCAGGACCGCGGATCGGTCGTTCGAGCGCTTCCCTACTCCGCACCACTGGCATCGCAAAGGCGGCATCGACACCCCCTTCACGGCACAGGCGGCGCCCGGCGAATGGACGCTCCGCTTCGAGTCCGACCGCTATCGCCCGCCAGCGCCGCGCACCGTCGTCGTCATGAGCGAGCAGGAGCACGACCTCGGCACGATCGCGCTCGAGTCGAAGTCGGAGCAGCAGCTGCGCGTCCTCGAAGCGGACGGGACGAGCGCCGCCGAAGGCTGCCAGGTGTCGCTCTTCGACGCGGCCGCGAACTGGCGGAGCGCGGTTCCGCTGGCGCAGGCTTCGACCAATGGCGACGGCCTCGTCACGCTGCACGCCGACCTGCCGCCCGTCGTGCGGCTGCGCCTCCTGCCGAAGCGATCGCCGGGCCCCTACGTGTTGCCGCCCGAGATCGAGCTCGAGCTCCCGGCTTGGCCGGCCGGCGAACCGCTGCTGCTCACGCTCCCGCCCCGCGTCGCGATGGCGGTCGAGCTCGACCAGTCGGCGATCGATCCCGACGTCCGCGACGCGCCGTGCGTGGTGCACGTCTTCGCGGCCGACGGCGATCCGCGTGCGCCGATCGCCGTCGCGACGCCGGTCGAGCCGCGCGAGGACGACGACCCGGCCCTGCGCCGCTTCGCGCTCGCACTCCCGCCCGGCCGCTGGCGGCTCGTGGTCCGCTCCGCGCTGCTGGTCGCCGACGAGCTCGTGTTCGAAGTCGGCGACGAGATCAGCGACGCGATCGCCGACGCGCCGAACCGCGCGCCGCTCCGATTGGTGGCACGGCCGCGGTGAGAGTGAGGAGTTCGGCGGCGGATCTCTCCCGGATCGGGATGCCGCGCCGCTACTTCGGCGGCGCGCCGCCGTTCACGCGGTCACGCGCTCCCCGGCTTTCCCGACTTCGCCGCGACTAGCCGCTCCACCTCGGACTTCACCTTGGGGAGGATCTGCTCGTAGGTGAAGGCGCCGACGCTCTCCTCGCCGCGCTTCAGGTTGACGTGGGTCGGGCCGCACCAGAGACCGAGATCGGCGTCGTCGGTCTCGCCCGGGCCGTTCACGCGGCAGCCCATCACGGCGATGGTGATTGAGTGCTCCTTGGCCCACTCGGTCATCCGCTTCACCTCCTGCGCGAGCTCGATGAACTTCTCGTTCTCGACGCGGCTGCAGGAGGGGCAGCTCACGATGTTCAGCTGGTTGAAGAAGTTGGGCGGGACCGAGCGGAAGCGGCCGTTCGCGACGTCGTCGAGCAGCGCGCGGCCGACCGTGATCTCCTGCCCCTTGTCGTCGAACGGCAGCGTGAGCGAGACGCGCAGCGTGTCGCCGATGCCGCGGGAGAGCAGCTGCTCGAAGGCGATCCGCGTCTTGATGATCCCGTCGGGCGGCATGCCCGCCTCGGTGACGCCCAAGTGGATCGGGACGTCGGGACGCTGCGCGGCGAAGCGCTGGTTGGCGTCGATGACGAGGCGCGGGTCGCTGTCCTTGATCGAGACGCAGTAGTCGACGAACCCGAGATCGTCGACGATCGCGCAGTGGTCGACCGCTGACTGGACGATCGCGCCGACGTGGTCCTCGCCGAAGCGCGCCTCGAGCGCCGGGTCGATCGAGCCGGCGTTGACGCCGATCCGCAGCGCGAGGCCGTGGCGCTTCGCCACGCCGACGATCCACGCCACCTTCTCCTTCACCGGCAGCGACTTCTCGTGGTGGTGGAGGTGGCCCGGGTTGTAGCGCACCTTGTCGACGTAGGGCGCCACCTTCTCGGCGAGGCGCCAGTTCTCCTGCAGGTCGACCGACAGGAGCGCGTTCGTCGCCTTGCGCACCTGCGCGAGCGCCTCGACGTCGGCGTCGTTGTCGACCGCGACGCGGACGAGGTCGGCGCCGGCGGCAGTGATCAGCTGCACTTGGCGGATCGTCGCCGCGACGTCGCGCGTGCGCGTCGCCGCCATGCTCTGCACCGCGATCGGGGCGTCGCCACCGATGGCGAGGCTCTTGATCCGGATCTTGCGCGTCTTGCGTGGGGGAATCATCGGCGGCGGATCGTAGCGCGCGCCGCGCCCCCGCCACCGCTACGCTCGCGCGCCGACATGGCGAATCGCGACGCCCACCGCCGACGCTGGTTCTGGACGCTGCTGGTGGCGTTCGACGTGGCGCTCTGCGCGGCCGGCGCCGCCGTCGCGCACCGCCTGCTCGAGTCGGCGCGCGAGGCCAGTCGCGAGGCCGGCGGCGATTACGTCGAGCTCCCGCCGAGCGAGGGGCCGCCGCGCGACGCGCTGCCGCTCGATGCCGCGGCCAGCGCGCTGCTCGCGACGCTCGCGGACGAGCGGCCGTGGAGCAAGGACACGCAGTACGTGGTCGACCCGGTGGTCGGCCACCGGCCGCGCCGCAGCATCGAGGTGCGGCTGCGGCTTGGGCCGCTCGGGGGCGAGGCGGTGCGCGGCGCGCGGCGCCAGAACAACCTCGGCCTCGTGCGCAGCGACGACCTCTTCGAGCTGCCGGGGCCGCCGCGCCTGCTGCTGATCGGCGACAGCCATCTGATGGGCGTGGTGAGCAACGCCGACAACGCGGCCGCGGTGCTCGAGCGGCGGTTGCGCGCACCAGCGGACGCATCGACGCCCGCGCGACCGGCCGCGGCCGTGCTGAACGCCTCGGCCGGCTACTACAGCCTCTGGCAGTTGGTGCTGCGCGCGCGGACGCTGGCGCCGGCGCTCGCGCCCGACGTGCTGGTGCTGGCGGTCTTCCTCGGCAACGACTTCCTCGAGCTCGAGGACACCGGCCGCCCCCACCTCGACGACGCGCTCGCGGAGCAGCTCGCAGCCGCCGAGCCGCCCGCCGAGACGACCAGCGCGCGCCTCGCGTGGCTCGGGATGAGCGGCGACCAGCAGCTCTTCTGGCAGGGGCTGAACCAGGCGACCCACTTCCACCTGCGCCCCGAACGACTCGCGCCGGTCGTCGCGAAGAGCGGTCGCTGCCTCGACGCCGCGCAGCAGCTCGCCGCGCAGCACGGCGCGCGCCTCGTCGTCGGCCTCGTGCCCTCCTTCGACCTCGTCTTCCCCGACCGCGTGGCGAGCTACGGCGCACGCGCGATGGAAGCGGTGGCGGGCGGCGCGAACGAGCGATTGCGCGCCGAGTTCCGGGCGCTGCTCGCCACGCGATCGATCACCGCGGTCGACTTGGTCGAGACGTTCCGCGCCGATGGCCGCGACGCGCTCTACGCCACCGACTACCACGTCTGGATCGACGGCCACCGCCTCTTCGCCGAGGCGCTGCAGGCGCCGATCGAAGCCGCGCTCACCGCCCCGCGCTGATCGGAGCGGCCGCGCCGCCCGCGCCGCCCGACTCGCCGAGCAGGCGCGTCTCGTCGAGGTCGAGCTCGCGCTCGAGCTTGAGCAGCGTCTCCTTCTCGACGAGGTGGCGCTTGTGCAGCTCGAGCAGCGTCGCGCGCTCGCGATGGAGTCCCGCCTTGCGCAGCGCGGCGGTCCCCTGCACGTGCATCACCTCGCTGCCTGCCTCGCCGATCAGCGACGCGCGGCCGCGGTGGAGGTCGCGGATGCGATCGGCGTACTCGGCGGCGACCAGCTGCGTCGCGGTGGCGAGGTACTGCCCGCTCTTGCCGAGCGCGCGCACGTGGGCCAGCGCCGCGGTGGCAGCGGCGATGCGCGCCTCCCGTTCGCGCTCGTCCTCCTCGACGCCATCGCCGGCGACGCCGAGCTTGCGGATCACGAACGGCAGCGAGAGCCCCTGCAGCACCAGCGTGCCGAGGATCACCGCGAAGGTGAGGAAGACGACGAGGTCGCGGCACGGGAAGCCGCCGCCGTCGCCGCTCGCGAGCGGCAGCGCCAGCGCGGCAGCCAGCGAGACGACGCCGCGCATGCCGGCCCAGCCCACCACGAAGAGGTGGCGCCACGGCAGCGGTCGATGGCGGTTCAGCCCGAACTGGCCGAGCAGCCGCGTGACGAGGCCGCCGACCGTGACCCAGGCGAGGCGCGCGGCGATGGCGGCGCCAACCACCACGATCGCGTCGAGCAGCAGCGTCGCCCACGACTCCTCGCAGCTGCGTTGCGCGACGGCCGGCAGCTGCAGGCCGATCAGCAGGAAGGCCGTGCCGTTCAGCAGGAAGACGACCATCTGCCAGAAGCCGAACCCCTCGAGGCGCGCCGTCGCGGAGAGCACTTCGGAGGCGAGCGTGCCCAGCACGAGCCCCTCGGCGACCACGGCCAGCACGCCCGACACGTGCGTCCGCTCGGCCAGCAGGTAGGCCGCGTAGGGCGCCACCAGCGAGAGCGCGATGGCGATCGACGGGTCCCTCACGCGGCGGAAGACCCACGCCGCACCGACGCCGACCGCCAGCCCGATCGCGACGCCGCCGAGCGCCACCACGAAGAACTGCGACGCCGCCTCGTCGAGCGCGAAGCTGCCGGTCGCGACGGCGGCCAGCGCGAAGCGGTAGGCGACCAGGCCGGTCGCGTCGTTCACGAGGCTCTCGCCCTCGAGGATCGTGACGATGCGGCGCGGCAGGCGCAGCTTCCCGGCGATGGCCGAGGCTGCCACCGCGTCGGGCGGCGAGACGATCGCGCCGAAGGCGAAGGCGGCGGCCCACGGGAGTTCCGGGATCACCAGCTTCGCGGCCCACGCGACCACCACCGTCGTGAAGAGCACCAGCCCGACGGCGAGCAGGCTGATCGTCTTCAGGTGGCTCCGGAACTCCTTCCACGAGGTGACCCACGCCTGGGCGTGGAGCAGCGGCGGCAGGACGAGCAGGAAGATCCAGTCGGGGTTGAGGTCGACCTCGGGGAGGCCCGGCAGCAGCGAGAGGCCAAGCCCCGCCAGCACCAGCACGATCGGCTCGGGCAGGCCGATGCGGCGCGCGAGGGCGCCGAAGCCGGTCACCGCGGCCAGGATGAGGAGGAGCGTCTCGCCGGTCTGCATCGCGCCCCTGTTCGGCCGAAGCGGCCAGCCGGCTTGCCCGCGCCGCTCCCTCCTCAGCGCCGGTCGTTCACTCGAGCTCGGGGAGCGTGCAGGTGCGGCCGGCGTTCTCCTTCTTCAGCCACTCCATGAGCGGCTCGAAGTAGCGCAGCATCGCCGCGGCCGAGAGCTCCTCGCCGATCGAGTCGCGCATCAGCTTGCGCCAGTCGACGCTCGCGCCGGGCGAGAGGATCTTCTTCAGGAAGTCGCCGACCTCCTGGCGCCCGTAGTAGTTGGTGTCGTGCGGGTCCTCGTGCAGCAGGTTGCGCGCGATGTGGTCGTGCAGCTGGAAGAGCAGCAGGAACGAGAGCGCGTAGTCGTAGTAGCCGGCCGGGTCGTCGTTGATGTGGGTCTTGGTGGCGGCGTCGCAGAACTCCTCGCCGCGCGCGCTCGGCGGCGCGACGCCCTGGTACTTCGCGACCAGCTCCCACCAGCGCTGGTTCCAGCGGTCCTTCGGCAGCTCCTTGGCGTAGAGCTCGTGCTCGAAGTGGGTCATCACGCCGCTGCTCCACGGCATGAAGACGACGTAGTTGAGCGCGTCGCGCAGCAGCAGCTGGCGCTTCTGCTCCTCGCTCAGCACGGGCGCCTTGCCGTCGGGCGTGAGCCCCACCGCCGCGAGGAAGCGCGGCTGCATCGCGGCGAGGCCCATCATCGTGCCGACCGCCTCGTGGTAGGCGCGGTTCGCGCCGCTGCGCAGGATCAGCGGCACCTTCGGGTTGGTGTAGGAGAGGTAGTAGTAGATGTGGCCGAGCTCGTGGTGCGTCGTCTCGTACCACTCGGAGTTGCTCTCGACGCTCATCAGCGAGCGCACGTCGCGGTCGAGGTCCATGTGCCACGCGGAGGCGTGGTTGTTCTTCTTCCAGCCCGCCCCCTCGGGCGCCGGGTAGAGCGACGACTTCTCCCAGAAGACGCTCGGCAACTTCTCGAAGCCGAGGCTCACGTAGAAGCGCTCGGCCTGCTCGACCTGCCACTGCGGCGTCTTGTCGGCGAGCGCGGCGTCGAGGTTCACCCCCTCGACCTCGACCAGCGCGTTCCAATCCTGGCTCCAGCGGTTCGGCAGCCAGTGGGCCGGGATCAGGTCGGGGACCGGCGCGGCGTAGTGCGCCGCCAGCTGGTGGCGCGCCCACGTGTGGAGCTCGCGGTAGAGCGGCCGCAGCTGCTTCAGCGCCAGGTCGTTCAGCGCGACCAGCTCGTCGGTGGTCATGCCGTACTCGGAGACCATGTAGCTGAAGTAGTCGGAGTAGCCGAGCGCGCGGACCGTGCCGTTGCGCAGCCGCTGCAGTTCGGCGAGGCCGTCCTTCAGCGTGCTGCCGACCGCCTTGCTGGCCTCCCACGCCGCCTGGCGCTTCGCGAGGTCCTTCTCCTCCTTCAGGATGCGGTCGAGGTCGTTCGGCGTGACCTCCTTGCCGTCGAGCTGGAACGAGTAGCCGAACAGCTTCTCGGTCTGGCGCGTCTCGGCGGCGATGCGCTGCGCGACCAGCTCCTTCGCGACCGCCGGCTTGTCGCCGGCGAGGTAGAGGATCGCCTCGAGCTGGCGCACCTGCAGCGGCGCGAGCGCCGACTTGTCGGCGAGCAGCTCGCGGCAGCGCGTGATGACCGCCTCGCTGCCGGTGAAGGCGGCGAGCGCCGACTTCGCCGCGTCGGAGCGCTTCGCGTTGCTGTCGTCGCCCTCGACGATCTTCGTGTTGAGCAGCCACTCCGCCTCGCTCACCGCGGCGTAGAGCTTCTGGTACTCGGACTGGTAGCTGGCGAGGAAGGAGTCGGTCTCGGCGAGGCGCTTCAAGGAGATCCCCTTCTGCCCCGCTTGCGCGGCCATCCGCTCGGCCTCCTGGCGCGCCGCGACCTCGGCGTCGGGATTCGTGCACGAGACGAGCGTCCCGAGGATCACCACGACGATCAGCATCAGCACGATGGCGCCGACGTTGCGCACCTTCGCCCAATCGATCGGCGGACCGGACGGCAGCGGCTCGTCGTGACCACCGTGACCGTGGCCGCCGCCATGGCCGCCGCCGTGACCGTGGTCGTCGTGACCGTGACCACCATGGCCGTGGGAATCGCTGCTGCTCATGACGGGCGCTCCGCGCTGCGCGTGACAAGGAAGGGGCGACGTTTGTAGCTGGCAGCGCCGGAACGCTCAACCGCGCGGCGGCACGGCTGCGCGCGCGCCGGGCGCGGCCTATCGTGCGCGCCCGCGCGCGCCGTCCTCCGACCGTTCCGGTGCGCCGATCCGGTGAGGAGCTTCCGCCATGCTCATCCGCCCCCTCCGCAGGGTCCTTCCGCTCGCGCTGCTCCTGCTGGCGGCAGTGGCGCAGCTCGCATTGCACGGGCCGGCCGCGCGCGCGCAGACGGCGATCCCCGCCGAGGACGTGAAGCGCTACCGCAAGGAGCTCGCGGCCGGGGCACCGCTCGTGAAGCGCCTCGCCGCCATCGAGAACGTCGCGTTCTACGACACGGTCGCCGCCGCGAAGCTGCTGATGGAGCACCTCGTCGCGACGCTCGTCGAGCTCGAGAAGCTCGGCGCCGAGCGCAAGGAGGTCGACGGCAAGCTCGAGCGGATCCTGCGCGCGCAGCTCGAGAAGGGCGGCAAGGGGGCGGCGCCCAACTACGCGGGCGTCGAGGAGCTGCAGGTGCAGCAGAAGTCGCTCGGCCGGCGGATCGGCGACGAGGAGGCGGCGGTGGTCGCCTACGTCGATGCGCTCGCCAAGTGCAAGCGCGACGACACGCTCGAGTACCTGATGGCGGCGCCGCCGAAGAAGCCGGAGCGGCTGCGGCTGGTGCTGCTCGAGGTGCTCGGCCGCATCGACCACGGCAAAGTGGCCGAGCACCTGATCGGCGAGCTCGACGATCCGCTGGTGGAGGTGCGCCTCGCGGTGGCGGCGGCGCTGCTCAAGCAGCGGCCGGAGTTCATCCCGCCGGGCGCGCTGGCGCCGCTCTTGCGCGGGCCGGAGTGGCAGGAGCGGTCGATCGCGGTCGATGCCCTCGCGCGCATCGGCGACCGCACGGCGCTCGAGCTGCTGGTGAACCAGACGGCGAAGGAGACGGGCAAGCCGCTCGCCGACCTGTGCGGGCGGCTCGAGCAGCTGACCGGGCAGAAGTTCGGCAAGACGCCGGCGGCGTGGGTCGACTGGTGGCAGCGGTCGCGCGACTCGTTCGCGCCGCGCGGCATCGACGTCTCGCAGCCGGCGCAGGTGACCAAGGAGAGCGGCAAGTACGCCGACTTCTTCAAGATCAAGTTCGACTCGCTCAAGGTCGTCTACGTGGTCGACATCTCCGGCTCGATGCTGGCCGCCATCGACGACTACGAGAACCTCGCGCCGGAGCCCGGCAAGTCGCGCGTCGACCTGATGCGCCGCGAGGTGAAGGCGTCGATCCAGTCGCTGCCGCCCGAGGCGTCGTTCAACGTGATCGCCTACAGCGACGTCGTGATCCCCTTCAACGACCGCAACCTGGTGGCGACGCCGGAGAACAAGAAGAAGGCGGCGGAGTGGCTCGACGGGCTGGCGGCGGCCGGGCAGACCAACATCTTCGACGCGCTCGAGACGGCGTTCCGCCTCGCCCCCAACAGCGGCAAGGACAAGTACTACGCCACCACCGGCGACACGATCCTCTTCCTCAGCGACGGCGGCCCCACCTGCGGCCGCACCACCGACTGCGCGGAGATCCTGCGCGAGGTGAAGAAGTGGAACGAGACGCGCCGCATCACGATCCACGCGGTCGGCATCGGGGCGCAGACGGTCGAGAACTTCCTGAAGGCGCTCGCGAAGGAGAACGGCGGGAACTCGAGCTTCATCAAGAAGTGATTGCAGCGGACGAGCGGCGCGAGGCGCCGAATGCAGCTGAGCTTGGGAGGGGCGGCGCGGGCTCCGGCGCGGGCCGCGGGGCAGCCGCGCCGGAGCGATTCACCTGCCCCGCTGCAACTCACTCCAGCGCGATCGCCATCACCTTCTGCAGTTCGGCGGCGCGCTTCGCGGCGGCGGTCCCGGGGAACTTCTCGACGATCGCAGCGACCGGCTTGGCGACGTTCGCGTCGGCGCCATCCTTCGCCAGCGTCTTCTCGATCTTCGCGAACGCCTTCGCCGCCTCGCGCTCGACCTTCATCTCGTCGCTCGCCAGCTTCGCCGCCAGCTCGCCCGCCTTCTCCTCCAGCGCGTGGCCGGCGAGCCCCTTGGTGAGCTGCGCTGCCAACGCGTCGGCCTGCTCGAACTCGGCGTTGCTCATCGCCCAGTCGAGGCGCGCGAGCTTGGCCTTGATGCGGGACGACCAGTTCGCGGCCAGGCGGTCGGCCGACTCGCTCTCGGCGCCTTGCGCGGCGCCCTCGAGCGTCGCGAACGCCACGGCGTAGCTGCCCTTCTCGAACTCCGCCCACGCCTTCGCGCAGATCGGCCCGAGCTCCTTCGGCCCCTTCTTGGCCAGCTTGAGCTGCTCGGAGATCAGCCGCTCGAGGTCGGAGTGCTTCGAGATCGGGCTGTCGTTCAGCAGCACTTCGCCGTCGTTGCCGAGCAGGACGCAGCACGGGATCCAGCTCTTGCCGGTGCTGAGCGGCGCCTCGGTGGTCCAGATGGCGTTCTCGCTCGCCCACTTCTTCCCGATCGCGAACTTCTGCACCTGCTCGAGGTTCGAGCCTTGCGACTCGACGAGGATCACCTGCACGTCGTCGCCGAACTCCTCCTGCATCTTGATCGCCGCGGGGACGGCCGTCCCGACGCACGGCGGGCAGCGGGTGCCCCAGAAGTCGATCACGACCGGGCGACCACGGAGGTCGGCGAGGCTCTTCACGCCGCGGCCATTCACCAGCGGCTGGCTGAAGGAGTAGGAGGGGCGATCGCCCTCCTTGACGCCACCGCCCTCGGTCGGAGCGTTGGCAGCGGCGATGGACAGCAAGGCAGCAGCGGCGAACTTCATCGCGAACATCGTTTCGTCTCCATCCCGAAAGGTGCCGGTCGCAGCGGCGTGGCGCGTTCGACCGGGTTGGTGAGGGCTGCCGCGTCTTATCGGATGTCCGGCATTCGCGCAATCAATGTCTCCCCAAACCAATCAGCGAACGACCCGACATCTCGGAGCGAAATTCGATCGGCGCGGCCCTCTGAACCGGGCCCATTCAATTCATCGCTATCCGCCATTCGTCGACTTCCCGACGACGCGGCGAGCGGTGGCCGATACAAGTCGTCGTGCTCGCGAGTCCAACGCCCGCGCCAGGAGCGCTCGACGCGGGCCATTCCGGAGGATCCCGTTTCATGCGCAGTCGGACAGGGTCGTTCGTCGCAGCCGTCGTGCTCGCCTTCGGGGCGACCGTGCCGGCGATGGCGCAAGGCGTCGCCCAAGTCGGCGCCAAGCAGAGCTACACGTGGCAGCAGCCGCTGGTGAATGGCCGCGGCGTGAAGAGCCTGGCCGACCTCCAGGGGCGGCCGGTCGTCGTGGAGTTCTGGGGCACGAGGTGAGGACCTTGCATCGGGTCAGCCGTGCCGCTGGCCATCAAGATGCAGGAAGAGTTCGGCGACGACGTGCAGTTCCTGTTCGTCGAGTCGCAGGGCGCTTCGGCGAAGGACATGGAGAAGTTCGTCCTCCAGCAGAAGTGGTTCAGCGACAACGCCATCTGGACCTGCGAGGCGCCGTTCCAGACGGGCGCCGGGGGCATCCCCCACTGCGTCGTCCTCTCCAATGACGGCGAAGTGCTGATCAACGCCAATCCGCTCTCGGCCCACTCCGACATCGAGGCGGCGCTGAAGGAGCAGCTGAAGCTGGCGAAGAAGGGGCCGAAGGACCTCTCGCCGAGCTGCGCCAAGGCGTGGGTCGACTTCGAGAAGGGCAACTACGCGGCGGCGATCGCGGCGCTGGCGGCGGTGCCCGAGGGCGCCGAGAAGGACGCCGCCGACAAGCTCGCCAGCAAGCTCGAGGTGCGCGCGAAGGCGAAGCTCGCGCGGCTCGACTGGCTGATCGAGTCGGCCGAGTTCGAGCAGGCCGACAAGCTCGCGGCGCAGCTCTCGAAGGGGCTCGCGGGGCATGAGCTCGAGGCGAGGGCGACCGAGCTCGCCGGCAAGCTGACCGCGAAGGAGATGGCTCCGGAGCGCGAGGCGGCCAAGGCGCTCGAGAAGCTCGAGAAGCGCATCGCCAAGGACGGCCTCGACGCCGCCGTGGTGAAGGCGCTCTACGCGATGAGCGACAAGTACGCGCAGACGCGCGCCGGCAAGCGCGCCAAGCACATGGCCACCCTCGTCGAGGGGTAGTCGACCGATCGAATGCAGTCGAATCCGGCGGCCGGGGGCGCACGCCTCCGGCCGCTGTCGTTTCGTTCCGGGAGCGTTCCGCCGACGGAAGCCGCACGGCGCGGCGGGTCGAGTGTGCGGAGGTCGGCGGCGGAGCAGTCCCGGATCGGGAGGTCACCCGCCCGCGTCGTCGGCCGGCTTCGGGCGCGCGGCGTCGAGCGCGAGCCACTCGGCGTGGCTCATCTTCGGTTCGCCGAGACGCGCCTGCGCGCGGGCGAGCGCCTCGACGTACGCCTCGGTGCCGCCGCCCGACTTCGGCAGCTCGCTCTCGTCGACGAGGATCCAGTCGCCGCGCGTGCGCGACGCATCGTCGGTCCGCGGATCGAGCAGGAAGTTGCCCGGCGAGATGCGGAACTGTTCGATGCGCTTGATCCCCTCGTACCAGAGATCGATGTGCTCCATGCACTCGACCTGCGGGTAGAGGGTGCAGCGGCCGTTCACGTCCTCGGGGTGGGGATCGTCGGCGCCGTCGTGCGCGACGTGGCCGACCACCAGCACGGCGCCGGCGTTGCACGCGCGGATGAACTCGGGATCGCGGAAGAGCCCGACCTTGATCCGGTCGCACTGCCCGCAGGTGTCGTACTGCAGCGACAGCAGGAGCGGCACGTTGCGCTCGCGCGCCTCGCGCAGCGCATCGTCCCAGCGGCGCGCCATCCGCAGCGGATCGCTCGGCGCGACCGGCAGCCCCTCGCCGCTGCGCACGACGCAACGGAAGCCGACCGTGCGATCGCCCGCCTCGAGCGGCTGCATGCAGAGGTCGAAGGTGCGCAGGTTCAACGGATGGGGCGACGCCCAGCTGCCGCCGCGGATCATCGCCGGCGCCCCCGCACCGCCGTCGCGACCGCGCCCGCCGTAGACGCGCTCGTAGACGTTGCCCGCCATGTCGAAGCAGCCGAACGGGCTCACGCCGGCCGGATAGCTCTTCACCGGCATCGGCAGGTCGGGGCCGAAGCGGCGGAAGTTGGCGCGCGTCGCGTCGGGCTCCTCGCTCCCCCACGGGAAGAGGCGCCCCTCGACGCCGCCCGCCGCCTTCTGCCACTCCGGCAGCAGCGGCAGATCGCCGCCGACGAAGCGCGCGTACGCCAGCGCGCCGAACCCCGTCACGCCGAGCGCCGGCAGCTCGCCGCACCCCTCCTGCGGCTGCCACCGCCCGTCCACCGGCTCGAGCCCGTGCTCCACCTCGATCAGCAGCGGCCGCCCATCGGCGTCGGTCTCGATGCGCGCCTCGTTCAGGAACGCGGCGAACTGCCGGTTGGTCACCTCGTGCTCGTCGATCGCGTACGCGCCGACGTAGACCCAGTCATGCTCCGGGTCGGCGACCGGCCGCGGGAAGTAGCGGTTCATCCGGAACGAGCCGGCCGGGATCCAGACGACGCGCGCGCCGTCGCGCGGCCGCTCGAAGAGCGCCATCCCCTGCGCATTCACGCCGAGCGGGCGGTAGCGCGCCGAGCGCGGCGCCCCCTCCCCCGCGGCGACTTGCAACGCCAGCAGCCACGCGAGCCATGACGCCATCGGCCGACTCCACCACGCCGCCCTGCGCGAGCGCGGCGCCGATGGTACGAGCCCGTCCCGCCGCCGCGACGCCACGCTGCCACGCGCGGCCGGCGGACCCACCGCGCGCGGGCTACGATCCGCCCCCCTTCGCGCCTGCTCGCAGGAAGACCCCGCGCTTGAACCTCGACGACGCTCGGCTCTCGTTCATCGGCATCTCGATCCAGACGGTCGGGGCCGTCCTGCTCGGTGCCACCTTCCTGGCGCTGCGCCGCCTGGCGTCGAGCCACCGCTACCTGCGCGACTGGAGCCTCGCCTTCGTCGCGCTCGGCGTGGCGCTAGTGACCGTCTTCCAGCGCTACCAGGTCCTCGATCCGCCGGCGCCCGGCGCCGAGTGGGGCCCTTGGTGGATGCGCGCCCCCTTCGACCTCGTCTACCAGGCCGGGAAGCTCATCTACTTCGGAGCGCTGCTGACCGGCGTCGCGCGCTTCGTCGGCCAGCCGCTTCCACGCGCGGCGTCGATCGGCGGCGCGCTCCTCGGCACGAGCGCCCTGATCACCACGGTCGCTTCGAACCAGCTCAACACGGTCCTCGCGCTGCAGGCGCCCTTCGCGGCCGGCTGCATGGCGCTCGCCGCCTGGTTCATGGCGCGCGCCCCGATCCGCCACCGCAGCTTCGGCTCGCGCACCGCCAGCACGCTCTTCGCGCTGCTCGCGCTCCTCTGGATCCTCTACGCCTTCTCGTTCGGCACCATCGGCGTCAGCTCGCAGCTGCTGCCGAGATTGAGCTGGTCGCTCGCCCGCTACAACTCGTTCATCGACGTGATGATGCAGACCGCGCTGGCGGTGGCGCTGATCATCACGGTCTTCCAGCGCGTCGAGCACGAAGCCGAGGAGTCGCGCACGGAACGCGCGGCGCTGCTCGGCCGCCTCGCCGAATCGCAGAAGCTCGAGGCGCTCGGCGTGCTGGTCTCCGGCGTCGCGCACGAGCTCAACAACCCGCTCACCTCGATCCTCGGCTTCGCCGACGTGCTGGCCACCGACCCGCACCTGCCCGAGGAGATGCGGGCGCCGGCGCGCACCATCGCCGAGCAGGCGCAGCGCTGCACCACGATCGTGCGCGGGCTGCTCGACGTCGCGCGGCAGCGGCAAGCGCCGCGCGGACCGGTCGCGCTCGCCGACGTCGTCGAGCGGGTGCGCCGCGGCATCGCGCCGCAGCTCGAGCGCGCCGGCCTGCGCGTCGCGACGTCGATCGCCCCCGACCTCCCGCGCGTCGCCGCCGACGCGACCGGCCTCGAGCAGGTGATCTCGAACCTCCTGTCGAACTCGATCGACGCGCTCGCGCCGGGCGGCACGATCGAGATCGACGCGCGGCGCAGCGGCCCGCGCCACGTCACGCTGCGCTGCTGCGACGACGGCCCCGGCGTCCCCGCCGAGCTGCGCGAGCGGATCTTCGACCCCTTCTTCACCACCAAGAGCCCGAAGCACGGCACCGGCCTCGGCCTCGCGATCTCGCAGCGCATCGTGCGCACGCACGGCGGCACCATCGCCGCGACCGAGCGGCCGGACGGCCGCGCCGGCGCCTGCTTCGTCGTCGAGCTGCCGATCGACGAGCCGGCGCGCAGCGACAGCAGCGCCCTCATCGGCCGCATCGGCGTCGCGCCGCCGCTCCCGCCGCCGATCGCGCTCCCCGTCCCCGCGCCGACTTCCGCCGACGAGCGGACGCCCGTCGTCGCCGCGCTGCCCGGCAGCGTGCCGCGCCTGCTGATCGTCGACGACGAGGCGCCCGTGCGCGAGTTGCTGCGCCGCTACCTCGGCCGCCACGGCTTCGCGATCAGCGAGGCGGCCTCGGGCCACGCCGCGCTGCAGCAGCTCGAGAGCGGCGTCGCGATCGACGTGCTGATCACCGACCTGCGCATGCCGGGCATGAGCGGGATGGAGCTGCTCGAGCGCGTCCGCGCCCGCTGGCCGCAGCTCGCCGCGCGCACGATCGCGATCACCGGCGACGTGGTCGCGCCCGAGGTCGCCCGCTTCGTCCGCCGCCGCGCCTGCCCGGTGCTGGAGAAGCCGCTCGACTTCCCGCGGCTGCTGTCCGAAGTGACCGCCGCCGCACGCCGCGTCACTCCTCGCGATCGCCCTGGAGCGGCTTCAGCGTGACGTCGGCGGCCGGCGCTGCGAACCGGCCGAAGAGGCCGAACGAGCGCATCGACGCGGGATCGTCCGATTCGCCGTCGCCCGGCAGCAGGTCGCGCAGCACCGAGTACTCGACGGGCGCGAGGCCGGCGATCTCGAAGCGCCCCTCGCGATCGCTCCAGCAGACGCCCGTCTCCGAGCGACCGCCTCGCCACTCGGTCGGGAAGAAGAGGAAGCGCGCGTGCGCGAGCGGCGCGCCGCCGGCGTCGACCACGCGCCCGCTCACCACCGCGCCGCGATCGAGCGCGACGTCGATGCGCCGAGCACTGCCCGGCGTCGGCGGCGACGGTTCGAGCCGCTCGCCGCGCGCGCCGTGGTGGTGCGCCACCAACCGCCAGGTCCGCGCCTCCGCCGCTTCGAGCCACATTTCATCGAACGACGTCGCGATCACGTAGCGCCCCTCGCGATCGGCGCGCGCCTCCACCGCCCCGCTCTCCTCGTCGAACTCGAACGCGAGCTCCACCACCGCATCGAACGCGGCACTCCCATCGGCGCGCGCGATGCGACCGGCGAGGAGCGGCGTGCTCGGCGCCAGCGTCCCGAGGTCGCGCAGTTCTCCCGGCAGCAGCGCCGCCACCTCGTCGACGCCGCGCGCGAGGCCGCTCTGCGGATCGAAGCTGCGCAGCGTCGCCGCGATGGCGAGCTCCTCTCCCAGCGCGACGCCGTGGAGGAACGGCCCGGGCGCGAGCGGCGGCGAAGTGAAGCGCCCCTCCGCATCGAGCGGCACGCGGACGACGTGCGGCGCCGCCAGCGTCGGCTGCACCACGACCAGCTCGAAGCCGAGCTCGAGCAGCTCCGGCGGCAGCGCGACGCGACCGGTGACGCGCGCGGGCTCCTGCAGCTCGATGCGGCCGAGATCGACCGGCGCCGGCTCCCACGGCAGGTCGAGCGTCCGGCTCCACGGCGACGCGCCGCCGACCTCGAGGCGCAGCTCGAGCGAGCCGGTCGCGGCGAAGCGCACCGCGAACGCGCCATCCTCCGCCACGGCCGCCGACTCGGGCCGATCGAGCAGCGCTTGCGAGCTGGCGACCAGCGCCACCACGCGCGCGCCCGCCGCCGCTGCCGCGTCGAAGCCGGGCGGCGGCCACGGCGTGAACCACCCCTTCGCGGTGAGCAGCGGCTCGAGCTCGAAGTCAAGACGACTGCGGCCGCGCTGTGGATCGACGTCGAACTCGAACCAGCCGTCGGAGGCCCAGTCGCCGCCGCCGGCGCGCAAGGCGAAGCGCGCCCCCATCAGCGTGTCGAAGCGGAAGGCGCCGGCGGCGTCGCTCGCGACGCTCATCGGCAGGAAGCGGCGCACGACGCCGGTCGGCGAGACGAGCGGCACATGCAGCTCGACCTGCATGCCGGGCAGCGGCGCCGCGCTGCCGCGCGCGACCGTGCGGCCGCTCACCGAGTAGCCGGGGCGCAGCAGGAGATCGACCGGCCCGCTGCGCTGGCACCACGCCTGCGTGACGCCGACGCCTTCCTTGCGCGCGTGGAGCCAGTGCTCGAAGTGGTCGTTGCTGCCGTTCGCGGCGTCCCACGTGCGTTGCGCCACGACGATGCGATAGCGGCCGAGCGCGTCGCTCTCGCCGGCCTCGCGGCCGTCGTGCCAGAGCGTGGCGCCGGCGCACGGCGTTCCGTCGGGGGCGAGCACGCGGCCCCAGAAGAGCGCCTGCCCTTCACGTTCCACGGCGTCGATCTCGGCCGGCGTCGGCAGCGCGAGCGGATCGACCTCGAGCGCAGCGCGCGTGGCGGCGGTCGTGGCGTCGGCGAGCGTCCCGGCGTCCCGCGGCGCGCGCTCCTCCGCGGAACGCGCGTCGCGGCCGCTCGCACTGGATGGAGGCGCGTCGCTCGCGCCGGAAGCGCCGGTCGGGCCGCCGAGCTTCACCTCCTCGCGCGAGCCGTCGACGAGCCACCACGCGCCGATCGCCGTCGCCAGCAGCGTCGCCAGCAGGAGCACGAGCAGCAGCGCGCCGAGCCGGCCGCGCCCGCCCTCGCCGCGCGTCGCGTCGCGACTCGCGGAATCGCTCGAACGATCGGAGGATCGCTGCATGACTCCTCGAACAGCGCGATCGCAGGCCCCCGCTCGCGATCGGCGCGCAGCGTAGCGCTGCGCCGCGCGCGCGGCAGAATCGCGCGGCATGGAATCGGCCACGCCGCCCGCTTCGCCGCCGCCACCGCCTCCCCACCCGCCGAGCCGCGGCGCGCCCGCCACGGTCGCCGCGTTGCGCGGCCGGCTCCACTTCGGGACCTCCGGGTGGGACTACCCCGATTGGGTCGGGCCGTTCTACGCCCCCGACACGCCGAAGAAGGCGTTCCTCGAGCGCTACGCGCAGCGCTTCGCCAGCGTCGAGATCGACAGCACCTTCTATCGGATGCCGACCCGCAAGACGGTCGCCGGTTGGGTCGCGCGCACGCCGCCCGGCTTCGCGTTCTGCCCGAAGGTCCCGCAGTCGATCACCCACGAGAAGCTGCTGCTCAACGTGGGCGAGGAGACGCGCGCGTTCGTCGACGCGCTCGAGGCGTTCGGCGATCGGCTCGGCGTCGTCGTCGTGCAGCTGCGCTACTTCCGGAAGGCGGAAGCGATCGAGCCGGAACCGTTCGCGCAGCGCCTGGCCGCCTTCCTCGAGCTCTTCCCGAAGTCGATGCGCGTCGCGCTCGAGGTGCGCAACAAGGCGCTCTGGTCGAAGCCGGTGCTCGACGCGCTGCGCGCGGGCGGGCGCGGGCTGGTCTGGATCGACCATCCGTGGATGGACGGGCCGGAGCGCGTCGCGGCGCGCGTCGACTTGGCGCCGGCGCCCTTCAGCTACCTGCGGCTGCTCGGCGACCGCGAGGCGATCGAGCGGCGCACGACGAGCTGGGGCGAGGTGGTGGTCGACCAATCGGCGCGCCTCGTGCAATGGGCGACGCTGCTGGCGGCGACGCTCGAGGCGGGGCGCGACGTCTGGGTCTACGCCAACAACCACTACGCCGGCCACGGCCCCGCCACCATCGAGGAGCTGATCGAGCGGGTGCGCGCGCGCATGGGCGGCGAGCTGCCGACCGGCCCCGCGCCCGGCAGCGCCGCGCCGCTCGCCGGCGGCTGACGGCGCGCTGCTCGGCACCCGCTGCTCGGCACCCGCTGCTCGGCGCGCGCCGCGGCCCTTTCCCCTGCGGCGATGCCCGATCCAGTCGCGCCCCTCCGTCTGCCGATCGGGGGTGCAGCTGGAGGGCCGCGAGTGGCAGGGGTCGATTCGAAGCAACCGTCGGACGCGCCCGCGCCGACTTCGGCGAGGACGTCGCCCTTCAAGGTGATCGGCGGCCACGTCGTCGAGCCCGAGCCGCGCTCCGTCCATCGCTGCGCGCGCCACCACGACCTCGATGCGCTGGTGCGCTGCGATCGCTGCCACATGAACTGGTGCGAGGAGTGCATCGGCCGGCGCACCGACCACGGCGCGGTCTACTGGCTCTGCAACTGCGGCGGCCGCGGCGTGCCGCTCCCCGATCCCGACGCTGCCGAGCGGCGCCGCTACGAGCGGTGGCTCGGCGACGCGGCGCGCGCCCCGCTTTCGGGCACCGGCCTGCGCCTCATGCTGGTCGGCAGCCTCTGCTACGGCACGCTCGACGCGCTGCTCGGCACCGCGACGCGCGACACGCTCTTCGCCGTGTTCCAGCGCTTCACCAAGCCGGCCGGCGTCGAGCCGCTCCCGCTGATGCACGACCTCCTCCTCTCCGCCACCGGCATCGCGATCTTCTTCATCGTGCTCGGCTACCAGTTCGCCTGGGTGCAGGAGGTGATCCGCGACAGCGCGCGCGGCCGCCCCGCGCTCGAGAGGTTCCCGACCTTCACCTCGATGCACGAGTCGATCGTGGTGCCGGCGTGGGAGGCGTTCGCGACGCTCGCCGCTTGCGTGGCGCCGGGCCTGCTCGCGATGACGATCGGACCGCTGCCGGCGCTGGTCGGACTGCTGATCGCCGCGCTCGGCTTCCTCGCCTTCCCGATGGCGCTCGCCTCGGTGGCGATCGACGGCTCGCTGCGCGGCCTCGATCCGCTCCGCATCGGCCAAGGCATCCGCGCGTGCGGACTCGAGTACGCGCTGGTCGCGTCGCTCTTCGTCGCCGCGCTCGCCGCGATCCTCGGCGGCGGCTTCCTGCTCGCCCAAGTGCCGTGGATCGGTCCGCTGGTGAAGGCGTTCTTCATCCTCGCCACCACGGCGATGGCGGCGCAGGTGCTCGGCCTCGTCATCGCCCGCAACGACGACAAGCTCCACTGGCTCTCCGACCTGCGCCGCGGCGGCCGCTGACGCTTCGCGGCGCCGCGCCGTCCCGCAGGGGCGCGCCGGTCGCGTCGTCGCGGGGCCACGCTCGCGCGCCCGCTATCCTCCGCCGCCCATGACCGCGCCGCGTCGCCCCCTCGTTCCGCTCGCGCTCGCGTTGGCGAGCAGCCGTTGCGGCGCGCCCGAGCGGCCGCCCACGCAAGCTCCGCCCGCCGCGCCCCTCGCGCCCGCAGCTGAGCGCGCGGCGCAGCTGCTGATCGTCGACCTCGATGCCGATCCGCTCGCGCTCGGCGGCCAGCCCGGCGCGCTCTTCACCTTCGACCCGGCGAGCGGCGCGCTGGCGCTGCTCCATTCGTCGCGCGCGTTGGTCGATCCGGTCGACGTGCTGGCCGATCGCGACGGCGCGCTGCTGGTGCTGGACCAGGTCGAGAGCGGCGGGCGCGGCGCGATCGTGCGGCTCGCCGCCGACGGGCGCGCGCAGGAGATCGAGCTGCCGCCGGCGCTGGTCGATCCGACCAGCTTCGCGCGCGCGCCCGACGGCTGCGTCTGGGTCGTCGATCGCGGCGTGCAGTTCGCCGACGGCCGCGGGCCGGGCGCGGTGTGGCGCTTCGCCGCCGACTGGAGCGGCGTGACGGCCGTCGCCTGCGGCGCGCCGCTCGAGGTGCCGAGCGACCTCGCCTTCGTCGACGGCCGCGCGTGGATCCTCGACGCCGATGCGTGGCGGGTCGACATCGCGGCGTTGCACGAGGGCGGGCTCTTCCACGCGGCGCAGGACGGCAGCGGCTTCGCCGAGGCGGCGCGCCTCGCGCTGGTGAGCCCCTTCTCGCTGCAGCCGTGGCGCGACGGCCGCTTCCTGGTCGCCGACGTGAACGCCGATCCGAAGGTGCCGACGCGCTTCTGCGGCGGCCTCTACGCGCTCTCGCGCGACGGGACGAGCGAGCTCTTCGCCTGGAGCCGCGAGCTGCGCGATCCGACCTGCGCCGCGCTCCACGCCGGCCGCCTCTACGTGACCGATGGCAGCGCCGATCCGCTGCAGCTCGGCGACGACGCCACCGGCAAGGGGTTCGCCGGCCACGGGCGCGGCGCCCTCTTCGCCGTCGATCTCGAGACGCGCGCCGTCACGCTGGCGGCGGCCTCGCCCGCTTTCTGCAATCCGGTGCGCGTGCGGGTGGTCGGCGGCGCGGCCGACGGCGGCGGGGCGTGGCGATGAGCGGGCGCGGCTGGAAGCGCGCGGCGCTGGCGGCGGCGGCGACGCTGCTCACGCCGCTCTTGGTCGAGGGGGCGATCCAGCTGGTCGGCGATCCTCGCTACGAGCGGATCGAGGCGCAGATCGACGAGCTGTCGGCCTACTGGCAGCTCGCCAAGCGGGGGCTCCTCACGCTCGACGATCGCGAGCTGCGCTACCGGCTGGCGCCGGGCTTCCGCGCCGAGGTGGCGGGCGTCGAGTACCGGGTGAACTCGCTCGGGCTGCGCGGGCCGGAGGTGGTTCAGCCGAAACCGGCGGGCACGAAGCGGGTGGTGCTGGTCGGCGACAGCTACGCGTTCGGGCTCGGCGTCGCGGAGGCGGAGGGGATCGCGGCGCAGCTGCAGGCGCTGCTGCCGGGCAGCGAGGTCGTGAACCTGGGCGTGCCGGGCTACCAGACGCGCCAGGAGCACCTGCTGCTGCAGCGGGTCGGCTTCCCGCTCGAGCCCGATCTCGTGGTGCTGCTCTACTTCGCGAACGACAAGGAGAGGAACGGGCTCACGTGGGCGCCTGCGCTGCACGTGCTCTACCACGACGATCTGCCGGTGCCGTACGCGTGGAAGCCGTTCCTGGCGCGGAGCTTCCTCTACGCGATGGTGGCGAAGCTCGATGCGGCGCGCCGCTACGAGCGCGGCGACTTCGACGCGCGCGGCGCGACCCACTGGCCGATGACGGCGGAGCGGATCGAGGCGGTGGCCGCCGACTGCGCGGCGCGCGGCGTGCCGTTCGTGCTGGCCGCGATCCCCGAGATGTCGTCGACGACGGAGCTGCTCGACCCGAGCCACGAGGTCTTCACCGACCACGCCGCAGTGCTCGAGCTGGCGGCGCGGCGCGGCTGGCCGTGCGTCGACCTGCGCGCCGGGATGCTCGGCAAGGTGAAGGCGTTCGAGAAGCTCTTCCTCTCGCTCGACCCGATCGACACCCACTACAACGCCCGCGGCTGCCGCCTCGCCGCCGAGCTGATCGCCCCCGCCGCCGCCCCGCTCCTCGCCCGCTGATCCGGTGGCGGGGTTGATTCTTCCGCTCGCCCGCCCACCAGGTGGCGGGGTTGATTCTTCACCCGACCGTGCCGAGCCAGTGCCGTGGCGAGGTGGCGGGCAGTTTCCATCCACTACACCGGTGCCGGGGAGTTTCCATCCGCCCCGCGGCCGCGCGGCGCGAGGGGCTCGACGCCATCGAATCGCCAAACGGGGGCCGTCGAGGCGGGTGGACGGAAACTCCCCGGCACCGGACGAGCGGGAAACTCCCCGCCACCGGTCAGGGGGACAAGAGGATCAGGAGAGCGAGGCGCGGAGGAACCAGCCGAACTTCTCGAACTCGCTGATGACGCCGGTCAGCAGGTCGACGGTGTCGGTGTCGACCTCCTTCTCGGCGACCGCGCGCGCGCCGCGCAGGCTCTTCAGGAACGCTTCGATCCGGTCGGCCAGCAGCGCCACGTGGTCGAGGTCGCGCGTCGTCTCCTGCGGATACTCCGGGATCCGCGAGGTCGCCGCGACGTGGCGCACGGTCCCCTTCGCCAGCGAACCGAGCGTCACCGCCCGCTCCGCGATGGTGTCGGTGTGGCCGGCCAGGCTCACCGCGAAGGTCTCGAACAGCGGATGGAGCGCCGCGAACTGCGGCCCGCGCACGTTCCAGTGGGCGACCTTGATCTGGCTGTGCAGGTCGAGGCCGTCGGCCAACAGCGCGAGCAGCGCCGCGCTGACGTTCTTGCGAGCGGCGTCGGGAAGGTGGCTCGGGGTCGCGTACATGTCGGCGTTCTCCTTCGTCGCGGGTCGACGCCCTTCCAGTGCCTCGACGGCGAGCGCTCCTGCGACGCCGGAGAGCATGGCGAAGCGCGTGCCGCGCCGCGCCCCCACGATCGCCCCACGCGCCCCGCCGCCACCGCGCCCGCTCGCGGCGCCACGCCCCCGCCGTGCGCGATCGGCCGCGGTCGCCCGCGCCGAGCCCCCGCGCCGCTCGCTAGAGGCTCCAGCCCGCCCGGTACTCGCGCCGCAGCAGCGCATCCGCCGCCGCGACCCCCGTGCTCCCCTTCGCCGCATCCCACGCGAGCGTCTGGTTGCCGACCCGGTGCGCGACGCAGCCGAGCAGCACCGCCTCGGTGAGCGGCGCGGCGTACTCGAAGCGGCAGGTCGCGACGATCGCCTCGCCCTTCGCCTGCCCGATCCACTCGGCGTAGTGGCCGGGTGACGACGCGATGCTCTTCGGCGGCGGCACGAAGCCGGCGAACGACTTCTCGGGCAGCAGCGCGTAGCGGTCGTAGTCGGCCAGCAAGAGCCCCTTCGCGCCGACGAAGAGCGTCCCGTTGCCCCACTGCGGCACGAGCCCCTCGGCGAAGTGGTGCGGCCGCTTGTCGCCGTGGTACCAGGTGAGCGGCACGCTGCCGCCCGCCTTCTTCGCCATCGCGTACTTCACGATCAGCCACGGCGGACACGCCGCGTCGTCGGGCGCCGGCCCCTCGACGGCGACCTGCGTCGGCCCCGCCAATCCGAGCGCCCAGAACGGCAGGTCCATGTGGTGGCACGCCATGTCGCCGAGCGTGCCGTTGCCGTAGTCCCACCAGCCGCGCCACGAGAACGGCGCGTAGGCCGGGTGGTAGTCGCGCTGCGGCGCCGGCCCGAGCCAGAGGTCCCACTCGAAGCCGGCCGGCACCGCCGGCTTGTCGGTCGGCCGCGTCCCGCCGCAGTAGCCGCCGCCGACCCACACGTGCACCTCGGTCACCTCGCCGATCGCGCCCGCCTGCACCAGCTCGACGACGCGCCGGTAGTTCTCGTTCGAGTGGATCTGCGTGCCCATCTGCGTCGCCTTCTTCGAGGCGCGCGCCAGCTCGAGCAGCGTCCGGCACTCGTGGATCGAGTGGGTGAGCGGCTTCTCGCAGTAGACGTGGAGCCCGTCGCGCAGCGCCCGCGCCGCCGCCGGCGCGTGGGTGTGGTCGGGCGTGCTGATCACGACGCCATCGAGGCCGCCCGCATCGAAGAGCTTGCGGAAGTCGGCGAAGCCGCGCGCCTGCGGGAAGCGCTCGCGCGCCTTCGCGAGGTTCCCGCCGTCGACGTCGCACAGCGCGACGATCTCCTCGCCGGCGACGCCGTTCAGGTTGTCGCCGCCGCGCCCGGCCACGCCGATGACGCCGAGCCGCAGCTTGTCGTTGGCGGGGTAGCCGTGCGCGAGGCCCGCGTAGCGGCCGATCGCGAAGGTGGCCGCACCGGCCGCTGAAACGCGCAGGAAGTCCCGTCGCGACGCCGTATGCCGCTTCGCCATCTCTTGCCCCCCACTCGATGGCCGCTCGACGGCCACTCGACGGCCACTCGACGGCCACTCGACGGTCACTCGACGGTCACTCGTCTGCCGCGCACAGGGCGCGGCGCGAAGGCGGCAGGCTACGTCGCGCGGCGGCGCCGCAACAGCATCGTGACCAGCAGCGCGAGCGCCGCGAGGCCGAAGGCCGCGAACGCCCCCCACCCGCTCGCCCGCTCCAGGACGCCGAGCGGCCCGAGCCGCCGCTCCGCCGCCGGCGCGACCAGCGCGAACGCCTCCTCTGGCAGCGCGACGTCGAACTGCCCCTCGAAGCGCGTCGTCACCTGCCGTTCGACGCCGCCGAGCGTGCCGTGCTCCTCGAGGCGGCGCAGCGCCAGCCTCTCCGCGTCGAGCCACGCCACCGCGATCCCGCCGCCGCTCGCCAGCTCCAGCCGCCAGCAGTCGACGCCCTCGAGCGACGCGCGCACCGCCGTTCCGCGCGCGCTCGCCGTCGCCAGCGCTGCGCCGGGAAAGAGCTCGGGCAGCAGGAGCGACACGATGCGCGGCGCCGCACCGCCCGCATCCTCCGCCAGCGCGCCCATCAGCGAGCTGCAGCGCCACGGCTCGCTGGCGCCGGCGGGCCAGCTGCGCGTGACCTCTCCCTCGTGGAGCACCACCTCGCGGCCGCGCTCCGCCGCATCGGTCCGCTGCCCCCACTCGAAGCGGAAGCGGTCGGGGCGCGCGAACGCCGTGGCGAAGGTGTACTCGGCACGCGCCGTCGTGCCGTCGGGCAAGCGGTGGTCGACGACGACCGTGCCGCGATCGGCGTAGCTCGCGCAGCTGGCGTAGCGCGCGCGCGCGGCAGCCCACGGCTCGGACGGCGGCGGCGCCGCGGCCTGCGTCACGCGAACAGCGCCGGCACGAAGAGCGCGCACAAGCCGGCCAGCAGCGCTGCCGCGAGGAAGTAGCGCAGCGATTGGCGCACGCCGACCGGGATCAACCCCTCGTCGAAGCCGGCGACGATCGCGCTCCAGAGCAGCTGGCGCAGCTCCGCCGGCGCCTTCTCGTCGAGCGAGAACCAGACGACGCCGAGCGCGCGGTTCTCCTTCACCGTCAGCGCCGGCCCCTCCTTGCCGAGCCGCAGCGCCTTCGTCTCCTTGTCTTCGACGATCTCGACGTCGCCCGCGGCCGGATCGCGCGTCGCCAGCAACGCGGCGCGCGCCAGCTCCTGCGCGTCGTCGCGGCCGAGGCCCCCCACCACCAGCTGCCGGCTGGCGTCGCGCAGCTTCGAGAACGCGATCCAGAAGATCAGCAGCAGCAGCGGCCCGCCGACCCAGGGGCTGTCGAAGCGGAACATCCGGCCGAACCACTGGTTCAGCTCGAAGAGCACCACGGCGGCGACGATCGGGACGATCGTGAGGTGCGGGATGACGACCGGACGCCGACCGCGCAGCAGCCGGACGCCGAGCGAGAGCGAGCTGAGCGAGAGCACGGCGCAACCGAGCGCAAGAAGCTGCGCATGGCGCCGCCGCTCCGCCTCGTCCTGCGCGGCCTTCTTCCGGCGGCGCTCGTCGCGGCGCGCCTGCGTCGAGTCGACGGGCTTCGACTCGTCCTTCTCCCCCGTGGCCACATCGGGCGCCACATCGGGCGCCACATCGGGCGCGAGCGGCTCTTGCGGCAGAGCCTCTCGTGGCGCCGGCTCTTGCGGCGCGGCCTCCTGCGGCGCGGCGCGGGCGGTCGCGGCGGCGACGGCGAAGGCGACAACGAAGGCGCCAAAGAAGGCGATGGCGACGAGGGCGCGCCTCACGTCGCTCCCTTCTTTCGACGGCGAACGTGGAAGAGCAAGCGCAGCACCTCGACGTAGAGCCACACCAGGCCGACCATCAAGCCGAACGCGGCGTACCACTCGAGCGCGCGCGGCGTTCCGGCGGTGACCGCCGTCTCGATCCGATCGAAGTCGCCGACCAGGTTGAAGGCGGCAGCCGCCACCGCGTAGAGCGACAGCGCGATCGCCCAGCGGCTGCCCTCGTGCATCCACGGGAGCGTCGCGCCGAACAGGCCGGCGACGAAGGTGAAGGCGTAGACCGCTGCGAGCCCGCCGATGGCGCAGGCGAGGAGAGCGTGCACGTTCTGGTCGAAGCGGATCAGCCGCAGCCGATAGACCAAGAGCAGCGTCGCCAGCGCCCCGAGCGTGACGATCAGCGCGTCGCGCACCAGTCCGGGTGCGCGCGCCTCGAACTCGCGCGAGAGGGCGCCGTAGACGTAGCCCTGCAGCGCGACGTAGGGCCACGCCAGCACCGCCGCCCGCTCGGGTCGCGTGCGCGCCATGCCGCCGACCACCGCCGCCGCGATCGAGGCGCCGAGCAGCGCCCACCACGCGGGATCGCGCTGCCAGCCGATCGCGCCCGCGGCGATCAGCGCCAGCAGCAGCAGCGCGCCCTTCGTCGCGACCCCCTCGATGCGCATCGCCGGCGCCGGCGCCGCCGCCGTCCCCTGCGCCGAGGAGAAGGGGACGGCGGTCAGCGCCGGGTTGGCGATTCGCAGTCGCATGCGCGCGGCGTCAGCGGCGGCGCGTCACTTCTTCGGCGCCGGCACCTTCTCGTCGAGGAACGCCTGCACCTTCGCCCACGCCTCGGCGGCCGACTTGGCGTCGTACTTCGCGCCCGACGGGTTGGCGAAGGCGTGGTCGGCGGGGAAGAGGTGGATCGCGGCGTCGACGCCGGCCGTCTTCAACGCGCCCTTGAACTGCTCGATCAGCTCGGGCGGGAACGCCTTGTCCTGCTCGCCGAACACGCCGAGCAGCGGCGCCTTGATCGCCTTCAGCTGCGCCGCGTCGGTGACCGGCTTGCCGTAGTACATCACCGCGGCGTCGAGCTCCGGCGCGTTCAGCGCGAGCTGCAACGACATCGCGCCGCCGAAGCACCAGCCGATCGAGCCGCACTTGCCCGCCTTGACGCGAGCGTCGCCCTTCACGAACGAGAGGCCCGCCTTCAGCGTGACGACCGCCTTCTTCTCGTCGACGGCGCGCATCATCGCCATCGCATCCTTCGGGTTGTCGGCCGTCTTGCCGCCGTAGAGGTCGACGGCGAGCGCGGCGCGCCCGGTCGCCGTGAAGCGATCGGCCCAGTGCTTGATGTGGGAGTTCAACCCCCACCACTCGTGGATCACGACCATCGCCGGCCCGCCCGGCTGCCACCCTTCGGGCAGCGTGAGGTAGCCCTTGCTGCCGTCGGCCAGGTCGACCAGCGTCCCGCGCGGCGCGGGCGCGGCCTCGGCCTTCAAGCTGTGGAGCTTGGCGAACTCCTCCTCGGAGAGGACGCCGGTGTTGCCGGGCGCCTTCGCGTCCTGGTTCGCCGGCGCGGCCCGCAACGCGCCGCCGATGGGCGCCGCCATCGCCGCCGCGGCCACGATCCACGCCAATCCCGCTCGCATCGTCCCGAACGTCATCGCCAGCTCCTTGTTGCCGCCCTGGGGGCGGCGCAGTCTGCCACGCCGATCGATGCGACGCGAACGCGCCTTGCGCGGCGTCAGCGCTCGGGCAGAGTGGGCGCCCTGCTCGGGTCGGAACCCCACTCCTCCGCGGAGCCGCACGGTGTCGACGCCCCTCGCAGCGCTCGCCTTCGGTTGCCTCGCCGTCGCCCCGCCGCGCGTGCCGCAGGATGCCCCGCCGACTGCTCCGCTGCGCGGGCAGGTGCACGCGGTCGAGGCGTCGCTGCAGCTGCCGCCCGGCTTCGTCGCCGAGCTGGTCGTCGCCCACCCGCAAGTGAAGTGGCCCTCCGCCGTCCACTGCCGCGAGGACGGCGCGCTGCTGGTCGCGGAAGACGCGATGGACATGCCGGGGCCGACCGACCAGCCGATCGACAAGCTCTGGCTGCTGCGCTTCGCGCCCGACGGCAGCTACGTGCGCACGCTCTTCTGCGACCGCCTCTACGCGGTGATGGGGATCCAGGAGATCGACGACGCGATCTACGTGATGAACATGCCGTTCCTCACCGTGTTGCGCGATCGCGACGGCGACGGCGTGGCGGAGGAGCGCACCGAGCTGCTCAACGACCTCGGGCCACCGGCGCCCGGGTGGCCCGGCGGCTTCAACGACCACATCGTCTCCGGACTGCGGCTCGGCATGGACGGCTTCCTCTACGTCTCGGTCGGCGACAAGGGCGTCCCGCGCGCGACCGGCCGCGACGGCGGCACGATCCAGCTCGTCGGCGGCGGCGTCGTGCGCGTGCGTCCCGACGGCACGCAGCTCGAGGTGGTCGCCACCGGCACGCGCAACCACCTCGACGTGGCGCTCGACGAGCGCGACGAGCTGTTCACCTACGACAACACCGACGACGGGCTCGGCTGGTGGACGCGCTTCACCCACGTCATGCCGACCGGCCACTACGGTTACCCGTGGGACTACCACGCCCATCCCGAGCGGATGCTGCCGTGCATGAAGGACGACGGCGGCGGCTCGGGCGTCGGCGCGCTGGTCTACAACGAGGCGGCGTGGCCGGCCGACTACCGCGGCGCGATGCTCGCCTGCGACTGGACCGACCGCGTGGTGCGCCGCTACACCGTCGAGCGCGCCGGCGCCACGTTCCGCTGCACCAGCAGCAGCGACTTCATCGGCGCCGGCACCAGCGGCGAGTTCCGGCCGCTCGACCTCTGCGAGAGCCCCGACGGCCGCTACCTCTACGTCGCCGACTGGAACCACCCGGGCTGGACCTCGCCCGACGTGGTGGGCCGCGTCTGGCGCATCCGCCAGGAGCCCGATCTCGCGGGCCCGGCGCCGCTCGGCGACCTCGTCGACGGCACCATGGCGGCGCGCGCGAAGGCGTCGACGGCGGGGCTGCTCGCGAACCTCGGCCACCCGAGCTTCCGTCGCCGCGTCGCCGCGCAGCGCGAGCTGTCGCGCCGCATCGCCAGCGACGGCGCCGCCTGGTTCGCGTTGGTCGAAGCGATGGCGAACTCGCCCGACGAGCGGGTGCGTCGCCACGCCCTCTTCGCGCTCGGCGGCCACGAAACGCCGGGCTCCCTCGCGCGCGCCGTCGAGCAGCTCGACCGCGCGCCGCAGGCCGACACGCGCGCGCAGGCGGCGCGACTGCTCGGGCACGTCCGCAGCAGCGACGGCGGCGCGCTCGAGGCGCTCTCCCGCGCGCTGGTGGGCGATCCCGACTTGGTGGTGCGGCGCGAAGCGGCGATCGCGCTCGGTCGCTGTGGCAGCGCCGAGGCGGTCACGGCGCTGGTCCACGCGCTCGAGGAGAGCGACGACCTCTTCCTGCGCTTCGCGATCCGCCAGGCGCTGCGCGCGCTGCCGTGCGACTGGAACTGGCTGCTGCGCCAATCGTTGCCCGCGCTCTCCGAGCGGGCGCGCGAGGATGTCTGGCAAGCGTTGCGCGAGCTCTACGACCGGCGGCTGATCGACGCGCTGATCGCCTTCGCCGCCGAGCCGCGCGTCGCCGTCGAGCTGCGCGCGCGCGCGCTGCGGACGCTGGCCGAGGCGCAGAAGCGGGCGCCGGCGTGGGACGGCAAGTGGTGGCAGACGCAGCCGGCGAGGAACCCGCCGCCCGCGAAGACGGAGAGCTGGGAGGGAAGCGAGCGGATCGCCGCCGCGCTCGAGCGCGCCTTCGCCGGCGATCCGCCGCCCGCGCTGCGCGCGACCCTCGCCGAGATCGCCCGCACGACGCGCGCGCCCGAGCTGCTGGCGCCGCTGCGCCGCCTCGCCGAGCAGTGCGCCGATCCGGCCGAGCGCGCCGAGCGCA
>JAEUIC010000036.1 GCA_016795285.1 Planctomycetota bacterium | reverse complement strand
GCGCGGTGGCGCTACTCGGCGAGCGTCAAGAGCTCGGCGAGTTCGGTCGACTCCTGCAGCAGGCTGCGGGCGCCGGCGAGGCGCGCCGTCGGTGCGAGGCGCTGCTCGTCGTAGATGAGGCCGAGTGCGTGGGCCGCCGCTTCCCGTTCGCGCGAGGTCGGGTCGGGCTCGCGCAGCAACTCGAGCAGCGGCTCGAGCGCCACCGGATCGCGCGTGAAGCCGATCGACAGGATCAGCGCGGCGCGCTCCGCCGCGGCGCGCGAGCGGCCGCTGCCGAGTTCGTGCACCAGCAGCGCCGCGCAGCTCGGATCGAGGCGGCCGAGCGCGCGCGCCGCGTGCATCCGCACCTCCGGCGCCGGGTCGTCGAGCACCAGCCGCTCGAAGCTCGCCACCGCACCGGGCTGGCCGAGCAGCGAGAGCGCCGAGATCGCGGCGCGCCGCACTTCGGGGGCTCCAGCCGCCAGGAATTCCGCAACCGACTGGTACGCCTCGACGGCGCCGGAGATCCCGAGCGCGCAGAGCAGCGCGCACTGCTCGTCCTGCGAGCGCGTGCGGCGCAGCGCGTCGAGCAGCGGCGTGATCCAGCGGTCGCGCTCGCCTTGGCGCGCCAGCATCCCGAGGCCGAGCTCGGCGAACACGCGCTGCTCGGCGCTCTCGTGCTCGAGCGCCCGTTCGAGGCGCAGGCGCGCCGTCGCGCCGCCGATCTCGCCGAGCGAGAGGAGCAGGAAGCGGCTCACGTGCGCGTTGCTCTCGCGTTCGGTCGCCTTGAGGAGCGCGCGCACGAACTCGTCGTCGCCGCGCGGCGCCACCGCGCCGAGCGCGATCGCCGCCGCCGCGCGGACATCGGTGTCGCTGTCGCGCTGCTCCAGACGGGCGAGCAGCAGCGGCGCAGCGACCGGATCGGCGAGCTGACCGAGCGCGGCGGCCGCCGTCGCGCGGATCAGCGGCGGCTGCTCGACCTGCGCCAGCAGTTCGGCGAGCAGCGGCAGCGCCGTCGGTGCGCCGCACAAGCCGAGCGCCTGCACGACGAGCGCGCGCAGCTGCAGCGGCTTGCGCAGATCGCTGGCGAAGTCGCGCACGAGGAGGGGCAGCGCCGGTTCGTTGGCGAGCGAGAGGAAGAGCGTCGCCAGCGCGCGCACGCGGTCGCGCTCGACTTCGTTCTGGAGGCGGAGCCCGTCGAAGTCGGCGTGGGCGATGCGCAGCAGCCGGTGGCGCGCCGGGCTCGCCGGACCGAGCGCCGCCGCGAGCAGCGCCTGGGAGCGCACCCGCCGCTGATCGTCGTCGGCGAGCTGGAAGAGGCGGTCGGCATCCTGGCCGGTGCGGATGAAACCGCCGCGCGCCAGCGAGAGCGCCGCCGCGCCGCGCACGCGGTCGTCGCCGTCGCGCAGCAACAGCGAGAGGCGCGCCGCGACATCGCCGCGGTAGCTCTCCGCCCGTTCGGCGCGCAGCCGCGGGTCGACGAGGTGGGGCGGCAGCCCGCCGCGCCCGGCGCCATCGGCGAGCGGCGGCGGCTCGAAGCGGTGGAAGTTGCGGCTGAACCAGCTGCGCCACGGCGAGCGCGCCGCGTCGGGCAGGAGCCGATCGTCGAGCGGGTCGCTGGCCGGCCCTTCGCTCTCGCGGCGACCGGCCGAGAGGCCGTCCGACGGGATGGGGGTCACCGGCGCCACCGGCGGCTGGCCCTGAACCGGTTTCGCGCGCGGGGCGGCTCCGCCAGAGGGGCGGCCGGAGGTGGCGCCGGCATGCGCGGGCGCGAGCGCCGTCGTCCAAGCGAGGGCGACGAGGGCCAAGCGGCAGAACCGGTTGCGGGACGAGGGGCGCCACATGGGAACGGGGTGCTTCATCGCGTGCCTGCCGCTTCGCCGCGGTCGTGCGATGCACGACCCGCGGGCTGCGGCGATCCGTGACCGTCGAGCCGGATCGACCGAACCGGGGCCACCGAACCGTGACCACTCCAGCACGGCGGGTGCCGCACCCGAAACGGGCCGCCGCCGGGCCGTTCGAGGGGGGCGTGACGGGCGCGGTGCGCGACTCCGCGCATCGGCGGCGGGCGCCGCTCGGCGGCGGGGGCGGGCCGCGGCGGGAGAAGCGGCGCGTCGCCACCGGCCGCCGGATTGCATGATCGGCCGACCAGTGGCTCGAACGGCGGTGGACGGAGCGGGAGTCCCTTGATGAGTCGGCGGGGCGGCAGGTGGACGGCGGGGCTGCTGGCGCTGGCGCTCTTCGCGTGCGGTGGCGACGAGGGGGCGACCGCGGGCGGCGACGCGCCGATGGCGCCGCCGCAGGCGCTGCCACGGATCGGCGTCGTCTTCGGCGAGCCGCAGCCGGGCTTCGAACCGCTCCTCCATGCCGAAGCGCGCCGGCGCGGCCGCGAACTCGACGTGCGGTCGGGCTACGGCTCGGCGACGGCGACCGAGGCGGCGGTGCTGGCGCTCGTCGACCGGAAGGTGGAGGCGATCCTCCTCTTCCCGTCGGCGCCCGACCTGCTGCAGCGCGCGCGGCGACTCGCGGCCGATCGCGAGGTGCCGCTGCTGCTGGCGCTGCGCGGCGATGGCCGCAGCGGCGCGTGGGTCGGCGCACCGAGCAGCGAACTCGCGGGCGAGGCGGGCACGCGCGTCGCGGCGCGCTTGGCGGCCGATGGCGTGAAGGAGCCGCGCGTGGTCGTGATCGAGGATGCGCGCTGGCCCGAGTCGCGCCGGCGCGCCGAGCTCACGCTCGATGCGCTCGAGCAGCGCTTCGGGAAGATCGAGGTGCGACTCCGCCATCCGCTCGAGGCGACGGTCGAGCAGACGCTCGCGTCGCTGCTGCCGTTGCTGGCGCGCCTGCAGACGGCCGATCTGCTGGTGGGCGGCGATCCGGCCAGCACCGCCGTCGCGGTGGAGGCGGCGCAACGCGCCGGGCTCGCGGCCAGCGCCTGCGTGGCGGGGATCAGCGACGATCCGGCGTTGCACGAGGCGGCCAAGGCTGCGGGCGCGCGCCTCGCGTTGGTGACCTACACGCGCGAAGAGGCGGCGCCCGCCTTCTTCGCCGCGATCGAGGCGCTGCGGACGACGCCGCTCGAGCAGCGCGATGCGTTGCGCGCGCCGCTCGCGTGCACGCTCATCGGGTTGGGAGCGGAGCCGCCGGCCAAGGCTGGATCGTGATCGCGCGCGGCGCCGTCGGGCAGTAGTACTCGCAGACGCCGCAGCCGATGCAGCCCGGCTGGCGCACCTCCACGCGGCCGCGCTCGTCGAGCCCGATCGCGGCGCTGCCGAGCGGGCAGCGATCGACGCACTCGCGGCACGGCTCGCCGAAGCTGCGGCGGCAGTCGCCGTGATGCACCTCGGCGAGGCCGATGCGGATCGCCTCCTTCGGCACCAAGGTGAGCGCGCCGCTCGGGCACGCCTTCATGCAGGCGAGGTCCTCGCAGACGACGCAGGCGCGCTGGCTCGGGACGAGGTAGGGGGTGGCGTCGCGCAGCGGGTCGGACGAGCGCAGCGGTCGCAGCGCATGGACCGGGCAGGCGGCGATGCACTCGCCGCTCCGCTGGCACGTCGTGGCGAAGGTCGCTTCGGCGAGCGCGCCGGGCGGACGCAGCAGCGACTCGCTGGCGCGCGTCGGGACCCCGGCGAGCGCCCGCTTGGCGCGGGGCAGCACGTCGTGGAGCGACGCCGAGGCGTGCTCGACCCCCTCGAACAGCGCCTTCAACCCCGCGCGAAAGAAGCGACGGCGGGGGGAGGGTGCGGGGTTTTCCGCGGTCGCCATCGAGGGCTCCGAAATTAATTCGAACCGGCGCGCCCCGGGCGAGCGTCGCACGCACACCCAAGCCGTGTTGTGCGGGGTTCTAGCGGCTCCATCGCCGTCTCGTCCCATTCGTGGCGGGGCTGGCGCGATCGGAAGTCGCTCCTACCATGCGACGCGGCTTGGCGCGATCGAAGGTGCTCGACGCAGCTGCTCGAGGCAACGTTGTTCGAGGCTGCAGCGAGCGCCATTCGGGGGTGACGCGAAGGAAGTCCAGGCGATCGCGTTTCAGTGGCGCGTCGTCGTCGAGTCTTTCCTCGCTGGTGCGAGGCTCGGCGGTGGCGGCTTGTCAGGTTCACCACAAGGATCAGCAAATGACTCGACAGGGTGACGGGCGTCATTCATGGCGGCGCGGACTGGCATGCGCTCTCGCGCTCGGTTCGTCGGGGCTGGCGTTCGGGGGCGAGTACTCGGCGAGCGATGCCGATGCCGCGTTCTCGATGCTGCGCCACGAGGTCCCCGGCCTGCGCGCCAACTGGGATTTCGAGAGCGGCTTCCCGACCTTCATCTTCGGCAAGCCGATCCGTCTGTTCGGCGTGCCGCAGAGCGACGCCGACTATGAGGCGGCCGCGCGTCGCTTCGTCGACGCCTTCCCCGGCCTCTTCGGCGGCGACTCCTCGACGCTCGTGACCGACGAAGTCCGCCACCTCGCGCTCTCGCGCATCGGCACCACCGACAAGACGGCCGTCGTCTTCACGCAGTGGGTCGATGGCATCGCGGTCAAGGGCGGCAGCCTCTGCGTGCTCTTCAACTCCGACGGCGCGATCATCGGCATCGAGAACAACAGCGTCGCCAACGCCGGCGAGATCGACGTCACGCCGACCATCGGCGAGGACGTCGCCCAGATGCGCGCCATGAACGAGTTCGCTCGTCCGGCGCGCGTCGTCGGCATCGAGTTCATGATCGTCCGCGCCGGCCTCGGCAACGGTGGCCGCCTCGCGTGGCTGGTCGAGCTCGACGGCGGCTTCGATGCCGGCCGCGGCCTCCCGGTCCACGAGAAGATCTTCGTCGACGCGAAGGACGGCTCGATCCTCGCGCGCGAGAACATGATCCACACCTTCACCGACCTGAAGGGCGAGACGCGCCAGTGGGCGACGCCGGGCACCAAGCCCGACACCGCCAGCAACCCGGTGCAGCGCTTCCTGCTCGGTCGCGGCGACGTCAACTCGGCGGTCGGCAACACCGACACCGACATGGCGGGCCTCTGGACCATCACCTACGGCGGCTCGTCGGTCCAGACGATCACCTGGGCCTTCGGTTCGACGTCGACCTACGCGCAGGTCGATGACCAGGGCGGCGCCGACTTCACCAAGAGCGCCTCGGCCACCCCGGGCGTCATGCACTACACGGGCCTGAACCAGAGCGAGACCGAGTACAACACCGCCGAGATGAACGCGCAGCGCCACGCCGTCATCTTCCGCGAGTGGGTCAAGACGCTCGACCCGACCGACACCAAGATGGACTTCAAGCAGAAGCTGAACGTCAACCAGAACTCGAGCTGCAACGCCTACTACAACGGCAGCTCGACCAACTACTACCGCAAGGGCGGCGGCTGCAACAACACCTGCTACTCGACCGTCGTCGCGCACGAGACCGGCCACTGGGCCAACGACAAGTACGGCTCGAACAACGGCGCCGACGGCTTCGGCGAGGGCACGGCCGACGTGTGGGCGATGTACATCTACGACGACCCGATCGTCGGCGATGACTTCTTCACCGGCGGCGGCGACATCCGCAACGGCAACAACACGCGCCCCTACTGCGGCAGCTGCGGCGCCGGTTGCTACGGCGAAGTGCACGCCGACGGCGAAGTGCTGATGGGCGCGTTCTGGAAGGTGCGCGTCGAGCTCAACAACTCGCTCGGCGATGCGGCCGGCGACCTGATCGCCGACACGCTCTTCCACGCGTGGTACGTCGCGTACAACGCCAAGACGATCTGCGACACGAACGAGACGCAGATCCTGACGCTCGACGACAACAACGGCAACATCGACGACGGCACCCCGAACTCGGTCGATATCGAGCAGGGCTTCGAGGCCCAGGGCTACCCCGGCTACTACTAGTACTTCGCACGATGCATCGGATCCCCGGGCGGGGAGCGGCTCACCCCGCACCCCGCCCGCGGTGATCGCAAATTCCGCGATCGACTTCGCGCCGGTCCTCGGGTTCGCCCGATGGCCGGCGCGAAGTGTTTCGGGTGCCCTCCGCTACGCTCCCCGCCCGGCGAACGGGAGGATGGCGATGGCGGCTGCGGCGACTCCGACGACCCTCGAGTGGGCGAGCGAACCGGGCGGTCGCTTCGCGATCGAGCTGCTCGACCCTGCCGAGTGGCAGCGCCTCCTGGTGGAACCGGCAGCGGAGCGGCCCGCAGCGGTCCGCGACGCGCTGCTCCGCCTCGCCGACTTCTCCCGCTTCGAGGGGAAGGCGGGGCAGTGCCTGCCGTGGAGCACCGCCGACGGCGCGCGCGGGCTCCTCTGCGGCCGCGACGCGAGCCTCGCCACGACCGCCGCGCTGCGCAGCGCCGCTGCCGGCGCGCTCCAGCAGGTCGCCGCCGGCCGCGAGGTTGCGCTGCTCGCCCCCGCTCTACCGCTCGCGGCCGATCCCGCCGCGACGCTGACCGCGCTCGCCGAGGGGGTCCTCCTCTCCGGCTACCGCTTCACGCGCAGCGGCAAGTCCCCCTCGAGCGCGGCGCCGCTCGCCGTGCGCCTCGTCGCGCCGGTCGACCGCGCGCTCGCCGAAGCGGCGCTCGCCCGCGCGCGCGCCCACGTCGCCGGCATCGTGCTGGCGCGCGATCTCGTGAATGCGCCGGCCGCCGAGCTCGGCCCCGACGATCTCGCCGACGCGGCGGCCGCCGTCGCGCGCCGCCACGGCTTCACCGTCGAAGTGCTGCGCGGCGCCGAGGTGGCGCGCCGCGGCTTCCGCATGGTCGCCGCCGTGGGGCGCTCGAGCGCGAAGGCGCCGACCGTCACGATCGTGCGGCGCGGCGATGCGCCGCCCGCCGTCGCGCTGATCGGCAAGGGGGTCACGTTCGACAGCGGCGGCCTCAGCTTGAAGCCGGCCGACGCCATGGAGCTGATGAAGAAGGACATGGGCGGCGCGGCCGCCGTGATCGGCGCGCTCGAGTCGATCGGCACGCTGCGGCTCGACCTGCCGCTGCTCGCCGTGATTCCCTCCGCCGAGAACATGGTCGGCCCCGACGCCTTCCGGCCGGGCGACATCCTCACCGCGTACGACGGCACCACGGTCGAGATCGGCAACACCGACGCCGAGGGGCGCCTCCTGCTCGCCGACGCCTTCGGCTACGCGCGCGAGCAGAAGCCGGCGCGGCTGATCGACTATGCGACGCTGACCGGCGCGGCGCGCGCCGCGCTCGGCCCCGACCTGCCGGCGCTCTTCTGCAGCGACGAGCCGCTTGCCGCCGCGCTCGAGGCGGCCGCGCGCGCCGCCGACGAGCCGCTCTGGCGCCTGCCGCTGCACGCGCCCTACGACCGCCACCTCGACTCCGCCATCGCCGACGTGAACCACGTCGGCAGCGAGAAGCGCGCCGGCGCGATCACCGCCGCGCTCTTCCTGCGCCGCTTCGCCGGCGGGCTCCCGTTCGCGCACGTCGACCTCTACGCGTGGGAGGATCGCGGCCGGCCCGAGACGCCGAAGGGGGGCAACGGCATGGGCGTGCGCACCCTCACGCGGCTCGCCGAGCAGTGGGCGCGCGGCGGCTGACCCCTCGCGAGCGCGCCGCGCGACGCGCCGGCGCTACCGCTTGCGCAGGATCAGCAGCGTGTCGAGCTGCCGGTCGTCGAGGTCGCGCGGCGTCGTCCAGTCGTAGCAGAAGTCGTAGGTCGCCACGTGCTCGAGCGACGGGACGCTGCGCAGGAGCTTCCTCGCCTGCGCGGCGTCGTAGGTGCGGAACCACCATTCCGTCTCGGTGTGGCGCACCTTGCCGTCCTGCGTGACGGTCATGCGCGAGCGCACCTTCTCCCGGCGCTTGCGCGCTTCGGGGGGCCAGCTGCGGATGTTGCAGACGACCTTCACGCCGTCGCGCTGCCCGACCCAGCGCTCGTGCTGGCAGGCGTCCCAGTCGTAGTCGGTGAGGTGGAAGCCGAGCAGGTAGAGGCCGCCCGGCAGCAGCGCGTCGGCGACCGACTGGAGGTGGCCGCGCGCCGACTCCTCGTCGAGCAGGTACTTGAAGGTCGAGACGAAGCAGTGGGCGAGCTCGAACTTCTCGCGGAAGGAGAACGACTCCATGCGCGCCACCTTGAGCGTGGCGTCGAGCTTCGCCTCGGCGAGCCGCTTCTCCGCGAAGTCGAGCATCGGCTGGGAGAGGTCGAAGCCGGTCGCCTGCCAGCCGCGCCGCGCCATCTCGACGATCAGCCGCCCGCTGCCGCACGCCGGCTCGAGGACGCGCCGCGGCGAGCGCTTCTTCGCGACCCGCCCGAACCGCTCGAACGCCTGCTCGAGGAAGTCGCCCTCCTTCTTCGTGTCCTCCTCGAACACGATGTCGTAGAGCAGCGGCGTGTCGTACCAGTCGATCGCTTCATGCTTCGCCATAGGGCCGCGCACCTTAGCGCGTCGTCCCCGCGCGCCGCGCGGTCTCGGCTTCGACGGTTTGAGCCGCGGGGGCAGCAGCCCCCGTCGGCTTCAAACCGCGAAGTACTTCGCCTGGGAGTGGTGCACCACGATCGCCGAGGTGCTCTGCTCCGGGTCGAGCTGGAACTCCTCGCTCAGCGTCACGCCGATCCGCTCCGCGCCGAGCAGCCGGTTCAGCACCGCCTGCATCGAGAGGTCGGGGCAGGCGGGGTAGCCGAAGCTGTAGCGCGAGCCGCGGTAGCCCTGGCGCAGCAGCGCGCCCAGGTCGCGCGCGTCGTCGCCGGCGATGCCGAGGTCGCTGCGGATCTGCCGGTGGATGTACTCGGCCAACGCCTCCGCCATCTCGACCGAGAGGCCGTGCAGGTAGAGGTAGTCGCGGTAGCGGTTGGCGCGGAACCAGGTGCGCGCGATGTCGCTCGCGCGCTGCCCGACGGTGACCAGCTGGATGCCGATCACGTCCATCTCGCCCGACTCCTGCGAGCGGAAGAAGTCGGCGATGCAGCGCCGCGCGCCGCGCACCTGGCGCGGGAAGTACATGCGCGCCACTTCGCGCGTCGCCGTCTCGTCGTAGACGATCACCGTCTCGCCGACGCTCTGGCACGGGAAGAGGCCGTAGATCGCCTTCGGCTGCAGGATCTCCTCCTGCGCGCAGCGCTTCAGCAGCTCGAGGTAGGCGGGGCGCGCGTGCTCCTCCATCTGCGCCTTCCACTCCGCCTCGCTGTGGGCGCCGCGCTTGAAGCCCCACTGGAACTGGAAGAGGAGCCGCTCGTTCAGCAGCGGGACGAGCGACTGGAGCGGGATCTTCTCGACCACGCGCGTGCCGAAGAACGGCACGTCGGGCACCGCCACCGTCGCGAGCGCGGCGGGCGGCACCTGGCTCTCGTCCCACGAGATCGGCCGCTCGCGCAGCGAGAAGGTGCGCGGCAGCTCGACCGGCGCGAGGCCGGCGCTCGCCGCTTCGGCCGCGGCCGTCGCATCGCGCCGCTCGTCCTCGCGGGTGGCGCCGGAGGCCGTTGCGCCACTCGCGGCGCTCGCCGCTGCCGCTCCGTGCAGCGCCGCGCCGTGGGGCGGCGCAGCCTGCTCCGCGGCGCTCGCCGCATTCGCCGCGCCGCAGATCTTGCCGGCGAGGTCGAGCCCCTCGAAGGCGTCGCGCGCGTAGTGGAGCGGCCCCTTGTAGATCGCGCGCAGGTCGCGCTCGACGTAGCTGCGCGTCAACGCGGCGCCGCCGAGCACCACTGGCAGCGCGATGCCGAGCCGGTTCATCTCCTCGAGGTTCTCCTTCATCACGACGGTCGACTTGACCAGGAGCCCCGACATGCCGATCGCGTGGGCGTCGTGGGTGCGCGCCGCCTCGAGCATCGCGGAGAGCGGCTGCTTGATGCCGAGGTTCACGATCGTGAAGCCGTTGTTGCTCAAGATGATGTCGACGAGGTTCTTGCCGATGTCGTGGACGTCGCCGCGCACCGTGGCCAGCACGATGCGCCCCTTGCTGTCGCCGCTCTTCCGCTCCATCTTCGGCTCGAGGAAGGCGACCGCCGCCTTCATCGTCTCGGCCGACTGCAGCACGAACGGGAGCTGCATCTCGCCGCTGGCGAACAGCTCGCCGACCGTCTTCATGCCGTCGAGCAGCAGGTCGTTGATGATCGACAGCGGGGCGTAGCGCTCGAGCGCGAGGTCGAGGTCGGCCTCGAGCCCCGGCTTCTCGCCGCGCACGATGCGCTCCTTCAGGCGCTCCTCGATGCTGCGCGCCGCCGGCCGCGCCGCCCTCTCCTCGACGACGTCCTCGAACAGCCCGATCAGCTCCTGCAGCGGGTCGTAGCTCGGGCGGCGGCGGTCGAAGATCAGGTCCTCGGCGACCTGGCGCTGCTGCTCGGGGATCTGATAGAGCGGCTTGATCTTCGCCGCGTGGACGATCGCCGCGTCGAGGCCGCGCAGCCGCGCGTGGTGGAGGAACACCGAGTTCAGCACGTGGCGCGCGGGGGGCTTCAGCCCGAACGAGATGTTCGAGAGGCCGAGCAGCGTGTGGCACTCGGGCATCCGCTGCTTGATCTGCTCGATCCCCTCGAGGGTCCAGAGGCCGAGCTTGCGGTCGTCCTCGTTGCCGGTGCAGATGGTGAAGGTGAGCGGGTCGATGAGGATGTCGCCGCGCCGCAGGCCCCATTTGCGGCAGGCCAGCCCGACGATCCGCTCGGCGACGGCGACCTTCTCGTCGCGCTCCTTCGCCATCCCCTTCTCGTCGATGGTGAGCGCCACCACCGCCGCGCCGAACTTCTTCGCGAGCGGCAGGACGCGGGCCATGCGCTCCTCGCCATCCTCCATGTGGATCGAGTTGATCAGGCAGCGCCCGCCGTGGAGGGCGAGCGCCGCCTCGAGCACCGGCGCCTCGGTCGAGTCGATCGAGAGCGGCGCGGCGACCTGCGTCGAGAAGCGCTTCACCGCCGCGCACATGTCGGCCACCTCGTCGCGCCCGACGTAGGCGGTGCAGAGGTCGACGACGTGCGCCCCTTCGGCGAGCTGCTCGCGGCCCATCGCGACCATGCCGTCGAGGTCGCCCTTCTCGAGCAGCTTCTTGAACTGCTTGCTGCCGTTGGCGTTGGTCCGCTCGCCGATGATCAGGAAGCTCGAATCCTGGCGCACCGTCACCGCGCCGTAGAGGCTCGAGAGCGAGGGCACCCAGGTGGGCGACTGCGCGGCCGGCGTCAGGCTCGCGCACGCCTTCGCGACCGCGGCGAGGTGCTCCGGCGTCGTGCCGCAGCAGCCGCCGACGATGCGCACGCCGTCCTCGCGCACGAACCGCTCGAGCCAGCGGGCGAGGTCGGCCGGCTTCAACGGGTAGTGGGGCTGGCCGTCGACCATCTGCGGCAGGCCGGCGTTCGGCTGGCAGGAGACGATCATCGGCGCGTGGCGGCAGAGGTAGGCGACGTGCTCGCCCATCTCCTGCGGGCCGGTCGCGCAGTTGAGCCCGAGCACGTCGATCGGGTAGGGCTCGAGCGCCACGAGCGCGGCGGCGAGCTCGGTGCCGACCAGCATCGTGCCGGTCGTCTCCATGGTGAGCTGCACCATGAGCGGCAGTTTCACGCCGCGCGCTTCCTGCGCCGACAGCACGCCGCAGAGCGCCGCCTTGGTCTGCAGGATGTCCTGGCACGTCTCGATCAGCAGCGCGTCGACGCCGCCGTCGAGGAGCCCCTGCGCCTGCTCGTGGTAGCTCTTCTCCAGCACCGCGAAGGTCGTGTGGCCGAGCGAGGGGAGCCGCGTGCCGGGGCCGATCGAGCCGACCACGTAGCGCGGCCGCTCCTTGGTCTCGAACGCCGCCGCCGCCTTGCGGGCGATCTGCGCGGCGATGCGGTTGATCTCGCGCGTGCGCGCGGCGAGGTCGAACTCGGCCAGCACCACCTCGTTGGCGCCGAAGGTGTTGGTCTCGACCGCGTCGCAGCCCGCCGCGAAGAAGGAGCGGTGGATCTCCTCGACCACGTCGGGACGGGCGAGGTTCACCGTCTCGGAGCAGTTCTCGCAATCGAGGTAGTCGGCGAGCGGGAGCTTCCGCTGCATCAGCGCGGTGCCCATGCCGCCGTCGAAGAGGACGATGCGCTGGCGGGCCAACTCATGGAGCGGGGGACGGTTCATCGTTTCCTCGCGGGGCGCGTGCGCGCCGTCCGTGCGGCGCGAGCCGCCGGCTTGGTCGCGAGCGCGAGCAGGGTCTGGAAGAAGGGGGGCTGCCGCTCGCGCGCCACGATGGCGGTGGTCGCGTCGCGGAAGCCGGCGGCGGCGAGCCACTCGTGCAGCTCGCGTTCGTGGAAGCCGGGCCAGCGGTCCTGGAACTTCTCCGCGGTCCAGCGCTCCTTGTGCTTCAGGAGGTCGAGGATCACGACGCGCCCGCCCGGCGCCAGCACGCGGAACGCCTCGGCCAGCGCGCGCTGCGGCTGTTGCGCGTGGTGGAGCGCCTGCGAGAGGACGACCAGCGCCACCTCGCCGTCGGCGAGCGGCAGCGCCTCGATCTCGCCGTGGCGCAGCTCGAGGTTCGCGACGCCCGCCTTGGCGGCCTTGGCGCGCACGCGGGCCAGCATCGCCTCGCTGGCGTCGACGCCGATCACCTGCTCGCTCGCGTCGCAGAGCAGGAGCGTGAGCTCGCCGCCGCCGATGCCGAGGTCGGCGACCTTGGCGCGCGGCAGCAGTCGCGCGAACGCCTTGGCGAGCCCCTCCCAGGTGCGGCCCGGCAGGTACTCGTGCTCGATGGCGTCGGCGATGCGGTCGAAGTAGGCGCGCGCCTCGTGCGCACGGGCGGCCAGCACCTCGGCCAGCGCGGCGTCGTCGCGGCGCGCCTCGTCCGAGGCGGCGATGGCGTCGGCGAGCTCCTCCCACGCGAGGCTCGCGGCGTTGCGCTCGGCGGCGCGCGAGTAGTAGCAGCGCGCGCCGTCCTTGCGGTCGGAGAGCAGCCCCGCCTGCTTCAGCTGCGCGAGGTGGGCCGAGACGGTCGATTGGCCGGCGCCGACGATGCGGGTCAGCTCGGCGACGGAGAGCTCCTGCTGGCCGAGCAGATGGAGCAGGCGCAGCCGGGTCGGGTCGGCGAGCGCCTTCAAGGCGGCGGAGGTGTCGTTCAGATTGGCCATCGGTGCATCGCGATTTAGCGATGGTTCGATGGGCCATCAAGAGCGCGGCCGGCCCCCTGGCAGGAGGCCGGCCGCGTGGAACGAGGGAGAAGGCGTCGCCGCAGGCGGCGGCGCGCCGTCCGTCGCGGCGCCTCAGCGCGCCGCAGCAGCCGCGGCGAGCGCGTCGCGCAGCGCCTGCTCGAGCTTCCGGTTCTGCTCCTCCAACTGCTCCATCAGGCCGCGGTTCGCCTCCTGCTGCGGGGCGCCCTGCGGCGACGGCTCGGCCCGCTTCAGCTCCTCCTGCCAGCAGCGCACCTTCTTGATCTCGTCGACGCAGCGGGTGAGCGGCGTGCGGCGCGGCAGCAGGTCGGGGAGGCGCGCGGCCTGCTGGACGAGTGCCACGAACTCGGCGACGTCGCGATCCTCGGGCAGCTCCGCCACCAGCGGCTCGGCGAGGCGCAGCACCGCGCCGAACGAGCCGTCGCGGGCGTGGACGCTCTGGCGCAGGAGCTCGGCGAACTCGGCGACCGCGGCGGCGAGGCGCCAACGCGGCGCCATCGCGCCGGCGCTCGCGCCCGCCTCGGCGGCGAAGGCGAGGCGCGCCTGCTCGCGCACCGTGCCGAGCCGCGGGTCCTCGTAGCGGCAGCGCACGGTGGCGAGCGGGCCGGCGGCGTCGGGCGCGAGTTCGAGCTCGTAGAGCGCCACCACCTCGTGGCCGGCGCCCACCTCGCCCGCGTCGACGCGGTCGTTGCGGAAGTTGGCGTGGGCGATCGCGCGGTTCTCGTAGCCGAGCTGCCGGAACGTGCGCACCGACCGCGGGTCGAACTCGACCTGGATCTTGGCGTCGCGAGCGACGGTGGAGAGCGTGCCCGTCATCCGGTCGACGAAGATCTCCTTCGCCTCGGCGAGGTCGTCGACGTAGTGGCACTGCCCGTCGCCCTCGTCGGCCAACTGCTCCATCAGCGCGTCGTTGTGGTTGTTCATGCCGACGCCGATCGAGGTCAGGTAGATGCGCCGGCTCTTGCACTCGCGGATGCGCGCCGAGAGCCATGCCGGATCGGTGACGCCGGTGTTGGCGACGCCGTCCGAGCAGAGGATGACGCGGTTGTCGGCGTCGGCGCGCAGCTGCTCGACGGCCATCTCGTAGCCGAGCCGCAGTCCCGCGTCGGCGTTGGTCGACTGCTCCGGCCGGAACGAGTCGAGCACCGCGAGGATGGTGCGCGCGTCGGAGGCGCGGGTGGGGGGCAGCGCGCGGCGCGCCGTGTCGGAGAAGGCGACGATGCCGATCGTGTCGCGCTCGTCGAGTTGCGCCACCAGGAGGCGCAGCGACTGCTTCACCAGCTCGAGGCGGCCGCCCTCCTCCATCGAGCCCGAGACGTCGAGCACGAAGGTGAGCGCGGCGGGCTTCCTCGACTCCTTCCCGATCTCGCGCGCCTTCAGGCCGACGCGCAGCAGGTGGCGGCCTTCGCCGCCGAAGGGGCTTGGCGCCAGTTCGGTGGTGATGGCGAAGACGTCATTGGCAGTGCCGTCGGCGGCGGGGCCGTCGAGGGTCGCTCCGCTCGGCGGTGCGGCGAGTCCGTGGCGGAAGGCGTTGACGAACTCCTCGGTGCGGACCGCGGCCTTCGGCGGCAGCGTCCCCTTCTCGAGGTAAGCGCGGGCGAGGTTGTAGCTCGCGGTGTCGACGTCCATGCCGAAGGTGGAGAGCGTGTCGATGCGGGTCGGCACGAAGGGATGGTCGCCGAACCAGCGGAAGAACATGTCGCGCGGCGGCTCGCCCTGGCGCGGCGCCAACTGCTCGAGGAAGCGCTTCACGACGCCATCGACGTCGAGCGTCCGCCCGCTCGCCGCCGGCGCCAGCGAACTCTCGAGCGCGACCAGCTCGCTCGGCGCCAGCGTCGCGAGCTGCGCGAGCGCGGCGACCACGGCGGCGTCCGACTGCCGCCGGCCGAGAGTCAGGGCGGAGGAGAGGGCGGAGAGGCGGTCGAGGCCGTAGCTGTCGCCAGCCGGCGCCGATTCGTCTTTGGCGTCGAAGAAGACCTCGGTGCGCCCGCGGATGTCGCCGTCGCTGGAGTCACGGAAGAAGTGGGGCGCGGGCTGGACGTCGTCCATCAGCTCGCGGTTCCGCGACTCGACGGTCTCCAGCGGCAGTCCGAGGGCAGCTCCCTGCGCAATCTCCGAGTTGAACTCGGTCCACAAAGAGAGCGTTGCGAGGTCTTCCTCGAGGAACACTGTCTGCGACTGGCCGAAGCCGACCACTGGGCCCGGCGCGACGTAACCAAGCTCCTCGAGCTTCTTCGCCTCGCCCTGCGCCAGCTGCTCCGCTTCACCCAAGGCGAGTTGGCGGCGCCGCTCGACGCCGGACGGCGCAAGCTGGTCGTCGGCCGCCGGCAGCCGCCTGACGTGGAGGACGGTCGCACCGCTCGCTTCGGTGAGGTCGCTCAACTGCTCCTCGACGACCGCCGCCGCACCGTCTTCGTCGGACGAGCCGAGGTAGCCGAGCGCCTTCAAGGAGTCGAGGTTTCGGATCGACTCCCGCGTGCCCGCTTCAGCCTCACCTCGCGATCGAGCGGGGGCAGCCTCACTGCTCGGCGCCCCGGCGCTCGCCCCGTCGCTCGGCAGCAGCGCGGACGGTGAGGCGCCGCGCGCGGTGAGCTGGGTCGCCCGCGTCGAGCTCTGGGCGCCTGGGCCGTTCGCCCAGACGCCATCCGCCGTTCCGAAGGGGAAGCTGCCGGACCCGACCGGGTAGCCAAGACGCGACGCTTCCGCGCGATCCTCCTCCTGCAGCGACGCCAGGGTTGTCGCCTCGGCTGGCGATCGCGTCGCCCCCACGTCGTAGCCGCGCCACAACCACTGGCCGCCGATCGCCACCAGCGCGATCGCGGCGGCGGCCGCGAGCGACCGGCGCGCGTTCCAGAAGCGGCGCACCGGCGCGAGCGGCGCCGACTGCGCGGCGGCGGTCAGCAGCGCCTCTTGGCGCGCGCTCGAGAGCTGCAGCACCGGAGCGGTCGTCGCCGCGTCGGCGGCGAGCAGCTGCGCCGACTTCGCCAGCAGCTCGCGCTCGGCGGCGCAGGCGGCGCACGTGGCGCAGTGCGCTTCGACGGCGGCGACGCGCTCGGCCGGCAGCTCGCCGAGCACGAGGTGGGTGAGCTCGTCCTGGAACGAAGCGCAGTCGGGGTGGGGCGTGAGCGGGGCGTCGTGGTTCGCAGTCATCGGGAAGCTCCTCTTGCGGCAGCGGCGCGGCGCCGTGGGGCGCGCGCGGAGAGTTGCGGTGGGATCGGTTCGGTCAGGGGGAAGTCGGGTGGGGCGTTGCGGCGGCGTGCGGATCGAGCCGCACGCGGATCGAGCGATTCGTCAGGCGAGGCCGGCCGCGCGCAATCCGGCGGCAACCTGTTTCAGCGCGCGGTGCGCCGTGGTGAAGACGTCGTGCAGCGTGGTGCCGAGCAGCGCCTGGATCTCGCGGTAGCTCTTGCCGTGCTGCACCTTGAGGGTCAGCACCTCGCGCTCGTGGTCAGGAAGGGCGTCGAGCAGCTCGCGCACCTTGCTCCGCTCCTCGTCGCTCTCGACGCTCCATGGCGCCGGCGGGGCGATGTCGGGCACGGCGACGCGCAGTTCTCGCTGCTGCATGCGGACCTCCTTGCGCGCCGCGTCGGCGCAGATGTTCCGGCAGACGTGGAAGAGCCACGCTGCCAGCGAGGACGTGAGCTCCGGTCGCGCGGTCAACGTCGCCGCCTCGCGCAAGAGGCGCAGGAAGGTCTCCTGCACTGCGTCCTCTGCCGCCGTCGCGTCGCGCAACCGATGGCTCGCGTAGCGCAGGAGCGCGCCCTGATGGCGAGCGAGCAGCGCCGCGAACCGCTCGCGCTCGCCGGCGAGGAAACGGCGCAGGTCGGCGCCGTCGTCCGCATCGGTCGCGCGCGCGCTGTCGGGGCGGTCATCCACCGGGCGTTCCGCAGGGGGCAGGGGCTGCCAGGCCGTCGTCGAACCGCGCTGGCGAGCGTCGCCAGCATCGCACCAACGCCACCGAGCCGCGGCTGTTCGACCGGAATCTCGCGCGGCCGTTCGCGCGTCTCGGCGAGCGCGACGCCGAGCGCACCATCCTGCGCCGCGTCCGCCCCGGGGAGCTCCCGGGAGCGAGCGGGTTGCCCAGGCGCCGCGCGTCGGTATCAGGAGGGCGTCGAACTCCCCGCTGCGAGCCTCGCCATGCCGTTCTCCCGTCCGCGCCTCCCGCCCGCGCCCGCGCTCCTCGCGCCGCTCCTGCTGGTCGCGCTCCTCACCGCTTCGTGGGCAGCGTCCGCGCGCGCGGCCGCGCCGGCTGACGGCGAGGCGGAGGCGATCGCGGCGGTCGAGAAGCAGCTGCGCAACGCGAAGGAGGCGGGCGAGGGGCTGGTCGACGCCCTCGACGGGCTCGGCCCCTACGACTCGCTCGCCGTCGCGCAACTCCTGCTGAAGGCGGCGCAGACGTTGGAGGCGGTCGCGCAGTCGACCGAGAAGCTCGCCCACGCCGAGCTGGTGAAGGGCGACCTCTCCGACGGCGAGATCATCGAGCGGCGCGCCAAGATCGACCCGATCCGCAAGGGGCAGGCGCGCGTGCTCGATCGGCTCGGCTACCTGCGCTCCACCGAAGGGCTCACCTGGCTGCTCGGCCGCGTGCTCGGCGACGAGGCGGTCGGGATCTCGTTCAAGCTCGCCGTCGTGCAGAGCGCGGCCCCGGTCGGCGCGGCGCTGCTGCCGGTGCTCTCGAAATCGGTGCCGACGCTGAAGCGCCAGGACGATCTCGTCACGCTCCTCTACGCCGTGCAGGGGCTCGGGCCGCAGGCGAAGGAGTTCGCGCCGGCGCTCCTGCCGCTGATCGACCACGCCGACGCGACGGTGCGCGAGCAGGCGGCGCTGGCGCTCGCCAAGGTGGCGCTGCCCGAGGCGATCGAGCCGCTGGTGAAGCGGCTCGAGAAGGAGAGCGGTCGCACGCAGGTGAAGCTGGCGGCGGCGCTCGAGATCCTCACGCGGCAGAAGCTCGGCGCCAGTCCGAACGCGTGGAAGAGCTGGTTCGCGGCCGAGGGGATCCGCTACACGTCGGGCCAGGCGGAACTGGGCGGCGGCGAGCCGGCGGTGCAGATGCAGGCGACCGGCTACTTCCACGGCATCCCGCAGGACGCCCGCTCGATCGTCTACGTGATCGACTGCTCCGGCTCGATGCAGGTCTCGATGACCAATCCGCAGTGGAAGGATGGCCACGCGCAGACGCAGCCGATCCCGGCGCCGCCCGGCGAGGAGAGCCGGATGGAAGCCTCGAAGAAGGAGCTGATCCGGGCGTTGGGCGAGCTGCCGCCCACGACCAAGTTCAACGTCGTTTACTTCAGCAACGGCGCCGATCGCTGGCAGAGCAAGCTCGTGGACGCCTCGCCCGACCGCGTGAAGAAGGCGCAGAAGTGGGTCGCCGACCTGCAGCCGGCCGGCGCCACCAACATCTACGACGCGCTCGAGAACGCCTTCGCCATTGCGGGGCGCGGTGCGGGCGACAAGTACTACGACGCCTCGGTCGACACGGTCTTCCTGCTGACCGACGGCCAGCCCTTCCTGCCGGGCGGCAAGGATCCGCCCGATCGTTCGCTGCAGCTGGTGCGACGCTTGAACCCGATGAAGCGGGTCACCGTCCACACGATCGGGCTCGGCAAGGGGATCGACGCCGACTTCCTGAAGCACCTCGCGAGCGAGAACGGCGGCGTCTTCGTCCAGCGGTGAGCGTCCGCTCCCCCGCGCGGCGGCGAGCGCTGCGAGCGCGGCAAGCCGTTGCACGGCCGTGACCGACCGAGCGCGTCGGCGGCCGTAGGTTGCGTCGATGGGGGAGCCGGAACTTCGCCCGCAGTCGCGGGTCGGAGCGACTGGCTCCCGCTGGAGACGCGCCATGCACCGCCTCGCCGCCCGCTGCTCCGTCCGCCGCTCCGCCCGCTCGTCCGTCCGCTTCGCCGCCCGCTTCTCCGCTCGCTTGCTGGCCCTGCTGCTCGCGCTGTCCTTGGCGCCCTCGACGGCGTTCGCGCTCGCGCACGCCGCCGCGCCGCAGGTGGCGGTCGGCAGCTGCGATCCCTTCGCCGACCTCGCGCGGGTGACCGACATCGTGGCGCCGGCGACGCGCTCGTTCGCGCTCGCGCCGCGGCCGGCGGGGGTCGCGATCGTCGGCGTACGCGCGTTCGTGAAGCTGCAGGAGCAGACGGCGTCGACCACGCTCGAGCTCGAGCTGATGAACCACGGCGCGACGCCGGCCGAAGCGATCGTGCTGCTGCCGGTGCCCGATGGCGCCGCGATCTCCTCCTTCGCGATCGAGGGGCAGAGCCGCGAGGCGAGCGCACAGCTCCTGCCGCGCACCGAAGCGCGCCGCCTCTACGACGAGATCGTGCGGCGGCTGCGCGATCCGGGGCTGCTCGAGTTCGCCGGCCACTCGGCGGTGAAGAGCAGCGTCTTCCCGGTGCCGGCGCACGGCACGCAGCGCGTCCGCCTCACCTACGACCACCTGCTCGAGCGCGACGGCGCCCGCATCGACTACGTGCTGCCGCGCAGCGACGCGCTGTCGACTCGCACGCCGTGGTCGATCGACGTCTCGGTGAAGAGCCGCGCCGGCGTCGCGCTGCTCTACTCGCCGAGCCACGAGCTCGAGACGGTCCGCCTCGCGCCCGACGCGATGACCGCCCGGCTCGCCGAGCGCTCGCGCACCAGCCCCGGCGCGCTGCGCCTCTCCTACCTCGTGCAGGAGGAAGAGCTCTCCGCGTCGCTCTTCGCCTATCCCGATCCGCGCGTGGGCGGCGGCTACTTCCTGCTGATGGCGGGGCTGCCCGAGCCCGACGCGGCGGCCCGCTCGCGCCTGCGCCGCGAGCTGACCGTGGTGCTCGATCGCTCCGGCAGCATGGCGGGGGCGAAGTGGGATCAGGCGCGCGCGGCGGCGCTGCAGGCGATCGAGGGGCTCGCCGACGGCGAGTCGTTCAACCTGATCGACTACTCGACGAGCGTCGCGCTCTTCGCCGCGGCGCCGGTGACCAACGGGCCGTCGACGCGCCAGCAGGCGCGCGCCTACCTCGACGCGCTGCGCCCCAACGGCGGCACCAACATCCACGACGCGCTGGTCGAGGCGCTGCGCCAGCCGCACGTCGAAGGCACGCTGCCGCTGGTCCTCTTCCTCACCGACGGCCTGCCGACCGTGCGCGCCACCTCGGAGGCGGTGCTGCGCGAGGTGGTGGAGCGCGGCAACCCGCACCAGCGGCGCATCTTCACCTTCGGCGTCGGCGCCGACGTGAACGCGCCGCTGCTCGATCGCATCGCCGACGCGACGCGCGCCTCGACGACCTACGTGCTGCCCGGCGAGGAGGTCGAGCTCGCGGTCGCCAAGGTGTGCCAGAAGCTGTGGGGGCCGCTGCTCGCCGACGTCGGCCTCGCGACCCTCGCGCCCGACGGCAGCCCCGATCCGCGCCGCGTGCGCGAGCGCACCCCGGCGACGCTGCCCGACCTCTTCGCAGGCGAGTCGCTGATCGTGCTCGGCCAGTACGTCGGCGAGGCGCCGCTCTGCTTCGAGGTGACCGGGCGGCAGCTCGGCGCGGAGCGGCGCTTCCGCTTCACGCTCGACGTCGCCCGCGCGACCACGCGCAACGCCTTCGTGCCGCGCCTCTTCGCCACGCGGCGCATCGCCTACCTCGTCGATCAGGTGCGCGCGCTCGGCGTCGATGCCGGGACGCCGGGCGGGCTGCCGCTCTCCGCCGATCCGGTGCGCGCGGCGGCGCTGCGCGAGCTGACCGACGAGATCCTGCGCCTCTCGACCGAGTTCGGCGTGCTGACCGAGTACACCGCGTTCCTCGCCACCGACGGGGCCGACTTCGGCAGCTGGTCGCAGCTGACCGAGGCGTGCCACGCGAACCTCGAGGGGCGTGCCGTCGCCCAGCGCTCCGGCTTCGGCGCCGTCGCGCAGGGGTGGAACTACAACGACCGCAAGGCGAAGGCGAACGTCGATCCGCGCAACGGCTTCCTCGACCTCGCGGCCGGCGACCAGCTGGCGCACGTCGAGATCGCGACGGTGCAGCAGGTCGGCGAGGGCGCCTTCTTCTGCAACCGCGGCCAGTGGGTCGACTCGAAGCTGATCCAGGCCGCCGCGACCCTCGCGCCGGCGCCGCTCGGGGCGCCGCTCGGTGCGCCGACCGCCGCTCCGACCACCGCACCGTTCGACGCCGCGGATGCGACGCTCATCGAGCTCGGCACGCCGGCGTGGAGCACGCTGGTCGACGAGCTGCTCGACGATGGCCGCGGCGCGCTGCTCACGATCCGCGGCGAGGTGCTGCTCGACCATCGCGGCCGCCGCTTGCGCATCCGCCTCGGCGAGCAGTGAGCCGTTCGCGCTGCCGCTCCGTGCGTCCCGATCCGAACCCGTGCCCCCTTCGACGATCCCTGCCCTTGGTCTCGCGTCGCCCACCCTGCGGCGGCGCTTGGAGGAACCGATGAAGCGCTCCACCCCTTCCCCTCGCTCCCCGCGGCGCGCGTGGCGCGGCCGGACGCTGGTCGCCACGCTCGCTCCGACGTTGCTCGCGCTCGGCGCGCCGCCGCTGCGCGCCGACCCGAACGGCGTCGGCGACGAGCGGCCCGCCACGGCGCCCGCCGTCGCCGCGTCGAAGCCCGCCGCGCCCTCGATCGACCTCGCGCTCTGCCTCGACACGAGCGGCAGCATGGATGGGCTGCTCGATGCCGCGCGTCAGAAGCTCTGGGCGATCGTGAACGACCTCGCGCTGGCCGAGCCGACGCCGCGGTTGCGCGTCGCGCTGCTCACCTTCGGCAATGACGGCCACCCGGCCGAGGGCGGCTGGGTGAAGATCGACGCGCCGCTCACCGAGGACCTCGACCTCGTCTCGCAGCAGCTCTTCGCGCTCACCACCAACGGCGGCACCGAGCTGGTCGGCCGCGTACTGGCCACCGCGAACGCGTCGCTCGACTGGGCGCCAGCGCCCGAGGCGCTGAAGCTGGTGGTCGTCGCGGGCAACGAGTCGGCCGACCAGGATCAGCAGGTGCGCTTCGGCGAAGCGTGCCGGCTGCTGATCGAGCGCGGCATCACGGTGAACGCCATCTACTGCGGCAATCCGGCCGACGAGCTCGCGCCGGGCTGGCAGGAGGTGGCGAAGCGCGCCGACGGCCACTTCGCGGCGATCGACCAGCAGAACGGCACGGTGGTGATCGCGACGCCGTTCGATGGCGAGCTCGCCGCGCTCTCGACGGCGATCAACGACACCTACTTGCCGTACGGCGCCGCCGGCATCGTGGCGTGGGGGAACCAGCGGGCGCAGGATGCGAATGCCGAGGCGTGCAACAGCGCGACCGCCGCGGCGCGCGCCAACACCAAGGCGTGCAAGCTCTACACGTGCGACTGGGACCTCGTCGAGCAGGTGAAGACGGGGCAGCTCAAGCTCGAGGAGGCCAAGAAGGAGGAGCTCCCGGAGAAGCTGCGCGAGCTGACGCAGGAGCAGCGCCAGCAGTGCATCGACGCGGCATGGGCGAAGCGCACGAAGCTGAAGGAGCAGATCCAGGGGGTGAGCGCCAAGCGCGACGCTCACGTCACCGCCGAGCTCGCCAAGCTCGGGATGGAAGAGAGCAGCGCCTTCGATCGCGCTGTGCGCGACGCGCTGCGTGCGCAGGCGCAGGCGAAGGGGCTACGCTTCCCGCCCGCCCCGAAGGTGCCCGAGGCGAAGCCGACCGAGACGCCGGCGAAGCCGATCGACACCAAGCCGGCCGACAGCAAGCCGACTGACAGCAAGCCGGCCGACGCGCAGCAGGAGCAGCACGGCACGTGAGTTCGACTGCGACCCTCCTGGTGGTCGAGGACGATGGCGCCATCCGGCGCGGCCTCGTCGACGCCTTGCGCTTCGGCGGCTACGCCGTGCACGAGGCGGCCGACGGCCGCGCCGGACTCGAACTCGGCTTGGCGCTGCACATCGACCTGGCGCTGCTCGACCTGGTGCTGCCGGGAGTCGACGGCTTCGAGTTGCTGGCGAAGCTGCGGCGCAGCAAGCCGACCCTGCCGGTGATCCTGGTGACCGCGCGCGGCGCCGAGCAGGAGCGCGTGCGCGGCCTCCAGGAGGGGGCCGACGACTACGTGGTGAAGCCCTTCTCGGCGCGCGAGCTGCTGGCGCGCGTCGAAGCGGTGCTGCGCCGCAGCGCGACGCGCCCGCCGCCGAGCGAGCGGCTCGAGCTGCCGCGCGGCGCGGTCGACTTCGCGCGCGGCGAGGTGCAGCTCGCCGATGGGCAGGTGCGCCAGCTCTCCGAGAAGGAGGCGGCGCTGCTGCGCTACCTCGCCACCGCCAAGGACCAGGTGGTCTCGCGCGACGAGCTGCTGCGCGCGGTGTGGGGCCTCGATCCGCGCGGCCTGCAGACGCGCACCATCGACATGCACATCGCGCGGCTGCGCGAGAAGCTCGCCGACAGCGGCAGCGAAGGGGTCGCCACCGTGCGCGGTCGCGGCTACATGCTGGCGGCCGATTGCAAGCGGGACGGGGCGGGGCGATGACGCGCAAGACGCCGCGCGACTGGCGGCTCGCCTACTTCGCCGGCGCGGCCGCGGTCCTCGCCGCGCTCTTCTTCGTGACGCGCACCTCGCTGCGCCTCGAAGCGGCCCATCGCAGCGAGCTCGCACGCAGCCGCGCGCTCGAGGAGCGCGAGGAGCGGCGCCGCAACGCGCTCTGGCGGCTCGACGCGCGCGTGCTGCCGCTGCTGGCGCGCGAGTCGGCGCGCCCCTACTTCGAGTACCTCGCCTACTACCCGCAGGAGTGCGGCTACACGCGCTACCTGAGCCCGCTCGACAAGGGCGACGTGCTGGTCGCCTCGCCGCTGCTGCTGCGCGCGCCGGCGCCGCTCCAGCTCCACTTCCAGATCGACGCGGCCGGCCGCTTCAGCTCGCCGCAGGTGCCGGAGGGGAACCAGCTCGACCTCGCGCAGGCCACCTGCAGCATGGTGGCGGACGACCCGGGCGCGTTCGACGTCGCGGCGTCGCTGCAGCGCCTGCAGCGGGTGGCGCAGCTCGTCGCGCCCGCCGCCGCGCGCGCCGCGGTGGTCGCCATCGAGGCGTTCGAGGACCTGAACGCCGCGCCCGTCGCCGCGGAGCAGCCGCAGCTCGAGTGGGTCGCGCGCCAGAACGAGGTGTGGAACGCCAAGCGCGCCGCGATCGGCGACGCGATCGGCAACAACCGCATCGCCGAGCCGCAGACGTTGCCGCCGACGCCGCCGCCGCAGGTGGTGGTGGGGCCGCTCGTGCCGTGGTGGGTCGGCGACGCGGCGCCGGAGCTCTTCCTCGTGCGGCGCGTCACCGTCGGCGAGCAGGAGCTGCTGCAGGGCGTCTGGTGCGATTGGAAGGCGTGGCGCGCTGAGCTGCTCGCCGCGCTTGCGCCGCTGCTGCCGGGTGCCGACCTCGTGCCGCTGCTCGGCGCGCCGGCCGAGGGGCCCGAGCTCGCCTCGGCGCTCTCGTCGATCCCGGCGCGCCTCGTCCTGCCGCCCGCGCTGGCGGCCGCCGTCGCGGCGCCGATCGGCGGCTGGTCGGCGACGCGCACCACGCTCGCGCTGGCGTGGCTCGCGGTGGTGGCGGCGCTGCTGGTGGGCGGCCGGCTGGTCGGCTCGAGCGTCGCGCTGGCGCAACGGCGCCATCGCTTCGCCTCGGCGGTGACCCACGAGCTGCGCACGCCGCTCACCACCTTCCGCCTCTACAGCGAGATGCTCGCCGACGGGATGGTGACCGCGCCCGAGCAGCGGCAGAGCTACCTGCAGACGCTGAAGGAGCAGTCGGCGCGCCTCGCCACGCTGGTCGAGAACGTGCTGGCCTACGCGCGCCTCGAGGAGCGCGGCACGGCGACGCGCCGCACGCGCGTCACGCTGGCGGAGCTGGTGGAGCGCCACGCGCCGAGCCTCGCGCGCCGCGCGAGCGACGCCGGCTTCGAGTTCCGCTGCACCGTCGAGGCGGGCGACACGCCGCTCGACACCGATCCGGAGGCGGTGGGGCAGGTGCTCTTCAACCTGGTCGACAACGCCTGCAAGTACGGGCGCGGCGAGGCGCTCGCGCGCATCGAGCTCTGCGCCGCGGCGCACGCCGACCACGTCGCGCTCGAGGTGCGCGACCACGGCAGCGGCGTGGCGGCGGCGCTGCGCTCGGCGATCTTCGAGCCGTTCGAACGCGGCGCGCGCAACGACGACGCGCGGCCGGGCGTCGGCCTCGGGCTCGCGCTGGCGCGCGGCTTGGCGCGCGACCTCGGCGGCGAACTCGAACTGCTGGCGAGCGACGAGCCGGGCGCGCGCCTCTGCCTGCGACTGCCGCGCGCGCGCTGACGAGCGGTGCGCCGGTCGGCGAGCGGGCCGCCGCGCGGACGGCGCCGAGCGCGCGGTTGCGAGCGCGCGGCGGCGGCCTACGATCGGCGGCGTGACGGCGCCCACCCCCTGGCCGAAGCGGATCTGGTTGCCCGCGGCGATCGCGCTGGCGGCGTGGCTCGCCGCGTTGGCGGAGCGGTCGCCGGAGGTCGCCCCCGTTGCGGTCGCCCGCAGCGAGGAGCCCGCGGCGGCGCCGATCGCCTCGCCGCTGCCGGAATCGCCGCCGGAACCGCCGCGCGAACTGCCGCCCGCGCGCGAGCCAGAAGTGGTGCACGTGCCAGAAGTGGTGCGCGAGCCGGAGGTCTCGCCCCCCGTCGAAGTGCCTGCGGAAGAGCGCGCGGAAGTGCCTGCCAAACCGCCGGCGGAGCCACCCGCCGAAGCAACCGCCGCTGTGCCCGCCGCCGTGCCTGCCGAAGCACCGCCCGCGACGCCGCTCGAAGTCGCGGCGGTCGAGACCGCGCCGCGCCGTGCCGCCGAGGCGCCGCTCGTGCCGCGCGTGCCGTTGCCGGCGGGCTACGCGGAACTCGCGGGGGCGGCGGCGCTGCCCGCGGCCTACGCGGCGCTCGGCGCGAGCTTCAGCGCCCGACTCGGCGCGGCGCGCGACGACTACGCGTGGAGCGGCGCCGCGCTCGCGCCGTGGGTGGTCGTCGCGCCGCGCACCGCCGCCCCCGACCTCGAGCCGCTGCGCCACGCGCGCCGCCGCCTCGAAGCGGAGCTGCTGGCGCCGCTCGAGCAGCGCCTCGCCAACGCGACGCCGGTGGCAGTCGCCTGCCTCGACGCCGATCGGCTGGCGGCGCAGGGCGGCACGTGGCGCGAGGTCGAGTGCCTCGCCCTCGACGCGGCGAGCGCGCGCGCCGTCAGCGAAGCGCTCGCGGCGGCGACGCTCGTGCAGCTGCTCGGCGAGTCGGCGCCGCGCTGGTGGCGCGACGGGGCGGCGGCGTGGATCGCGGCCGATTCGGCCGACGCGCTCTTCGCGGCGGTGGCGCTGGCCGCGCCGCTCGCGCCGCTCTTCCGCCGCGACGGCGAGCCGTGCGCGGCCGGCGTCGCCGGAGCGTTCGCCGCTTGGTGCCTCGATCCGCTGCGGGGCGGCGGCGCGCACGCGCGGGCGAGCTTCCTCGAGACGCCGCGGCTGCGCGGCGCGCCGGAGGGGCACGAGGAGCTCGCCGCCCGCTTCGGCTGCGCCCATTTCGCCGAGCTCGAGCAGCGTTGGCGCAGCGCGCTCGCGCGCTGAACGGTCCGCTCCGTTCCCTTTCACGTCGCCGCGCGGCGCGGCTCTTCCCCGTCGTTCCCTCCCCTCGTTGGAGATCGCCATGCGCCGCTCGCGACCCGTGCGCACCCTCCTCTGGCGCTTCGGCGCCGCCGCCACCCTGGCGGGCGCCCTCTCGACGCTGCCGCTCTCGGCGTGGGCCGGTCCCGCATGGCCGCGCCTCGCGAACGACGTGTTGGCGCGCCCGGCCGCGCCCGTCGTCGGCGAAGTGGCCGACCTCGCGACGCTGCTGCCGCAGGAGCTGATCGCGGTGGCCGACGCACAGGGGCTCGGCGCCCGCTTCCACGACCTGCCGAACTCGTCGTTGAAGCAGCGCCTCTTCGCGCTGCCGGCGTGGAAGCTCTTCCAGAAGAGCCCCGCCTACGTGGAGCTGCTCGGCGGCCTCGGCTTCGTCGAGCTGGTCGCGGGCATGAAGGGGCACGAACTCCTCGAGACGCTGCTCGGCGAGCAGCTCGCGCTCGGCGTGGTGGCGGGCGAGGGGAAGCCGGGGCTGGTGGGGGCAGTGCGCCTCCCCGACGTCGATCGCGCGCTCCACGTGATGCAGGTCGCGCGGCAGCTGCTCGCCATGCAGGAGGAGGAGCCGCCGGCGTGGCGCGCCGCGACCTGCGGCGGCCTCGAGACGCTGGTCGTCCGCGAGCAGCTCTTCGTCGCCTGCCACGGCCGCGACCTCCTGTTCGCCAGCAGCGAAGCGCGCTTCCTCGAGCTCGCGACGGCGGCGCAGGCGGCGCATGCGCTGCAGCCGCCGGCGCTGGTGGCCGCCGCGCGCGCCGCGGCACCGGCCGATGCGCTGCTCCGTTTCGCGCTCGATGGGCCGCGCACGACGGCGTTGTCGGGGAAGGAGTCGTGGCTGCCGGTGCGCCAGGAGGAGTTCCTCGGCGCCGCGCTGCTCGGCGACGTGCTGCAGCTCGCGGCGCAGGCGCCGGTGGTGCCGCTCTGCGTGCGCGGCGACGCCGACACGTTCGCGCTCGAGCTGTCGCTGCCCGCCACGACGCCGCTGCCGGCCGCCTTCCGCGGCTTCGGCCATGCGCGCGCCGGCGAGCCGCTGGCGCTGGTGCGGCCGCCCGGCACGCTGCTCACGATGGCGCTGCGGCGCGACTTCGCGGCGCTCTGGTCGGAGAGCGGCGCGCTCTGCACCGAGAAGGTCGGCGCCGATCTCGCGGCCGCCAAGGCGAACCTCGGCCTCTTCTTCGGTGGCCGCAGCCTCCCCGACGAAGTGCTGCCCGCGCTCGACGAGGAGGTGCTCTTCGTGCTGGCGCGCCAGACCTTCCCGGGCGTCGCGGCACCGCCCGCGCTGCGCTACCCGGCCGGCGCGCTGCTCTTCACCGCGCGCGATGACGAGGAGCGGCTCGGCCGCGAGTTCGGGAACGGCGTGCAGATGGCGCTCGCGCTCTTCAACGTCGACAGCGCGCAGAAAAACCAGTCGCCCTACGAACTCTTCGTCGAGCCCTACCGCGGCACGCTGGTCACCGGCGGCCGCCTCCCGAAGGACGACGACCGCACCGCGGAGCCCGAGCGGCAGAACGCCTCGCCCTGCTTCGCACGGGTCGGGAAGCGGCTGATCCTGTCGTCCACGGTGGAGCTGCTGCACGCGCTGATCGACGAGCTGTCGGCGGGTCCGCTCGGCAGCGCGCCGGCGGGATCGCTGACGCGGATCGAGATCGACGGGGCGCAGGTGGCGGCGCTCGCGCACGAGGATCGCGACGTGCTGCTCTCGCAGGCGACGCTCGAGAAGGGCAAGAGCCTCGCGCAAGCGGAGCTGGAGCAGGCGTTCCTGGTCGACGTGGCGCGCGAAGTGGCGCAACTGCGCCTCGCGAGCCGCCGCGCCGACGGGCGACTCACCGTCGAACTCGCGCTCGAGCTGGCGCCGCGCGCAGCGGCGACCGGCGCCGCGCCGCGCGCCGCAGCGGAGGCGGGCCGATGAACCTCGCCCCGTTCGTCCCGGGCGTCGACGGGCCGTTCGACGCGGCCGCCGCCGCCCACCTGCTGCGCCACGCCGCGTTCGGCAGCCGGCCGGAGGAGCGCGACGAGGCGGTGCGCGTCGGACTGCAAGCGACCCTCGAGCGCCTCTTCGCGCGCGACGAGGGGAAGGCCGCCGCGCAGCTCGCCGCGTTGGCGCCTTCGGTGGCGCAGGGCGACGACTTGCCGCGCCTCCAAGCGCTCTGGCTCGGCCGCATGGTGGAGAGCGCCTGCCCGCTCGTCGAGAAGCTCGCCCTTTTCTGGCACAACCACTTCGCGACCAGCTTCACGAAGATCCAGCAGTGCGACTGGATGTGGCGCCAGTACGAGCTGTTCCGCGCGCTCGGGGGCGGCCCGTTCCGCGAGCTGCTGCAAGCGGCCGCGCGCGATCCGGCGCTGCTGGTCTGGCTCGACGGCAACAGCAACGTGAAGAGCCACCCGAACGAGAACTTCGCGCGCGAGCTCTTCGAGCTCTTCTCGCTCGGCGTCGGCCACTACAGCGAGCGCGACGTGCAGGAGGCGGCGCGCGCCTTCACGGGCTGGCACGTGCGCGACGGCCGCTTCTGGAAGAACGAGCGCGCCCACGACGCCGGCGCGAAGCAGCTCTTCGGCGCGCCGGTCGAGGATGGCGGCGAGGTGGTCGATGCGGCGGTGCGCCACCCCGCTTGCGCGCCGTTCCTCGCCGGCAAGTTGCTCTCTGCCTTCGTCTGCGACGCGCCGAGCGCGGCGGCGATCGCGGAAGTGGCGGCGGCGCTCCGCGAGGAGGAGCTCTCGATCGAGCGGACGCTGCGGCGGCTGTTCGGCTCGCGCCTCTTCTTCGCCGCCGAGCAGCGCCGCGCGCGCATCGCCGGGCCGATCGAGTGGTGCGTCGGCCTGCTGCGCCGCACGCGGGCGCGCTGCAACCTGAAGGCGGTCGCGCAGGCGGCGGCGGCGATGGGGCAGTCGCTCTTCGCGCCGCCCAACGTGAAGGGGTGGGAGGGCGGGCGCACCTGGATCAGCTCGCGCACGCTGCTGGCGCGCAACCGCTTCGCCGCCGCGCTCTGCCACGGCGAAGGCGAGCTCGCCATCGCGGTCGACTGGGCGAAGCAGGTCGGCGCGCTCGCGGAGGGGGCCGGCCTGCCGCTGGTGGCGAAGCTCGAGGCGCTGCTGACCGACGACGCGCTCGAGCCGGCGACGCGCGCTCGCATCGTCGCGTTCGCCGACGATGGGGCGGCCGCGGGCAGCGGCGTCGTGCGCGTGCAGCGCGTGGCGCATCAGCTGCTCGGCGCGCCGGAAGCGCAGCTCGCGTGAGTGCCAACCCTGGGAGCTCTTCGATGACCACGTCACGACGGTCGTTCCTCGCGGCAGCGCTCGGCGCCGCCGCGCTTCCGCTCCTGCCCGGCTTCGCCTTCGCGCGCGCCGCGAGTCGCACGCGCACGGCGCGCCGCCTCGTGCTGATCGATCTGGCGGGCGGCAACGACGGCTTGAACACCGTGGTGCCGTTCGCCGACCCGCTCTACGTCGCCGCGCGGCCGACGCTGCGCTTCGCCGAGGACGAGCTGCTGCCGCTGCGGCCGGGCCTCGCGTTGAGGAAGGAGCTGGCGCCGCTGCATGCGCGCTTCGAGGCGGGCGAACTCGCCATCGTGCAGGGGGTCGGCTACCCGACGCCCGACCGCAGCCACTTCCGCTCGACCGACATCTGGCACACGGCGTCGCTCGCGCCAGAGAAGGCGAGCGGCGGCTGGATCGCGCGCCTCGGCGAAGCGGCGGAGGCGGGCGGCGATCGCGACTTGCCGGCGCTGATGGTCGGCGGCGGCAGCGTGCCGCTGCTCTTGTCGGGGGCGCGCGGGCCGGCGCCGCAAGTCGAGTCGCTCGCCGACCTCGTCGTCGCGACCGGTCCGGGCGAGGGCGGCGCGGCGCGCGAAGCGGCGCTCGCGAAGCTCGCCGAATCGAGCGGCGGCGGCGCGGCGCTGCGCTACCTGCGCGAGACGGCGCGCAACAGCCAGGCGCAGTCGGCGAAGGTGGCACGCGCCGCGCAGGCGGGGCGGACGGTCGGGCGCTACCCCGACGCGCCGCTCGGCCGCGCGCTCCAGCTCGTCGCGCAACTGCTGGCCGGCGGGCTCGACTGCAAGACCTACTACGCGCGCCAGGATGGCTACGACACGCACGCCTTCCAGCGCGAGACGCACGCCTTCCTGCTGCAGGAACTCGGCGCGGCGCTCGGCGCGCTCTGGGAGGACGTCGTGGCGCTCGGGATGGAGCAGGAGGTGGTGGTGGTGATCTCGTCGGAGTTCGGGCGGCGGGTGGCGGAGAACGGCTCGAAGGGGACCGACCACGGCGCCGCGGCGCCGCTCTTCGTGCTCGGTGGTGCAGTCGCGGGCGGGCTGCACGGTCCGGCGCCCGACCTGCGCGACCTCGACGATGGCGACCTCAAGTTCGCCGTCGACTTCCGCCGCGTCTACGCGACCTTGCTCGAGCAATGGTGGGAGGTCGAGTCGTCGCCGCTGCTCGGCGAGCGCTTCGCGCCGCTGCCGCTGCTGCGCTGAGAGCGGGCGAGGCGGAGCGCGAGCGGCCGCGCGCGGACGGCCGGTGGCGAGCGGCGCGCGGGCGCGGCATGCTGCCGCCATGCGAGTCGCATTGGCCCAGATCAACACGACCGTCGGCGCCTTCGCGCAGAACGCCGCCAAGGTCCTCGAGTGGTGCAGTCGCGCGGCGGCGGAGCGCGCCGACGTCGTCCTCTTCCCCGAGCTCACGCTCTGCGGTTACTCGCCGGGCGACCTGGTCGAGTGGAGCGACTTCGTCGCCGAAGGGGAGGCGACGCTGCACGAGCTGGCGCAGCGGCTGCGCGGCGCGCCGGCGGCGCTGGTCGGCTTCGTCGAGAGCTCCCCGCACGCCACCGGCATCGGCCGCAGCAACAGCCTCGCCTTCCTCCATGACGGGCGCGTGCAGGTGATCGCCCGCAAGTCGCTGCTGCCCAACTACGACGTCTTCGACGAGCGGCGCTGGTTCGATCCGGCCGAGGCGCGCACGGTGGTGGAGCACGCGGGGCGCCGCCTCGGCCTCTCGATCTGCGAGGACCTCTGGAACGACGAGCGCTTCTGGCCGCGCCGCCTCTACGCGATCGACCCGAGCGCGGAGCTGAAGGCCAAGGGGGCGCAGGCGATCCTGAACGCCTCAGCGTCGCCCTTCGAGATCGGCAAGGCGGCGCTGCGCCAGGCGATGGTGAGCGCGGTGGCGCGCCACCACGGGCTGCCGGTCGCCTACTGCAACCTCGTCGGCGGCAACGACTCGCTCGTCTTCGACGGCAAGAGCCTCGTCGTCGACGGCAACGGCCGCCTGCTGGCGCAAGCGGGCGGCTTCGACGAGGAGTTGCTGGTCGCCGAGCTGCCCGAGGCAGTGAACGCGGCGCCCGGCAGCAGCGCCGCGCCGCGCGCGCCAGCGGCGCCGGCCGCGGCCGCGTTGACCGAGGAGGACTTCGAGCAGCTGCTCGCTGCGCTGGTGACGGGCTTGCGCGACTACGCGTCGAAGAGCGGCTTCACCAAGGTGCTGCTCGGCCTGTCGGGCGGCATCGACTCGGCGCTCTGCGCGGTGATCGCGGCGCGCGCGCTCGGGCCGGCGAACGTGCTCGGCGTCGCGCTGCCGTCGCGCTTCAACGCCGCGATGAGCCACGAGGATGCGGCGCTGCTGGCGAGGAACCTCGCCATCGGCTTCGACACCGTCGCGATCGAGCCGATCGTCGAGGCGTACCGTCGCGCGCTCGAGCCGATCCTGCGGAACGGCGGGCGCGGCCTCGCCGACGAGAACCTCCAGGCGCGCGTGCGCGGCAGCGCGTTGATGGCGATCGCCAACCAGCACGGCCACCTGCTGCTCACCACCGGCAACAAGTCGGAGCTCGCGGTCGGCTACTGCACGCTCTACGGCGACATGAACGGCGGCCTCGCGGTGATCGGCGATCTCGACAAGACGCTGGTCTTCGCGCTGGCGCGCCACGTGAACCGCGCGCGCGAGCTGATCCCGTGGCGCACGATCGACCGTCCGCCGACGGCCGAGCTGCGCGAAGGGCAGAAGGACGAGGACAGCCTGCCGCCCTACGCGGTGCTCGACCCGGTGCTGCGCGACCTCGTGGTCGAGCGGCGCGGCCTCGCCGAGCAGGTGGCGCGCGGCACGCCCGAAGCGCTCGCGCGCGAGGTGCGCCGCCTCCTGCTGAGGAGCGAGTTCAAGCGCCGCCAGGCTGCGCCGGTCCTCAAGGTGACCCCGAAAGCGTTTGGCAGCGGCTGGCGCCATCCGCTCGCGCAGCGGTTCGGACAGACGCCGCCGCGCTGAACCCGTTGCGCTGCGCGACGAGCCCGTTGCGCGCCCTTCGCGGCAGCGCTACGTTCCGCGCCGTTCGCGGTGCGAATTCGGGAAGCCGGTGCGATTCCGGCGCGGCCCCGCCGCTGTGATCGGGAGCGAAAGTCCGCGGTGGTGCGACTCGTGCGACGACCTCGTCGCGGAGTCGATCACCGAGCGCCACTGGGAGTCGTCGCCCTCGCGGTCGTTCGCGAGGAGCTCGCGCCTCCTGGGAAGGCGGGACGAGTAGATCGCCCGAGAGCCAGAAGACCGCTCCACCGCTGGTCCTTCACGTGCTCCTCGAGGGGAGGAGCCGGGCCGTGAACGTCCGGTGGAGAAGGTGCGTCCGCGTCGTCGCGGCGCACTGCGCCGTCGTTCCGTCCCGACCTCCCCGCGAGGGGCGAGGCGCGATCGGGAAACCGATCGTCGCTCGCGACGCGCCGAAGGGGCGCGCCGCGAGCCGTTCAGGAGACGGACGATGGGAATCGGGATCGGGCACGGGATCGGGAGGCGACGGAGCGGCGCGCCGCGGGCGATCGGCGCGCTCGGCGCGGTCGCTGCGCTGCTGTGCAGCTCGTCGGCGTACGCGCAGCAGGCGGAGCCGGGCTACGCGCAGCAGAGCGTGTCGGTGGCGCCGGGCGGCGCCTTCGTCGGCGGCTTCGAGCGGCTCGCCAACGGCAACTGGGCGCTCTTCGACGGCAACGCGGTGGTGGAGCTCTCGCCGCAGGATGGCAGCTTCGTCCGCACGCTCTTCACGCCGCCGAGCTTCGCGTTCGGCGCCTTCCTCGTGAACTCGCCCGACGGCACGAAGCTCTACTTCGGCGACTCGAACAACAACGAGATCTGGGAGATCGACCTCGCCACGCTGCACGCCGGCGTCGTGCTCACCATCAAGTTCCCCTACGACCTCGCCTTCGATCCGCAGGGGCGGCCGTACGTCAGCTACGCGTTCAGCCTGGTCGGCGGCTCGCACGTGGCGCTCTGCGACTTCGCGAACGACAGCTACGACGACGTGGTCGACTCGCCGGCCGCCTCGGGGCCGCTCGTCTTCGACCCGAACGGCGATCTCTACTGCTGCACGCCCGACTCGAGCAGCTTCCCGCCGCCGCTCGACGCGAGCGAGGTGTGGCGCGTCGCCGCGGCCGACCTCGCCGCCGCGATCGGGCCGAGCAGCTTCGACATCACGCAAGGGACGCTGCTCGGCGTGGTCGACGGCGCCTATGCGATGGCGCTCGACGAGGGCGGCGACCTGCTGCTCTCCGACGCCAACCAGGGGACGCTCGTCGAGCTCGACCCGACGGACGGCAGCGAGCGGCTGCTCGCCACCGCCGGCCCCTTCACCGCGTTCCTCTACGCCCGCTACGAGCCGGCGACGCACGGCACCTTCGAGCCGTGGCAACCGGCCGAAGGGGGCGCGCTGCTCGCCGTGCGCAGCGACTTCTTCTCGCTCACCGAGGTGACGCGCGTCACGCCGGCGCGCCCGCATCTGAGCGTGAACCCCGCTTCGCCGATCCCGGTCGGCAGCTTCGACCTCGACGTCACGGGCGCCACCCCGAACGGCGTCGCGCTGCTCTTCGTCTGCAACGGCGTCGCGCCCGAGCTCACGGTGCGCCATCGAACGTGGAAGGCGCCGCTCTTCTTCGCGCTCGATTTCGCGGGGCTGCAGGTGGTGCCGTTGCTGCTCGATGGCGACGGCGCCTATCACGAGCCGCTCGACAATCCGGGCCTCGCCGGGCTCGACCTCGCCGCGCAGCTGCTGACGGCAGACAGCGTCGCCGGTCCGTTCCGCGGCACCTCGGAGCCGCTCGTGGTCACGCTCCAGTAGTTCCCGCTTCGCTCTCCTTCGGGTCGGCGGCGCTCCGCTTCGCGGCGGGGCGCCGCTGCCCCGCTCTCCGCTGCGGAGTCCCTCGATGGTGCGCGTCGTCTCGCTGTTGCCGGCGGCCACCGAGATCGTCGCCGCGCTCGGCGCGGCCGATCAGCTGGTCGGCACCAGCCACGAGTGCGACTACCCGGCGATCGTCGCCGATCGGCCGCGCCTCACCCGCTCGCGCATCGCTCGCAGCGACGGTGCCGCGATGGACTCCGCCGCCATCGACGCAGCGGTGCGGCGCGCCGCCGCGAGCGGCCTCTCGCTCTACGACCTCGACGTCCTGCGGCTGCGCGCGCTCGCGCCCGACGTGGTGATCACGCAGGTTCTCTGCGCCGTCTGCGCCGTGTCGCAGGGCGAGGTGCAGGCGGCGCTGGCCGAACTCGCCGGGCGCGACGTGCAGCTGGTCGCCCTCTCGCCGACGCGCCTCGCCCACCTCTTCGACGACATCGCGAAGGTCGGCGCGGCGCTGCGGCTCGAGCCGGCGGCCGATCGGCTGAACGCGCTGCTGCGCGGGCGCCTCGCCGAACTTGAGCGGCGCGCGGCGGCGGCGTGGTCGCGGCCGCGCGTGGTCACCGTCGAGTGGCTGGCGCCGGTGATGCTCGGCGGCACCTGGATGCCGGAGCTGGTGGCGCTGGCGGGCGGCGTCGCGGTCGGCGTGGAGGCGGGCCAGCATGCGCCGTCACCGACGCGCGAGGAGCTGCGCGCGCTCGACGCCGAGGTGGTGGTGGTGAAGCCGTGCGGCTACTCGCTGGCGCAGGGGCTCGCCGAGCGGGCGACCGTCGCGGCGGCGCTGCCGCTCGACGAGTGGCCGGCCGGTGCGCTGCAGCGCGTCTGGCTCGCCGACGGTTCGAGCTACTTCAATCGGCCCGGCCCGCGGCTGGTCGACTCGGCGGAGCTCTTGGCCGCCTGCCTCCACCCGGAGCTCTTCAAGGACCACGCCGAGCGCTACCGCGACGCTTTCGTCCGGCTGCCGTCGCCGTAGCGCGCCTCCTCCAGCAGAGCCGCTCAGCCGCTCCCGACCAGCGCCTCGACCGCGGCGATCTCCTTCGGGCAGGCGGCGGTCAGCACCTCGTGCCCTTCCGGCGTGACCAGCACGTCGTCCTCGATGCGCACCCCGATGCCGCGGTACTCGGCGGGGATCGTCGTGTCGTCCTCGGCGAAGTAGAGGCCCGGCTCGACCGTCACCACCATGCCCGGCGCGAGGTCGCGATGCTGCGTGGTGGAGCGTGGCACGAAGTAGGCGCCGGCGTCGTGCACGTCGAGGCCGAGCCAGTGGCCGGTGCGGTGCATGTAGAAGCGGCGGAACGCCTTGCTGGCGATCGCCTCCTCGACGCTGCCGGTGAGGAGCTTCAGCTCGAGCAGCCCTTCGACCAGCGCGCGGACGGCGACGTCGTGCGCCTCCTGGAAGCAGCGGCCGGGGCGCACGCAGTCGATCGAGCGGCGCTGCGCCTCGAGGACGATCTCGACGACGCGCCGTTGCGGCGGCGAGTAGCGCCCCGAGATCGGCCAGGTGCGCGTCACGTCGGCGGCGTAGCAGGCGACCTCGGCGCCGGCGTCGAGCAGCATCAGCTCGCCCGCCTTCAGCGCGCAGTCGTTCTGGATGTAGTGGAGGATCGTCGCGTTGGCGCCGCTCGCGGCGATGGTGGTGTAGGCCGGGCCGTTCGCGCCGCGCCGGCGGAACTCGTGCTCGACCAGCGCTTCGATGGCGTGCTCCGTCACGCCCGGCCGCGTCGCCCGCATCGCCGCGACGTGGGCGTCGCAGGTGATCGCTGCCGCCTCGCGCATGGTGGCGAGCTCGCCCGCATCCTTGTGGAGGCGCATCTCGGCCAGCAGCGGCGTCGGGTCGACGATCCGCTCGGGCGCCGGATTCCCCTCGCGCACGCGCGTGCGCAGCGTCGCCACCAGGTCGAGCAGCGGCCGCTCGAGGTCGGGGCGCGCGCCGGTCTTGAAGTAGAGCGGTTCGGCGCCGCGCAGCAGTTTCGGGAGCTGCGCCTGCAGCTCGCCGATCGGGAAGGCGGCGTCGACCCCGAGCCGCTCGACGGCGCGCTCGACGCCGAGGCGCCGCCCGGTCCAGATCTCCTGGTCGCGCTGGCGCGGCTGCAGGAAGAGGAGCTGCTCCCCGTCGGGACGCCCCTTGCAGAGCAGCAGCACGGCGTCGGGCTCGTGGAAGCCGGTGAGCCACCAGAAGTCGCTGTCGGGCCGGAAGCGGTACTCGGCGTCGCCGTTGCGATGCTTCGCCGCCGCGGTCGGGATCACCGCGACCCCGCCCTCCATCGCGGCGAGCAGGCGGCGACGACGGGCGACGTGCACGTTCTCCACGGGCGGCTCTCCGGCGACTCAACCGCCGCGTGCCGCGGCGCGCTGCAACGCGTCGGCGAGGGCGATCAGGTCGGCAGCGTAGCGGGCGACCAGCGCATCGACGAGGCGCGGGATCGGCAGCGGCTCGAGCGCATCGCGCAGCGGCGCGGCGAGCTCGGCGGAGAGCGGCGGCGGCGCGACGTGCGCGGCGATCCGCTCCTCGAGCGCGGCGACGTCGAGGCGCAGCGCACGCGCCCCTTCGAGCAGCGAGGCGGCGGCGGCGCGCGTGTCGTCGCCCGCCTGCGCGAGGCGCGGGTCGGTGGCGACGAACGGATCGGCGAGCGTCAGCGCGACGCCGGCGGCGACCACCGTCTGCGCGATCGGCGAGGCGAGGTCGCGATCGACGATCAGCGCGCGGTAGGCGAGGCGCTGCGCGAGGCGCGGCTCGCCGAGGAAGAGCCGCTCGTGCGGCGGGCGCAGCCGCAGCGCGGCGAACCGGTCACCCGCCGCGCGGCGGGTCGCCTCCTCGAAGGCGAGCAGTTCGCGCAGCCGCGGCTCGCAGCGCGGCCGCACCAGCGCCTCCTCGAAGGCGCGCAACGTCTCGGGCGCGAAGCCCGGCAGCACGTCGGGCTCGTCGTCGGTGCCGAGCGTCGGTTCCACCGACGCGCCGACCGCATCGCTGCCGAGCGCGGCGGGGGAGTGGAGCGCCGCGCGGCACCACTCCCAATAGGCGTTGTCGGGCTCGTGCGCGCTCGCCCGCGCCAGCGCTTCGTCGAGCAGCGCCGTCTCGGTGGCGCGCGCCCGCTCGGCCAGCGCGAGCAGCGCGGCGTGGTCGCGGCCGTGGTCGAGCCCTTCGCGCGGCCCGTCGAACGCGCTGCGCACCCGCGCCTCGAGGAGCGCGAGCGGCGCGCTCCCGTCGAACAGCGCGAGGTCGTCGCCGTCATCGCCGCGCTCCACCGCGAGCTCGGCGGCGGCGGCGCGCGGCGGCGGCGCGCGGTAGAGGCGGTCGCGGAAGAGCTCGCGCAGCGGATCGCGCGCGTGGAGCGCCGGTCGCCCGTCGCCCTTCGGCGCAGCGATCAGCGCGGCGAGGTAGCTCTCGGCGAACGGCTCGGCCGGATGGGCGCGGCGGCGCGCCAGCAGCTCGGCGACGACGCGCACCGAGCGGAGCGGCGAGTAGAGCGGCGCGACCGGCGCCGCCGCGCGCACCGCCATCGCCTCGGCGGCGGCGAGGTCGTCCTGCTCGAGCGCGAGGCACGCCGCGAGCAGCGCCGCGTAGCGATCGCGCCCATCCTTCGCGACGGCGGCGGCGTAGCCGGCGCGCGCGCGGTCGAGGTCGCCCTCGCAGAGCGCGCGGTCGGCCGCCTCGGCGAGCGGGCCGGGCGCGACGGTGAGCCCTTCGCGCGTCGTCATCAGGTCGGCCGGCACCAGCTCGAAGAGGCGCGGATCGGGGGGCGGTCGCTGCTCCTCCGGCACCTCGATGCGCGAGCGCGCCGCGAGCCAGCCGAAGGCGGGCAGCAGCAGCAGCGCAGAGCCCGAGAGGAGCAGCAGCCGGCGCACCGCGAGCGGCACCATCGGCGGCGGCGCCGGCGGGCGCAACGAGCGGCGCGACTTCGAACCGATCGCCATCGCGAGGTCCCGGGGGAGGAAGCGGCGTCCGCAGCGCCGCGGGCAGTGCCATACTCTCGCGCGCGCCGAGCGGTGCGACAAGGATGCGACGAGGAGCGGAGCCGGTGGAGCGCAGCGAGCGGAGCGTGCTGCTGGTCGCCTCGGGTGGCCATGCGCTGTGCCATGTGGCGACGCTGGTGCTGCAGCAGGTGGTGGTCGAGGCGGCGCGCGATCTCGGCATCCCCTCGATCGGCTGGGTGGTCGCCCTCGGCCCGTTCCTGATGGGTTTCTGCGCGCTGCCGGCGGGATTGCTCGGCGACCGCTTCGGGACGCGGCGCATCTATCGCGGCTACCTCGCGCTGCTGGCGCTGGCGAGCGGGGCGGCCGCCTTCGCGCCGGGGGCCTGGCTCTTCGTGCCGGCGGCGGCGCTGATCGGCGTCGCGGCGGCGTTCCACCATCCGGTCGGGCTCGCCTGGATCGGCGAGGCGCTGCCGGCGCAGCGCGCGCGGGCGCTCGGCATCCACGGCTTCGTCGGCCACTTCGGCTCGACGCTGGCGCCGACGCTGGTGCTCCTGCTGGCGCAGAGCGTCGGCTGGCGCCACACCTACCGCGTGGTCGCGCTGGCGGCGGCGCTGCTGCTGGCGCTGCTGCTGGTGACGCGGACGACGCGCGGCGAGCGCGACTTCGCGGCGCGCCATGCCGGAGAGCGGCGCGGCGCGGTGCCGTGGCGACTCGTGCTGGCGCCGGCGCTGCTGCTGGTGATGGCGGCGATGGTCGGCAACGGGCTGGTCCACCAGGGCTTCTGGGCCACTTGGTCGAGCTGCGTGCGCGCGCAGGCGGGCGTGCTGCCCGATCCGCCGGCGGGCAGCGCGACGACGCTGCTCCCGCTGCTCGAGCGGATCGGCGCGCTGCTGCCCGACGGCTGGAGCGCCGCGCGCGGAGGGACGGCGCGCTTCGCGGCGCTCGCCGGGCCGATCGCCACCTTCGTGCTGGCGTTCGGCAGCCTCGGCGAACTCTTCGGCGCGCGGCTCGCGAAACGGGGCAGCGGGCTCCGCCGCTACGCCGCGATGAACGCGTTGAGCGCTCTCGGGCTGCTCGGCGTCGCGTGGCTGCCGGGCGCGGGACTGCTGCTGGCCGGCGCGCTCTTCGCCTTCTGCCACTTCGGGACGCAGCCGCTCGAGAACGAGCTGATCGCGCGGCGCGTCGATCCGCGCGTGCGCGGCCTCGCCTACGGCATGAAGTTCGTCGTGAGCTTCGGGATCGGCTCGCTCGCCACCGATCCGGCGATCGCCGGCTGGCGCGACCACGGCTTCCCGCCGGTCTTCGTGGCGCTCGCCGGCGTGGCGCTCGGCGGCGTCGTCGTGAGCCTCTTCGCGGCGCGGCGCCACTCAGCGCTGCGATGACGGCGGCGGCGGCCCGCCCTCGACCGGCACGAGGCGGCCGTCGCGCACGGTGACGCCGGCGCGCGCGAAGAGCTCGCGGATGGTCGCGTTGCTGGCGTGGCCCTCGACGAAGGAGTCGAGCGCGCGGGCGTCGCGGCGCTCCGCTTCGCGGAAGGCGGCCAACGCCGTCGCACCGTCGCCGCGCAAGAGCGCCAGCGCGCCGCGGCCGGCGTAGCCCTGCGCGCAGTCGGGATCGAGGCGCAGCGCGCGCTCGAAGGAGTCGGCGGCGCCCTTCGCGAGCTCGCTCTCCGGATCGAGGTAGGCCTGGCCGAGCGCGAAGAGGCCGCGGCGCGCCAACGAGGTCGCCTGCGCGGCGAGGGTGAGCCCCATGCGGCGTGCCGTCTCGTCGCGCGGCGGCTCGTCGGTGAAGCTCCACTCGGGGCGCGGGGCGAGCCAGCCCGCATCGGCGAGCGCGTGGAGCAGCACGTCGGCCAGCAGCTCATGGCCGCGCAGGTCGGGGTGGACGTAGTCGACGAACCAGCCGTCCTGCCCGGCGACGCCGCGCGGCCCGGCCGCGGCGAAGAGCGCCGGCCACGGATCGACCAGCAGCAGCGGCTCCTCCGCGACCAGCCGATCGAGCTCGGCGAGGAGCGCCGCCGTCGCGCGCACCGGATGGCCGTCGAGGTCGCGCGCCGCTTCGAGTTCGCGGCGCGCCTCGTCCGTGTCGCCGCGCAGCAGCGCCGCGCGGCCGAGCGCGTAGCGGACCGCCGCGACGGTCGACCAGCGCGCCCGCCAGGCGGCGCGATCGGGCAGCGCGGCGACCAGCGCTTCGGGAGCGCTGCGCAGCTGCTCGGCGAGTGCGGCGCGCTCCGCCTCGCTGCAGTCGGCCGGCAAGGTCGAGCGCTGCGGCGGCGTGTCGGCGAGGTCGCAGAGCGGCCGGCAGAAGAGCGTCCGCGCGCCCGCGTCGCGCAGCGCGCGCGCCGTGCGCTGCAACGACGCGTGGTAGCGCGCGTGGGTGCGCTCGATCCACTCCGGCGCGAGGAGCGGCGTCGCATCGAGCGCGCCGCGCTGTCGCAGCTGCGCCACCAGTTCACGATCGCGATCGCCGCCGTCGCCGGCACCGCCGGTCGCGCCGCCGCCGCCGCCGTGCTGCGCGAGCCAGCGCAGGAACCAGCTGTGGCGCAGCGCTCGCTGCAGCGCGTGCGAGGACGGGCGCACGCTCTTGCCCAAGTGCTGGTCGAGGAACTCGTTGTGGCCCACGTAGACGATCGCGAGGTCGGGGGCGAGCGGCGCCAACTCCTCGGCGAGGTCGGCGACCGCCTCGCTGTCCATGCCGTTCACGCCGAGGTTCACCACCTCGAAGCGGCGCCCCGGCAGCAGCAGCGGCAGGCGCGCCGCGAGCCAGTCGGCGAACGGCGCCGGCGGATCGAAGGGGTGGCCATGCACCGTCGAGTCGCCGAGGCAGACGACGCGGGTGACGCCCGGCTCCTTGGCCAGCGGGAGGCGCTCGATGCGGAAATGGGCGCCCGCGTGGGGCGGGTCGGGGCCGGGCACCAGCGCGCTGCCGTCGGCGCTCGCCACGAAGAAGCGGGGCGGCGCCGCCGGCGAGTCGGCCGGCAGCAGCAGGCGCGCCGCCGCCTCGCCCGCGAGCAGCAGCAGCGCGACCGAGAGCGGCGCGACGACGAGCGCGAGGAAGAGCCTCTTCAGCGAGCGAGCGATGGCGGCGGCTCCGGCGGCGCGCAGCGATCCGCCGCGCGCGCGCGGACGATAGCCCGCCGTCGCGCGCGGCTGGAGCCGCCGCCCGTCCGCCGTGCGCCTACGGCAAGTCGTAGCCGAGCCGCAACTGCAGGCCCGGCGTGAAGGAGAGCTTCTTCGAGGCGGCGGGGTCGGCCTCGACCACCTGCACGTAGAGGTCGACGAAGGCGAGCGCCGGGTCGTTCGGGATGTCCTCGCTGAGGAAGGTGCCGAGCGTCGGGATCGGGAAGTAGGCGCTCGCGAGGTCGGCGTTCACCAGCAGCGTGCCGTCCTTCCACGGGATCGCCGCGGTCGAGGTGCCGACCAGCAGCAGGCCCGTGGTCGGCAGCCCGGCCGAGTTGCCGACCGCGACGATCACGGTCGTCCCGAAGGCGGGCGGCGTGAGGGCGTTCAGCGCCGGGATGCCGTTCTTGCCGGGCCAGCCGGCGCCGTAGCTCTCGGCGAACGCCGGCGCGCCGAGCCACCGCTCGACGCGGCCCGGCTCGGTCCAGCTGAAGCCGACCGGATGGAAGTCGCTGAAGAGCGGATCGCCGTACGCGAGGTCGCCGATGCCGTCGCCGTTCCAGTCGCCGCCCGCCAGCGAGTAGCCGACCCGCTCGTCGGCCCAGTTGAGCGTGGCGCTGTCGCCCTCGACCGACCAGAGCAGGTGGGCGTCGGCGCCGGAGCGCACCTCGACGGCACCGAGGTCGTTGGCGCCGCCGACCAGGATGCCGACCGCGAAGTCGTCGCGGCCGTCGTGGTCGAGGTCGCCGAGGCGCGCGAGCGAGAAGCCGTAGCTGTCGCCGGAGGCGGCGCCGTCGAGCGTGTGGAGCGTCGCGCGCGTCGCGCCGCTGAAGATCCGGACCTGGCCGTTGTCGGTGCCGACGTTGTCGGTGAAGTGCGACGCGATGGCGATCTCGTCGACGCCGTCGCCGTCGAAGTCGCCGAGGCGCGCGATGCGCTGGCCGAAGTAGTCGCCCGCCTCGAGGCCCTGCACCGAGGTGAGCAGCGCCCGCGTCGCGCCGGAGTAGATCAGCACGCGGCCGCGATCGAACTTGAGCGGGACGATGGAGTCGTAGCCCGGCTCGGCCACCGCGAACTCCGGGACGCCGTCGCCGTCGAGGTCGTCGAGCCCCGCCACCTGCTGGCCGAAGCTGTCGGCGCTCGAGCCGGTCACCGTCGCGAGGAGGTTGAACGCCGAGTCGTAGAGGCGCGCCTCGCCGAGCGAAGCGACGCCCGCGACGAGCTCGTCGACGCCATCGCCGTCGAGGTCGCCCACCCGCGCGATCGCGCCGCCGAGCGCCTCGCTCGCGAGCGAGCCGTTCTTGCTGCGGATGAAGTTGCCGGTGGCGCCGCTGTAGAGCGCCAGCCCGCCGACGTCGGCGAGCGAGAGGTCGAGTCCCGGCGAGCCCGCGACGAGGTCCTCGACGCCGTCGCCGGTCCAGTCGCCGACGCGCGCCAGCGTCGCGCCGAGCAGCGCCGTCGGGCGGGTGCCGTCGAGCGTGCGCAGCACCGTCGCGGTGGCGCCGTCGAGGAGCGTCACGCGGCCGGCGGCGGTGGACGAGCTGCTGTCCCAGTAGGGTTCGCCGACGGCGAGCTCGTCGCAGCCGTCGCCGTTCAGGTCGCCGAGCGTGGCGAGCGACCAGCCGAAGTAGTCGCCGTCGTCGCCGCTCCACGCCATCTCGTAGAGCTGCGCGCGCGAGGCCGGAGCGAGGCCGAGGAGCAGCGCCGCGAGCGGCAGCGCGCGCGGGCGGCGGCGGAGCGCGGCGTGCGGTGCAGGACGAGCGGCGGCAAGGGTGCGGTCGTTCATCGCGAGTCCTCCTCGATCGCAGGGTTCACGGCAGGTCGTAGCCGAGCCGCAGGCGCAGGCCCGGCGTGAAGGAGAGCTTCTTCGACGCGAAGGGGTCGGCTTCGACCACCTGCACGTAGAGGTCGACGAAGGCGAGCGCCGGGTCGTTCGGGATGTCGGCGTCGAGCAGCGCGCCGAAGGTCGGCAGCGGGAAGAGGAGGCTCGCCACGTCGGCATTCACCAGCAGCGTGCCGTCCTTCCACGGGATCGCCGCGGTGGAGGTGCCGACCAGCAGGAGCCCCGTGGTCGGGAAGCCGGCGGAGTTGTCGACCGACACGGTGAGCGTGGTGCCGAAGCCGGGGGGCGCGAGCGCGTCGAGCTGCGGGATGCCGAGCTTGCCGGGCCAGCCGGCGCCGAAGCTCTCGGTGAAGGCGGGAGCGCCGAGCCAGAGCTCGACGCGGCCGGGCTGCGTCCAGGTGAAGGTGCCGAGGTTGAACTTGCTGTAGCCCGGATCGCCGAACGCGACGTCGCCGATGCCGTCGCCGTTCCAGTCGCCGCCCTCCAGCGAGAAGCCGAGGTGCTCGTCCGCATCGACGAGCGGGATCGAGTTCCCCTCGACCGTCCAGAGCACGTGGGCGTCGGCGCCGGCGCGCACCTCGACCGCGCCGAGGTCGCTCGCGCCGCCGTCGTAGAGGCCGATCGCGAAGTCGCCGATGCCGTCGTGGTCGAGGTCGGGGAGCGCCGCGATCGAGAAGCCGAGCAGGTCGCCTGCGGCCGCCCCCTGGATCGTGTGGAGGGTGGCGCGCGTCGCGCCGGAGAAGACCAGGAGCTGGCCGTTGTCGGTCCCGACGGTGTCGGCGGCGGGCACGCCGACCGCCAGGTCGTCGACGCCGTCCCCGTCGAGGTCGGGGAGCCTCTCGATCACCTGGCCGAAGAGGTCGCCGGCGGCGAGGCCGAGGAGCGACGCGATCTGCGCGCGCGTCGCGCCCGAGTAGAGCACCGCGCGACCGCGATCGAGCTTGAGCGGGAAGGCGCTGTCGTAGCCGGGTTCGGTGACGGCGAACTCCTCGACGCCGTCGCCGTCGAGATCGTCGAGACCGACGACGACCTGGCCGTAGGAGTCGGAAGCGCTTCCGGTCAGCGTGGTGATCAGGTTGAGCGAGGAGTCGTAGAGGCGCGCCTCGCCGAGCGACGGGACGCCGGCGATGAGGTCGCGCTCGCCGTCGCCGTCGACGTCGTCGAGCGAGGCGAGCGCGCCGCCGAGCGCCTCGCCGGCGACGCTGCCGCCGACGCTCTTCAGCAAGGCGCCGGTGGCGCCGCTGTAGGCCGTGAAGAAGCCGCAATTGCTGGCAGGAGAGTCGATCCCCGGCGAGCCGACCACGTAGTCGCGGACGCCGTCGCTGTTGAGGTCGCCGAGGGAGGCGACCGCCATGCCGAGGTGGGCGGTGGCGCGGGTGCCGTCGTGAGTGCGCAGGATCGCGCCGGTCGCTCCGTCGAGCACGGTCACCCGACCCGCGTCGGACGAGGTGCTCGAGTCCCAGTACGGCTCGCCGACGGCGAGCTCGTCGCAACCGTCGCCGTTCAGGTCGCCGAGGTTCGCGAGCGCGTAGCCGAACAGATCGAGGTCGTCGCCCCCGGCGGCGCTGAAGAAGTGCTGCGCGCGGGCGGCGGGAGCGAGGCTTACGAGCAGCACCGGCGCGGCGAGCGGGACGAGCGATCGAAGCAGTCGGGCAATCCGAAGCATGGCAGAGCTCCAGGGGCGCACGAGCGCGCCTCGGGATCCATCCGAGGAACGCGCGGCGCGTTACAGTCCCGCCCGCGATGGTCGCCGACCCCCTCTTCCGCCGCCTCGATCGCGCCCGCCTCGACGCGACGCTCACCCGCCGCGCGCTGGCGGCGGCGCCGACGCGGATCGAGGCGTTCGTCGCCGCCCACGAGGCGTTCCGCGACGGGGCCGCGGTCGCTCCCTTGAATGCCGCGTCGCAGCGCCTCGTCGACCTGCTCTGCGACGAGTTCGTGCTGGCGAGGAAGCGCGTCGTGCTGCGCGACGAGCCGCGACCCCACCGTCGCCGCGGCGGGCGGATCGTCTACGAGCTGCACGGCCAGTGCCGGATGCACGGCGCGATCGAGGTCTTCGCGCGCACCGCCGCGCAGGAGCGGCCGGTGGCGTTCAAGTCGCTGCTCGAGACGCTGCTCCACGAGTTCGTCCACCACCACGACTTCGACGCGTTCGGGGCGTCGGTCCACTGCGGCGGCTTCTACGAGCGGCTCGGGCAGCTCTACCGGCCGCTGAAGACGTGGGGGGAGCGGTGAGCGGCAGGGCGGGGAGGGCGGCGGTAGTGGTGGCGATCGCCGCGACGGCGGCGTTCGCGGCTGCGCTCGCCGGCTGCCGAACCGGAGGGGGGGATCGAGCGGGCGATCGGGCAGCGGATCGAGTGGCGGGTCGAGCAGCGAATCGCGCGACCGTTCGCGGCGACGAAGTGCGCTGCGAGGCGGAAGCGCCGCTGGTCGAGCCGGCTCCCGACGCGAGCGGGGCGCGGCACGACGGGCTCGCGCGGCTCGCCTCGTGGGTCGGCAGCGGCGGCGCCGTGGTCGCGGTCGCGCGCGGGGCGCGGCGGATCGAGCTGCCGTTGCCGCCGGCGCGCGAGGGGGAGCGGGCGTGGTTGCGCGTCGCCGTGGTCGGCGCGCCGCTCGACGCGACGGTGCGCTTCGGTGGGAGCGCAGCGGCGCGGACGCTGCACGTCGAGCCGCGCGCCCATCTCGAGTGCCTCGACTGGATCGCGCTCGGCGAGCGGCCGGCGGGGGCCACGCAGGTCACGATCGAGACGGACGAGTCGGCGCCCGCTTGGCGGCTCGATGCGCTGGCGTTGCGGCTCGATCGCGCGCCGCCCGCCGAGGGGCACGCCGCGTGGCGCGCTCGCGACGGCGCGCTCGAGGTGCGTGCGGCGCCGGGCGCGCGGGTCGCCGATCCGGAGTGGACGCTGAAGCTGTTGGCCGAGCAGGTCGCCGCGGTCGAGGCGCTGCTCGAGCGGCGCTTCGACGGGCCGATCGCGCTGATCGCCCTGCCGGCGGGGGCGGCCGAGTTCGAAGCGAGCGGCGGCTTCCAGAACGGCCGCGCGCTCTTCCTGCGCGACGACGAGCTCCACCTGCCGTGGCGCGGCTACGCGCACGAGCTGTTCCACGTGTTCGAGGAGGAGCGCGGGCTCCAACTGCCGTGGTCGTGGAGCGAGGGGCTCGCTTGCGCGCTGGCGCTCGAGGTGGCCGACGCGACGGTCGCCGGGATCGAGGGGCCGGCGCGGCACCGCGCGGCGCTGGCGGCGCTGCGGCGCGACGGCGACGAGTTCCACCGGCCGGGCGCGGCGAGCGTGAACCGGCTGCTGCCGCTCGCGGCGCCGCCCGCCGATCGGCGCGAGCGCGATGCCGCCTATGCGTGGGCGACGGCGCTGGTCGAGGAGGTGGCGCGCCGCGGGGGGCGCGGCGCGTTCGCGCGCTTCGTCGCGGCGTGGGAGGCGGGGAGCGGCGCTGGCGGAGCGCGGGCGATCGCGGCGCTCGAGGCGGCGGCGGGCGGGCCGCTCGACGACCTTCGGGCGCGCTGCGGCGTGGGGCTCGTCCCGCCGTGACGGCGGCCGCCTCCTTCGCCGTCGCTCAAGTCGTGGCGCGATCGTGCCGAAGGGGAGCGGGTCGGAAGTTCTTTCCGGTCGCAGCGCGCTGCGCTGCGCGGGACTTCCGAGGGGCGCCGGAGTTGCCCGTGCGATGCACGGCTGCCGGCGCGGAGGAACCGAGGAGCGCGCGATGGCCACCAGCAGCAGCCAGTCGGAGTTCGATCGCACTGGATCCCGCACGGCCGTGGAGCGGCGCGGCAACACCCGCCGCACGACCCACGCCGTCTTCACCGCGCGCCTCGACGATGCGCAGGTGATGGGGGGCGGCCGCGACATCTCGCGCGGCGGCGCCTACTTCGTCACCAGCGACGAGATCAAGCTCGAGGTCACCTTCACCGCGAATGGCCGCGAGGTGCGCGCGCCGGCGAAGGTCGTCCGCATGGAAGCGCTCGCACCCGGCACGCTCGGCATCGCCGTCCAGTTCGAGCGCCGCCTCCACGAGCAGGAGCTGCCGTAACCCGGTCGCTCCCGCTCGTCCGCCCGCGAGCCGCATGGCAGGGGCGGTCCGCCAGCGAGCCACTTGACCCCGCGAGCGGGCGTCAGCCAGCGAGCCACTTCATCAGCGGCTCCGGCCAGACGCCGAAGAGCAGCAGCGCGGCGCTCGAGGCGGCGGTCAGCAGCGCGAGTCCGGCCGGCGCGAAGAGCGCCGGCGCCGGCGCGTCCTCGTCGGCCGGTCGCTCCATGTAGAGCGTGGCGATGACGCGCAGGTAGTAGCCGAGCGCGATCACCGAGGCGAGCGCCAGCACCACCATCGGCAGCAGCAGCGCGCCGCCGAGCTCGAAGGCCGCCTTCAGGACGAAGTACTTGCCGAGGAAGCCGGCGGTGAGCGGCACGCCGGCGAGCGAGAGGAAGACGAGCGTCAGCGACAGCGCGAGCCACGGCCGCTGGCGCGCGAGACCCTTCAGCGCCCGCAGGTCCTGCAGCGCCGGCGTCTCGCGGCCCAAGTGCTCGATCCAGGCGAAGGCGGCGAGCGTCGTGAGCGCGTAGGAGGCGAGGTAGAAGACCACCGCGTCCTTCGCCGCATCGCCGGCGCCCGAGAGCACCGCGAGGATGCCGACCAGCAGGTAGCCGGCGTGCGCGATCGAAGACCAGGCGAGCAGCCGCTTCAGGTTGGTCTGCAGCAGGGCGCCGAGGTTGCCGACCAGCATGCTCGCGCACGCCAGCACGGCGACGCCGGTGCGCAGCGACGCGAGGTCGGGCAGCAGCTCGGCGGCGAGGCGCAGCAGGCCGCCGAAGGCCGCCGTCTTCACGCCGGCCGCCATGAAGGCGGTCACCGGCGTCGGTGCCCCCTGGTAGACGTCGGGCGTCCAGGCGTGGAACGGCGCGGCCGCCACCTTGAAGCCGAGGCCGGCGAGCAGCAGCGCGCAGCCGACGTGCCAGAGGGTGCCGAGCGGCGCGCCGCTGCGCGCCACGGCGGCCAGTGCCGCATAACGGGTGTCGCCGGTGGTCGCGAAGAGCAGCGCGATGCCGTAGACGAGGAAGCCCGACGCGAAGGCGCCGAGCAGGAAGTACTTGAAGCCGCTCTCGACCGAGTGGGGCGAGAGGCGCCGGAACGCGGCCAGCACGTAGAGCGGGATCGACAGCAGCTCGACCGCGAGGAAGAGCACCAGCAGGTCGCGCGCGGCGACCAGCAGCACCATCCCCGACAGCGAGGCGAGCAGCAGCGCGAAGAACTCGCCGCGCGCGAGCTTCAGCCGCTCGAGCAGCGGCTCGGCCATCGCGATCACGGCCAAGCCGACCAGCAGCAGGATGCCGGAGAGGGCGCGCGCCAGCGCGTCGTCGGCCAGCACGCCGAACGGCATGCGGCTCGAAGGGTGGGTCGTCGCGAGGCGCACCAGCGCGAGCGCCAGCGTGACGCCCGCCACCAGCGCCGGCAGCTTGCCGGTGCGGTCGGGGACGAGCGTCTCGGCCAGCAGCACCGCGAGGCAGCCGACCATCGGCAGCCAGAGCGGCGCGGTCGCGGCGAGGTCGGTGGCGAGGTCCATCAGCGTCGCTCCCCGGGAGCGCGGTCATGCGGCGGTGCGCCCTCGTCGACGGAGGGCATGGCGGTCGGCGCCAGGCTCGCCTCGAGGGCGAGGCGCGGCCGCTCGAGCATCCGCTCGACCGCCGGCTCGATGCGCGAGAGCAGCGGCTGCGGCGCGAAGCCGATCGCGATCATCAGCGCGAAGAGCGGTGCCAGCGTCGCCATCTCGCGCAGCGTCAGGTCGCGCCAGGTCGCCGTCTTCGGGTGGCCGACCGGCCCGAACAGGAGCCCCTTCACCAGCCCGAGCATGTAGATCGCGCCGAGCAGCACGCCGAGCGAGGCGAGGCTCGCGGCGAGCGGATGGTCGCGCCAGGTCCCGATCAGGATCAGGAACTCGCCGACGAAGCCGTTCAGCCCCGGCAGGCCGATCGAGGAGAGGGTCGCGAAGACGAGGCAGACGGCGAAGCGCGGCATGGTGCGCGCGAGGCCGCCGAAGTCGGCGAGCTGCCGCGTGTGGGCGCGCTCGTAGATCATCCCGATCAGCAGGAAGAGCGCGCCGGTCGAGAGGCCGTGGTTGATCATCTGCAGCGTCGCGCCGGTCGCCGCGCTCGATTGCAGCGAGAAGAGGCCGAGCACGACGAAGCCCAGGTGGCTCACCGACGAGTAGGCGATGATCTTCTTCAGGTCGCTCTGCGCCCAGGCGAGCAGCGCGCCGTAGAGGATGCCGACCACCGCGAGCGCCAGCAGCAGCGGCGCGTGCTCGATGCTCGCCGCCGGGAAGAGCGGCAGGCAGAAGCGCAGCAGGCCGTAGGTGCCCATCTTGAGCGTGACGCCGGCGAGGATCACCGAGCCGCCAGTCGGCGCCTCGACGTGGGCGTCGGGCAGCCAGGTGTGGAACGGGACGAGCGGCACCTTCACGCAGAAGGCGGCCGCGAACGCCGCGAAGAGCCACGCCTGCTCGCGCACGCTGAGCGTCGCGCGGCGCAGCGCGGCGAAGTCGGCGCTGCCGGTCGCGTGCATCACGTAGAGGATGCCGAGCAGCAGGAGCAGCGAGCCGGCCACCGTGAAGAGCACGAACTTGAGCGCCGCGTAGGTGCGCCGCGCGCCGCCGTAGACTCCGACCAGCAGGTAGAGCGGGATCAGGCTCATCTCGAAGAAGACGTAGAAGAGCACCAGGTCGAGCGCGGCGAAGACGCCGACCATCCCCGCTTCCATGGCGAGGAGCAGCACGCAGTACTGCCGCACGCGGTCGTGCACGTGGCCGTACGAAGCGAGCACCACGAGCGGCATCAGCAGCGTGGTCAGCACGACGAGCGGCGCCGAGATGCCGTCGACGCCGAGGTGGAAGCGGATGCCGAGCGCGGCGATCCACGGCACGTCGAGCTCGCGCGTCATGCCGCCGGCCGCGTCGGTGGCGAGCAGCGGCAGCGAGGCGACGAAGGTCGCGACGGTGATCAGCAGCGTGAGCAGGCGCGCCGGCTCGGGGGCGAGCTTCGGCCACAACGCCAGCAGCAGCGCCGCGGCGAGCGGTCCGAGGATCACGCCAGCGAGGAGCAGGTCGTTCATCAGCAGGCTCCGCGCGCGTTCAAGCGAGCGCCAGGGTGAGGAGGAGGACGGCGCCGACCACCATCCAGAAGGCGTAGGCGTGGACCACGCCGTTCTGCGCCAGCCGGACGGTGGTGGAGAGCAGCGCCGAGAAGCTGCCGGCGCCGCGGAAGAGGCCGTCGACCACGCGGCGATCGAACTCGAGGCAGAGCTCGGCGACGAAGCGCAGCGGTCGCACGATCAGCAGCGCATAGAGCTCGTCGACGAAGAAGCGCCCCTGCAGCAGCTTGGCGAACCGCGGCGCGGTCAGCTCCGCCTGGCGCGCCGGCGCGAAGTCGCCGCCGTACCACTTGGCGCCGATCCGCCACGCGAGCACCGCGATCATCATCGCCAGCGCCATCAGCCCCCAGTTGAGTGCGGGCGGCAGGTGGGTCGGATGGGGCGGCGCGGCGAGCACCGGGTCGATCCAGTGGTGGAGCGGCATCCAGTGGAGCGCTTCGAAGCCGAGCGCGGCGCCGCCGACGATCGAGGCGACCATCAGCACCTGCAGCGCGATCGCCATCGGCGCGGGCGCCTCGTGCGGGTGGAGGTGGGGATCGACGCGGCTCGTGCCGCCGAAGCAGAGGGTCATCATGCGGGCGGTGTAGAAGGCGGTGAGCGCCGCGGTCAGCACGCCCATGCCCCACAGCACGTAACGGCTCGGGTCGCCGGCGTAGCCCTGCGCGAAGGCGACGCCGAGGATCTCGTCCTTCGAGAAGAAGCCGGCGAACGGGAAGATCCCCGCCAGCGCGAAGGCGCCGGCCGTCATCGCGCGCGCCGTCTTCGGCAGGTGGTGCTTGAGGCCGCCCATCTTCCAGAGGTCCTGCTCGCCGTGCAGCGCGTGGATCACCGCGCCGGCGCCGAGGAAGAGCAGCGCCTTGAAGAAGGCGTGGGTGATGACGTGGAAGGCGGCCGCGCCGAACGCGCCGAGGCCGCAGGCGAGGAACATGTAGCCGAGCTGGCTCACCGTCGAGTAGGCGAGCACCCGCTTGATGTCGCGCTGGCGCAGCGCGATGAGGCCGGCGAAGAGCGCCGTCGCGGCGCCGGTCCACGCCACCACGTCGAGCGCCCACTCGGCGGCGACGAAGAGCGGCGAGAGGCGCAGCACGAGGTAGATGCCCGCCGTCACCATGGTGGCGGCGTGGATCAGCGCGGAGACCGGCGTCGGGCCGGCCATCGCGTCGGGCAGCCAGACGAAGAGCGGCAGCTGCGCCGACTTGCCGCACGCCCCGACGAAGTAGCCGAGCGCCAGCAGCGGCGGCACCGCGGTCACCGCCGCCATGATCGGCTTCATCTCGCCGTGGCCGAGCGTGCCGTAGAGCTTCCAGGTCCAGAACATGCCGATCAGGAAGCCGACGTCGCCGATGCGGTTGACGACGAACGCCTTGCGGCCGGCGCGGGCCGCCACCTCCTTGCCGTAGTCGAAGCCGATCAGCAGGTAGGAGCAGAGGCCGACCCCTTCCCAGCCGAGGAAGGTGAGGACGAGGTTCTCGCCCAGCACCAGGATCAGCATCGAGAAGAGGAAGAGGCAGAGGTAGGAGAAGTAGCGCCACGCCCCCTCCTCGTGCTCCATGTAGGAGATCGAGTAGAGGAAGATCAGGCTGCCGACGCCGGTGACGAAGAGCGCCCAGGTCACCGAGAGCGGATCGAGCCAGACGCCGACGTCGAGCGCGAGCCGCTGATCGCCGCTGCCGAGATCGAGCCAGCGCCAGAAGCTCGCCTCGACGAAGCGCGCCTCCTCGGGCAGGCCGCGCAGGTGGAGGAACGCGGCGACCGCGAGCCCGAAGCAGGTGGCCGCCATGCCGAAGGCGAGCAGCCCGGGGGTCTTGCCGTGCAGCCGCTTGCCGAACAGGCCGAGCAGCGCGGCCATGGCGAGCGGGAGGATCAGGAGCAGGCCGGCGACGAGGTTCATGCCCGCAGCTCCCGCACTTCATCGGCCTGCACGCTCTTCCGCAGCCGGAACAGCGCCAGCACCAGCGCCAGGCCGACCGCCACCTCGGCGGCCGCCACCGCGATCACGAAGAGCGCGCAGGCGCTGCCGCGCGCCGGCACGTGGTCGCGCGCGGCGGCGAGGAAGACGACGTTGGCCGCGTTCAGCATCAGCTCGACGCTCATGAACATCACGAGCGTGTTGCGGCGCGCGACGAACCCGGCGATGCCGAGGCCGAAGAGCAGCGCGGAGAGCAGCAGGTACCAGGCTTGCGGGACCATCGGGGGCGGGGGCTCCTTCGCGCTTCGTCAGGTCGGCTCGTCACGGCGGGGGCGGCGCGCGAGATGGATGGCGCCGACCATCGCGATGAGGAGCAGCAGGGAGACGACCTCGAAGGGGAGGGCGTACTGGTGGAAGAGGATGCTGGCGATGTTGCCGGCAGTGGCCGGGAGCTCCGGCTCGTCGGGGACCGCGGCGGCGCGCAGCTCGCGGGCGCGCGCGAACGGGAAGGCGATCAGCGCGACGGTCGCCGCGGTGGCGAGCAGCGAGGCGCCGCGCGCGATCGAGAGCCCCTCGAACGGGGTCGTGTCGAGGTTCAAGAGCAGGATCACGAAGAGGAACAGCACCATGATCGCGCCGGCGTAGACCATCACCTGGATGGCGCCGAGCAGCCCCGCGCCGAGCGTGAGGAAGAGCCCGGCGACGCCGAGGAAGGCGCCCACCAGCCAGAGCGCGGCGTGGACCGGGTTGCGGCGCGTCACCACGTTCACCGCGCCGACGAGCGCGATGGCCGAGAAGAGCAGGAAGGCGGTCGTTTCGCTGAGCACGGGGAGCCTCAGAACCACCCGAGCGCCGCGCCGATGCCGGCGAAGAGCAGGTTCAAGAGCGACAGCGGCAGCATCCACTTCCAGCCGAAGTTCATCAGCTGGTCGTAGCGCAAGCGCGGCAGCGTCCAGCGCACGTGGATGAAGAAGAAGAGGAAGGCGAGCACCTTGGCCAGGAAGACGGCGACCTGGGTCAGCGCGCCGCCCCAGCCGACCGCGACCTCCTTGGTGAGGTAGGGGAAGTGCCAGCCGCCGAGGAAGAGGCAGACGATGACGGCCGAGCCGGCCACCATCGCGGCGTACTCGCCGAGGAAGAAGAGGCCGAACCGCATCGACGAGTATTCGGTGTGGTAGCCGCCGACCAGCTCGGGCTCCGCTTCGGGGAGGTCGAAGGGGAGGCGGTTGGTCTCGGCGAAGGCGGCGATGGTGAAGAGGACGAAGCCGAGCGGCAGCTTGAAGCAGTTCCAGATGCCGCTCTCGGCTTGGCGCGCGATCAGCTCGGAGAGCTTGAAGCTGCCGAACTCGGGGCCGCTCGCCGCGACCAGCACGCTCAGCAACGCGATGCCGAGCGTCAGCTCGTAGCTGATCATCTGCGCCGAGCTGCGCAGGCCGCCGAGCAGGCTGTACTTGCTGTTGCTGGCCCAGCCGCCGAGCGTGATGCCGTAGACGCCGATCGAGGAGAGCGCCAGCACCGCGAGCACGCCGATGTCGACGTCGGCGACCACCAGCGGGATCGAGCGGCCGGCGATCTCGAGCGTGCCGCCGAACGGCACCACCGCCATCATCGAGAGCGCCGTGATCGCCGCGATGGCGGGCGCCGCGGTGAAGAGGAAGGCGGGCACCCCGTCGGGCTTCAGCTCCTCCTTGAAGAGCATCTTCACGAGATCGGCCATCGGCTGGAGCGACCCGCCGATGCCGACGCGGTTCGGGCCGACGCGGTACTGCATCCACGCCGAGACGCGCCGCTCGGCCAGCACCAGCAGCGGCACCAGCGTCATCGTGATGCCGAAGACGGCGACCGACTTGAGCAGCGTCAGCCAGAGCGGCGACGCGGCGTCGAGGAGCGGCTCGGCGGGGTCCACCGTCGGCAGCAGGAGGAGCGCGCTCATGCCGTCGCTCCGGCTGCAGCTCCGGCCGTCGCCGGCGCGGCGGCGAGCTTCAGCCCGTCGTCGGGCAGCTGCGCCAGCGTCGCGCCCGGCAGGCCGAACGACTCGAGCAGCGCGAAGGTGAGGTCGGGCTTCGCCACGAGCGCCGTGACGTCGACCTTGGCGGCGCCGGCGATCTCGCGCAGCACGACCGTCTCCGGGATCGTCCCCTGCGGCCAGCGCTGCGCTCGCTGCGCCCGCTGGAGGACGCCGTCGAGGTTCAAGAAGGTGCCGTCCTTCTCGCTGAAGAGGGTGCCCGGCACGAAGAGCTCGGCACCGTGCGGCGCGCCCGGCGCATCGGCCGCGCGCCCCGCCACCACGTCGATCAAGGCGAGCCGCTTGCCCTTCGTCCCCGCCATCAACCGCGCGGCGAGCGCGGCGTCGAAGGAGAGGAGCCCGCTGGTCGCCGGCTCGGCGAGCAGCTTCGCGGCCGCCGCCTCGTCGAGCGCCGTGACCCCGAGCCGCTCGAGCGCCTTCGCATTGGCCGCCGCGCGCCCCGTGTAGAGGATCGCGTCGCCCCCGTTCGCCTCGACCGGCACGTAGGCGAGCGTGCGCGCCAGCGGGCCGAGGACCGTCTTCGCGAGCAGCAGCTCCTCGGTGGTGAGGCGCGCGGAGAGCACGATGAGCCACTTGCCGCGCTCGGCGGCGAGGGTGGCGGCGAGCGCCGCGACCGCGTCGGCGGCGGTGACGCGCGCCCCCTTCACGAAGCCCTGCTCCTCGCGCCCTTGCGGGTTCAAGGCGTCGAGCAGCCCGAAGCGGCCGACGTCGCACATGAAGTGGCCGTTCACCTGCAGGTTCACGCGCGGGCGGACGCGCAGCAGGCGGTTCCGCTTGGTCTCGAGGAGGATCGAGCAGTTGCGGTCGCACCCGGTGCAGACCGACTCGGTCGAGTCGAGGTCCCAGACGCGGCTCTTGAAGCGGAACTCCTTCAGCGTCAGCGCGCCGACCGGGCAGATGTCGGCGAGGTTCCCCTCGTAGTTCGAGTGGATCGGCTCGCCCGGGAAGGTCGCGATGACGTTGCGATCGCCGCGGCCGGCGACCACGAGGCTCGGCGACTTGGCGTACTCGCCCATGAAGCGCACGCACCTCGTGCAGAGGATGCAGCGCTCCTGGTCGAGCAGGATGTGGTCGCCGATCGGCTCGTGCTTCAGCTTCGCGCGCTTCGGCTCGCTGAAGCGGCCGGCGCCGTGGCCGTGGCGGTAGGTGAAGTTCTGCAGGTCGCACTCGCCCGCCTTGTCGCAGATCGGGCAGTCGAGCGGATGGTTCGCCAGCAGGAACTCGAGCGTCGCGGCGCGCGCGGCCACGCAGTCCTTGCCGGTGGTGGAGACGTTCAGCCCGTTGGTCGCTTCCGTGCGGCAGGCGATGGTGACGCGCGGCGGCTTGCCGGGATCGAGGATCTCGACCTGGCACATGCGGCAGCTGCCCACCGGCGCGAGCGCCGGGTGGTAGCAGTAGTAGGGGATCTCGATCGCGAGCTTGCGCGCCGCCTCGATCAGGTTGGTGCCGGGCGGCACCTCGACCTTGCGGCCGTCGATGGTGAGCTCAGCCATGGTGCGTCGCTCCTCCCGCGCCGGCCGGATGCGCCGCGCGCTCCGCCGAAGCGGCGACGAGCTCGCCCTTGAAGTGCTTGATCGCCGAGCCGAGCGGGCCGGCGAACGCCTCGGGGAAGACGCAGATCGTGCGCTGCTTGCTGCCGCGCATGATCTCCTCGAGCAGCGCGAAGTCGTCGTTGCGCCCCTCGCCGCGCTGGAAGCGGGCGATCACCTGGTCGGACCACGCCGACCCTTCGCGGCACGGGCTGCACTGGCCGCACGTCTCGTGGCGGAAGAAGCGCGAGAAGACGCGCGCGGCGTCGACGATCGCGACCTCCTCGGGGATCACGATGATCCCGCCGGTGCCGAGCATCGTCCCTTCCTTGCGCAGGCTCTCCGGGTCCATCGCGACGTCGAGCTTGTCGGGCGGCAGGAAGCCGGTCGACGCGCCGCCGGGGATGAAGGCGCGCATCTTCTTGCCGCCCTTCACGCCGCCGGCCCACTTCTCGACCAGCTCGCGCGCGGTGGTGCCGAGCGGCAGCTCGTAGCAGCCGGGCCGCTCGACCGCGCCCGAGATGCCGAACAACAGGTGGCCGGGTGCCTGCGCGGTGCCGGCCGTCTTGTACCAGGCGGCGCCGCGCTCGAGGATCGCCGGCACGTTGGCGAGCGTCTCGACGTTGTTCACCGAGGTCGGGCGACCGAAGGCGCCCCAGACCGCGGGGAAGGGCGGCTTCGGGCGCGGTTCGCCGCGCCGCCCCTCGAGCGAGTTGAGCAGCGCCGTCTCCTCGCCGCAGATGTAGGCGCCGGCGCCGCGGTGCAGCACGATCCGCATCGGGCGGCCGCTGCCGAAGGCGCTGGCGCCGAGGATGCCGGCCGCCTCGAGCTCGGCGATGGCGGTGGCGAGCGCGTCGTGCGCGGTGAGGTACTCGCCGCGGATGTAGAGGAAGGCCGTCTCCGCGCGGATCGCGAAGGAGCCGATCATGATCCCTTCGAGGAGGAGGTGGGGGTCCTTCTCCATGATCTGGCGGTCCTTGAAGGTGCCGGGTTCCCCTTCGTCGGCGTTGATGACGAGGTAGCTCGGACCCTTCAGCGGCTCCTTCGGCATGAAGCTCCACTTGATGCCGGTCGGGAACCAGGCGCCGCCGCGGCCGCGCAGGCCGGCGTTCTTCACCTCGTCGACCACCTGTTCCGGCGTGAGCGACGTGAAGACGCGCTTCGCCTGGACGTAGCGCCCCTTCGCTTGCGCCTCGGCCAGCAGCAGCGGGCCGCTGCGACCGAACTCGTTCGAGAGGTAGTTCTCCATCAGGAGCGCGCCTCCCGTGCGGCCGGGAACTCGCGCTGCGCGGCGAGGATCGCCTCGCTCGGCGAGCGGTCGTCGCGGCGCAACTTCTCGATCAGCGCGCGCACCTTGTCGGGCGTCAAGTTCTCGAAGTAGCGGCTCTCGATCTCGAGGCACGGCCCGGTGCCGCAGCTGCCGAGGCACTCGACCTCTTCGAGGCTGAAGCGGCCGTCGGCGGTGCGCTCGCCCGGCGCGATGCCGAGCTCTGCCTTCACCGTCGAGACGATCTGCTCGCTGCCGTTCACCCAGCAAGCGATGTTGCGGCAGACGCCGATCGGGAAGCGGCCGACCGGCCGCTGGCGATACATGGTGTAGAAGGTCACGACGCTGAAGACGTCGGCCGCGGCGACGCCGGTCAGCTCGCCGGCGAGCTTCATGTCGGCTGGCGTCAGGTGACCGCGCCACGCCTGCAGCGCGTGCAGGAGCGGCAGCAGGGCGCCGCGCTTCTGCGGGTAGCGCGCCGGGAGGGCGCGCAACTCGGCCAGGAGACTCTCCGGCGGGCCGTCCTCCGAGCTGGCCGGCGGCTCCTTCGCTTCGGTTTCGCCGGATCGGCTCACCGTCGTCCTCCCTGTCGCGATGGCAGTCGCGCCATCACGCTTGCGCTTCCCACGCGAGGGCGCCCTTGCGCCAGGCGTACGCGAGCCCGAGCCCGAGCACCCCGACGAACAGCGAGACGGTCGCGAGCCCGGCCATGCCGAGGCTCCTCGCCTTCACCGCCCACGCGAAGAGGAAGACCGCTTCGACGTCGAACAGGATGAAGAGCATCGCCACCAGATAGAAGTGGACCGAGAAGCGCTGGCGAGCGGTGCCCGGCGTCGAGGTGCCCGACTCGTAGGGCATCCCCTTCGGCGCGGTGCGGCGGCGCGGTCCGAGCAGCAGCGAGATCACGATCAGCGCCGACACGGCGCCGGCGACCACGAGTGCGTGGACGAAGAGCGGGACATAGCTCGCGATGGCGGCGCTCGGATCGCTTGCCAGCAGGATCGCTTCAGCACCGCACGATTCAGCACTTGGCATGGGTGGGACGCGGAGTCCTCGGCGAGAACCGCGACCCCGTGTCAGCGCGCCTGGCCGCCCCAGCGCTCCGCCCCCGTGGTCCGTCTCCGGTACCTCGCAAAAAACGAGCGCGGTTTTCTAGCGGGCGGCGCCCCGGCGCGTCAATGGACGCGCGGGTGAAGCTCGGGATCGATCAACCGTCGCTGCGCGGAGGATCGCTCGCCGGTGCGGGGCTCTCCTCGCCAGGCGGAGGCGGATCGGAGACCGCCGGCTGCTCGCCTTCGAAGTCGCGCGGGGTCCCGTACTCGAAGTCGGCGCGGTAGGGCTGCGCGCGCCGCTCGAAGAAGTTCGAGGTGGCCGGGAGCAGCGTCACGAGCTCGTCGAGGCCGATGAAGGCGAGCGCCTCCGGCTCCTCGGCGTAGACGCCGTTCAGGACGCCGACCAGCTGCAGCATCCCTTCGCGCCAGGCGAACAGGCCGGCGCCGCAGTAGCGCTGCGCCACGTCGGCGAGCTCCCCTTCGTCGAGCACGACGAGGTCGCCGCGCCGCCCCTCGTCGAGGAGGTGGCAGGAGAGCAGGTCGGCGGCGTCCGCGGTCCGCACCTCGATGAAGAGGCGATCGTCGTAGGCAGCCGGGTAGATCGCGAAGCGGGCCTGGTGGGGGCGCGAGGAGAACGGCTCGAGCAGCGCGAGGAGGTCGCTCTGCCGCACGAGGCGGGCGCGATCGTCGAAGAAGCCGTTGCCGGTGCGGTAGCGGAAGGAGAGCTCGCCGCTCGGCGGCAAGAGCTCGCGCAGCGCGAAGAGGCCATCCTCGGTCGAGATGCCGCGCACGATGCCGCGCTCGGTCTGGAACTCGACGTTCGCCTCGATCGGCGCGGGCACCTGGCACGCGGCGCCGGCGAGCAGCAGCGCGGCCGAGGCGAGGAGACGGAGGGCGGGCGATCGCGAGTTCATGGGTGGGGGAGCATATCGGCGCGCGGGGCGGCCCGAAGTGAGGCGCACCGCGGTCGCGCGATGGCGGCCGGTCGCCCCGCGTGGCCGGAGCGCGCCTGTCAGCTCCCCTTGCCGCCCTTGCTCGAGCGGCTCGCCGTGCGGCTGCTCGAGCTGGCCGCGGCAGGCTTGCTCGGCGCGGTCGGCGCGGTCGGCGCGGTCGGCGTCGCGGTGGCCGGCTTCGCATCGCCCTTCGCCGCCGGAGTCGCGGGCGTGCTCGCGCCGCCGGCCGGGGCGGCCGGCTTCGCATCGGCGGCTGCGCTGCTCGAGCCGTCCTTCTTGGCGGCCTCGTGGTAGGAGTCGGAGCGGTAGTCGGTGATGTAGAAACCCGAGCCCTTGAAGATCAGCCCGGCGCCGGCGCCGATCAGCCGCTCGAGCTTCGCCTTGCCGCAGCTCGGGCACTTCTTCAGGTGCGGGTCGGACATCGACTGGAAGTGCTCGAAGGCGTGGCCGCAGCCGTTGCAGCGGTAGTCGTAGGTCGGCATGGCGTCAGCTCGCTTCCGCCGCGCCGCCGTCGGCCGCGCCGTCGCCCGCGGGCGCCTTCGCGACGCGCACCTTCGCGGCGCGCACGAGCTGCGCGCCCATCCGGTAGCCGCGCGAGATCTCGCCGACCACGGTGCCGGGCGCGACGTCGGCGCGCACCTCCTCGAAGAGCGCCTCGTGGTGGAACGGGTTGAACGGCTGGTGCAGCGGCTCGATCGGCTCGATGCCGAAGGCGCGCAGCTTCTCGAGGAAGACGACGCGCGTGAGCGCGACGCCTTGCGCGAGCGGCGTGGCGCGCTCGCCCTCGGGCAGCGACTGCAGCACGAGGTCGAGGTTGTCGAGCACCTCGATCATCTCGCGAGCGACGCGCGCGGTGATCTCGTCGCGCACGACCTGCCGCTCGCGGCCGAACCGCTTGGCCTGGTTGTCGAGGTCGGCGTGCGACTGGAGCAGGCGCTCCTTCAGCTGGCGCACCTCGCCTTCGAGGCGCGCGATCTCGGCGGCGAGCGCGACGGCGCCCTCGGGCGCGCCGGTCGACTCGCCGGCGCCGCTGGAGGCGTCCTCCTGCGGGAGCGGTTCGGGGGCGGGGGTCTTCTGGCTCATCGGTTTCGCCTGCGCGGATCGGTCACGATCCGAACAGCTCCTTCACCTTGCCGAGGAAGCTCTTCTTCTCGGGACTGACGTTCTCGTCCTCGATCGACTGCAGTTCGCGCAGCAGCTCCTCCTGCCGCTTGGTCACCTTCTTCGGCAGGTCGAGCGTGATGCGGACGAGCAGGTCGCCCGGTCCGCCGCCGCGCAAGTTCGGGATCCCTTTGCCGCGCAGCCGCAGCACGGTGTGGGCCGCGGTGCGCGCGGCGATGGAGAGCGACGCGGGACCGGCGAGCGTCGGCACCTCGATCTTCGTGCCGAGCACGAGTCCCGTGAAGCTGACCGGCACGTCGAGGTGGAGGTCGTCGCCCTCGCGCTGGAAGAGGGCGTGCGGCTTCACGTTGACGATGCAGTAGAGGTCGCCGCGCGGGCCGCCGCGCGCGCCCGGCTCGCCCTCGCCGGCGAGGCGGACCTGCGTGCCGGTGTCGACGCCGGCCGGCAGCCGCACGTTCAGCTCGCGGCGCGATTTCTCGGTGCCGGTGCCGCGGCACTTGCGGCACGGATGCTCGAGGATCTCGCCTTCGCCCTGGCAGCGGCCGCAAGTGGTGCGGATCGAGAAGAAGCCCTGCGACTGGTGGACGACCCCCTTGCCGCGGCAGGCGGGGCAGACGGTGGGGGCGCTGCCCGCCGCCGCGCCGCTGCCCTTGCACTCGCCGCAGTGCTCGTTGCGGGTCACCTCGATGGTGCGCTCGGTGCCGCGCGCCGCCTCCTCGAGGGTGATGTCGAGCTGGCACTTGAGCGTCGCGCCGCGCTGCCGGCGCGGGCCGCTGCCGGCGCCGGTGAACTGGCCGAAGAACTCGTCGAAGACCGACCCGCCGCCGCCACCGCCACCGCGTCCGCCCATCCCGAAGATGTCGCCGAACGCCTGGAAGATCTCCTCGAAGTTCCCGAAGCCGCGCGCGTGGCCGCCCTGGCGGACGCCGGCGTGACCGTACTGGTCGTAGATCTTGCGCTTGTCGGCGTCGGAGAGGATCTCGTACGCCTCCGCCGCCTCCTTGAACTTCTCCTCCGCCTTCGGGTCGTCCTTGTTGCGGTCGGGGTGGTACTGCAGCGCGAGCTTGCGGAACGCCCGCTTGATCTCGTCGGCGGCCGCGGTGCGGGCGACGCCGAGGATCTCGTAGTAGTCGCGGGGGGTCGACATCCAGCGTCTCCGCTCAGGCGCGCGTCACGAGGTCGGATCGGAATGCAGCCCCGCGAGAGCGCCGCTGCGCGTCTCGCGGGGCCGTGAACAGCCTGCAGCCAGGGGCACGTCCGTTGCCGTGGCGCCGCGAGGTCGCGGGGACGCCACGCACGGTTCAGGTGGTGCTGCCGACGACCGCCTTCTTGCTCTCCTTCAAGTCGGTCACGAGCGTGTCGGTGGTCAGCATCAGGCCGCACACCGACGCCGCGTTCTGCAGCGCGAGGCGCACGACCTTCACCGGATCGACCACGCCCGCCTTGACGAGGTCCTCGTAGTCGCAGGTGAGGCCGTTGAAGCCGACGTTGCCCTTGCGCGACTTCACCTCGGCGCAGACCACGCTGCCCTCGAGGCCGGCATTGGCACCGAGCTGGCGGATCGGCGCCTCGAGCGCCTTGGCGAGGATCTCCTTGCCGAACTGCTCGTCGCCCTTCAGCTTCAGGCCGTCGAGCGCGACCGCGCAGCGCAGCAGCGCGACGCCGCCGCCCACCACGATCCCCTCCTCGACCGCCGCCTTGGTGGCGTGGAGCGCGTCCTCGACGCGGTCCTTGCGCTCCTTCATCGCCGCCTCGGTCGGCGCCCCGACCTTCACCACGGCGACGCCGCCCGCGAGCTTGGCAAGGCGCTCCTGGAGCTTCTCCTTGTCGTAGTCGGAGGTGGTCTGCTCGATCTGCGCGCGGATCTGCTCGACGCGCTCCTTGATGGCGGCCTTCTTGCCGGCGCCCTCGACGATCGTCGTGTTGTCCTTGTCCACCACGATCCGCTTGCACGAGCCGAGGTCGGAGAGGAGCAGCGACTCGAGCTTCTTGCCGAGGTCCTCGCTGACGAAGCTGCCGCCGGTGAGGATCGCGAGGTCCTGCAGCATCGCCTTGCGGCGATCGCCGAAGCCCGGCGCCTTCACCGCGACGCACTGCAGCGTGCCGCGCAGGCGGTTCACGACCAGCGCCGCGAGCGCCTCGCTCGACACGTCCTCCGCGATGATCACGAGCGGCCGGCCCGCCTGCGCGATCTGCTCGAGCAGCGGCAGCAGCGAGCGGAGGTTCGAGATCTTCGCCTCGTGGATGAGGATGAGCGGGTTCTCGATCTCGCAGGTCATCGCCTGCACGTTGGTGATGAAGTAGGGCGAGAGGTAGCCCTTGTCGAAGCGCAGGCCCTCGACGAGCTCGACCGAGGTCTCGGTCGACTTGCTCTCCTCGACGGTGATCACGCCGTCCTGGCCGACGCGGTCCATGGCGGTGGCGAGGATCTCGCCGATCTGCGCGTCGCCGTTGGCGGCGATCGTCGCGACCTGCTGGATCTCGTCGCGCCCCTTCACCTTCTTGGCGAGGGTCTTCAGCTCGGCGACCACGGCGTCGACGGACTTGTCGATGCCGCGCTTCAGCACGGTCGGGTTCACGCCGCTCGAGAGGTAGCGCAGCCCTTCCGAGAAGATCGACTCGGCGAGGATCGTGGCGGTGGTGGTGCCGTCGCCCGCCGCGTCGCCGGTCTTCTTCGCCACCTCGATCACGAGCTTGGCGCCCATGTTCTCGAAGGGGTCCTCAAGCTCGACTTCCTTGGCGACCGAGACGCCGTCCTTCGTGACGGTCGGGCCGCCGTAGGACTTCTTCAGGATCACGGTGTGGCCGGCCGGCCCGAACGTGACCTTGACCGCGCGCGCCAGCGCGTGCACGCCGTCGCGCATCTTCCGCCGGGCATCGTCGTCGTAGAGGATCTGCTTCGCCATGGGCTCTTCGGTTCCTTGCTGCGGCCGCGCGGGGCGGCCGGCGGTTCGTGGATCGGGGGAACTCAGCGCGGCTCGAACTCCCCTCGACCGCCGCGCGGCGAGGGAGTCGGGCGGGGCGTCGCGCGCGTCACGCCTTGTCGAGGCGCGCCAGCACCTCGGTCTCCTTCAGGATCTTGAACTCCTGGCCGCCGACGGCGACGTCGGTGCCGGCGTACTTGCCGAACAGCACGGTGTCGCCCTGCTTCACGGCGACTCCGGCGCGCGTGCCGTTCTTCAGCATCCGGCCCGGACCGACCGCGGTCACGGTGCCGCGCTGCGGCTTCTCCTTCGCGGCGTCGGGCAGCAGGATGCCGCCCGCGGTGCGCTCCTCGGCGTCGAGGACCTGCACCACGATCCGATCGTCCAGGGGCTTGAACTTCGCCATCGTTCCTTCCCTCCGAGCTGTCGAGGCGCGTGCGCCTCGAGGATGGTTGTTGGGATGCGTGCGCGGAACCAAGCGGCGGGCGCTTGCGAGCCGCGGCGCACGTGCGGTGCGCCGTCGCTCGCGCCCGACCTTCTCACATGTCCATGTCGCCCATGCCGCCGTGGTCGTGGTCGTCGTGGCCGCCGCCCTTCTCCTTCTTCGGGAGATCGGTGATCAGCGCGTCGGACGAGATCAGCAGCGTCGCCACGCTCACCGCGTTCTGCAGCGCCGTGCGGACCACCTTGGCCGGATCGACGACGCCCGCGTCGACGAGGTCGCACATCTCGCCGGAGAGGGCGTTGAAGCCGTTGCTGCCGCTCGCCGCCTCGACCTGGCTCGCGATCAGCGCGCCGTCGAAGCCCGAGTTGTCGGCGATGGTGCGGCACGGGATGCCGAGCACGCGCTCGACGATGTCGTAGCCGAACTTCTCGTCGCCGGACGGGCGCTCCTTCTTCGCGATCGCCTTGCGGCAGCGCAGCAGCGCGACGCCGCCGCCCGGGACGATGCCCTCGGCCACCGCCGCGCGAGTGGCGTGCAGCGCGTCCTCGACGCGCGCCTTCTTCTCCTTCACCTCGGTCTCGGTCGCGCCGCCGAGGTTGATCTGCGCCACGCCGCCGGCCAGCTTCGCGAGCCGCTCCTGCAGCTTCTCCTTGTCGTAGTCGGAGGTGGCGACCTCGATCTCGCGGCGGATCTGCTTCACGCGACCGGAGACCGCGGCCGCCGCGCCGGCGCCGCCGATCACCGTGGTGTGCTCGGCGTCGATGGTGACCTTCTTCGCCTTGCCGAGCCGGTTCAGGTCGATCTTGTCGAGCTCGAGGCCGACGTCCTTCATGACGGCGGTGCCGCCGGTGAGGATCGCCAGGTCCTCGAGGTACTGCTTGCGCCGATCGCCGTAGCCCGGCGCCTTCACGGCGCAGCACTGCAGGATGCCGCGCAGCTTGTTCACCACCAGGGTCGCGAGCGCCTCGCCCTCGATCTCCTCGGCGATGATCAGCAGCGGGCGGCCCGACTTGCTGACCTTCTCGAGCAGCGGGACGAGCTTCACGATCGAGCTGATCTTGTCCTCGTAGATGAGGATCAGCGGATTCTCGAGGATGCAGGTCATCTTCTCGGGCTGCGTCACGAAGTGCGGCGAGAGGTAGCCGCGATCGAACTGCATGCCCTCGACCACGTCGACCGAGGTCTCGGTGGTCTTGCCTTCCTCGACCGTGATGACGCCGTCCTTGCCGACCTTGTCCATCGCGTCGGCGATCATCTTCCCGGTCTCGGGATCGTTGTTCGCCGAGATGGCGCCGACCTGCGCGATCTCCTTGCTGCTCGACACCTTCTTGCTCATCGCCTGCAGCGCGTTCGTGACGTCGTCGCAGGCGCGCTTCATGCCGCGCACGAGCGCCGCGCGGTTGACGCCGGCGGTGAGGAGCTTCAGCCCCTCCTTGTAGAGCGCCTCGGAGAGGATGGTCGCGGTGGTGGTGCCGTCGCCGGCGAGGTCGTTGGTCTTCGAGGCCGCCTCGCGCACGAGCTGCGCGCCGAGGTTCTCGTAGGCGTCGGAGAGCTCGATCTCCTCCGCGACGGTGACGCCGTCGTTGATGATCGACGGGCCGCCCCAACCCTTGTCGAGCACCGCGCAGCGGCCGCGCGGACCGAGCGTCGTCTTCACGGCACGGGCCAGCTTGGTCACGCCGGCGAGGAGACGCTCCTGCGCCTCCTGCTCGAACACCATCTGCTTCGCCATTTCCGAGTGCTCTCCTTCGTCTTCGCGCCGTTGGTCGGGCGACACGCGACCGCCTCGATCGAGGGCGGGCACGTGGTCGGGCGGCGTCGTCTCTTCGAATGGGCGCCCGTGGTGGGGCGCTACCGAGCCGGGCGGCTGTAGGCAAACCGAGTGCCTCGTCCCGCGCCGCGCGTGGCGGGCCGAGCGCGACAGTTTGTCGTCGGGGCGGCAGCGGCCCCGGGCTCCCGTTGACAAATTGGCGTCGATCCCCGGGGAGCGCCCCTCCTACAATCGCGCGCCATGACCGCCAAGACTCGCCTCGCGCCGCGCCTCGCATGGCTGCTCGCGCCGCTGCTCCTGCCGTCCTTCGCGATCGCCGCTGGCGCGACGCGCGGCGCTCCGGCACTCGATCGCGCCCGCACCGTCGATCCGGTGCTCCTCCTCCTGCGCGACGGCAGCCGCTTGGGCGCGAGCGCCATCACCTTCGGCGCCGACGGCGAGGCGAGCGTCGCGGTGGTCGCGGGCGGCATGCGGCGCCTCCCGCTGCAGGAGATCGTCTCGGTCGAGTACGCGGCGACCGGGGCGCGCACGGCGATCGGCACCATGACCGCGCGCCTCCACGACGGCAGCCGCCTGCTCGGCAAGGTCGTGGGGGGCGACGAGGAGGAGGTGCAGTTCGAGCTCGCCACCGGCAACACGCTCGCGATCCCGCTCGACGCGCTCCACGCCCTCTTCGTCGGGCCGCGCCACGCGGCGCTCGACGTCGCCGCCTTCGCGCCCGCGGAAGAGGGCGACACGCTCCACCGGCGACTCGAGGTCGGCGGTGATCACACGCGCGGCACGCTGGTCGCACTCACGCCCACCGGCGTCCGCTTCGACTACTCGCTCGGCACCGGCGACTTCCGCTACGACGAGGTCGAGGCGGTCGTGCTGGAGCAGCAGGTCGAGCCGCGCGCGCCGAAGGGGGTCGTCGTCGAGGCCGACCTGCTGCCGGACGGCACGCTGATCGGCGAACTCGTGCGGCTCACGGCGGCGGAACTGGTCTTGAAGCCGCTCGCCACCGAGCGCGAGGTCGCGCTGCCACGCGAGGCGCTGCTCGGCCTGCGGCTGCGCGACGGCACGCGGCGCTGGCTCTCCGACCTCGCGCCCGTCGAGGTGCGCGAGCGTCCCTACCTCGGCGGCGCCGACGACTTCCTCCACCCGTGGCGGCGCGATCGCAGCGTCACCGGCCAGCCGCTGCAGTGCGGCGGTCGGCGCTTCGGCAAGGGGCTCGGTTGCCATTCGCGCAGCGAGCTCTCCTTCGCGCTGCCCGCGAGCGCGCGCCGCTTCGTCGCCGTCGTCGGCATCAGCGACGAGGTGCTCGAACTTCCGGAGCGCGGGGCCGTCGAGTTCCGCGTGCTGGTCGACGGAGTCGAGCGCTGGAAGAGCGGTGCCGTGCGCGGCGGCGAGCCGGCGCAGGCGCTCGAGGCGCTCGACGTGAGCGGCGGCAAGGTGCTCACCTTGATCGCCGACTTCGGCAGCGGCGAGGACGTCGCCGATCGCGCCGTCTGGGGCGAAGCGGTCCTGCTCGACTGAGCGATCGAACTTAGGAGGCCGCGCGCGGCGCACCCGCCTCACGCCGGCGCGGCGTCACCAGCGGTCGCGAGCGACGTCTTCGCTTGCGCCATGGAAACTCCGCCACCCTCCTCCTCGCTGCCGCTCCCGCCACGCCCCGCGCCGGCGCCACCGCTGGCGCCGCCGCTGGCGCCCACGCCGCCTCCCTTGCCGCGCCCGCGCGAGAAGCTGCGGCTCCACGGCGCGGAGGCGCTGACCGATCGCGAACTGCTCGCGACCGTGCTCGGCTCGGCGGGGCGGCGGCGGCCGGCGCTCGTCGTGGCCGAGGAGCTGCTGCGCGTCAGCGGCCGGCTCGACGGCCTCTCCGATCTCGGGCTCGCGGAACTGTGCGGCGTGCCCGGCGTCGGCGCGGAGCGAGCGTGTCGGCTCGCGGCGGTGGTCGAGATGGCGCGGCGGATCGCCCGTGCGCCGGCGCGCGGCGGCACGCTGCTCGACGCGGCGGCGAAGGTCGACGCGCTGCTGCGGCGCGAACTCGCGGTCGAGCGGCGCGAGCGCGTCCACGTGCTGCTCGTCGACGCCCGCAGCCGGCTGCTCGGCGAACGCTGCATCTCGGTCGGCTCGCTGATGTCGTCGGTGATCCACCCGCGCGAAGTGTTCCGGCCGGCGATCGGGTTGGCGGCCGCGGCGGTGATCCTGGTCCACAACCACCCGAGCGGCGATCCGACGCCGAGCGTCGAGGACCATCAGGTGACCGCGCGCCTCGCCGAGGCGGGCAGCCTGCTCGGGATCCGGCTGCTCGACCACGTCGTCGTCGCGGCCGAGGGCTACCGGAGCTTCCGCGACGAAGGGTGGCTGCGGTGAGAGCGAGCCGAGCGGCGGCGCGCGCGCGGCTGCGGCGGGCGGCCGGGGACGCCGCGGAACGGCGGCGCACGGAGGCGGGTAAGGTGCCGGCGGAGAACGAACCGATGCTCGATCGCGAACTGCTCGACATCCTCGCGTGCCCGGAGACGAAGGAGGGCGTGACGCTCGGCGGCGCCGAGCTCGTCCTGCGCCTCAACGGATTGATCGAGCGCGGCGTGCTGCAGAACCGCGGCGGCCAGAAGGTCGTCCAGCGCATCGACGGCGCGCTGGTGCGCGCCGACGGCAAGTTCGCCTACCCGATCCGCGACGGCTTCCCGATCATGCTGGTCGACGAAGCGCTGCCGCTCGCCGCCGCCGACTCGGCGTGACCGCGCGCCCTGACGCCGCGCCGCGCACGACGTCTCCCGTGGCGCCGGCGACGTGTCGCATGGCGAGGAGCCGTGCGGCCGGCTACCGTGTCGCCCCTCGTTCCGGGACGCCGCCGCTCCCGCCCACCCGCTAGGCGACCTGTCGACATGCTCCGGGCGATCATCTCCGACATCCACTCGAACGTCGAAGCGCTCGAGGCCGTCCTCGCCGACCTCGAGCGGCGCAACGTCGAGCGCATCGTCTGCCTCGGCGACGTCATCGGCTACGGCCCGCAGCCGCGCGCCACGCTGAAGCGCGTGAAGGAATGGGAAGTGACGCTCCTCGGCAACCACGAGGAGGCGTGCATGTACCACCCGGAGGACTTCAACGAGCGCGCCCGCATCGCGCTCGAGTGGACCCGGGAGCAGCTGAACGCGAAGGAGCATCCGCCGGAGGAGAACTACGAGCTGTGGGCGCTGATCGGCGCGATGCCGACCTCGCACCAGATCGACAACGCGCTGCTGGTGCACGGCTCGCCGCGCGATCCGGTGCGCGAGTACATGCTCCCGCGCGACGCGCAGGACGGGCCGAAGATGCGCGAGGTCTTCGAGCGGATGCGCTGCGACTTCTGCTTCGTCGGCCATTCGCACGTGCCCGGCGTCTACACCGAGTCGCCGGCGTTCCTGGTGCCGGCGCGCTTCCCGGACGGCTACCGCCGCACGCAGGGCAAGGCGCTCATCAACGTCGGCTCGGTCGGCCAGCCGCGCGACGGCGATCCGCGCGCGTCGTACGCGACCTTCGATGGCGAGACCGTCTGGTTCCACCGCGTCGAGTACGACTACCGCGCCACGCAGAAGAAGATCCTCGATACGGGCGTCCTGCCGCGCTACCTCGCGGCCCGCTTGCAGGAAGGGCGCTGAGCACGGCGCGCAACTGGGGCGGTCGCCGGCAACGGCGGCCGCACGGAGTGGTGGCGGTCGCCGGCCGACGGTGATCGCGGAAGGGCGACGGCCGGGCCGGACGCCCAACGACCGAGAATGAAAGGTTCCATGGACCCGAATCAGCCTTCCGATCGTCGCCCTGTCTCGGCGTTCGTCGTCTTCATCATCTTCATGGCGACGTTCTTCTCGGTCCGCTCCTGCCAGAAGGCGAAGGAGCCGCCGGTCGCGCCGCCGGGCGAGTCGAACGCCGCGCCGATCGTCGCCGAGCCCGCGCCCGCCGCCGTCGAGGGGGCACCTGCCTTCGCTGCGACGACCGGCGTCGAGCGCGACGACGCGATCGTCGTCGACACCGACCGCTTCCGCGCCCGCTTCTCGAACCACGGCGCCGTGCTGCTCGAGCTGCTGCTGAAGGACTACTTCCGCGCGCCGGGCGACGGCGCCGATCCGGCGAAGCGCGACGACCCGTCGCACTGGCTGCCGCTGCTCGCCGCGCACGATCCCGCCGCCGCCACCTTCGAACTCGCCCACAACGCGCGCACCGTCGGCAGCGCGGCGCTCCCGCTCGGCGAGGTCAACTGGGCGCACGAGCGGCGGCCCGTCGAGGGCGGCGAGCAGCTCGTCTTCAAGCTCGAGGACGGCGCGGGGCGGCGCTTCGAGAAGCGCTTCACCTTCCGCCGCGAGAGCCACCTCTTCGACGTCGAGCTCGCTTTCGCGAGCGACCGCGCGGAGCTCTCGCAAGGGACTTCGTCGTACGGGTTGATCGCCGCCGGCGGCATCTGGGACGAACGCAACTCGCCGTTCGCCAAGCCGCCCGCCGGGGTGATCACCAGCGAGGACGAGGACAAGCTCGAGCTGCTCGACGCGAAGTCGCTCGAGGACGGCCCGCAGACGCGCGGCTTCCGGCGCGACGAGCTGCTGCCCTTCTTCGGCGCGCGCAGCAACTTCTTCGGCTTCGTGATCGCGCCCGATGCGGCCACGGCCGGCTACGTCGACAGCGTCCACTGCACCGCCATCGACGACCCGTTCCGCTTCGAGCAGGAGCGCGCGAAGAAGCTCGCCGGCCGCGCCGAGCTCGCCCCCGAGGAGGCGGCCGAGCTGCGCAAGGAGACGCGCACCAACGTGCGCACCGAGTCGTTCCTCAAGGTGCCGTTCCCCGCCGCCGGCGGCGCGCCGCTGGTGCTGCGCTTCACCGCGTTCGCCGGACCGCGCACGCCCGCGGTGATGGAGGGGCCGCAGTTCGACTCGTTCCGCGTGCTCTACGAGATCGAGTACGGCGGCACCACGTTCCGCTGGATCAACAAGCTGCTGCTCGGCTGGATGACGCTGCTCGAGTCGTTCACCGGCAACTGGGGCGTCGCGATCATCCTGCTGACGCTCACCGTGAAGGTGCTGCTCTTCCCGCTCAACCGCCTGCAGAGCCGGACGATGGAGCAGTTCCAGAAGAAGATGAAGCTGCTGCAGCCGCAGATCGAGGAGCTGAAGAAGCGGTACAAGGGCAACCTGCAGAAGATGAACCAGGAGCAGCAGAAGCTGATGCGCGAGCACGGCGTGCGCCCGCCCATCTTCGGCTGCCTCATCCTCTTCCTGCAGATGCCGGTCTGGTACGGCCTCTTCCAGATCATGTCGAGCGCGCCGCCGCTGCGGCACCAGCCGTTCTTCGGCTGGATCAGCGACCTCTCGGCGCCCGACGTCGTGCCGCTGCCGTTCGAGCTGCCGCTGATCGGGCAGCTCCACTTGCTGCCGATCCTCATGGTGGTCGCGTGGCTGCTGCAGAACCGGATGATGCCGAAGCCGGCCGACCCGCAGCAGGCGCAGATGCAGAAGATGATGAACTTCTTCCCGATCCTGTTCGGGGTGATGCTCTACAAGTACGCGGCCGGCCAGTCGCTCTACATGCTCACCAACTCGCTGCTCGGCATGGTGCAGATGAAGTTCCTCAAGGTGACGCCGTCGAACTAGCGCGGCGCGTCGCGACGCGTCCGGGAAGAGCCGGGAAGAGCGGGGGAGCGCGGAGGGACGCAGAGTGACGGCGGGCGCGGGCCATCGCAGCGATCGCTCCCTCGGCCGCTCCCTCGGCCGAAGCGTCGGCGTGGCGCGCCGGCGCAGCTTCGCGGCGCGCCTGCTGCTCGCGGTCGCGTCGGCCGTCGCGACGGCGCTGCTCGGGCTCGCCGCGATCGCGCTGCTCGATCGCTCCGGCTGGCTGCCGCTCCCGCGGCCGCCGCCGCACTTCGTGGTGGTGCCCGACCCGGCCGATCCGACGCGACCGCTCCGCGATGGCGCCGGCCATCCGCTCTACGCCATCGACCCGGCGGCCGCGGCGCGCCATGGAGCGGCGGACGTCGGCCGCTACGCGATGGCGCGCGAGAAGGCGCCCGGGCACCTGCGCATCCTCTCGATCGGCGAGTCGACCACCTTCGGCGCCGGCTTCGCGCCGCACGCCTCCTACTCGCGCTTCCTCGAGGCGCGGCTGCGCCGGCAACTCGCGCGCGACGGCCTCGAGGTCGTGAACTGCGGCAAGAACGGCTACGACAGCCACGACTGGCCGACGCTCGCGCGAGAGCTGCCCGCCTTCGCGCCCGACCTGCTGCTCCTCTACGTCGGCCACAACGAACTCAAGAAGCCGAACCTGCTCGGCGTCGTGCAACCGAGCCTCGCCCGCCGCGCGCGCAGCCGCCTCCTGCAGCAGCTTTGGCCGCTGCCGCGCGACACGTTGGCGCCGCCGCCGCGAGTGGCGGAGGGCGACTTCCTCTCGGCGGAGCAACGCGCCTTCGCGTGCGAGCTCTTCGTCGACGGCGTCGCGGCGCTGCTCGACGTCGCGCGCGAACGGGCGATCCCGGTGGTCGTCTGCCTGCCCGCCTCGAACGTCGCCGACCACCCGCCGCGCTACTCGCGGATCGGCCCGGGACCCGACGCGGCCGCGCGCGCCGCCGCCGTCGAAGCGGTCGCGCGCGCGATCGACTCGCTGCCGTTGCGCCCGCTGGCATCGGCGCCGCCCGAGGCTCCCGAGCCGCAGCGCGCCGCGGCGTGGCTCGCCGAGGTCGAGCACGCGCTCGCCGGCGAGCCCGACGCTGCGCTGCTCCACTGGCGGCGCGGCCGGCTGCTGCTCGCGCTCGGTCGCCGCGAGGAGGCGCGCACCGCCTTCGCCCGCTCGCTCGCGCTCGATGGGCTGCCGGAACGCGCCTCGCCCGACCTCATCGCGGCGCTCGACGCCCTGGCGCAGGCGCGCGGCGCGCTCCGCGTCGACCTGCAGCCGCTGTTCGACGCCGCCGATCCGCTCGGCGTGGCGGGCGACGAGCTCTTCTACGACTACTGCCACCCGCGCCTCTTCGGCCACTGGCGCATCGCCGACGCGCTGCTCGCGACGCTGCGGACGAGCGGCCTCGTCGCGCCGGAGTCGGCCTTCGATCCGTCGCGCGAGCCGGCCGGCGACGACGCTGCGCGCTTCGCCGCGTACTGCCGCGAGCTGCAGGTCAGCGAGGCGCAGAGCGGCCAACAGCTGCTCTACGAGGCGCGCGCCGTCGCGACGCAGCTCGGCACGCTGCCGACCATCCCGCCCGAAGCGTGGCGCAACGTCGGCGAGCTGCTCGACGCGGCGCTGCGCCTCGCGCCCGCGCTCGAGCGCGACCCGTTCCAGCGCTTCCTCGCCGCGCTGGTCGCCGCCTCCGCGGGAGCGCGCGACGACGCGCGCGCGCGCCTGCTCGCCTTCGAGCGCGACGATCCGGAGGGACTCGCGCAGCTGCTGCCCCATGTCGCGGCGCTGCCCGGGCTGGTCGACACGCTGCGGAGCGCCGGCGTCGCCATCGACTCGGCACGGCTCACGTGGGAGGGGAAGCCATGAGCGGCGCCGGACGTCGTGCGGCGCTGGTGGCGTTCGGCGTCGCCCTCGCGCTGCTCGCCTTCACGACGCTCGAGCTCTCGCTGCGATTGCTCGGCGTCGGCGACGAACGCCCGTTCGTCACGCTCGAGACCGACGCGGGGCCGCGGGTCGCGCGCGCGCCGAGCGGCAACGGCGAGCGCGGCGATCCGACCGCCGCCGCCGATCGGCTCGCCTGCGCGCCGCAGAAGGCGGACGGCACGCTGCGCGTGATCGTGGTCGGCGAGTCGACGGTCGCCGGCTTCCCGTTCCACGGCGAGCTCTCGTTCGCGCGCCTCCTCGAATGGGCGCTGCGCCGCGCCGGGGTGCCGACCGCCGTCGAGGTGGTGAACTTCGGTCGCTCCGCCGACTCGAGCGACGACGTGCGCGCCGCCGCGGTCGCGGCGCTGGCGCTCGCGCCCGACGCGCTGGTGGTCGCGAGCGGCCACAACGAGTTCCAGGCCTCCTACGTCGAGCCGCTGCGCGACGGCGCCTTCGCGCGTCTGCGGACGCAGTGGCGCGCGCTCGCGCTGGTGCGCGCCGGCCAGTCGCGCGAATGGCGCCGCGCGCTGCCGAGCGACGCGCGGCCGGCGCCGCTCTCGGTGGGGGAGGCGGCGTGGCTCGCGCCGACCGAGTTCGCGCGCGGCGTGGCGCGCTACCGCGACAACCTCGCGGCGATCGGCGCGGCGGCGCGCGCGGCCGGCGTGCCGCTGCTCTTGATGACGCCGGTCGAGAACCTCGCCTTCGCGCCGTGCTGGTCGCACTTCACCCGGCCGCTCGATGGGGCGACTCGCGCGGCGTTCCGGCGCGGCCTCGAGTCGCTCGAGAGCGACGCGCGCGCGCTGCTGCCCGAGAGCGTGCTGCTGCCCGCGGCGCCGCTGTCGATCGAGGGAGGCGCGCAGCTCGCCGCGTGGCGCGCGCGCGCGGCGGCGCTGCTGGCGCAGGACGACGGCGTGGCGCGCCTCGCGTTCCTCGCCGCGCGTCTCGCCGAGCGGGCGGGCGACGACGCGGCTGCGCGCGACCTCTACCGGCGCGCGCTCGCGTGCGACGGCTACCCGAACCGCGCCGGGCCGCGCCTCGCGGCGGTGGTGCGCGAACTCGCCGCGCGCGGCGACGCGCTCCTCGTCGATCCGGAGCCGCTCTTCGCCGAGGGAGGCGGCGCGGCTCCCGGCAGCGCGCTCTTCCTCGACTACTGCCATCCGACGCCGGAGGGGACGGCGCGCCTCGCCGAGTCGCTCGTCGAGCCGCTGCTCGCTGCGCTGCGCACGAAGCTGCCCGCGCTCGACGACGCGGCGAGCGCGGCGCTCGCGGCGGCGGCGCGCACGGCGCTGCGCGCACCGGCCGAGACGTGGCTCGCCGAGCTCGGCCTGACGCGCGCACGCCTCGCCGGCCGCCTCGCCGCGACCGGCCTCGACCTCTTCCGTGTCGCCGAGGCCGACCTCGCCGCCGACGAGCCGCTCGCACTCGCGGGCCGCGCGTTCGAGCAGGCGCTGCGCATCGATGGTGCCCTGGTCGATGCGTGGCTCGGCCGGCTCGCCGTCGCGATCGTGCAGGGCGAGGTCGCCACGGCGCTGCAGATTGCGGACAACGTGTGGCGAAGCCATCCGGAAGCGCTGCAGAAGCTCGACGGATTGCTCCCCTCGTTCCCGCGGCTGCGCCGCCGCTTCGAGGAGCAGCGCTTCGAGCTGCGTGACGGCCGCCTGCAGCGGGCGGGCTGATGGGGGCGCGGCGAGCGGCGCCGCCCCAACATCTCGTCGGTCAGGATCTTTGACACCCCATCCCTGGGGCGCGACAATCCCGCGGCCTCTGGCTCGCGAGGGGGAGTCGCGCCGCGATGCGCTGTCCGTACTGCAAGGCGAACAACGACAAGGTCATCGACTCGCGCACCTCGGGCGACGCGGCGGTGATCCGTCGTCGTCGCGAGTGCCTCGATTGCGGGCGCCGCTTCACCACCTACGAGACGATCGAGGAACTCGAGCTGCGCGTCATCAAGAAGGACGGCACACGCGTCCCGTTCGATCGACTGAAGCTGCGCGCCGGGATCCTGAAGGCGTGCGAGAAGCGGCCGGTGTCGCAGGAGCAGATCGAGGAGCTGACGCGGCGCATCGAGGCGCAGCTGAACGAGATGTTCGACAAGGACGTCTCGTCGCAGTTCGTCGGCAACCTCGTCATGAACGAGCTGCGCAAGCTCGACCCGGTCGCCTACGTCCGCTTCGCCTCGGTCTACCGCGAGTTCAAGGACGTCGAGCAGTTCCTCGAGGAGCTCGGGCCGCTGCTGAACGATCGCCCCGATCCGAAGGGGGCGCGCCGCGGCGAGGCGCGCGGCGAGGGCAGCCCGCGTGGCTGACGCGCACGACGGCCGCGCCTCGCCGAACGACCGCCTGCCGATCCGCGAGATCGTGCGGCGCGACGGCAGCCGCGAACCGTTCGATGCGGCGCGCCTCGCGCAGTCGATCCACCGCTCGGCGGTCGCGGTCGGCCAAGGGGAGCTGCTGCTCGCCGAGGAGCTCGCCGCGCTGGTCGCGCTGGTGCTGGAGGAGGAGCACGGCTCGATCGCGCCGTCGACGCGCGCGCTGCGCGAGACGACCGAGCGGGTGCTGATGGAGACCGGCCACCACGAGGTGGCGCGCTCCTACATCCTGCTGCACGCGAACGAGCCGCTCGGCGCGGCGGCGGCCGGCGCGCGCGAGAGCGGCGCGGAGGGCCATGCGCTGCGCGTGGCGTCGCTCGGTCGCGAGTGCCTCGATCCGTTCGATCCGGCGAAGATCGCCACCGCGCTGCTGGTCGACGGCGGCATGAAGCGGAGCGACGCGACCGCCATCGCCGCCGCGGTCGAGCGGCAGGCGCGAGCGCTCGGCGGCGACGTGATCGCGGCGGCGACCGTCCGCCAGCTCATCGCGGCCGAGCTGCTGGCGCGCGGCTGCTCCGATCGCCTCGCGCGCGAGCAGGGGCTCGGGCTCCCGGCGGCCGAGGTCGAGGCGCTCGCCTTCCAGCGCGGCCACGGCGGCGAGCGGCCCGAAGCGCGCCTCGGCGCCGAGCTGCTGCGCCGCTGGTCGCTCGCGCGCCTGCTCGAACCGGCCGTCGCGACGGCGCACCTCGAAGGGGCGCTCCATGTCGACGGCCTCGCCGCGCCGGGCCAGGCGCTGCAGGCGACGCTCGACTTCGGCGAGGTGCGGCGCGCGGCGTGGCCCGGCGCGCTCGCCAGCCTGCTCCATCTGGTCCACGGCCTCGAGCCGGCGCTGCACGGGCCGCTCGAGCTGCACCACGTCGAGCGCGCGCTCGCGCCCGCCTTCGCCGACGACGCGCGAGCGGCCGACGCGGCGCGCACGCTGCTGCTCGCGCTCGCCGATGCGCCGGGCCACGGCTCGCGCGGCCAGGCGCCGCGCCGCGTGCTCGGCGTCGGGGCCGACCTGCCGTCGCCGGTGGCGACGCGGCTGTTCCGCCGCGGCGGCGCGCCGGGCGCCGTGCGCGAGCGGATGCATGCGTTCGTGCGCCAGCTGCTCGACGAGGCGGTGGCCGCGTCGCCCCACCTGCGCGTGCCGCGCGTGCGGCTGCTGCTCGACGGCGGCGACGAGGAGGGGCAGCTGCTGCGCTTCGCCGCGCCGCTCCAATCAGCGCTCGCGCTCGGTGCGGCCGACGTCGCCCACGCGCCGCAGACGGGCGGTCCGACCGTGCGGGTGGTGGGGGCGCGCATCGGCTTGAACGTCGCCCGCCTCGCGCTCGCCGCCGGCCGCCGCCGCGATCGCGACCTGCTCGCCGCGCTGCCGGAACTCGTCGAGCGGGCGGTCGCCGCGGGCGCCAACCTGTTGCGCGTCCTCTTGCAGCGCGACGAGCAGGGGGTCGGGTTCCTCCGCCGCCTGAAGGAGCTCTTGCGCGAGATCGCGCGCGACCTGCCGCTCGAGCTGCCGGGCAGCCACGCCTACCAGCTCGTGCTGGTGCCGGTCGGCGTCGACGCGGCGGTGCGCGCCATCACCGAGCGCGACCCGCAGGAGAGCGAGGCGGCGGCCGAGCTGCGCGAGCGGATCGTCGCCGAGCTGCGCGCGGCGCTGCCGGTCGGCGGCGCGGCGAGTGGCCGCTTCGAGCTGCGCGAGGAGCCCTTCCCCGACGCCGAGGCGCGCTTCGGCCGCGCCGACTTCCTGCTCTATCCGCGCGGTCGCGACGTGCTCGGCATCGCCCACGACGGCGCCGCGTTCCGCTATGCCTTCGACCCGCAGCCGCACGGCCTCGCCCTCGCCGCCGCCGTCGCCGGCGCGCCGCATCGCGCCGCGCGTCCCGCCGACGCGGCGCAGGAGCTGTGAACCAACCCCGATGAAGCACCTCCGATGAAGCTCACCAAAGTCGAGATGTACGGCTTCAAGTCGTTCGCCAACCGGACCGAGTTCCTGATCGGCGACGGCATCACCGCGATCGTCGGGCCCAACGGCTGCGGCAAGAGCAACCTCGTCGACGCCATCCAGTGGGCGCTCGGCGAGACGCGGCCGACGCGGCTGCGCAGCTCCGGGATGGCCGACGTCGTCTACCGCGGCGACTCGGCGACCGTCGACGGCGCCGAGGTGTCGCTGGTCTTCGACAACAGCAACGGCCGGCTGCCCCATCCGTCGCCCGAAGTGAAGGTGACGCGCCGCCTCAGCAAGGACGGCGACGGCGAGTACCGCATCAACGACGCGCCGGCGAAGCTGAAGGAGATCAAGGACCTCTTCCTCGACACCGGCCTCGGCGTCGGCGGCTACTCGTTCATGGCGCAGGGGCAGATCGACGCCATCCTGCGCGCGAGCCCGGCCGAGCGGCGCGTGCTGCTCGAGGAGGCCGCCGGCACCAGCCGCTACCGCGTGCGGCGCAAGGAGGCGGTGCGCCGCCTCGATCGCACCGAGCAGGACATCCAGCGCGCCGCCGACCTGCTCGCCGAGCTCGAGCGGCAGGTGCGCTCGCTCAAGGTGCAGGCGGGGCGCGCGCGCACCTACGTCGAGAAGCGCGACCGGCTGCGCTGCGTGCTCGCGGTCCTCTTCGCCCGCAAGCGGCGCGAGCTCGCCACGCTGCTCGCCGAGCTGTCGGGGCAGCGCGCCGAGATCTCCGCGCGCGTCGCCGCCGGCCGCGCCGAGTTGGCCGTCGCCGAGGAGGCGCTCGCCACGCGCGAGGACGAGCTCGCCGAGCAGGGGGCGGTGATCTCCGACCTGCGCAGCACGCTCGCCGACCGGCGCGCCCGCAGCGAGCACCTCGCCGCGCGCCTCGCCGAACTGGCCGAGCGCAGCCAGGAGAACGCGCGGGAGCGCGAGGAGAGCGGCGCGCGCCGCGAGGAGATCGGGGAGCAGATCGAGGAGCTCGCGCGCATGGAGCGCGAGGCGGAGGCGCGCGTCGCCGAGGTCGCCGAGCAGGAGGCCGATCGGCGCGAGGAGAAGCACCTCGCGCAGCGGCGCGTGCAGGAGCTCGCGCGCGAGGCGCAGGAGCTCGAACGGCAGCTCGTCGAGCTCGAGCGCGACGAACTCGACCTGGTCGAGGCGGAGCAGCGCGCGCGCAGCGAGCTCGCCGACGTCGAGTCGCACTGGAAGGCGCTGTCGCAGTCGCGCCGCAAGCTCGAGGCGCGCAGCGCGGAGCGGTCGCGCTCGATCGCCGAGACGGCCGAGCTGGTGCGCGCGCTGCGCCGCAAGGTCGACGGCCTCTCCTCCGATCGCTTCGCGCTCGAGGCGGAGCTCTCGGCCGACGACGACGTGCTCGGCCGGCTCTACTCCGACCGCCAGGCGCTCTCCGACCGGCTGCGCCACCGCGAGGCGAAGGTCGAGGGCGAGCGGTCGAAGCTGCTCGTGCTCGAGGAGGCGATCGCGCGGCACGAAGGGGTGAGCGAGGTGGTGCGCGGGCTGCTCGAGCGCGCCGCCGAGGGCGACCCGGAGCTCGCCGGCATCGAGGGGATCGTCGCCGACCTCGTCACCGCGCCGACCGACACCGCGCGCGCCCTCGAGGCGGCGCTCGGCGCCCTCTCCGAGGCGCTCGTCGTCAAGGACCGCGCCGCCGCCGACCGCATCCTGAAGGTGCTGCGCCGCGAAGGGCTCGAGCGGATCCGCATCCTCTCGCGCGCCGAGATCCCGACGCGCGCCTCGGAAGGGGGCGCCGCGCTGGCGTGGAGCGAGCTGCTGCGCGCATCGAGCTTCGAGGCGAAGGACGGCGAGCTGCTCGCCGCGCTGCTCGGCCGCTTCGACCTGCTGCCGCCCGACGTGCCCATGGCGCTCTGCTCGCCGCCGGAAGGGCGGGCGCTCGTCTCCGCCGAGGGCGAGGTGATGCTCGCCTCGTTCGAGAGCGTGAGCCGCGGCCGCGGCGAGTTCCTCGGCCTCATCACGCGCCGCAACGAGCGCGAGCGGCTGCAGCAGTCGGTGGCGCGCGGCGAGCGCGAGTGCGCCGGCTGGACCGCCGAGCTCGAGGCGAAGCAGCAGGAGATCGCGCTGCGCGAGCGCGACCGCGAAGTGCGCGCGCGGCGGCGCGCCGAGGCGTCGAGCCTCGAGGGGATGGCGCAGAAGGAGCTGCAGAGCCACTCGAACCGCCTCGACCTGATGCGCGAGGAGCTCGGCCTCGACGCGCGCGAGCTGGTCGACCTCGAGCGGCGCAGCAACGCGCTGAAGAGCGACGCGCGCGAGCTGTCGGCGCGCCGCAACGCGCTCGACGGCAAGCGGCTCGAAGCGCGCGCGCAGCGGGCGCAGGCGGCCGAGGCGCTGCACGGCGGCGCCGACCAGCGCCGGCAGGCGGAGGAGATCGCGCTCACCCTCGACGTCGAGGTGGCGAAGCTGGTCGAGCGGGCCAAGGCGTCGCACGACGCGCGCGAGGCGGCCCGCATGCGGCTGCGCGAGCGCCACGAGGAGCTGAAGCGCGCCGATCGCCGGCTGGTCGAGCTCGGCGAGGAGGAGGCGCGCCTCACCGAGGCGAACGGCGCCGCGGCGGCCGAACGCACCCGGCTGCTCGCCGAGATCGAGACGCAGGGCCAGGAGCTCGCCGCGCGCCAGGCGGCGCAGGAGCAGCACAAGGCGCAGACCACCGAGATCCGCCGCCGCGTCCACGAACTGCGCGGCAGCGTCGACGCCGGCAGCCGCGAGGCGCAGGCGCTCGAGCTGCGCGAGCAGGAGCAGCGGCTCCACTCGAACCTCCTCGAGCAGAAGGTGCGCGAGGAGCTCTTCATCGAGCCCGACGCGCTGGTCGAGCAGGTGGTGCGCGTCGAGGAGGGGCGCTCGAACGTGGTGCTGCTGCCGGCGCCGCCGCCGGCCGCGGACGGCACGCCGCCGGCGGTGGCCGAGACCGTTGCGCCGGCCGCTCCCGCCGCGCCCGCGGCGCCGCCGCAGCTCGTGCAGGCGGGCAGCGAGGAGGCGGCCGCGCTGCTGCCGGGGGGCGCGCCGCTCGCGCCGACGGCGCCGCCGATCGAGGTGCTGATCGACCTCGACCTGTTCGGCAGCGCGCTCCACGCGATGGAGAGCGAGGCGGACAAGCTGCGCGGGACGCTGGCGCGGCTCGGTCCGGTGAACGTGGTCGCCATCGACGAGCTGCAGTCGGTCGAGGGGCGCGCCACCTTCCTCGAGCAGCAGAAGCGCGACCTCGCCGACGCCAAGCAGAAGCTGAAGGAGATGATCGAGGAGATCGACCGCGAGTGCGAGGTGCGCTTCAGCGCGACCTACGACGCGGTGCGCGAGCACTTCAAGGCGCTCTTCCGCCGGCTCTTCGGCGGCGGCCGCGCCGACCTCACGCTGGTCGAGACCGACGACCCGGCCGAGATGGGGGTCGACATCGTCGCGGCGCCGCCCGGCAAGGATCCGCGCTCGATCGCGATGCTGTCGGGCGGCGAGCGGACGCTCACCGCGGCGGCGCTGTTGTTCGGGCTGTTCTCCACGCGGCCGTCGCCCTTCTGCGTCCTCGACGAAGTCGACGCCGCGCTCGACGAGGCGAACGTCGAGCGCTTCTCGCTGATGGTGCGCGACTTCCTCGGCAGCACGCAGTTCCTGATCGTGACCCACCACAAGCGCACGATGGCGGTGGCCGACACGCTCTACGGCGTGACGATGGAGGGCAACGGCATCTCGCGCCCGATGGCGATGCGCTTCGAGCAGGAGAAGGCGCGCACGCATGCCGCAAGCGCCTGAGGAGGCGGTCGCTGCGCAGAGCTTCCGCCACCGCCTCGAGCGGTCGGCGGTGCGCGGCGTGCTGGCGCTGGCGCGCCGCCTCCCCGACGGCGCGGCGACGCGGCTCGCCGACCTCCTCGCGGTCGTGATGCGGACGGTGGTGCCGGGCCGCGTCCGGCTGGCGCGCGAGCAGATCGCGGCGGCGCTCGGTCGCAGCGCGGACGATCCGCAGGTGGCGGCGTGGGCGCGCGCCTGCTTCCGCCACTTCCTCGGCATCCCGCTCGAGCTGATCCATGCGCCGGCGCAGGTCGAGCGCCATGGCGTCGCGGCGCTGCTCGAGCTCTCCGAGCGCCACCACCTCGACGAGGCGCTCGCGCGCGGCCGCGGCGCGATCCTGCTCACCGGCCACTTCGGCAACTGGGAGCTCTACGGCCTGCTCTCGCCGCTGCTCGGGCTGCCGATGACCGGCGTCGCGCGGCCGATGAAGAACCGGCTGCTCGACGGCGAGCTGCTGGCGCTGCGCACGCGCTACGGCCAGAAGATCGTCCCGAAGGAGGGCGCCGGCTTGAAGCTGGCGCGGACGCTGCGCGACGGCGGCATCGTCGCGCTGCTGATCGACCAGCACGCCGGCAGCCGCGGCGTGCGCGTCCCCTTCTTCCACGCCGACGCGTCGACCTTCACGCTGGCGGCCTCGCTGTCGCGCCGCTTCGGGGCGCCGATCGTGCCGTGGTTCGCGCGCGCGGCGGCGCTCCACAAGGTGGCGGTCCGTTTCGAGGCGCCGCTCGCGGTCGATCCGGCGCTGCCCGACGACGAGGACGCCTGGCGGTTGACCGACCTCTTCCATCGCCGGCTCGAGGCGGCGATCCGCGCCGATCCGCAGCAGTACCTCTGGTTCCATCGGCGCTGGAAGAAGGGCGGCATCGAGCCCGATCCGCGCTGGCGCGAGCGCTATGCTCGCCCGCTCCCATGAGCCTCCCGCTCGATCGCCTCAAGACGTACGCGTTGGCGCAACGCGAAAGCCTCGTCTCGCGCGACGGCTTCGCGGAGGTCGACCTGCCGCCGCCCGGCGCCGTCGCGGCGCTGCTGCGCGCGCTGCCCGACGTGCTCGGCGCCAAGGCGCTGAAGGGGCTCGCGAAGGCGCTGCTCGCCGCGCGCGCGGCCAAGGCGCCGATCCTGTTCGGGATCGGGGCGCACGTGCTCAAGGTCGGCCTCTCGCCGCTGCTCGCCGACTTGATGGAGCGCGGCTTCGTGCAGGGGCTCGCGATGAACGGCGCCGGCGCGATCCACGACGTCGAGCTGGCGATGATCGGCGCGACCTCGGAGGACGTGGCGAGCGCGTTGAAGGACGGCAGCTTCGGCATGGCGCGCGACACCGCCGAGTTCCTGAACGGCGCAGTGCGCCGCGGCGCGGAGCGGGGACAGGGCTTCGGCGAGGCGGTCGGCGCGGCGATCGACGCGGCGGCGCTGCCGCATCGCGAGCTGTCGGTGCTGTGGCAGTGCCGCCAGCGCGGGTTGCCGGCGACGGTGCACGTGACGCTCGGCGCCGACATCGTCCACATGCACGCCACGGCCGACGGCGCCGCGATCGGCGCGACCAGCCTCGCCGACTTCCGCCGCTTCGCCGAGCAGGTGACGAAGCTGCAGGGCGGCGCCTACGTGAACGTCGGTTCGGCGGTGACGCTGCCCGAGGTCTTCCTGAAGGCGCTCGCCATCGCGCGCAACCTCGGCGCCACGGTCGATCGCTTCACCACCGCGAACCTCGACCAGCTGCCGCACTACCGGCCGCGCATGAACGTGCTCGACCGGCCGAAGGGGGGCGCCGCCTTCGACCTGCGCGGCCACCACGAGATCCTGCTGCCGTTGCTGCGCTGGATGGTGGTCGATCCGCCGGCCGCGTGGCTCGCCGAGGCGGCGGAGCGCCCGGCGTGAGCGAGGCGCGGCCAGAGCGAGGAGTCCGCGTGAGCGAGGGAACGGAAGCGCTGCTGGCGCGGCTGGTGCGCCGGCGCGTGCTGGTGGTGGGGGACCTGATCCTCGACCGCTACGTGCGCGGCGACGTGCCGCGCATCTCGCCCGAGGCGCCGGTGCCGGTGGTCCACGTGCGCGGCGAGGAGGTGCGCGCCGGCGGCGCCGCCAACGTCGCCGCCAACGTGGCGAGCCTCTGCGGGCGACCGCTGCTGGTCGGCGTCTGCGGCAGCGATGCGGCGGGGCGGCAGCTGAAGGAGCAGGTGGTCGCGGCGGGCGTGCCGGCCGGCGGCATCCGCGTCGATCCGGGGCGCCCGACCATCGAGAAGACGCGCATCCTCGCGCGCCACCAGCAGATGCTGCGCGTCGATCGCGAGGAGGCGAGCGGCATCGGCCGCGCGCTCGAGGCGCGCCTCGTGGCGCAGCTGCAAAAGCTCGCCGGCAAGGTCGACGCGGTGATCCTCTCCGACTACGCGAAGGGGCTCTTGACGCCGCGCGTCATCGCCGCGGCCTGCGCGCTCGGGTCCGAGGTGCTGGTCGACCCGAAGGGGCGCGACTTCGAGCGCTACCGCGGCGCGCACGGCCTCACGCCCAACGCCGCTGAAGCGGAGGCGGCGACCGGCTGCGACACCTCGACGCTCGAGGGGTGCCGCGCCGCGGCGACGCAGCTGCTCCTGCGGATCGGCCTGCGCTGGGTGGTGATCACGCGCGGCGCGCGCGGCATCTACTGGCGCACCGCCGACGGCGCCGAGGGCGATGCGCCGACCCGCGCGCGCAGCGTCTTCGACGTGACCGGCGCCGGCGACACGGTGATCGCGGTGCTGGCGCTGGCGCGCGCGGCAGAGCTGCCGCTCGCCGAGGCGGTCGAGCTGGCGAACGCGGCGGCTGGCCTCGTCGTCGAGCGGCTCGGGGCGGCGAGCGTGACTCCGGCCGAGCTCGCCGGCGCGCTCGCGCACGGCTTCTCGACCGCGTCGAAGGTGGTGACGCGCGAGGGGGCCGCCTCGCTCTCCCATCGCTACGCGGCGCAGGGGCGGCGCGTGGTGCTCACCAACGGCTGCTTCGACCTGCTCCACGCCGGCCACGTGCAGTCGCTCGAGTTCGCCCGCTCGCAGGGCGACCTCCTCTTCGTCGCGGTGAACGACGACGCCTCGGTGCGGCGCGCCAAGGGGAGCGGCCGGCCGGTGCAGGCGCTCGAGCAGCGGATGCGCCTCCTCGCGGCGCTCTCCTGCGTCGACGCGGTCTTCCCGTTCGCGGAGGACACGCCGGAGAAGGTGGTGCCGGCCATCGCGCCCGCGGTGCTGGTGAAGGGCGCCGACTGGCGCGACAAGGGCGTCGTCGGCCGCGGCTTCGTCGAGGCGCACGGTGGCCGCGTCGTGCTGGCGCCGCTGGTCGAAGGGCTCTCGACGAGCGCGCTGATCGATCGCATCCGGCGCGGCAAGGGAGCGGGCGCATGAGCGGCGGCGCGCCGATCGGCCCCTCGCTCGAGCCGTGGCTCGCCAAGATGCGCGGCCTCTCGGTCGGCGTGGTGGGCGACGTGATCGCCGACGTCTACCTGCACACGCGGCCATCGCGCCTGTCGCGCGAGGCGCCGGTGATCGTCGTGCGCTGGGAACGCGAGGAGGTGATCCCGGGCGGCGCGGCCAACACGGCACGCAACCTCGCGGCGTTCGGCGTGCGCGTGCAGATGGTCGCCGAGGTCGGCGCCGACCGCGCCGGCGACTCGGTGATCGAGATGCTCGGCGCCGCCGGCGTCGATCCCGCCGCGATCCTGCGCCGTCCCGAGCAGCCGACCGTCACCAAGACGCGCATCCTCGCGGGCGACCCGCATCGCACCAAGCAGCAGCTCTTCCGCATCGACCGCGAGCCGCGCCGCGGCGAGGCGCGCCCGCGCGAGCAGGAGACGATCGCGCGCCTCGAGCGGATCGACGCGACCGTGCAGGCGTTCCTCGTCTCCGACTACGACTACGACCTGCTCACGCCGGCCGTCGTCGAGTGGCTGCGGCGCAAGGCGCAGAGCAAGCCGGTCATCGTCGACTCGCGCCATCGGCTGCCCTCGTTCGCCGGCGTCACCGTGATCACCCCCAACGAGGAGGAGGCGGAGGAGACGGCCGGCTTGAAGATCGAGGCGGGCAGCGATGCCGTCGCGGTGGGGCGCGCGCTGCTCGAGACGCTGCAGGTCGGCGCGGTGCTGCTCACCCGCGGCAAGCACGGGATGCTGCTCTTCGAGCAGGGGCAGCCGCCGCGCGACTTCCCGATCGTCGGGACCGGCGAGGTGGTCGACGTCTCGGGGGCGGGCGACACGGTGGTGGCGGCGTTCACCGCCGCGCGCCTCGCCGGCGCGCCGCTGCCCGACGCGGCGTGGATCAGCAACTGCGCCGCGAGCGTGGTGGTGATGAAGGTCGGCGCGGCGACCTGCAGCCTCGCGGAGCTCGCCGCCGTGCTGGCGCGCTCGCCGGCGCCCGCGGTGCGACCGTGAGGTCGCGCGCGTCGGAGCGGGCTCGCGCCGAGATGAAGCGACCGTGACACGATCGAGGTGAGCGGGAACGGCCGCGCCGCGGCATGATGCCGCGCCGTGCCGGAATCCAAGGGAAGGGAGCGTCCGATGGGCATCATCCTCCGTGACCACGACGAGCTGGCGCAGCGGCTGCGCGGACTGCGCGACGGCGGCAAGCGCGTGGTCTTCACCAACGGCTGCTTCGACCTGCTGCACGTCGGCCACATCCGCTGCCTCATCGACGCGGCGAAGCGCGGCGACTTCCTGGTGGTCGCGCTGAACAGCGACGCCTCGATCCGCAAGCTGAAGGGGCCCGATCGGCCGGTGCAGCCCGAGGCGGAGCGCGCCGAGATCCTGGCCGCCCTGAACGGTGTCGCCTACGTCACGATCTTCCACGAGGAGACGTGCGGCCCGCTGCTGAGGAAGCTCCGGCCGCAGCTCGTCGCCAAGGGCACCGACTACTCGCTCGAGACGCTGCCGGAGCGCGAGGTGCTGGCCGAGATCGGCGCCGAGCTCATCCTGGTGGGCGATCCGAAGGACCACTCGACCGTCGACCTGCTCGCGCGCATCCGCGGCCAGCAGGGGGCGAGCGGGCCGGGCGCGCCGCGCCGCGTGCGCAAGGTCGCCGCGCCGGCTGCCGCCAAGACGGGTGGCAAGCCCGGCAAGAAGGCGGGCATGAAGTCGGCCAAGCCGCTCGCCAAGGCGCCGGCGCCGAAGGTCGCCGTGAAGCCGCAGGGCAAGCCGCTCGCGAAGCTCGCCGAGAAGGGGCCGGCGCGCGCCGCGAAGGAGGCGGTCGCCAAGGCGCTCGCGGCCCGCGTGGCGGCGCCGGCAGCGGCGGCGCGCAAGAGCAAGGCGGCCGCGGAGTCGCATGGCTGATCCGGTGGCGCGCAAGCGCTGGCAGCTCGCGGCCGCCGATGGCGCGGCGGCGTCGCTCGCGTCGTGGGATCCCGGCGCGGAATGGCCGTGGCCCGCGGCGGCGGCGCGCGAGGTCGCCCGCAACGATGGGCGCGCCGTGGTGCGACTCGAGCTTCCGGGGGCGCCGCCGCTCTTCGTGAAGCGCTTCGATCCGCCGCAACGGCGCGTCTTCCGGCGCGAGGAGGCGGCGGCGCGCGCGTGCGCCGAGCGCGGCATCGCGGCGCCGCGGATCGTCGCGCGCGGTCGGCGCCGCGATGGAGCGGCCCTGCTCGCCTTCGCGGAGCTGCGCGGCGAGCCGTTCGACGTCGCGCTGGCGGCCGCCGATGGCGCGCGCCGCGCGACGCTGCTCGCCGCGCTGCCGCGTGCGCTGGCGCAACTGCATGCCGCCGGCATCGCGCACGGGGCGCTCTTCGCGTGGCACGCCTGGGTGGTCGACGACTCGTTCGCGTGGATCGACCTCGCGCAGGCGCGCGTCCGCTCGGTGCGCCGCACCTGCCCCGACGTCGCGCGCGCCGCCGATTGGGCAGCGCTCTTCGCGACGCTCGATCGCCGCCGCCTCTCGCTCGCCGAGCGGGCGCGCATGCTCGCCGCCTACGAGCCCGACCGAACCGCGCGCCGCCGCCTCGCCGGCGCGATCCGCCGCGCGCGCGGCAAGCTGTTCGAGAAGGCGCGCCTGCCGCGGCCCGAAGCGATCCGCGAATGGACCGACGACGCCCAGCGGCTGGTCGTGGCGGACGAGGTCGTGCGGAGCTGGGATCTCGCCGCTCCGATCGGCGCGGTCGAGAGCTGGCTCGCGCCGGAGCGCGCCGTGGTGGTGCGCACGCGCGACGGGCGCGCGAACCTGCGCTGGAGCGACCCGCCGGGCGAGCCGGGCGCGACTTGGTTCGGCAAGCGGTTCGACGCGGCGCCGCGCCACGGCCGCTCGCCCGCCTTCCAGGAGTGGGTGAACGCGCGCGCGCTCGCCTCGCTCGGCATCGCGGTGCCCGACGTGGTGGCGGTCGCGCGGCGCCACGGCGGCGCGTCGATCTGCTGGACGCGCGGCGTGGCGCCCGGCGCGACGCTGCGCGAACTGCTGCCCGCGCTCGCGCCGCGCGAGCCGCGTCGGCTTGCGCTGCTCGACGGCGCGGCGCGGCTCGCTCGCCGGCTCCACTCGGCCGGCTTCCTCCATCGCGACCTCTACCTCGACCACTTCCTGCCGCGCGCCGACGGTTCGCTGGTGGTGATCGATCCGACGCGGGTGAGCTGGCATGCGCGGTTGCCCGGGCGCGGTCGCACGAAGGACCTCGCGGCGCTCGAGTTCTCGGCGCGCGCGGCGGGCGTGACGCGCGCCGAACGGTGGCGCGGGCTGCTCGCCTATGCGCGCGGCGATCGGGCCTTCGCGCGGCGGCTCGCCCGGCGGGCGCTCTCGAAGGCGGCGCGCATCGCCGCGCACGAGCGGCGCCACGGGCGTCCCGGTCCCGAGGCGTGAGCGGGCGATGCGCCTTGCCGTCGTGCTCGACGACTTCACGCCGGCGCGCGGCGGCGCGGAGCGCTACCTCGCGGAGCTGGCGGAGCGGCTGGTCGCGCGCGGCCACGAGGTGCGCGTCTACTGCCGCCGCCATGCGGAGCCGCCGCGCGGCGTGACCTGCGTGGTGGTCGCGGCAGGCGGGCTCACGCGCGTCGCGCGCGAGCGCCGCTTCGCCGCAGCGGCTTGCGCGCGGGCGCGCGAGGAGGGTTGCGCGCCGTTGCTCGGCATCCGGCACGCGCCCGCCGTCGACCTCTACCAACCGCACGGCGGCAGCTGGGACGCGAGCGCCGCCGCGCGCCGCGCGTGCGATCCGCGGCCGTGGCGGCGCGCATGGCGCGGGTTCGCGCAGCGCTGGAGTCCCCGCCATCGCCATTTCCGCGCCGTGGAGCGCGCGCTGCTCCAGCGGCCCGACGTGGTCACGCTCGCGGTGTCGGAGCGGGTGCGCGACGACCTCGCGGCGATCGTGCCCGCGGCGCGCGAACGCACCGTCGTCGTGCCGCCGGCGATCGACGTCGAGCGGTTCGCCGCGCTCGCCCGCGCGCGCGCCGACCGGCCGCGAGCGGCGCGCGGTGCGACGCTGCTCTTCGTGGCGCACGACTTCGAGCTGAAGGGGCTGCGCCACGCGCTCGCCGCCTTCGCGCGCAGCGATGCCGCCGCGCGCGGCGCGCGGCTCGAGGTCGCGGGGCGCGGCGATCCGGCTCCTTATGCGCGGCTCGTCGCGCAGCTCGCGATCGGCGCGCAGGTCGAGTTCTGCGGCGCACCGCGCGACATCGCTCCGCTGCTCGCGGGCGCCGATCTGCTCCTCCATCCGACCTGGTTCGACCCGTGTGCGCTGGTCTGCCTCGAAGCGCTCGCGGCCGGCGTGCCGGTGGTGACGACGGCGCGCAACGGCGCCGCGAGCGCGGTGGCGGAGGCGGGCGGTCGCGTGGTGGCGCTGCCCTCCGAACACGCGGAGCTCGCCGCGGCGATCGACGCGCTGCTCGCCGAAGGGGCGGCGGCCGAGGCGCGCGCCGCCGCAGTGGGGGCGCGGTTCGGTTGGGACGAGTCGTTGCGCACGCTGCTGCCGCTCCTCGAGGCGGCGGCCGCGCGACGGAGCGCTCGATGAGGGTGCTGGCGCTCGTCGAGGCGCACGATGGGGCGAGCGCACGGCTGCGGGTGGCGCGCTGGCTGCCGTGGCTGCGGGAACACGGCGTCGACGTGGCGCTCGAGGAGATCGTGCGCAGCGGGCCGCGCCGTTGGCTCCAGCTCGGGCGGGCCGCGCGCTTCGATGCGGTCTGGCTGCAACGCCGATTGCTCCAGCCGTGGGAGAGCGCGTGGTTGCGGCGCTGCAGCCGACGCTTGGTGGTCGACCTCGACGACGCGGTCTGGCGGCGCGATCACGCGCCGTTCCGCTCGCGCGGCCGCAGCTGGCGCGCGCGAGCGCTCTTCCGGCGCGCGGATGTGGTGGTTGCCGGTGCGGCGACGCTCGCGCGCGAACTCGAGGAGCTCGGCGTGCGTGCGGTGGTGCTGCCGACGCCGCTCGATGGGGGCGCGGTCGCGAGCGCCCCGCCGCGCTCGTTCGCACCGACGCCGACGCTCGCGTGGATCGGCCAGCCCTCGACGTGGCGCTACGTGGCGCCGGTCGTGCGCGCGTGGCCGGCGATCCGCGCGGCGCTCCCGACGGCGCGCTTCGTGGCGATGGGGAGCGCGGCGGCGGAGGCCGGCTCCTCGGCGCCGGACCGCGGCGACGGCGACGGGATCGAGCGGCGCACCTGGTCGCCCGACGCCGAAGCGGAGCTGTTGCGCGAAGCGTGGCTCGGGCTCGCCCCGCTGCCCGACGATCCGTGGACGCGCGGCAAGTGCGGCGCGCGCCTGTTGAGCTACCTCGCGGCGGGGCTGCCGGCGGTGGCGAGCCGCGTCGGGGCGCAGGCGGAGCTCGCCGACGAGTTCGGCGGCGAGTCGAGCGGCGCGCACGGCAGCCTCCGTGACTGGCCGAGCGACGGCGCACTCGCCTCCACGCTGGTCGACGCGCTCACGGCGGAGGGGGCGCGGCCGAGCGCGGAGCGCAGCGCGATCGCGCACGCGCGAGCGGCGCAGGTGGCCGCCCGTCGCGCTCTCGAGCGGCTCGGGCCGCGCCTGCTGGCCGCGCTGGTCGGCGACTCCGCGGGGGCCGACGGCGTTGCCGCCACCCGACCGGCTCGGTAGAACGCCCCGCTCGCCCGTCGGCCGCCGCGGTCGCCGGTGCCCCGTCCGTCCCGCCGGGACGGCCGCTCGACTGGCTGGAGAGTGCTCGTGGCCCACCTCGACGATCGCGCGCCGTCCGCCTCTCCGCGTCGCCGGCTCGCACGTGCCGCAGCGCTCTTCGGGGCCGGGCTGATGGCGGCGTTGGCGAGCGGCGGCTGCGCCAGCTCGCGCAGCGAGAACGTGCCCGATTCGGCCAACGCGACTTCGCTGGTCTCGCGCGGGATGCTCGAAGAGTCGATCGACACGGTGGTCGGCTGGCTCCCGTTCGACCACGACGCGAGCCCGGCCGCACAGCGCCGCCGCATGCAGGAGCAGGCGGGCGTCGACCACTTCCGTCACGAGGAGCTCGGGGCGGGACGCGAGGAGATGGCGCGCCACCGCGCCGAGTTCCAGGAGCAGCGGTCGGGCTTCGTCTCCGCTGACTTCACCCGCAATCGCGAGCGGATGCGGACCGGTCGCGTCCGTCCCGCCGCCGGCCCGGTGCTCGGTGCGTCGCTCCGTCAGACGCTCGCCGACCCCGATGCCGCCCGCGCGCTGCTCGCCGGCGTCGCGGCCTCGCAGGGCGTGCCGGTGGTCCAGGTGCAGCCGATCCTCGCCCAACTCCTGCCGGGCTTCGGCTTCTAGTCGATCGCGAAGGTCGCTGAGAAGGCGTTTCCCCGCGGGCTGCGCGCCTTCGCTCGTTACCGCGTGACGTTTCGCACGTAGAGTGTGCGCCGTCCTGCGCGGAGCGAAACGCCTTTGGATCCCCGTGACCGCGACTGCAAGGCGATCGTCGTCCGCCTGCCCAACTGGGTGGGCGACGTCGTCATGGCGACGCCGCTGCTGCGTGCGGTTCGTGGTGCCGCTCCGCACGCCGCCATCACCGCAGTCGGAACGCCCGCCGCCGGCCGCCTCCTGCAGGGATCGCCCTTCTTCGATCGCTACCAAGCGCTCGATCGGCGCGGCCGCCACGGCGGGTGGCTCGGTTGGTGGAAGGCGGGACGCGATCTCGCGGCGGGCGGCCGCCCCGATCTCCACCTGCTGCTGCCGCACTCCCTCTCCTCCGCGCTGGTGGCGAAGGCGAGCGGCGCGCGCTGCGTCGCCGGCTACTGGACGCGCGAGCGCGGGCTGCTGCTCGACGTGAAGCCGCGGCCGGCGATGGAGGGGCGGCGCCGCTTGCCGATCCCGATGACGCGCCTCTACCTCGACCTGCTGCGGGCGCTCGGTCCCGACGCGCGCGACGAGCGGCTCGCCTTGTCGATCAGCGCCGACGAGCGGGCGCGGGCGGCGGTGGAGCTCGCGCGACTCGGAGTGGCCGACGACGAGCCGTTCGCGGCGGTCAATCCGGGCGCGGCGTTCGGCGCCTCGAAGTTCTGGACGGTGGAGGAGTTCGCCGCCACCGTGCGCGGCCTCGCGGAGCGGCAGCGGTTGCGCACGCTGATCCTCTGCGGTCCCGGCGAGGAGGCGCTCGCCCGCTCGATCGCGCAGGCGGCCGGCGCCGCGGCCATCGACACCTCGGCCGCGCCGATCGCGCTCGAGCTGCTGAAGCCGGTGCTGCAGCGCGCGCGCCTGCTGGTCACCACCGACACCGGGCCTCGTCATGTCGCCACCGCGGTCGGCACGCCGTGCGTCGTGGTGATGGGGCCGACCGATCCGCGCCACACGGCGAGCAACCTCGAGCGCACCCGCGTGCTGCGCGTCGACGTGCCGTGCGGCCCCTGCCACCTGAAGGTCTGCCCGCTCGACCACCGCTGCATGACTTCGTTGACGGCGGAGATGGCGTTGCGCGCCGCCGCCGAATTGCTGGCCCTGCCGCCCGCCGCCTGAGGATCTCCCCATGCCCCGCTTCATCGTCCACGCCGAAGGGGAACGCCGCGAACTGGCGTTCGACAAGCCCTCCATCCTGATCGGCCGCGGCAGCGGCACCGACCTGCGCATCGGCGACCGGCTCGCGTCGCGCGCCCACGCGCGCATCGACGTCGACGGCAACGGCCACGCGGTGGTGGTCGACGTCGGCAGCCAGAACGGCACGTTCCTGAACGGCCAGCAGATCCTGAACGCCGACCTGCGCTCGGGCGACGTCGTCTCGATCGGCACCACGCGCATCTACTACGAGCGCGAGCCCGACCCCAACGAGACCTCGCTGATCGCGCGGCCGACGCTGCCGAACGACGACCTCGTGCGCCGCTTGACGCGCGAGCGCAGCAACCACCTGCGCCTGCAGCGCATCTCGCAGGCGCTGTCGACCGAGAGCGACGTCGAGAAGCTGCTGACGCTGGTGGTCGATTCGCTGATCGAGCTGGCCGGCGCCGAGCGCGGCTTCCTCATCCTGCGCGAGGCGGAGCAGGCGCTCCACTTCGTCGCCGCGCGCAACTTCGACGGCGACCAGGTGCCCGAGCCGGAGCTGGCCATCTCGCGCTCGATCGCGCAGCGCGTGCTGGAGAGCGGCAAGTCGCTCCTCTCGGTGAACGCCGGCGACGACCAGCGCTTCGAGGGGGTGCAGTCGATCACCAACCTCGGGCTGCGCTCCGTGCTGGTGGTGCCGCTCACCGCGCAGGGCGAGACGATCGGCGCGGTCTACGTCGACCACCGCATGACCAAGGGCGCCTTCGACGAGGAGGACCTGCGCCTCGCCGAGGCGTTCGCCGGCCAGGCGGCCGTCGCGGTCCACCGCGCGCGCCTCGTCACCCACCTCGTCGACGCCAACAAGCAGCTCGAGGAGAGCCAGGAGCGCGTGCGGCTGCTCAACGAGGAGCTGAAGCGCCGCGTCGCCGTCCAGGAGGTCGAGCTGGTCGAGGTGCGCGCGCGGCTGCGCGAGCGCGCGGCGGCCGGCGGCAACGACTACTCGCGCATCGTCGGTCGCAGCAAGCCGATGATGGACATCTTCCGGCTGCTCGACCGCGTGGTGGCGAGCGACTTCCCGGTCCACGTCTTCGGCGAGAGCGGCACCGGCAAGGAGCTGATCGCCCGCGCCATCCATGAGAACGGCCCGCGCGCCGGCCAGCGCTTCGTCTCGGAGAACTGCGCCGCGCTGCCCGATTCGCTGCTCGAGAGCGAGCTCTTCGGCTACGAGCGCGGCGCCTTCACCGGCGCGCGCCAGAGCAAGAAGGGGCTCCTGCAGATGGCGCACAAGGGGACGCTCTTCCTCGACGAGGTCGGCGACATGAGCCCCGACGTGCAGAAGAAGCTGCTGCGCTTCCTGCAGGAGGGGGAGTTCCGGCCGGTCGGCGGCCGCGAGTCGGTGCACGTCGACGTGCGCATCATCTCGGCGTCGAACAAGGACCTCGCCGAGATCGTCGCGAAGGGGGAGTTCCGCGAGGACCTGATGTACCGGCTGAACGTCCTGCCGATGCGGCTGCCGCCGCTGCGCGACCGCAAGGACGACATCCCGCTGCTCGCCGACACCTTCCTGAAGCGCTTCGGCCGCGAGTCGGGGCGCGCCGGCATCAAGATGCGCCCCGAGGTGCTCGACGCGCTGTGCGCCTACCACTGGCCGGGCAACGTGCGCGAGCTCGAGAACGAGATCCGCATGCTGATCACGTTCTCGGACGACCCGATCACGCTCGACCGCCTCTCCGAGCGGATCCGCCGCGCGCTCTCGACGCCCGCCGAGCCGGCGCTGCGCGAGGGGCTCACCGGCCGCGTCGAAGCGCTCGAGCGCGCCGAGATCCGCCGCGCCCTCGAGGATGCGACCGGCAACAAGAGCCGCGCCGCCGACGTGCTCGGCATCTCGCGCTTCGCGCTGCAGCGCAAGCTCGAGAAGTACCGCATCGGCGCCGACGGGCGGCCGCTCGCGCCGGGCGAGACGGTCGACGGCGGGGACGAGGAGCCGCAGGGCGAGGCGGGCGCGGCGCCGGCCGCGGCCGGCGACGAGGAGCGCGACGCGTGAGGCGGGGCGGCGCGTTCGCCGGCCTGCTGCTCGCGCTCCTGTGCGGCGCGTCGAGCCGCGCCGACACGCTCCACCTGAAGGACGGAGCGAAGCTCGAGGGCAAGATCGTCGCCGAGGAGAAGGGGTCGGTCACCCTCGAGACGCCGCTCGGCAGGATGGTGATCGAGCGCAGCCGCATCGCCCGCGTCGAGAAGGGGCCGACCGCCGCCGAGGAGCTCGCCGCGCGCGAGAAGGCGCTGCCGGCCGACGCCTCCGCCGACGCCCTCTTCGAGCTGGCCGAGTTCGCCAAGGCGAAGGGGCTGCGCCGCGATCGCGAGCGCCTCCTCGACCGCGCGCTCGCCCGCGATCCCGACCATGAGCCGGCCAACCTCGCGCGCGGCCGCGTCCGCCACGCCGGTCGCTGGATGACGCCCGCCGAGCGCGACGCCGCGGCGAAGCGCGAGGAGGAGGCGGCGATGGCGGCGCGCGGCCTCGTGCCGTTCGAGGGGCGCTTCGTGACGCCCGAGGAGAAGGAGCACCTCGAGCGCGGCGACGTCTGGCTCGACGGGCGCTGGCTCTCCGCCGACGACGCGCGCCGCGCGCAGGGGTTCGAGCAGGTCGGCGGCGAATGGGTCGCGGCGAGCGAGGTGCTGGCGCGCCGCCGCGCGGTCGACTTCGCCAAGGAGGCGTCGCGGACGCTCGCGCTCGCGGCGGGCGCCCACGTGGTGGCCGCCAGCGCGTTCGGCAAGGAGCACGCCGCCGCGCTGCTCGACGCCAGCGAGAAGAGCTTCGACGTCGCCGCCGCCGCGCTCCGCGAGTCGAAGGACGACCTCGCGTGGATCGGCGGCCACAAGTCGCTCGCGCTCGTGGTCGATGCGCGCGACGACTTCGGCCTGTTCGCCCGCTTCTTCGCGCGCCACGAGAAGAAGGTCGACGCGCGCTGGGCGGAGGGGGTCGCCAAGGTCGACGGCTTCTACTGGTGGGATCCGACCGGCACCTCGGCCACTTGCCGCGGCGCCCGCCACGTCGACGACACGGTGGCCCACACCGTCCACCACCTCGGCCACGTCTTCCTGAACCGCCACGGCTACAACTGGAAGTTCCTCCCGACTTGGCTCGACGAGGGGTTCGCCGCCTGGCTCGAGCACCGCGTCCTCGCGCGCAACGCGATCTCCTGCATCTCGAGCCGCCGCTACGGCGCGAGCGGCGTGCGCAAGGAGGAGCTCGTCTCGCGCGACAAGTGGTTCGACGATGCGCTGCGCGCGATCCGCGAAGGCAAGGACCCGCCGTTCGCGCCGATCCTGAAGCGCGACCTCTCCACGATCACCGGCGAGGAGGTCGCGAAGGCGATGGTCGCGGTCGACTGGCTGGTGGAGCAGCGGTCGGACGGCTTCCTCGCGCTGCTCGCCGCGCTGCGCGAGCAGTGGCCGAAGGGGATCGTGCCGGCGCTCGGCGCCGAGGCGACGGCGGCGCATGCGAAGGCGTTCGCCGCGCTCGGGATCCCGGCCGAGCGGATCGACGAGCAGCTGCGCGCCGCGGTCGCGACGCGCGCTCCGCCGCGCAAGTGAAGCAGGGAGGCGCCGCGTGAAGGACGACCGGCCAAGCCCGCTCTCCCAGCCGATCCCCGGCTACGAGGTGCTCGAGCTGCTCGGCTCCGGCGGCATGAGCAGCGTCTACAAGGCGCGCCACAAGGGGCTCGACCGCATGGTCGCGCTCAAGGTGCTGCGCCGCGAGCAGCTCGATCCGGGCCTCGCGCTGGCCCGCCTCACCAAGGAGGCGCGCGTGCTGTCGCGCCTCGACCATCCCGCCATCGTGCGCTCGATCGACTTCGGCGAGGCGGGCGAGCTGGTCTACTTCGTGATGGAGCTCGTCGAGGGGAAGAGCTGCAAGCAGGTGCTGATCGATCGCGGCCCGTTCCCGCTGCGCGAGGTGCTGCTGATCGGCGAGCGCGTCGCGAGCGCGCTCGGCCACGCCGCGCGCCACGGCGTCGTCCATCGCGACGTGAAGCCGGGCAACATCCTGCTGGCGAAGGACGGCGCGGTGAAGCTCACCGACTTCGGCCTCGCCCGCGCGACGCGCGACCGCTCGCTGACGCAGGACGGCATCACGGTCGGCACGCCGCAGTACATGTCGCCCGAGCAGGTGAGGAGCCCGCGCCGCGTCGACTTGAGGAGCGACCTCTACAGCCTCGGCGCGACGCTCTACCACCTCTCGACCGGCCATCCGCCGCTGCGCGGCGAGTCGGTCGGCGAGATCCTCCACGAGGTGCTCTACGCCGTCCCGCGCCCGCCCGAGCAGCTGCAGCCCGGCCTGCCGTCGAGCTTCTCGCGGATGCTGGCGCGGCTGCTCGCGAAGGACGTGCGCCGCCGCTACGCCTCGGCCGAGGAGCTGATCGCCGACATCGCGCGGGTGCGCGCCTCGCTGGCCGAGCCGGAGCAGGGCGATTCGGTCGGCCTCTCGTGGCAGGAGGCGGCCGAGCCGCCGCCGCGAGCGAACCGCGGGCTCTGGATCGCCGGCGCCGGGGTCGCGGTGGCGCTGCTCGCGGCGCTCTTCCTGTGGCGCGGCGAGAGCGGCGGCGACGTCGACTGGAGCGATGCGCGGCAGCGCGAGGCGGCGCTGCTGGCGGAGCTCTCGGCCGACTGGCGCGGCGGCGCGCGCGGCGCGGCCGAGGTGCTCGCGCGGCTCGGCGAGCTGAAGCGCGACGGGCAGCTCACCAGCGTGACCAGCCTCGAGCGCGTCGACCTGAAGAGCGCGGCGAGCGCGGCGCTCGAGGAGGAGCTGCGCGGAGCGGCGCCGCTCGCGACGGCGGCGGCGCGAACGGCGCTGCGGCGCGGCGACTTCGCGGCCGCGCGCGCCGCGCTCGACGCCGAACTCGTGCGCGCCTTCGAGGCGGCGGCCCCGCAGGTCGAGCGCGCGCGGCTCGCGACGGCGGAGGTCGAGATCGCGCCGTGGCTGCAGGCGGCGCGCGCCGCCGCCCACGCGCAGCACGACGAACTCGAGCAGGAGCTGCGCCGCAAGGTGCGCCAGGAGCTGCTGGCGCGGCGCGCGGCGCTCGACGAAGAGGTGCAGGGGCTCCTCGAGGGCGACCGCTTCGTCGCGGTGCAGGAGCGGCTGGCCGCCTATCCCGCCGAGGAGGAGCGCGCCTGCGCCAGCGCGACCGCGGCCGTGCTGCGCGCCGCCGGCGTCGAGGTGGCGCCCGACGTCGCGGCCGAGGAGTGGCGGCGCGGTTGGCCCGAGTCGACCCGCGCCGAGTTCGCCCGCGATCCGACCGCCTCGTTCGTCTCGATCCTCGCCGATGCCTTGGCGAGCCGCGTCGGTCGCGTGGGGCGCGACCTGCTCTTCGAGACCGAGCGCGCCACGCAGCAGCTGCTGGCCGAGGCGCGCGAGGGGCGCTCGATCGACGTCGCCGCGCGGCGCGCCGAGTTCTTCGCCGAGCGGGCGGCCGCGCGCGACGCGCTCGCCGCGATCGGCGCGCTGCCTGCGGCGCTCGACGACGGGTGGGTGAGGCTCGAGCGCGACCTCGCCGCCTTCGCCGCGCAGGCGCAGCAGGAGCGCGAGGCGACGGCGCGCGCGCAGCTGCTCGACGGCGCAGGCGGGCAGCCGGGACTCGTCGCGCTGCTTTGCGACCGGCAGCTCGAAGCGGCGCGCGCGGCGGTGGCGGCGCAGCCCGACCTGCCGGCGGCCGAGCGGGCGGCGTGGGAGGCGCAGCTCGCCGATCTCGCCGCGGTGTTCGCGCGCGCGCAACTGACGCTCTTCGCGGCGGCCGGGAACGTGGTCGACGTGCGCGACCGCCAGGGGATCGGCTTGCGCGGGAAGCTGCAGGTCGAGGCGGGGAGCGACCAGTTCGCGATCGGCTCGCGGCGCGGCCTCCTCGTCACCGACCTCGCGCTCGCGTCGCTCGAGGAGGCGATCACGACGGCGGTGGCCGACCCGGAACGGCGGCCGGCGCTGCGCTTCCTGCTCGGCGACGCGAAGGAGCGCGCGGCGCAGGGACTCGAGCTCGATCGGTCGGCCGGCACGCCGGTGGCCGACGCGCTGCGCCGAGCGCTGCAAGATCAGCAGCAAGGGGCGGCCGCCCGTCGCGAGCAGCGCGAAGGCGCCGCCAACGAGCGGCGCGCCCAGTTCGAGGCGGCGCTCGCCGCGCAGGACGTCGAGGCGGCGCGCGTCGCGCTGCGCGAGCTGCTCCGTTTCGGCGACACGCCCGCGGGCCGCGCGGCGCAGGCCGATCGGTCGCGCTACGAGGCGGAGCTGCGCGCGCTCGAACTCGCGAGCCAGCGCCTCGCGCTGCTCGCCAACGTCGCGCGCAACGCCAGCGAGCGGACGGTCGCCGCCGACGGCAGCGTGCGCGTGGTCTACGCGTTCGACCGCGCGGTCGAGGGCGAGGATTGGAACGTGCGCGGCAACGCCGTGCGCGTCGAGAACGGCCGCCTCTTCTTCGTCGGCGGCGCGAGCGGCCTCACCGGCGCCCTCTACGGCGCGACGTTGCCGTGGCCGCTCGATCGGCGCGCGCCCGCCACGCTGACGGTCGAGCTGCTGCCGACGCTCGGCGAGCCGGAGGACCCGCACTACGTCGCGCTGCGGGTCGGACCGGCGTGCGCCGGCTTCTTCCGGCCGCGCGAGCCGAAGGGCGAGCAGTTCCCGCCGCAGCTCGCGGCGTGGGTCGGCACCCTCGAGGAGCGCCCCGAGCGGTTCTTCGACCCGAACTACAACCAGAGCCAGCCGGCCTCCGGCCGCGTGGTCGCGGTCGGCCTCGAGCGGGGGCGCCGCCACCTCCTCGAGCTGCGCTGGCTCCCCGATCCGGGCGACGGCACGGTGCGCGTCGAGGTGGTGCTCGACGGCGACATCGTGCACGACGCGACCGCGAGCCTCGCCACGGCGCGCGGCAAGAAGGATGCGGTGCAGCTCTGCAGCCTGACCGAACTCCAGATCGAGCGGGTCGAGCTGCGCGGGAAGCTCCTCGAATGAACCGCGGCGCGCAGCGTGGCGGAGCAGCGCGCCGCGCGGCCGCGCGCACCGCGTTCGCATTGCAGGCGCTGCTGTGGCTGCCGCTGGTGCTTCAGTGGTCGCCGGCGCGTGCGGACGCGCGTGCGGAGGCGCGCGCGTTCGCGGCCGACTGGACCGAGCTGCTGCCGGAACTCGCCGCGGCGGAGCCGGAGCGGCGGCGGGCCGCGGAGGCGACGCTGCGCCGCGCGCTGCAGCCGGCCGAGGTCGCGCCGCTGCTCGACGAGTTCGAGCGGTGGCCGCCGACGGCCGCCGTCGCGCTCGAACGGACGCTGATCGAGCTGCCGCGGTTGCGCGCCGCGCTGCTGCACGCCGCCTTGCGCAGCGACGGAGCGAGCGGCTCCGCGAGCGGCGCCGCGCGCGCGCGGGAGCTGCTCGCGATCGCGTGGGAGCAGCGCGCCGGCGAGCTCGCGCCGTGGCGTCCCGAGCTCGAGACGTTGCGCGAGCGGCGCCTCGCGTGGTCCGAGCCGGGCTGGCGCGCGCTGCGCAGCGGTCCGCCGCGCGCGCGCTTGTCGCTGCTCGAGGTCGAGGCGGCGCTGCGCCGCGCCGGCGCGCTCGAACGGTCGCTGCTGCTCTTCCCCGGCCTGCTGGCCGAGGGGATCGAGGCGCCGCTCGCGGCCGAAGTGGCCGCTGACGGCTGGCTCGAGCTCGAGCTCGCGCGGCGCGACGTGGCGGTGGTGCGCGGCTGGGTCGCGACGTGGCTCTTGCCGCGCGAGTTGGCCGACGCGGAGGCGCTCTCCGAGACGGAGAAGGGCGGCGTCGAGCTGCAACGGTGGCGCGAGCGGGAGCGGCGCTGGCTGCTCCTCGCGCTCGAGCGTTGCGCGGGGATGCCGCTCGACGAGGGAGGGCGCGCCGCGGGTGCGCTGCTCTTGCGGCTCGGCCTGCCGTGGATCGAGGGGACGAGCGGTGTCGCGGCGCTCGACGCGGCGCTCGACGCGGCGCTGCACGACTGGCGCGGCGCGCCGGACGGGAGCGCGCGGCCGGTCGCGCCGGAGTTCCCGCCACCGCCGCTCGCGAGCGGAGCCGAGCTGCGCGCCGAACTCGCCAGCTTCCTCGCGCAGGCGCCGCCGCCGGGCGCGCCGTTGCCAGCCGAGCGGGCGGCCGAACGGGCGCGCGAGTGGCGCGTGCAGCTGCGCGAACTCGTCGATCGGGCGGCGGGCCGTCCGCGCGACGAGGTGCTCCTCTGCGGCGCCTTCTCCGAAGCGCTGCGGCAGAGCGCGGCGGCGAGCGATCAGCCGGCGTGGCAGGCGGCGTGCGAGCGGGCGGCGGCGGAGTTCTGGCTGCTCGGTCGCTGCGAGCGCCCCGGCCGCGCGTTGCTGCAGCTGCCGAGCGGCGCGCCGCCGCGTTGAGCGCGAGCCGGTCGTCCGCGGCCGGCAATGATTTCGCCAGCGTGGTCGGGAACGGCCGCTGCGATTCGCGGCAGGCGGCGTCGATCCACTCGCTGCCGGTGGCTCCGCGTGGCGCGGGAGCGGTCGCCGGCGCGGGGAGAGCGGCGATGGCGCGATACGAAGCGGACACGAGCGTGGTGGCGCTGCGCTTCCTGCTGTGCGGGCCGAGCCGCGCCGGGAAGAGCGAGGTGCTCGCGCGGGTGCGCGAGCGCGTCGGCAGCCGCAGTCCCGATCGCAGCCGCGAGTGGACCTCGCTGCCGCTCGCGGTGAGCGGCGCGGCGGCGACGTTGCAGGTCGAGCTGGTCGAGTTCGACCCGATCGACGCGGAGAACGCGCGCGCCGAGCAGCTGATGCGCGATGCCGACGGCGTCTGCTTCGTCGCCGATCCGCGCCGCGAGCGGCTGCGCGACAACCTGATCGCCTACGCGTGGCTGCTCGAGCGGCTGCGCAGCGCCGGGCGCGCCGCGCTGCCGGGCGTGCTGCTGATCAACCGGCGCGCCGGCGGCGACTTCGTCGCGGCGCAGGAACTCGAGTCGGTGGTCGGGTCGGGCCGCTTCCCGTCGTTCAGCACCGACGCGCTGGTCGGCGACGAGGTGGTGCGCTCGCTGCTCGAGCTGCTGCGGCGCGGCGCCACGCGCGCGCACGGCGAGCTGGCGCTCGATGGCTGCGGCATCGGCCTCTCGCCGCTGCTGATCGCGCTCGACGAGTCGTTCAACCGCGCGGTGCCGCTGCCGGCGGCCGCCGTCGAGCCGGTGCGCGCGGCGCCGCCCGCGGAGGACGACCTCACGCCGACCCGCGCGCCGCTGCTGCGCTACATGGGGCGCCTGCTCGACGAGCAGGGCCGCGTGGCGCGCGAGCGGCGGCGGCTCTGCGACCAGGCGACCTGGCTCGAGGAGGAGGCGAAGCGGCCGGTCGCCTTCCTGCGCAGCTTGCTCACCCATCTCGAGCGACAGGGGACGCGCTTGCCGGCCGCGCTCGAGGAGGCGGTGGCGGGCGGCACCGAGGTGCTGAACCACCTCGAGGCGATGCTCGGGGCGCGGGCGCGCGGGGCGCTGGTCGCCGCGCACGCGGGGGCGGCGCGGCGCCGCTCCTGCGACCTCGCGCTGGTCGCTCGGCAGGCGCTCGAGGCGGTCTCGCGCGAGTTGCCCTACCGGCGGCTCGAGCTCGATGCGGTCGGCCTCGAGTGGTGCGAGGGCGATCCCGACCTGCTGCGCGCGCTGTTCTGGTCGCTCTTCGCGGCGCTGTCGCGTTCGCGTCGCGCGCGGGCGGACGGCGCGACCAAGGTGCGCGTGCGCGCGAGCGCGGAGGGGCGGTCGCTGCGGCTGCGGATCCTGCGCTTCGGCGCGCTGCGGCGCGGCCACGGCGTCGAGGAGCTGCTGCTGGCGCGCCGGTTCGCGCGCCGCATCGGCTGGCGCTTCGAGTTCGTCGCGCGGCGCGGCGGCGCGGTCGAACTGCGCCTCGAGCCGCGCGAGCTGCCGATCGGCCGCGCGTCGCCGCCCCTGCCCGCCTTCGCCTGAGCGGGCGGACGCGCGAGCGGCGTCGCGACTCCGGCGCCGCTACTCCTTCGGCTTCTCCTTCGACAGGCGCAGGTCGACGGTCACGTCGTCGCCGTCGTTCACGGCGATCACCTGCCGGCTGTTCTTCGCGAAGGAGAGGCCGGCGAGCGGGTTGATCGGCGGGTTGCTCTGGAAGCTGTTGATCGTGATGGTGTACTCGCCGGCGTTCAGGCTCAAGAGCTCGTAGAAGCCGTCGTTGTTGGTGCGCGTCGACTTGTAGCCGCTCGACTTGCCGGCGATGCCGGTGATGGTGGCGCCGACCAGCGGGTTGCCGTCGAGGTCGAAGGCGCGGCCCGAGACGCGCGCGCCGCGCAGCAGCACGAGCTCGCCGACGTCGACCGTCTCGTCCTTGCGCACCGTGACGTCGTCCTTCAGCAGGCCGGCGAACTGGTTGTGGCGCACCGCGACCTGGTAGGTCTCGGGGACGACCAGGTCGAGCGTGAAGCGGCCGTCCTCCTTGGTGCGGAACTTCGGTAGGCCGGCGCCGCGCGCGCCCATCTGCGAGAAGATCTCGAGCACCTGGTTGTCCTTGGTGCCGTTCTCGCGGAGGCTCACCAGCGCGTTGCGGATCGGCTTGCCGGCGCGATCGACGACGATGCCGGTGATCTGGCCGCCCTTGTTCATCTCGATGCGCACGCCCGAGGTGACCTGGCCGCGCGTCACCTCGAACTCGCCGGAGAGGCTCGGCGCGTAGCCGGCCGCGACGCCCTCGAGCGTGTAGCGGCCCGGATCGAGGTTCTTCACCTCGAAGCGGCCGCCGCTGTCGTGGAAGCGGACGTTCTGCGCCAGCTCGATCGGCCCGCGCCCCTTGTATTGCTGCTGCACGCTGAGCGCGAACTCGGTGATCGGGGCGCCGGTCGCCTCGTCGACGATCACGCCGATCGCGCTGCCCTGCACGCGCAGCTCGAGCACGAGGTCCTCGGTCCCGGCGGCGACCTGCTGCTGGTGCGACTCGGAGTAGCCGTCGCAGGTCGCCTGCAGGAAGTACTGGCCGTCGGCGAGCGCCTCGAGGGCGAAGCGGCCGGCCCCGTCGCTGATCGCCTCGACCTCGCAGCGGAAGTTCTGGTTGGCGATGGTCGCCGCGATCTTGGCGCCGGCGATCGGGTTCTTCGACTCGTCGATGACGCTGCCGGTGATGCGCCGCGCCAGCGTCAGGTCGAAGTCGATCTTGTGCTCCTTCGAGCTGCGCCCGAGGAAGCTCGTCTGCGAGTTGCGCGTGATGCGCGAGTAGCCGTCGAGCTCGGCGGTGATCTCGAACGACGAGAAGGGCGCCGAGGCGAACTGGTAGTGGCCCTCTGCGTCGGTGGCGGTGCGCAGCTCGAAGGGCTCGAGGTCGGGATGGTCGGGCATGTTCGGGCGGAGCTTGCGCAGCCGCTCCATCGCGTTGCTGAGGATGATCACCGCGTTCTGCAGCGGCCGGCCGTCGCAGCGGACGAACCCTTCGACCGTGACGCCGTCGCGCAGGCGGATGTCGGCCACCGCCTGCTCCGTGGCCGGCGGCACGACGATCGGGCCCGCCTCGCAGTCGCCGTACTCGGGGTGGCTCGCGACGATGATGTAGTCGTCGTTGGGGCCGACGTTGTTGAAGCGGTACTTGCCGGCGTTGTCGGTGCGGACCAGCAGGTTCAAGCGGGTGTAGAGGCTCGGGATGTTGATGGCGGCCGCGGGGCCGCGCACCAGCTCGACCTCGGCGTCGGAGACCGGCGCGCCCTGCGGGTCGAGGATGCGGCCGTAGATGGCGCCAGGCGGCCCCGACGTGTCGATCAGCGGGGCGTCGTCTTGCTGCTCGGCCGGGCGCTCCTCTTGGCGCGTCGCCGTCGGCGCGGCGAGCTCGCTCACCGCGGGTGCGGCGAGCGGCGCTTCCTGGTGCGCGCCGTCGCCCGGGCGGGGCGGCGCCTTCAAGTTGGCGCCCGACGGGTCGTGCAGCCACCAAGCGACGGCGCCGACGACCGCGACGACCAAGACGAGCAGGAGGGGGGCGATGCGCTTCATGGAGGACGGTTCCGTGGAACTCGGTCACCTGAGACGGCGACCGGGCGCTCAACTTCCGCGCGGCGTCGCGGCGCCCGTGCGCCGGACGGGACGGCGCCCTGCGGCCGTATCACGGTGCGGCGGCGCAACATAGCGCGCGGCACTTCTTTCCCGCCGGCGCTGCGCTCAGCGCCGGCCGGGCTCCGCGAGGCAAGCGAGCAGTCGTTCCGCGGCCAGCGCGCCGACCTCGGCGCAGTCGCTCGCGCCGAAGCTGAAGCGCAGCGCCGCGCGCGCTTGCGCGGCGGGGAAGCCCATCGCGCGCAGCACGTGCGACGGCTCGCTCGCGCCGGCTTGGCACGCCGAACCGCTCGCCACCTCGACCCCGCGCTGACTCAGCTCGCGCACCAGCGTCGCTCCGTCGCGGCCGTCGGCGCAGAAGAGCGAGGTGTTCGGCAATCGCGGCGTCTCGCTGCCGATCCAGGTGAGCGGCGCGCCGGCGCGGCGCAGCGCCTGCTCGAAGGCGTCGCGGGCGGCGCGGCCGCCATCGCCCGCGCGGCGCAGCGCCGCGCGCGCAGCCGCCGCGAAGCCGACGATCAGCAGCAACGCTTCGGTGCCGCCGCGGCGCCCTCGCTCCTGCCGACCGCCGCCGATCCACGGTTCGAGGCGCGTGCCGCGACGCACCCAGAGCGCGCCGACGCCCGGCGGCCCGCCGAGCTTGTGGGCCGAGCAGGAGAGGGTCGTGGCGCCGCTGGTCGCGGCCGCGAGCGGCTGCCGTCCGACCCACTGCACCGCATCGACGTGGAGCGCGATGGCGCGCGGCGCGAGCGCGGCGCCGAGTTCCGCGAACGGCTGCACGACGCCGCTCTCGTTGTTGGCAGCCATGCAGGCGACCAGGCGCGTCTGCGGCTCGAGCGCGGCGAGGAAGCGCTCGACCGGGACCACGCCATCGCGGCGCGGCTCGACCCAGGTGACGCGCGCGCCGAGCGACTCGAGGCGGCGGGCGGCGGCGAGCGTCGAGGAGTGCTCGATGGCGCTGACGACGAGGTGCGCCCCCTGCGGGCGCGGCAGCAGCGAACCGGCGAGCGCCAGGTGGTTCGCCTCGGTCCCGCCTGACGTGAAGACAAGTTCCTCCGCCGGCGCCTCCAGCAGCTCGGCGACTGCGGCGCGCGCATCGTCGAGGCGGCGGCGCGCGCGCGTCCCCGAAGCGTGGAGGCTCGACGGATTCGCCCCGCCCTCGCCGAGTTCGCGGCGCAGCGCCTCGGCCACCTCGGGCAGCAGCGGAGCGGTCGCGTTGTGGTCGAGGTAGAGCGGGCGAAGCGAGTCCATCGCGCTCCGTATACTCCCGCGCCCTCGACGGCGCTGCCCGGGGCTCGGAGCGACGCGCGGTCGGCGTGTTGCGCACGGCGCTTGCATCACGTGCCGACGAGCGGTGCGCGACTGCGACACGTTGGCGCGGGCGCCGCGGGCGACGATCCGGAGCGACCTCGATGACGCTGCTGATGGTGTGGTTCATGCCGCCGTGGGTGAATCCGATCTACGGCATCTGGCTGCCGCTGGCGGCGATGCTCTTCGCGATGGCGATGCAGGCGCGCGTCCAGTCGACCTTCCGGCGTTTCGCGCAGATCGCGACGCGCTCCGGCCTGACCGGCGCCGAAGTGGCCGAGCTGCTGCTGCGCTCGCGCGGCATCAGCGACGTGCAGGTCGAGCAGGTGGGCGGGTTCCTCAGCGACCACTACGACCCGCGCACCAAGACGCTGCGCCTCTCGCCGCCTGTCTTCGCCGGCCGCTCGATCGCCGCGCTCGGTGTCGCGGCGCACGAGACCGGCCACGCGCTGCAACACGCCGATGCCTACGCGTGGCTCGATCTGCGCAGCCGGATGGTGCCGGTGGTCAGCATCGGCTCGAAGCTCGGCATGATCCTCGCGCCGATCGGGATGCTCATCGCGATGGGCTCGCAGGGGCCGCTCGGCATGTCGCTGCTGATCGGCGCGGCGATCGGCTTGGCGGCCGTGGTCGCGTTCAGCCTGGTCACGCTGCCGGTCGAGCTCGATGCCTCGCGGCGGGCGCTCGCGCTGCTCGGCAACAGCGGCGTCCTGGTCGGCGGGGAGATCGACGGCGCGCGCAGCGTCTTGAACGCCGCCGCCTGGACCTACGTCGCATCGGCCGCGGCCGCCGCCGTCGAGCTGCTCAAGGTGCTGGCGATCCTCGTCGGCTCGCGCAACCGTTCGCGCGAGTGACGGCACTCTCCAAGGCCTCGCAGGAAAGGACCCTCGTGGACACTCCGCTCTCGTTCCCGGCACTGCCCTTCCACGCGCTCGTCGATTCGCTGGCGGCGCGCACGCCGACTCCAGGGGGCGGGACCGGGGCGGCGCTGGCCGGCGCGCTCGGCGCTGCGCTCGGCTGCATGGCGGTGCGCTTCTCGTTCGGCAAGAAGGGCGAGCCGGGCGAGCACGATCCGGTGCTGGCGAAGATCGAGGCGGCGCTGCTCGCTGCGGCGAAGGCGCTGCAGGAGTTGAGCGACGAGGACGCGGCGTCCTTCGAGGCGGTCCGCAGCGCGCGCAAGTTGCCGCAGGCGAGCGATGCCGAGAAGGCGGCGCGCAGCGCGGCGATCGCGGCGGCGACCGCCCATTCGGCCGACGTGCCGTTGCAGACGCTGCGCGTCGCGCGCGAGGCGATGGAGCTGATCGATGGCGCGCTGTCGGTGCTGAACACGCGACTCGCCACCGACGCCGGTTCTGGGGCGCTGCTGCTGCGCGCCGGGGCGCGCTGCGCCGCTTGGAACGTGCTGGTCAACCTGGTGGGGGACAGCTCAGCGGCGGCGGAGACGCGCCGCGGCGAGGTGGCGAAACTGCTCGCCCGCGCGGAGGAGCTCGAGCGGCGCGCGGTCGCGTGGACCGACCGAGCGCTGGCGCCGTCGAGCTGACGCCACCGGAAACTCGTACCGGTCGAGTCCAGATTTTCCGCTTGCCGCCTCCCGCAGCGCCGACTAGTTAATCCGTACCAAGTTCATCCGGATTACCGCGGCGCGCCGTGTGGCGCCCGGGCAGGCCCGGCGGGACGACGGTGACGACGGCTCGGTGGCGCTCATGATCAAGCTCTCTCGACGGCTCGACTACGCGATCCTCGCGGTCTCGCACTTGGCGACCCGCGGGCGCTCGACGCCGCTCAGCGCCCGCGCCCTCGCTGACGCCACGCGGATCCCGCCCGCGATCCTCGCCAACATCCTGAAGGACCTCCACCGCGCGGCGCTGGTCCGCTCGGCGCGCGGCGTCCATGGCGGCTACGAGCTCGCGGTCGCCCCCGAGGAGCTCTCGGTCGGCGGGCTGCTGCGGGCGCTCGAGGGCGACGTGCGCCTCGTCGAGTGCGTGCCGTCGGCGCTCGCCGGCGTCGCGGCCGGAGGCGTCGCGGTCGGCGAAACGCCCTCGCGCTCGAGCTGCCAGATCGAATCGTCCTGCCCGATCAAGGCGCCGCTGCGGCGCGTCCATGAACGGATCCACGAAGTGCTGAACGGATTGACCTTCGACCAGCTGGTGGCGGAGGCGTTCGCGGCGCCATTTGCTGGGCCCCTTGCCGGGCCGCTGGCGCGCTGACGGAGCGCAAGCCAGGCGGACCACGACCGACGAATCGGAACGAGCGGAGCCGGCGACTGCCGGACGCGGAGCGACTGAGATGAAGAACCCGATCTACCTCGACTACCAGGCGACCACGCCGCTCGACGAGCGGGTGCTCGACGCGATGCTGCCCTACTTCCGCGACAAGTTCGGCAACGCCGCCAGCCGCAACCACGCGTTCGGCTGGGAGGCGGAGAAGGCGGTCGAGACGGCGCGCGGCCAGATCGCCGCGCTGATCGGCGCCGACGCCAAGGAGATCGTCTTCACCAGCGGCGCCACCGAGTCGAACAACCTCGCCATCAAGGGCGTCGCGGAGATGTACCGCGAGAAGGGGCGCCACTTCATCTCGGCGCCGACCGAGCACAAGGCGGTGCTCGATCCGCTGAAGCGCCTCGAGCAGGAGGGCGCCACGGTCACGCTGCTGCCGGTCGACAAGACCGGCCAGGTGGCGTTGGCCGACCTCGAGAAGGCGATCCGGCCCGACACCGTGCTGGTGTCGCTGATGGCGGCGAACAACGAGATCGGCACGCTCCACCCGCTCGAGGCGATCGGCAAGCTCTGCAAGGCGCGCGGCGTCCTCTTCCACACCGATGCGACGCAGGGGGTCGGCAAGATCCCGATCGATGTCGAGCGGATGGGGATCGACCTGCTCTCGCTGTCGGGCCACAAGGTCTACGGCCCGAAGGGGGTCGGCGCCCTCTACGTGCGGCGCCGCAACCCGCGCGTGCGCCTCTCCCCGCAGCTCGACGGCGGCGGCCACGAGCGCGGCATGCGGTCGGGCACGCTGAACGTCCCCGGCATCGTCGGATTGGGGAAGGCGTGCGAGATCGCCGGCGCGGAACTGGCGAGCGAGACGGTGCGCCTCACGAATCTGCGCGAGCGCTTCCTCGCCAAGCTGCGCGGCTCGCTCGACGAGATCTACCTGAACGGCCACCCGACCGAACGGCTGCCGGGCAACCTGAACGTCTCCTTCGCCTTCGTCGAGGGCGAGGGGCTGATGATGGGGATGAGCGAGCTCGCCGTCTCGTCGGGTTCGGCCTGCACGTCGGCGAGCCTCGAGCCCTCCTACGTGCTGCGCGCGATCGGCGTCGGCGAGGACCTCGCCCACACCTCGATCCGCTTCGGCCTCGGCCGCTTCACCACGGAGGCGGAGGTCGACTTCGCGGCGGAGCGGGTGATCGCGGCGGTGAAGCGGCTGCGCGAGATGTCGCCGCTCTACGAGATGGCGAAGGAGGGGATCGACATCAGCCAGGTGAAGTGGTCCCCGACCGAGCACTGACCAGGAACGGAACAAACACGACGCGGCGAGAGCCGCATGCAAGGACACGACGATGGCGTACAGCGACAAGGTCCTCGACCACTACAACAACCCGCGCAACATCGGCTCGCTCGACAAGAACGCGGCCGACGTCGGCACCGGCGTGGTCGGCGCGCCCGAGTGCGGCGACGTGATGCGGCTGCAGATCAAGGTGAACGAACAGGGCGTCATCGAGGACGCCAAGTTCAAGACCTTCGGCTGCGGCTCCGCGATCGCGTCGTCGAGCCTCGCCACCGAATGGGTGAAGGGGCGCACCGTCGAGCAGGCGCTGCAGATCAAGAACGTCGACATCGTGCAGGAGCTCGCACTGCCGCCGGTGAAGGTGCACTGCTCGGTGCTCGCCGAGGACGCGATCCGCGCGGCGCTCGCCGACTACCAGAAGAAGCAGCAGGCGCAGGCGACCGGGGCCCCCGGCGCTTCCGACGCGGCCGACGCGGCGCGCCACGGTGGGTGAATCGATGACCGCCGAGGCCCCCTCCTCCTCCATCACCGTCAGCGAGAAGGCCGCGCGCGAGGTGCGCCGCGTCTTCGAGCAGAAGCAGCTCGGCGCCGAGGCGGGGCTGCGCCTCGGCGTGAAGGGGGGCGGCTGCTCGGGCTTCTCCTACGTGATGAACGTCGAACCGCGCCCGGCGCGCGGCGACGAGATCTTCGAGTCGGCGGGACTGCGCGTCTTCGTCGACCCGAAGAGCTTCCTCTACCTCGAAGGCACCGAGGTCGACTTCAACGACGACCTGACCTCGCGCGGCTTCGTCTTCAAGAACCCGAGTTCGACCGGGAGCTGCGGCTGCGGCGCGTCGTTCTCCGCGTGACGACCGTCTCGCTCGCCTGCAGCGCGTGCGGCGGCGCGCTCGAGAACCCGCAGCGCTGCCGCGCGTGCGGCGCGTTCCAGCCGCTCGATCCGCGCCGCGACCACTTCGCGACGCTCGCGCTGCGGCGCCGCTTCGAGGTCGACGAGGCGGAGCTGCAGCGGCGCGTGGTCGCCTTCGCGCGCGACCTCCATCCCGACCTCGCCGGCGCGGCGCCGGGCGTGCGGGCGCGCGCGGTGCTCGGCGCGGCGCAGGTGAACGAGGCGTTCGCGGTGCTGCGCGACGCGCACTCGCGCGGCGAGTACCTCTTGAAGCTCCTCGGCGGACCGAGCGCGACCGAGGACAAGTCGGTGCCCGACGGCTTCCTCGAGGCGATGCTCGACGAGCGCGACGCGGTCGATGCCGCGATCGCGGCCGGCGGCGCGGCGGCCGAGGCGGTGCGCGCGCGCTTCGCGGCGGAGCTCGCGGCGGGCGAGGCGGCGCTCGCGAGCGGCTTCGCGGCGCTGGCGGCGCTGCCGGACGACGCGCCCGCAAGCGCGCGCGACGCGGCGTTCCGGGCGTTGCGCCGCGAGCTCAACCGGATGGCCTACTACCGCACCCTCGCGCGCGACCTGCGCGAAGGGCTCTACGACAAGGAGTCGACGTGAACGCGGCAGCGGACGGAGCGGTCGGCGCGGAGCCGATCGTCGGCATCGACCTCGGCACCACCAACAGCCTGGTCGCCTTCTTCGGCAAGGAGGGGCCGCAGGTGGTGCGCGACGCCGCCGGCGATCCGATCGTCCCGTCGGTCGTCTCGTTCGTCGACGGCCGCGTCGTGGTCGGCCGCGCCGCGCGCGCGCTGGCCATCGAGCGGCCGCGCGCCACCGTCTGGTCGATCAAGCGGCTGATGGGGCGCAGCCTCGCCGACCTCGCGCCGGCCGAGCGCGCCGCGCTGCCCTACGAGGTGGTCGCCGGCGAGCGCGGCCTCGCCAAGGTGCGCATCGACGGCCAGGAGCACGCGCCCGAGGAGCTCTCCGCCCGCATCCTGCAGGAACTGAAGCGGCGCGCCGAGGCGGCGCTCGGTCGCACGGTCGGCAAGGCGGTGATCACGGTGCCCGCCTACTTCGACGACGCGCAACGGCAGGCGACGCGGCTCGCCGGCAAGCTCGCCGGGCTCGAAGTGGTGCGCATCGTCAACGAGCCGACCGCCGCGGCGCTCGCCTACGGCCTCGACCGCACCAAGGAGGGGTCGATCGTCGTCTACGACTTGGGCGGCGGCACCTTCGACGTCTCGGTGCTCGAGATCCGCGACGGCATCTTCCGGGTGCGCGCGACCGCCGGCGACACGCAGCTCGGCGGCGACGACTTCGACCGCAAGCTCGTCGACCGGCTGCTCGCGAAGCTCCCGGCGGGCGTGGCGCCCGATGCCTCGCTGCTGCAGGCGGCCAAGCTCGCCGCCGAGCAAGCGAAGATCGAGCTGTCGAACGCGGCGAGCGTCGCGTGGGGCGTCGCCGACGATCGGCGCGGGCTCGCGCTCGAGGACGTGCTGACGCGCGCCGAGTTCGAGGCGCTGATCGCACCCGAGGTGGAGCGGACGCTCGCCTGCTGCCGCCGCGCCCTCGCCGACGCGGAGCTCGCCGCGCGCGACGTGCGCGCCGTGGTGCTGGTCGGCGGTTCGACGCGCGTGCCGCTGGTGCGCGCGCGCGTCGAGCAGCAGTTCGGCCGCAAGCCCTACTCCGGCATCGATCCCGACCTGGTGGTGGCGCTCGGCGCGGCAGTGCAGGCCGACATCGTCGCCGGCGGCGCGCGCGACCTGCTGCTGCTCGACGTGCTGCCGCTCTCGCTCGGACTCGAGACCTACGGTGGCGCCACCGCGAAGGTGGTGATGCGCAACACGCCGATCCCCGCGCAGGCGAGCGAGACCTTCACGACCCACGTCGCCAACCAGACCGCCATCGACCTCCATGTCGTGCAGGGCGAACGCGAGCTGGTGAAGGACTGCCGCAGCCTCGGCCGCTTCAAGCTGCGCGGCCTGCCGCCGCTGCCGGCCGGCATGGTGCGCGTCGACGTGCAGTTCCTCGTCGACGAGAACGGCGTGCTGACCGTGCACGCGAAGGAGCGCTTCACCGCCATCGAGTCGTCGATCGAGGTGGTGCCGAGCTACGGCCTCACCGACGCCGAGGTGGCGCGCATGGTCGACGAGTCGTTCCGCTTCGCGCGGCAGGACTTCGAGGCGCACCAGCGCATCGACCTCGAGAACGAGTGCAAGACGATGATCGCGGCGACGCGCGGCGTGCTGCGCGCCGGCACGCACGGCTTGGACGGCGCCGCGCTCGCCACCATCGAGGCGGCGCTCGCGGACGTCGAGGGGCGACTCGGGCGCGGCAGCGTGAAGGAGCTGAAGGGCGCCTACGACCGCTTCGTCGAGGCGACCGTGCCGCTCGCCAGCAACGTGATGTCGGAGGTCGCCACCGAGGCGATCGCCGGGCGGACGGTCGACGAGGTGCTGGCCGCGAAGTCGGTGAACGGGGCGCGCGCGGCGGTGGGGGCGGCTCCGACCGCGGTCGCAACCGCCGCCGTCGCGTCGACGACCGCGAGCGCGATGCCCGACTCGACCGATCGGGCGACCGTGCGCGCGCTGGTCCGGATCGGCGCAGGCGGTGCCTTGGCGAGCGGCTCGTGGGAGGCGGGTGCCGGCGGGGCGACCGAGGCGAAGGGCGAGGAGTGCGGCGACCTCGGCGACGGCTTCCGAGCCGCGCCGGCGCCGCCGCGGGAGAAGACGATGGGCAAGCTCGACTGGAAGGACACCGAGGAGATCGCGATCCGGCTGCACGATGCTGCACCGAACGTCGATCCGCTGACGGTGCGCTTCACCGAACTCCACCGCCAGATCTGCGCGCTCGACGGGTTCGTCGGCGACCCGAAGAAGTCGAACGAGAAGGTCCTCGAGGCGATCCAGATGGCATGGCTCGACGAGTACCAGTCGAACCACTGACCGCCGCCGCGCCGAATCAGCCGCTGCGCCGAACCGACGGCGGAACCGACGGCGGATCCGAGGGTCGGGCGGAAAGAAAACGGGCGATCAGCGATCCGAGGACCGCTGACCGCCCGAGCCACGTTCTAAGGTGGTGGATGGTAGGGGGTTTGAACCCCTGACCTTCGCATTGCGAACGCGACGCTCTCCCAACTGAGCTAACCACCCACCGGAGAGAAGGCGCGGAACCATAGCGACCGATCGGGCCATTTCCAGAGCCGCGCGGCGCGACGCTCGTGCGGTCGCTCGGCATGGCAAGATCGCCGCGCTCGCTCGGCCCGCCGGCCATCGCGAGGAGCGCGTCGAGCCGCATCGCGTCGGCGCCGCGCTCCGCTCGCCGGCCTGCCGGCAGCTCGGGAAGGAGTCGGGATGATCGCGTTGATCGAGGCGCAGCGGCGGGTCTCCGGGCTCGCGCTCCGTCCGCCGCCGAGCGAGCGCGTCCCCCTCGCCGCCGCGATCGGCCGCACGCTCGCCGAGGCGCCGCGAAGCGACCGCGACCTGCCGCCCTTCGATCGCGTCACGATGGACGGCTTCGCGGTGCGCGCCGGCGACGTCGAGGTGGGGCGCCCGCTGCGGGTGGTGGCGGCCATCGCCGCAGGAGAGGCGAGCACGGCGACCGTCGTCGCCGGCAGCGCCGTCCGCATCATGACGGGAGCGCCGCTGCCGGCGGGGGCCGATGCGGTGGTGCCGATCGAAGAGGCCGACGTCGATGCCGGCAGCGTCCGTTTCCGCCGCATCCCGACCGCGGGGCAGAACCTCCACCGGCGCGCCTGCGACCTGCGCGAGGGCGATCGGCCGCTCGCCGCCGGCCGACGGATCACGCCGGCGATGGTGCCGTTGCTGGCGACGCTCGGGTGCGCCGAGGTCGCGGTCGCGCGGGCGCCGCGGGTCGCCCTGCTCGCCACCGGCAGCGAGCTGGTCGAGCTGACGCAGCGCCCGCAGGCGGCGCAGATCCGCGAGAGCAACCGCCATGCGCTGGCGGCGCAGGTCGCGAGCGCCGGCGCGCTGCCGCTCCCGCTGCCGATCGTGCGCGACGACCCTGCGGCGATCGTCGCGGCGGTCCGTGGGGCGGCCGCGGCCGAGGTGGTGCTGCTCACCGGCGGCTCGTCGGTCGGCGACTTCGACTTCGCGCACGACGTCCTGGCGACGGTCGGCGCGACCGTGCTGTTCGACGCCGTGCGCATCAAGCCGGGCAAGCCGGTGATCCTGGCGCGCTGCGGCGAGCAGGTGCTCTTCTGCCTGCCGGGCAACCCGGTCTCCGCGTTCGTGACCTTCGAGCTCTTGGTGCGACCGCTGCTCGAGCGGCTCGCGGGCGCCGCGGAGGCGTGGCCGTGGCCGCTCGCGCTGCCGCTCGCCCGCTCCGTGAAGGCGCCGGCCGAGCGCGACCTGCTGCAGATCGCGCGCCTCGTCCCGCAGGCGGGGGGCGCGCTCGCCGCCGAGCCGCTGCGTTCGAGCGGATCGGGCGATCTCGTGACGATCGCCGCCGCGGCGGCGCTGATCCACGTGCCGCGCGGCCGCGAACTCGGCGCCGGCGAGACCGCACGCGTCGTCCCGCTGGTCGCCTCCGCCGATGGCTGGCCACGCGCTCTGGAGCCGATCGAATGAGCAGCCTCGCGCTCGCCCTGGCGGCGATCGTCGCCTACGTCGCCGCCTTCGCGCCGCTCGATCTCGGCTGGCTCGCGGCGATCGCGTTGGCGCCGTGGCCGGCGTTGGTGCGCCGCCACGCGGGACGCCGCCTCTTCGGGATCGGCTACCTGATCGGCGCGGCGCTCTTCGCGTGCGGCTGCTTCTGGCTGAGGAAGAGCCATCCGCTGAACCTCGTGCTGATGGTGCTGCCCGAGTCGCTCTTCTTCGCGCTCTTCGCGCTGCTGCTGCGCCGCCTCCACGTCGTGCAGCGCTGGCCGGCGATCGTCGCGCTCCCGGTCGCCTTCACCGCCGTCGAGTTCGCGCGCGGCCGGCTGCCGCTCGACGGCTTCCCGTGGCTCTCGCTCGGCTCGACGCAGCATGCGCACCTGGGCGTGCTGCAGTTCGCGAGCGTCGCCGGCGTGCATGGGCTCACCTTCGTGCTGGCGCTGGTGGCGGGCGCGCTCGCCGATGGGTTCGCGCTGCGGACGCGCGGCGCGTGGCTGCGAGCGGCGGGGGCGGTCGCGCTGCTGGCGGCGGGCGAAGCGGTCGGTCGCGCGCAGCTCGGCGATCCCGCGGTGCTGCCGCGCGGGCCGCAGCTGCTCCTGCTGCAAGGCAACATCGCGCAGGAGCTGAAGAACGACCCGCCGAGCCTCGATGTGATGATCGACGCGCACGTCGAGGTGGCCGACGCCGCCGACGCGCGCCGCAACGGCGATCTGCTGGTGATCCCGGAGACGATGCTGCCCGGGTTGTGGCGCGAGACGGGGGGCCCGTTCGCCGGCGAGCAACCCGAACTCGCCCGCGCGCGCGCCGCGATCGCCGCACGCGTCCACGAACGGCTCACCGCGCGCTACGGGAAGCCGCTGCTCGCCGGTGCGGTGACGCTGCGCGACGCGAGCTGGCAGCCGGGCACGCCGTTCCTCAATTCGGCGCTGCTCTTCGATCGCGACGGGCGCCAGCACGCCTGCTACTCGAAGCGGCTGCGCGTGCCGGGCGGCGAGTACGTGCCCTGGATCGATCTCTTCCCCGACCGGGTCGCCGAGGCGATCCGCCAGCAGATCGTCGCGATGGCGGGGGGCGTCCCGAACCTGCTCGCGGGCGAGACGGGCGGAGTGGTCGAGCTCGCGCCGGTCGGCCTGCGCGGCAACGTCGGGCTCACCATCTGCTACGAGATCGCCTATCCCGCTCTCGGCCGCGAACTGGTGCGAGACGGCGCGCAGTACCTCCTCAACCTCTCGAACGAGGGGTGGTTCCCCGACAGCGCCGAGTTCGAGCAGTACACGGCGATGGCGGTGGTCCGCGCGGTCGAGGTGCGTCGCACGCTGGTGCGCTGCGCCAACACCGGGACGAGCGGCTGGATCGATCCGTGGGGACGGCCGACGCTGCTCGAGCGCGACGGCCGCCGCGACGGGATCGCCGGCAGCCTCCTCGTGGCGCCGCCGCTCATGGAAGGGGCGACCCTCTACGTGCGGTGGGGCGACTGGTTGCCGTGGGTCAGCGTGCTCCTCGCGCTGCTCGGTGGCGTCGCGCGGTTACCTCTCCGCAGCGCGCCAGTACATCCGGCCCACTGAGGGGCCGCGCGTGGGGCGGGGCCCTGTCAGACCTTGGAAAGGGCGATCAAGCGGTCGACCCGAAGTTGGGTCGGCCCCGCAGCTCGGCAGGCTCAGCAGCTCGGCAGGCAGGCTCGACAGGCTGCACGACGAGTCGCTCGGCCGAGTCGCTCGGCAAAGACTGTTTGACACCCTTTTCACGCGCCCTATAGTCCCGCCCCTTTCCCCGGCTCTAACCCTGGCGTCGTACAGGGGTTGGGTGCCGTGGCCCGCATCGTGCAGGGTGGCGCACCCTGCCGCGTGCGTGGTGTGGCTTGCTCGGAATGCGCTTCGGGCGGCGGTGCCCGGGGCGCTCACGCTGCGAGAGGAATCAGGCTGATGAGCACCATCGCAAAGGTCTTCACGGTCCTCAACCTCGTCTTTTCGCTCGTCATGGTCGGCACGGTCGGCTCGATCCTGTCGAAGAGCGAGGACTACAAGGCGAAGTACGAGGCGGAGCAGAAGGCCCACGAAGAGAACGTGGCCACGAAGCAGAAGGAGCTCGACTCCGCTGTTTCGGAGAAGGTCCGCTTCGAGGGGACCAACCGCGATCTCACCAACCAGATCGCCGACACCCGCACCGAGCTGACCAACGCGACGGCGACTGCCGATCAGCTGCGCAACGACAACAACCAGCTGCGCAACTCGGTCGACGCGATGCAGGCGTCGCTGAAGACGGTCGAGACCCAGCTCTCCGACCTCGAGGGGCGCAACAAGGCGCTCATGGACTCCAATGAGCAGCACCGCGCGACCGCCGCGAAGGCGGAGCAGGACAAGCTGAACGCTCAGGATGACCGCGCCCGTCTCGAGGGCGACCTGAAGCGCGCCAACGAGGACATCGCCGCCAAGGAGATGCAGCTCGTCGCCCAGAGCAACGAGCTCGGCAACCTGAAGGCGGAGCGCGACGCGCTGGTCGCCGCGGGCGTCGACATCGCGGCGCTGGTCGGCAACGCGGTCCCCTCGATCGCCGGCAAGGTGAGCGCGGTCGGCCCCGGCTTCGTCGTCCTCTCGGTCGGCGAGAACGAGGGCGTCAAGGTCGGCTTCCCGTTCGACGTCTATCGCGGCAACGACTACATCGGCCGCGTCGTGGTCGAGAACGTCCTCCCCGACACCTCGACGGCTCGTGTCCAGCTCAAGAACAAGAGCGGCCACGAGTTCATGGCGATGGACACGGCGACCACCCGCCTCTGATCGGAACGAGGCGGGACGGCTCCTGCGAGCCGCTCCCGCCGCGCCGGCTCGGCAGTCGCTCGATCGCTTGCTGCTGCCGCCCGATCCACCGGTACTGAACCCCTCCTGCACTCGACAGCACCCCTCGCAGCACCCTTCGATGGTGCGAGGGCTCGGAGACGCGAGACATGGCCAAGCGCACGTCGGCTGCGAAGATGGAAGAGCAGAACGACCTCGAGTCCGAGCCGACTCCGCCGAAGGAGATGGACCTCGCTGGCGGGTTGGCGTTCGTCACCTTCGCCGCGCTGCTGGTGGGGATCGTCCTCGCCCAGCTCGCGATGAAGAAGTACTTCGGGACCGGTCTGCTCGCCTGATCGTCGTTCGCCGTACGCCACCCGTGCTGCCCTCGCGCGCATCGGTCGCGGTGGGTTCCGCGGTGAGCATGGCGGCGAGATCCGCGACGCGACTCGCTGCCGACGTTGTCCACCGATCGTCTCCGCCGCGGGATCTCGCCGGTGGAAGTTGCGGCTGATCCCTGTTCGCTCCGCCGTTCGGGCGCTTGAATGCCGGCCGTGAAGGGCTGGCGGCCTCCCGAACCAAGCACGTGACTTGCGCGGGCCGCGGTCCTTCGGGACGGCGGCCCGCTTTCTTGTCGGAACGGCGAATCGGAACGGCGAGTTCCGGGGACGGCGATCTGGCGGTTCCACGGCGCGGTCGCTGGCGGGGTGGCGGGCAGCGGTCCGCCCGCGAAGGGATGGCGGTAGGTCCATGAGCCAAGCATTCTTGCGACCGATCGAATGGCTGATCGGCCGCTTCTCCCATGACATGGGCATCGATCTCGGCACCGCGAACACGTTGGTCTGCATCAAGGACCACGGGATCGTCATCTCGGAGCCGAGCGTCGTCGCCGTGAAGAAGGGCACCAACGAGGTGCTCCTCGATGGCAACGCCGTCGGACTCGCCGCCAAGGAGATGCTCGGCAAGACGCCGGGCAACATCGAGGCGATCCGGCCGCTGCGCAACGGCGTCATCGCCGACTTCGAGATCACCGAGAAGATGCTGCGCTACTTCATCCGCAAGGTGCACAAGGGGCGCACCTTCGTGCGGCCGCGCATCGTCGTCTCGATCCCGTCGGGCATCACCGCGGTCGAGCGGCGCGCGGTGATCAACTCCGCCGAGCGCGCGGGCGCGCGCAAGGTCTTCCTCGTCGAGGAGCCGATCGCCGCGGGGATCGGCGCGGGGCTGCCGATCGCCGAGCCGGTCGCCAGCATGATCGTCGACATCGGCGGCGGCACGACCGAGGTCGCGGTGATCTCGCTCTTCGGCCTCGTCCACGCCGAGTCGATCCGCGTGGCCGGCGACGAGTTCGACGGCGCGATCTGCGAGTACATGCGCCGCGAGCACAACCTGATGATCGGCGAGCCGACCGCGGAGCGGGTCAAGCTCGACATCGGTTCCGCGGCGCCGCTCGAGCAGGAGATGGAGATGGAGGTCGCCGGACGCGACACCATCACCGGACTGCCGCGCCGCACGATGGTCCGCTCCGAGGAGATCCGCCAGGCGCTCTCCGAGCCGGTGAAGCTGATCGTCTCGGCCGTGCGCCGCACGCTCGAGAAGACGCCGCCCGAACTCTCCGCCGATCTCGTCCGCACCGGCATCACGCTCGCCGGCGGCGGCGCGCTGCTGCGCAAGATGGACGTCGCGATCCAGGACGCGATCCAGCTGCCCGTGCGCATCGCCGACGATCCGCTCACCTGCGTCGCGCGCGGCACCTTCGAGTTCCTGAGCCAGCTCCACCTCTACAGCCAGGTACTGCCGAGCGGCGACGACAGCTGATCGGCGAGCTGCGCGGGAGAGGCGACCATGGCGGACGGCTTGCAGGAGCCGACCCCGAAGCGTTGGCCGGCGCTGTTGGTGCTGGCGGGGATCAGCGGGTTGTTGCCGATCCCGGCGGTGCAGCGCGCGCACGAGCTCGCCGAGGAGCTGGCGTGGACGCTGCGCGGCCTCGTGCAGCCGGCCTTCCGGCAGGTGGCGGCCAGCGCCGTGCCGCCCACTCCGCCGTCGGTCGATCCGCGCGTCGCAGAGCTGCTCTCCACGTTGCGCGGTCGCGTGCAACCGCCGCGCAGCCGCGGCTGGCAGCGCGACGGTCGTTTCGGAGTCGTGCCGCTCGCGAGCGGACGGGCGCCCGGTGAACTGCTGCTCCGTTCGCCGGCCGCCATCCCGCCGGGCGAGCCGGCGTTCCACGGCGAGCAGCTGATCGGCTACACGGTCGCCCGTTCCGACGGCACGGTCCGCCTCGAGCCGCTGCAGCAGCGCGGCCGCCGGCAGATCGCCTGCGCGGGGGTGCCGGGGCGCCGCGAGGCGCGCTTCCTCGCGCTCGGGGACGGCAGCGCCACGCTGCGCGTCGACCTGCTCGATGGCGACGTCGAACTGCGCGAGGGCGACCTCGCCTGGGCGATCGACCCGCCCGGGCCGCCGCGCACGCGAGCCTCCGCCATCGCACGGGTGGTCGACGGCGCCTGGCTCGGCCGGCTGGTGCGCGGCGAGCTGCCGGAAGGGGCCGAACGCGAGGAGTGGCGCGTCGAGCCGCTGGTCGACCCGGCGCTGCTGGCCGAGGTGGCGATCCGCTACCCGCCCGGCTTCCCGTTGCCCGACTCGAGCGACCTCTATCCCTTCCGCAGCGAGCTCTCCGGCGCCGCGGTGGTCGATGGGCGGCGCGCCTTCTCCCGTCTCTGCGATGGGCGCGAGGCGGGGATCGTGCCGGGGAGCGCGGTTGCGGTCGACGGCTACCTGGTCGGTCGGGTCACCCGGTCGGGCTTCGGCCACGCGCTGGTGCGGACGCTCGCCGATTGCGGCTTCCGTCAGCGTGCCCTGGCGTTGATCGACGGCACGGTGGCGGCGTTCGAACTCGAGGTCGTCGCGCGGGACGGGGGACGGATCGAGGTGCGCGCGCCGGCGCTGGTCGATTGGAACGGCGCGTTGGTGGTGACCGCGGGCAGCGCCGATGGCACCCCCGAGGGGCTCCTGATCGGCGCCCTCTCCGAGGAGGAGGGGCGCTGCCACCTCGTCGCGACCCGCGAGCCGAGCGGAGCGGCGGTGGCGTGGCGGCCGGCCGGCTCCTGGAGCGCGGCGCCGTGAGCGTGCCGATCGGACTCGTGCTCGGATTGCTGACCGGCCTCCTCGAAGGGGCTTGGCGCGCCCACTTGCCGATCGCGCCCGATCTGCTCGCCGTGGCGCTCGGCGCGCTCTTCCTGCACGCCTCCGAAGCGCGTTGCGGCGGCCTCGTGCTGGGAGTTCTCCTCGGTTTCTCCACGTTCAGCGCCGACCCGATCGGCACTCTGCTGCTCGGTGGCGGGATGGCGGCGCTCGTGCTGGTCCCGTTGCGCGAGGTCGTCTTCGTCGACAGCGTGCTGACCCACGCGCTCTTCGGCGGGCTCGCCGCGCTCTTGCTGCGCTGCGGTCGCGAACTCTTCGCGTGGTTCGACCTCGCGCCGGCGCTGCCCTTCTCCACCGCCTCGTGGAGCGCGCCGTTGCTGGCGGCCCTGCTGCTGCCGATACTCGCGCGCCTCGGCGAGGGCGGGTGGAACGCGGGGCGACGGCTCGCCGCCGCCGTCGCGAGCTGGCGGTCGCGCGCGGGGCGCCACTCGGCGTGAGCGGCGTCTGCGCGCGGCGAGGTGAGGGGCGATGGGCGGCGGTGCGCGGATGCTCCAGGTGGCGTTCGCCTTCCTCGGCGTCGCGCTCGCGATCGTCGGCCGCCTCGTCACGCTCCAGTTCGGGCAGCGCGACTTCTGGGAGCACGAGGCGGTGCTCGCGCGCACGCGCGCCGAGTCGATCGGCTTCCGGCGCGGCGCCATCCTCGATCGCGCCGGCCGCCCGCTCGCGAGCTGCCGCACGACGCTCCACCTCGCCTTCGTCTTCTCCTCGTTCCGCAAGGGGGCCGCGAGCGGCGCGCTGCTGCTCGCCCGCTACCTGCTCACCGGGGAGCGGCGCACCGTCGCCGAAGTGCTCTCCCGTCCCGAGCCGTTCCTCGACGAGTTCTCCTCGCTGACCGTCGGCGAGCTCGCCGCGATCGAGCCGGGGCAGCGGCGCGAGGACCTGCTCTGGTACGCCGCGTGGCTCGCGGGCGACGAGTCGATCAAGGAGGGGATCGCGCGGTTGCGCGACGGCGACCGCGCGGCGCCCGCCTTCCCGCGCCTGCTCGAGGAGCGCGGCGCCATCGTGCAGCGCGTCGCGGTGGAGGGAATGCGGCTGCGCGCCCTCGCGCGCACGCTGAAGCTCGACGACGAGGAGCAGCTGATCGAGCGGATCGACGCGGCGATCGCCGCCACCGACGCGCGCGTCGCCAAGGCGATGGACGCGGAGGGGCCGACCGCGCGCCCCTACGAACGAGAGCGCGAACTCCATCGCGAGCTCGACTACCGCGATGCGCGGCTGGTCGAGCGCGTCGCCCACGCCGCCGTCTTCGACCTCGCCGCCGACCCGGCGCGCCTGCCCGGCCTCGTGGTGCGCGAGGAGGTGCGGCGCGTCTATCCGCAGGAGCACGACGTCTGCGCCGCGTTGATCGGCCGGGTCGGGCCGCCGTCGCGCGAGGCGATCGCCGCCTACGAGGCGGCGCGCGACGAACGCTCGCTCCTCGCGCTCGAGCCGTTCCCGACGCCGGAGCAGGTGGCGCGCATCGCCGAGCTCGAGGAGGTCCTGCGCCTCGATGCGATCACGCCCGACGAGGAGATCGGCAAGGAGGGGCTCGAAGCGGCCTACCAGTCGCTGCTGCGCGGGCGCCGCGGCTATCGGCGCACCGAGAACGACCGCTCCGGCCGCGTCGAGCGCGAGCTCGAGGTGGTGGCGCCGCGCGCCGGCCGCGATCTGGTGCTGACGCTCGACGCGCTGCAGCAGCAGGCCGCCGAGCGGGTCTTGCGGCGCGGCGTGGCGAAGAAGGGCGATCCGGTGCGCCGCTTCCATCCGGCGGCGTTCGTGCTGCTCGAGCTGCCGACGCTCGAGGTGCGCGTGCTCGCTTCGGTGCCGGCGCCGTCGCGCGCCGAGCTGGCGAAGGAGTGGACGCGGCTCGCCGCCGACAAGGTCGCGCGACCGCTCCATCCGCGCGCCTGGAAGCCGTGGCTGCCGCCGCCGCCTGGCTCCTCCGTGAAGCCGCTGGTCGCCGCCTTCGCGCTCACCGCCGGCGTCATCGGGCCCGGCACGCTGCTCGAGTGCGACAAGGACCAGCTGCGCGCGGCGGGCGAGAGCAAGCCGGTCAAGTGCGAGGGGTACCACTCCTCGATCGACGTGCACGACGCGCTGGTGAAGTCGTGCAACCACTACTTCGCGCGCGTCGCCGCGGCGTCGGGCTCGGAGCGGATGGTCGGCTGGTTCCAGTCGGTCGGCCTCGGGCGGCGGAGCGGCTTCACCGGCGCGCTCCTCGCCGATGGCACCGCGATCCCCGGCGTCTCGAGCGAGGTGGGGGGCACGGCGGCGCGCGAGAAGGGCGGGCGCAACTTGATGCTGCTCGGCCTCGGGCAGGGGAAGGTCGATTCGACGCCGCTGCAGCTGGCGGCGTCGATCGGGGCGTTGGCGCTGCGCGGCTGGCAGCCGCCGACGTTGATCGCGCGCGTCGGCGACGAGGTGCCGCTGCGCCCGCAACGCGAGCCGCTGCCGATCAGCGATGCGGCGTGGGAGACGGTGGTCGAGGCGATGCGCGGCGTGACGCTGCCGGGCGGCACGGCGAGCCCGGCGCACGGCTACGACCTCTCCGGGTTCGACCTCGCCACGAAGACCGGCACGCCGCAGCAGGCGGGCAGCGACAAGTCGCACTCCTGGCTGGTCGGCTTCTTCCCGAGCCGCGCGCCGCGCTACGCCTTCGCGCTCTTCGTCGAGCGGACCGGCATGCACGGCGGCGACGCGTGCGGCCCCTTCCTGCTCGAGCTGCTGAACGATCCGCAGTTCGCCGACGTCGCCGCCATCGCGCGGCGCAGCGACGCCGACACCGCGGCGGCGCGCCTCGCCCTCACCGCGGCGGGCGAAGAGGGGCCGCCCGAGGGCGAGGAGAGCAGCGACGAGACGGCGAGCGCGCCGAACGAGGACGACGGCGTGCCGCCCGAAGAGCCGTTCGATCCGGCGCTGCTCGAGTCGGGCGATCGGGCCGCCGCCGACGGCGCGCCGGCGGAGGGCGGCCGGTGATCTGGCGGCGCCGCCTCGAGCTGCCCTGGCAGCTCCTGCTGCTGACCGCGACGCTGCTCGCCACCGGCATCCTCTTCGTGCGTTCGAGCACGCTCGGCACCGCGAACGAGGGGCTCGAGCGCCGCCAGCTGGTGCTCTCCGCGGCTGCGCTGCCGGCGCTGCTGCTCTTCGCCGGCCTCGCGCCGCGTCGCCTCGCGCGCCTCGCCTATCCGCTCTACGCGCTCGGGATCGGGCTGCTCTGCCTCATCCCGTTCCTCGGCATCGACGTCGGTGGCGCGCGCCGCTGGTTCCGGCTGCCGATGAACGTGCTCTTCCAGCCGAGCGAGGTGATGAAGCCGTTCCTCGTGCTGGCGCTGGCGCGCTGGCTCGAGTTCCGCCGCGAGCCGCGCCACCTCTCCGACTGGCTCGGTCCGCTGGCGCTCACCGCGCTGCCCTTCCTGCTGATCAAGTTCGAGCCCGACCTCGGCACCGCGCTGCTGCTGGTGCCGATCGTGGTGGCGATGCTCTGGTGCGCGGGCGCTCGCAAGCTCCACTTCCTCGGCGGCGCGCTGCTCGCCGTCGTGCTGGTGCCGGCGATCTACTTCTCGCCGATCTTGAAGCCCTACCAGAAGGAGCGCGTGCAGACCTTCCTCGAGTCGGTGCCGGAGCTCGCGGAGAAGGAGCTGCTGGCGCGGCGCGCCGGCGACGACGCGACGGCGGAGAAGCTCGGGGAGAAGCTGCGCGAGCTGAAGCGCGGCGCCGGCTACCAGTCGCACTGCGCGCAGACCTCGATCGGCTCGGGCGGCCTGTTCGGCAAGGGGCTCGGCCAGGGGCCGCAGAACCGCCTCTCCTACCTGCCGGCGCGCCACACCGACTTCATCTTCGCGGTGGTCGCCGAGGAGTGGGGGTTCGTCGGCTGCTGCGCCCTCCTGCTGCTCTACCTGCTGCTCGGCCTCTCCTGCCTCTCGGTGGCGGCCGGGACGCGCGACCGCTTCAGCCAGCTGGTGGCGACCGGCGCCGCCGCGGCGCTGGTGATGCAGGCGTTCGCCAACGTGGCGATGACGACCGGACTGATGCCGGTCACCGGGATCCCGCTGCCGCTGGTGAGCCAAGGGGGCTCCTCGGTCCTCTCGGCGTTCCTGCTGGTCGGCATGGTCCTCTCGGCCGCCCGCTCGCGTCGCGACGCCGAGCCGTTCCTCTACCGAGGCGCGCAGCCGGTCGACCCCTTCCACGCGCGCGCGACGGCGACGCCGGCGCGCGATGCGGCGCTATGATCCCGCCCCTCATGGCGGCCGACTCCGATCTCGTCTCGATCCAGGAAGCGCGCGACGCAGCGCGCCGCAGCGCGGTGGCGCAGGCGGCGTGGCGCAAGGCCGACCAGGCGAAGGTCGATCGCGTCTGCGAGGCGATCGTCGCGGCGATGGAGCGCGACGCGCAGCGGCTCGCGCGCATGGCGTGCGCCGAGTCGGGCTTCGGCGACGTCGCCAGCAAGACGCGCAAGAACCGCTTCGCCGCGCGCACGGTCTGGGAGTCGATCCGCGCGCTGAAGACGGTCGGCGTGATCGCCGCCGACGAGGTGAACCGCGTCTACGAGATCGCCGAGCCGTACGGCGTGGTGGTGGGGATCATCCCGGTCACCAACCCGACCTCGACGGCGATCTTCAAGGTCCTGATCGCGCTCAAGACCCGCAACTCGATCGTCCTCTCGCCCCATCCGCGCGCGGTCGGCTGCATCGGCGAGGTGGCGCGGCTCGCGATGGAGGCGGCGACGCGCGCCGGCGCGCCGAAGGACCTCGTCCTCTGCCTCGCCCACCCGACGCTCGAGGGGACCGACGCGGCGATGAAGGCGCGCGAGACGGCGCTGATCCTCGCCACCGGCGGGCCCGGCCTCGTGCGCGCCGCCTACAGCTCGGGCAAGCCGGCCATCGGCGTCGGGCCCGGCAACGCGCCGGTCTACATCGAGAAGAGCGCCGACGTCGAGCTCGCGGTCGAGGCGATCGTGCAGAGCCAGGCGTTCGACAACGCGACGCTCTGCTGCAGCGAGCAGTCGGTCGTGGTCGACGCGCCGATCCGCGAGGCGGTGGTGGCGGCGTTCAAGGCGCGCGGCGCCTGGTTCTGCGACGCGGCGCAGCGCGAGCAGCTGGCGCGCGTGGTCGCGAAGGGGCGCTCGCTCAACCCGGCGATCGTCGGGCTCTACCCGTGGCAGATCGCGAAGCTCGCCGGCTTCACGGTCCCGAAGGAGTGCCCGGTGCTGCTCGCCGAGGAGAGCGGCGTCGGCTGGGACCATCCGCTCTCGATCGAGAAGCTCGCGCCGATCCTCGCGTTCTACACGGTGAAGGACTGGAAGGCGGGCTGCGCGCGCTGCCTCGAGATCCTCGACTTCGGCGGCCGCGGCCACACGCTCACCCTCCACAGCAACGACGAGAAGATCATCTGGGAGTTCGCGCTCGAGAAGCCGACCCACCGGATCCTGGTGAACACGCCGGCGAGCCACGGCGCGGTCGGCCTCTCGACCGGCTTGAAGCCGTCGCTCACGCTCGGCTGCGGGGCGTTCGGCGGCAACATCACCTCCGACAACATCACCGCCGAGCACCTCATGCTGAGGAAGCGGCTCGCCTTCGGGCGGCCCGGCTTCATCGAGGAGGAGGCGCGCCGCCGCAAGGAGCGCGACCTCGACCTGCCGGCCGCGCTGCCGCGCCGTCCCGCGCCCCCTTCGTTCCACGGTTCCACTACCGGCGGCCGCGACTGGCCGTCGCCGCCCCGCAAGCGTTGACCCTCCATCGACCTTCCATCCAGCCGCGCGGACGCCAGGAGGCGCTCCGCTCGGCTGCTCGAGGACGTGAATCGCCATGCAGCAGATCGCGCTCGGAATGATCGAGACCAAGGGGCTCGTCGCCGCCATCGAGGCCGCGGACGCCATGGTCAAGGCCGCCAAGGTGACCCTGCTCGGCCGCGAGAAGGTCGGCGGCGGACTGGTGACCGTGCTGGTGCGCGGCGAGGTCGGCGCCGTCAAGGCGGCCACCGACGCCGGCGCCGCCGCGGCGCAGCGGGTCGGCGAGCTGGTCGCGGTCCACGTGATCGCGCGGCCGCACGGCGAGGTCGAGCAGCTGCTGCCGGCGCCGCCGGCCGCGGCGACCGAGAGCTGAGCCCGGCGCGCCCCGATGAGCTCGCCCGCCCCCGATCGGCAGCCGGCGTCGGCGCCCCGCGTCGACCTGCGCTCCTTCGTCTTCATCGATCGCATGCAGCCGCAGTTCGCGTCGTTCGTCGCGACGGTGGCGCGCGGCTACCTGCCGGTGGCCGGCCAGGCGGCGCTCTACGTCGAGATCGCGCCCGGCATCGCCATCAACCGCATCACCGACCTCGCCCTGAAGGCGCACGACGTGCGGCCCGGCATGCAGATCGTCGAGCGCGCCTACGGGCTGCTCGAGCTCCACTCCGACTCGCAGAGCGAGGTGCGCGGCGCCGGCCAGCGCATCCTCGATTACCTCGGCGTGAAGGAGGAGGGGCGGCGGAAGCCGAAGCTGCAGTCCTCCGAGATCATCACCCACGTCGACGACTACCAGACGATGCTGATCAACCGCGAGCGGCACGGGATGATGCTGCTCGGCGGCGAGACGCTCTACATCCTCGAGTGCGAGCCGGCCGGCTACGCCGCTCTCGCCGCCAACGAGGCGGAGAAGGCGGCGCCAATCAAGCTGCTCGAGATGCGGGCGTCGGGCGCCTTCGGCCGCGTCTACCTCGGCGGCGGCGAAGCGGAGATCGAGCAGGCGGCGCGCGCCGCCGAGCGGGCGCTCGCGGGCCTCGCCGGCCGCGACGCGTGAAGGCGCAGTGAAACCCTCCTTCGACGATCTCGCCCTGCCGCGCGCCGACTCCGGCGAGGCGCTCGCGCTGCTCGAGTTCGCCAGCATCGCGCAGGGATATGCGGCGGCCGACCGGGCGGTGAAGGCGGCGGCGGTGACGCTGCTCCTCTGCCGACCGGCGTCGCCCGGCAAGCTGCTGGTGCTCTTCTGCGGCGCGCCCTCCGCGGTGGTCTCCTCGCTGCGCGCGGCGCAGGAGGGGCTCGCGGAGCCACCGCTCGACACGCTGCTCCTGCCGCAGGCCGAGCCGCGCCTGCTGCGCGCGTTGGCCGGCGCGCGCGCGCCGCGAGCGGGCGAAGCGGCCGCCGTGGTCGAGTGCGCGACGGTCGCGACGCTGCTGCTCGCCGCCGACGCCGCGCTGAAGACGGCCGCGATCGAGCTGCAGGCGCTGCACGCGGCCAACGGGCTCGGCGGCAAGGCGTTCTGCGTGATGAGCGGCGCCGTGGCGCAGGTCGAGGTGGCGCTGGCGGCGGCGGTCGCCTTCGCGCGCGAGCGCGGCCAGCTGCTCGGTTCGGTCCTGCTGGCGCAACCGCACGACGACGTGGCGGCCTGGTTCGCCGGCGGGGCGGCGCGATGAAGCGGCTCATCACCGAAGCGGAGTTGCGGAAGCTCTCGCGTGGCGCGCGCGTGGCCGTCGATCGCGACACGCTGGTGACGCCGGCCGCGCGCGACTACGCGCTCTGGTCGGGCGTCCTGCTGGTCGACGCGAGCGCGCCGCCAGCCGCCGAAGCGTGCTGCTGCACCGGATGCGCCGCGAGCGGCGGCTCCTGCGGCACGTCGCCCGCGGCGTGCGGCGGTGGCGTCGCGCTGCCGAAGCTCGGCGAGGGCGACTGGCTGGTGGAGGTGCGCGGCAGCGCGGTGACGGTGCGCCGCGTCGGACCGTGAGACCGCGCGACCCCACGCCGCGCGCGGGGGCGCCGTAGGATGGCCGGCCGCCCCGCGGCCCGCCCCGGCCGACCGGGGCGACTCCCCCTTCCGGGAACTGGATGGACCGCACTTCATCCAAGGCCGTGATGCCCGCGTCGGACGCTGCCGCTCCGGTCGATGACTCGGCCGTCGTGGCGCGCGCCCGCGGCGGGGATCGAGCGGCATTCGGCGAGCTCGTCGCGCTCCACCAAGCGCGCGTCTACACGCTCGCGCTGCAGCTCTGCCGCGGCCGGCGCGACGATGCCGCGGAGCTGGCGCAGGAGGCGTTCCTGCGCGCGCTCCAGGGGATCGCCGCCTTCCGCGGCGACGCCGCCTTCACGACCTGGATCCACCGCATCGTGGTCAACCTCCACCTGAACCAGAGCGCGAGCCTCGCCGCCAAGGCGCGGGCGCGGCAGCTCTCGATCGGCCCGGCGGGCGGCGACGACGAAGCGCCCTGCTGCGAGCCGGCCGCGTCCGTGCCCGCGCCTGCGCTGGCGGCGGAGCAGGCGGAGGAGCGCGCGCGCCTCCATCGCGCCTTCGCGGCGCTCGATCCGGCGCGCCGCCTCGTGGTGCTGCTGCGCGACGTCGAAGGGAAGAGCTACGAGGAGATCGCCGCGCTGCTCGAGGTGCCGATCGGCACGGTCCGCTCGCGGCTGGCGCGTGCGCGCGAGGAGCTCTCGCGGGCGCTCGGCGGCAGCGGCTTCCAGGGACCGGAGGTGGCGCGATGAAGTGCGACCTCTTCCGCGAGGCGGTCTGGACGGCGGCCGATGGCGGGCTCGATCCGGAGTTGCAGGCACGGCTCGACGCCCATCTCGCCGAGTGCAGCGCGTGCCGCGCCGCGAGCGAGCAGGCGCGGCGCATCAGCGCGGCGCTCGGCGATCTGCGCGTCGGCGGGCCGTTCGAGGCGCCGTCGGAGCTGCGCGAGCGGACGCTCGCCGCGCTCGCTGCGACGGCCGCGCGACCGGCCGCGCCGATCGTGCCGCTCTCCACCTCGCGTTGGCGGCGGTTCGCGGCGCCACTCGCGCTGCTGGCGGCGACGCTGGTGGTGGTGGTCGGCTGGTTCCAGACGCGGCTGGGCGCTCCTGCGCCCGAGCAGTTGGCGCGGCGCGACGACGCACCCGCGGCCGCTCCAGCGGCTGCGCCCGTGGCGGGTGCGCCGGCGGCAGTCTCGTTCAAGCGGCGCGACGCGGGCGAAGCGGGGCCGGCGGGCACCACGGGGGGTGGGGGTGGCGGCGTCGTGCCGGGAGCGGACCGGCCGGTCGACGCGGTCGATGCCTTGCTCGACGCGAAGGAGCAGGGCGACCGCGACGACGCCACGGCCGCGGTCGGCACCGAGGGCGCCGAGACTTCCGGGACCTCCGAGACCGCCGAGGAGCGGCACGACCTCGAGCGCTCGATGGCGGGCGACGAGAAGCTGAAGAGTGACGGTGAGAGCGACGGCGAAAGCGAAGGCGAGAGCGGTGGCTTCGACAAGGAGGTCGGTGGGAGCGGCGACGCGGCCGCGCCGCTCGCAACGCCGGGCGCCCCCGCGACGCGCGGGCTCGCTGAGGGAGCGCCCGCGCCGCAGGAGACGATCGCGTCCGACGACGGCCCGCGCCTCGAGGGGGGAGCGCAGTGGGCCGGTGCGCTGCCGATCGAGCCGGCCCGACTGCTCGCCGCTGCGACTCCGGCGGAGGCGCTGACGCAGCTGCGATCCGCGTTGCCACGCGAGGAGGTCGCCAAGCCGAAGGGGCGGCCAAGCGAGCCGCTCGGCCGCGGAGCGCGCGGACGCGGACAGCGGGGCGGACTGCAGGACGGACCGCGGGGCGGAGGCGGCAGCACGGAGAAGTCGGGCGAGCCCCTCGCGCCGCCGCCAGGGAAGGCGGGCGACGATGGCACGCGCGCCGGCCTCGACGAGCCGAGCGCACCGCCGACGCGACTGCTCTTCGCTCGACTCGACGGCGCTGCTGCTGAGGTCGCCGAGCGCGTCGCCGGCCTCGAACGCGCGGGAACGACGACGGCGAGCGTGGGGTTCCTCGGCGGCTTCGCGCCGAACGAAGCGGCGCGCGATGGCGAGCTCCTGATCCTCGATCTCGACGAAGCGGAGTGGCTCGCGCTCGACGGCGTCGAGGCGCTCGCGCCGGAGGCGTGGTTCGCGCTGCAACGCGATGCGCTCGCGGCGGCGGCGTACCGCGCGGCGAAGGCGGCGCACGAGGAGCGCGCGCCGATCGGCGGAGCGAAGCGCGCCACCGATCGGAGCGCCGCGGTCGAGGACGCCGCTGCCGATCGCGCCGGCCTGTCCGAGGACGAACTCGCGAAGTCGCGCGCGAAGGCGCTCGCCGAAGAGCCCAAGGCACCCGGCAAGTCGGAAGAGCGACCGAAGGCCGCGCCGACGACCGCGCCGACGGCGGCGTCCGGCGCGACTCCGTCGACCTCAGGGGGCGAGCGGCGGCGCGTGCGCGTCGTGCTGTTCCTCGCGCCCGATGCCGCGGCGGACGAGGCCCCTGCGCGCGCCGGCCGCGACTGACGCCGCGGGGCGCCTCACCACGGCGCGACGTGGAGCACGAGCGCGTTGCTGAGCGCGATCCCCTTCGGCGCCGCCGCATCGACGAAGGCGGCCTGCAGGAAGAGATCGAACGTGCCGATCGAGCCGACGTCGGCGCCACCGAGGAGCAGTTCGCCGGTGCCGGGCACGCCCGGGACGCCGCCGAGCGCGAGCGGCAGCGCGAGGAACGGCTGGCCGAGATCGACGAAGAGCGTGCCGCCGAAGAGCGGCAGGCCGGGCGAGTCGGCGATCGCGACCCAGAGCAGTCCGACGGCGAGCGGACGGCCGTCGCGGATCGCGACCGACCAGCCGGGCTCCTCGCAGCTGCCGCCGCGGCCGGCGAGGTGCGGCACGTAGCCGCCCTGCCCCGCGAGCCCGCTGCCGTACTCGGCGAGTTCGGTCCACTCGAGCTGGCGCAGCCAGAGGTCGGCGACGACGTTGCCGTCCGCCGGCTCGAGCGCGACGCTCGACGTGAAGACGATCGCGTGGCCGTCGGGTGTTACGCCCGGGACCGAGAGAGCCGTCTCGACCGCTTGCGGATCGACTCCGTCCGCGTCGACGGAGGCGACCTGCATCACGCCGGAGGGGAGATCGACGACGAAGAGGTCGTCGTCGTTGCCGCCGCTGTCGACGAGGTTGATCGCTTTCGACCAGAAGGCGACCTGCGGGCGATCGCCGGCGGCCGTCGTGCGCGTGAACAGCGTCACGGCGGTGCAACGGCCATTCGCTGCTGCGCCGTCGGGGCCGCGCGAGACGAGCGTCGAGACGCCGCTGGCGAGGTCGAGCACGAACGCCTGGACGATGCGCGCCGTGCTGTCGCGATGGAGGTTGGTGGCGTCGCACTGGAAGGCGAGCGTGCGGCCGTCATGGCTCATGCAGGGCAGCGTGCTGTCGCCGTCGAGCTCGAAGCCGCCAGCGTTCAAGCTTGCGCGGCGCAGCGTCGCCAGCTTCACGTCGTAGACGAAGAGGTCGAACTTGCCGTTCAGGTCGCCGGCGACCAGGTCGCTCGCGTCGCTGTAGAAGGCGGCGAGCGTCCCGTCGGCCGAGAGCGTCGGGAAGTCGCTCAACCCGTTGCCGGTGACCTTGTTCGGCGTCCGGCTGAGGCAGATCGTCTGCGACTTGCTGCGGACGCGCAGGAAGACGTCGAACGTCTGGTTGCCGTCGTTCGGGACGAGGTTGTCGGCGGCCGAGACGAAGCCGACCACGTCGCCGTCGTCGGAGAGGCACTCGCTGACCGAGAAGCCGTTGCCGGGGCTGCCGGCCGAGTCGACGCTGATCCGCTCGATGGCGCCGGTGGTGCGGTCGAGGAGGAAGACGTCGCTCACGCCGTTGGTGTCGTTCGCCACCAGGTCGGTGGCGTCGCTGCTGAACGCGACGAAGCGGCCGTCGGGAGTGATGACCGCCTCCGAGCTGTGGCCGTTCGGGTCGCCGCCGCGCAGGTCGAGGACGATGCGCGTCGTGGTCCCGCGCTCGACATTGCGCAGGAAGAGGTCCGACTTGCCGTTCGTGTCGGCCGGGTCGAGGTTGGTGGCGTCGGAGGCGAAGACCACCAGCGTCTCGTGGTTCTCGTGCGCCACGCACTGCCGCCAGCCCCGCGAGCGAGCGTTCGCCTCGACGCCCGCCGAATCGACGGTGACGCGGAGCGTCTCCTCGCCGCGGGCGGTGGCGGCGAGCGGCGCCGCGAGCGCCGCGGCGAGCCCGAGGACGGCGGCGCAGACGCGCGTGCGGCGAATGGGCCGGCGCGAATCGAGGCGGGGGAGGGGTAGTTGCGCCATGGCGACGGGCTCCCAGCGCCGTCGCGCGGCCGGGCAGGGCGCGCAAGGGCGACCCCGCTTCCGCCGGAACCGCGCCCCGCGCGGCTCACGCGGTCGGCGGCCCCTCGAGCAGCTCGGCGATGGCGGCCGCCGCGTGGCGAGCGGCGCCCGGCACCAGCACGGTGGCGCGGAGCGCGTCGAGCTCGCGCAGGCAGGCGTCGCGCGACGCGCCGTCGCTCCAGAGCGCGGCGAGGTCGGCGTCGAGCGGCGCGCCCGGATCGTCGACCGAGAGGTACTCGGGGAAGAGCTCGTGGCCGGCCAGCAGGTTCGGCAGTCCGATCCAGGGGCTCGTGAGGATGAACCCGGCGGCCCACTTCGAGAAGGCGTTCACGTGGTAGACGATCACCGACGGCACGCGCATCAGCGCGCACTCGAGCGTCGCGGTGCCCGAGGTGACCAGCGTCGCGCGGCACTCGCGCAGCAGCTGCGGCAGCGGCTGGTCGCGCACGTCGAGCGCGAGCCCGGCCGCCTGCGCCATCGCGCGGAGCTGCTCGCGCAGCGCGGCGCGCGGATGGGCGCTCACCAGGCGCAGCGGGCGGCCGAGCCGCTGCTGCAGCGCCGCGGCGGCGCGCAGCTGCCACGGGAAGAGGTCGTCGATCTCGCGGCGGCGGCTGCCGGGCAGCAGCGCCAGGGCATCGGCATCGGCGCCGGCCGGCGGCACGTCGGCCATGCGGTCGGCGAGCGGGTGGCCGACGCAGCGCGCCGCGATCCCGTAGCGCGCCAGGAAGGGCGCCTCGAACGGGAGCAGCGTCAAGCCGAGGTCGATCGAGGTGGCGAACCGCTTGGCGCGCCACGGCGCCCAGCCCCAGTACTGCGGGCAGATGTAGTAGGCGACCTTCACGCCGTGGCGGCGGGCGAGGCGCGCGAGGCGGACGTTGAAGCCGGGGTAGTCGACCGGGATCAGCACGTCGGGGCGGTGCTGCTCGAACCAACGGTCGGCGGCGTTGAGCAGCCGCACGAAGCGGCCGATCTGCGCGAGCACCGGCGCGAAGCCCATCACCGGGTGGTCGGCAAGAGGCTCGAGCAGCTCGACGCCGGCCGCGCGCAACGCGTCGCCGCCGAAGCCGATGAAGCGCGCAGCGGGCCAGCGCGCGCGCAGCTCCTCGACGAGGCGCGCCCCGTGGTGGTCGCCGGAGGTGTCGCCGGCGCTGACGAAGAGCGTGCGCGGGGCGCCGTTCACGCGATGGGGGCGAGCCAGTGGCGGAACTCCGCCTCCTCGCCGCGCACCGCGCGGAAGAAGCGGGCCTGCAGCTGTTCGGTCACCTTGCCGCGCGCGCCGGCGCCGATCGGGCGATGGTCGACCGCGCGGATCGGCGTCACCTCGGCGGCGGTGCCGGTGAAGAACGCCTCGTCGGCGAGGAAGAGCTCGTCGCGCGCGAAGGGCTGCTCGATCACCTCGAGGCCGGCGGCGCGGGCCAGCGCGATCACGGAGTCGCGGGTGATGCCGGCGAGGATCGCGGAGCTGGTGGGCGGCGTCTTCACCGCCCCCTTCTTCACCAGGAAGAGGTTCTCGCCGGTCCCTTCGCAGACGTAGCCGGCGGCGTCGCAGAAGATCGCCTCGTCGAAGCCGTTCTTCTTGGCGAGCCGCTTGGCCAGCACCGACGTGACGTACTGCCCCGAGACCTTGGCGCGCAGCATCGCGGCGCCGGGGTGGTGGCGGACCCACGAGCTGATGGTGGTGGCGATCCCCTTCTCGAGCCCTTCGCGGCCGAGGTAGGCACCCCACGGGAAGGCGATCACCGCGACGCGCACCGGGTTCACCGCGCCGAGCCCCGCCTCGCCGTCGTCGTGGAAGGCGATCGGGCGCAGGTAGCAGTCGCCGAAACCGTTGGCGCGCACCACCTGCTTGCACGCGGCGGCGAGCGCGGCGTGGTCGAAGGGGAGCTCCATGCCGACGCAGCGCGCCGAGTCGAGCAGCCGCTCGACGTGGTCGTCGAGGCGGAAGATCGCCGGCGCGCCGCTCTTCTGCGCGTAGCAGCGCACGCCCTCGAAGACGCCGACGCCGTAGTGCAGCGTGCTGGCCATCACGTGGACGCGCGCCTCGTCCCAGGCGATCAGGCGTCCGTCCATCCACAGCTGCTTGGCGGGGGGCTGCATGGCGCTCCTTGCCCGCGGCGACGCGCGCCGATCGGGGCGGGTTTCCGAAGGGGCGGGAGTCTATCGTCGCGGCCGTTCGTGCTCCTCGCTCCGCATGAGTCCCGTCCAGGAGGCCCGATGGCCGACGTCGCCGTCCGCCCGTTCCGCCCGGCCGACTTCCTCGTCTTCGAGCCGCACAAGCAGCGCGACCCGCTCTTCAACGAGCCGCGCCGGCTGGTGCGCGCCAACCTCGGTGCGCTCGGCAAGCTGGCCGCGAAGACGATCGCCCGCTCGACCGGCGTGAAGCTCGACACCAAGACGTCGCTGAACCACCCGTTCACCTTCAACGGCTATCGCGTCGACGCCCTCTGGTTCACCCTCTTCCCCTCGAAGAAGGAGCGCGAGCGGCTGCAGCAGATCCTCGGCCAGGAGTTCGCGGAGGACCTCGATCCCTCCTACTTCCACGCGCTCCTCTACGGCGAGCTGACCCTCACCCACTTCACGCTGGGCATCCGCATCTCGGAGCGCAGCTGGTGGGACACGCAGAACTTGCTGAAGAGCTGCAAGGAGTCGCCCCACGTCGAGCGGCTCTCGGCGGCGGTGCAGCCGCTGGTCGGCTATTCGATGCGCATCCACGACTGGCAGAAGCTCTACCCGTGCGAGCAGATGACGCCCGGGATGCTCCAGACCTTCGCGCAGTGGTTCAAGCCGGGCGAGCATCGCTTCACGCTCTTCCGGCAGTGGCCGGCGCAGGCGCCCGAGCTGGCGGCGAAGGAGTGGCCGGCGCAGGCGGTCGCGGAGCTCGAGAAGCTGGTTCCGGCGTGGCGCGCGATGGCGTGGTCGCAGGAGCACGACCTCGTCTTCCGCAAGGATGCGGGGCCGGACGCGGGTCGGGACGGCGCCAGCCGCGCTTGAGCTGGAGCGCGACTCCGGTCGATCGGGTCGGGGACGGGTTTGGATATCCTGCGCGGCCTTCGCGGCTCCACCGGCCGCGCGCAGGCAATGGGAGATCGTGAGCCGATGGCTTCACCGCGCGACCTTGGCCGTCACGGCGATCGAGTGCTCCTCGCCGAGCCCGAGAAGCCCGGAACCGATCCGAACGAGAAGAAGAAGGCGCCGCCGGTCCCGCCGGGGCTGCGCCTGCTGCTGAAGCAGCGCGTCGTGATGATCGCCAAGCCGGTCGACCGGACGCTGATGGAGAAGGCGTGCTCCGCGCTGCTGCTGCTCGACGGCCGCAGCAAGGAGAAGCCGATCACGGTCTGGGTCAACTCGCCGGGTGGCGACGCCGACTCGGGCTTCGCGATCTACGACGTGATGAAGTTCGTCCGCGCCCCGATCCGCACCATCTGCGCCGGCCTCTCCGCTTCGGCGGGCGTGCCGATCTTCCTCGGCGGCCGCAAGGGGATGCGCTTCTCGCTGCCGAACTCGCGCTTCCTGCTCCACCAGCCCTCGATGCAGGCGATGGGCAGCGCGAGCGACCTCGAGATCACCTCGGTCGAGATCGAGCGGATCCGCGAGAAGTACAACAAGATCGTCGAGCTCGAGACCGGCCGCTCGGCCGCCAAGGTGAAGGCCGACTGCCAGCGCGACTTCTGGCTCACGGCGCAGGAGGCGGTCACCTACGGGCTCGTCGACCGCATCGTGACGAACGCGGCGGAGATTGACTAGCGCAGCCGCGCGCCTAGGCTGCGGCCCATCGCGGGGGCGATGGCGGGAACGGCGGCTGCTCGACGAATGAGCGTCGAACGCCGCGCGCCCGCTGACGGGAACCTCCCATGGGCCGTGGCCTCGAGCCTCCGAATCTGCCAGCGCCTGCGCCGGCGATCGCGGCGGCGACGCCGGTGCGCACGGCTCGAGCGTGGCGCCGCGCGCTCGTCTGGCTCCCCTTCGCGCTGGTGGCGTTCGGGCCGGCGCTCTACCTGATCGCCCGCTCCTTCTTCCCGCAGGGGGGCGCCTTCTCGCTGTCGGCGTACGCGGAGCTCTTCGGCGCCACGCCCGGTGCGGCCGCACGCCGCGCGACGCTCTGGAACACGCTCGAGCTGGCGTTCTCGGTGGTGGCGGCGACGACGCTGGTCGGCGTGCCGTTCGGATTCCTGGTCGCGCGGACCGACCTGCGCCTCGCGCGGCTCTACGAATCGCTCGCGCTGGTGCCGCTGCTCCTGCCGCCCTACCTCGGCGGCATCGCGTGGGTGCAGGTCCATCCGATGCGCGGGCTGCCGGCGATCGTGCTGATCCTCGGCGGGGCGCTCTTCCCCGTGGTCGCGCTGCTCGCGGCGCGGGCCTTCCGCGAGGTGGGGGGCGAGCTCGAGGATGCGGCGCGCCTCTCGTTCGGCGAGCGCGGCGCCTTCTGGCGCGTCACGCTGCCGCTCGCGCGCAGCGGCATCGCGGCCGGCGCGCTGCTGGTCTTCGTCTTCGCGCTCTCCGACTTCGTGGTGCCCGACTTCTTCAGCTTCGCGGTGCAAGGCGAGGCGACCTTCCAGGTGTTCGCCACCGAGATCTACGGCGCCTTCGTGCGCAACGGCGACCCGATCGGCGCGACCGCCTACGCGCTGCCGCTCGTCGTGCTGGCGGGCGTCGCGCTGCTGCTGCTCGCGAGGAGCGAGCAGCGCCGCTCGGTCGCCTCGGTGCAGGGGAGCCACGTCGCGCCGCGCCCGTTCGCGCTCGGCCGCTGGCAGCCGCTCGCCCAGCTCTTCGTGGTGGCGGTGGTGGCGACCACGGCGTTGCTGCCGCTCTTCGTGCTGGGGCGCATGGCGCTGAAGCCGACGAGCGGCCCGCCGCCCGTCGCCGCGCCGGCGGTCGCGCCCGCGGCGAGCGGCAGCACGGCGAGCGGGACCGCGGCGACGGGGCCGGCGAGCGGCGCCGTCAACGCGCCGCTCGGGCGTCCCGTCGACCTCACCGTCTACCAGAGCCGCTCGCCCGCCCGCGAAGCGCTCCAGCGCTACTCGGGCGACGTGGTGGCGAGCCTGCGCAACGCGCTGCTCGGCGTCCTCTTCGTGCTGCTGCTCGCGATCGGGCCGGCGCGCGCGCTGGCCCGCGCGCCGCGCGTGAGTCCGGCGGCGCGCGCGCTGGTGCTGCTGCCGTTCGCCTTCCCGAGCCTGCTGCTCGGCATGGCGCACGAGCAGCTCTTCCTCGCCGATGCGGGCCTCGCCGATCGCCTCTACCGCGGCTACGGACTGGTGTCGCTCACCTTCGCCAGCCGCTTCCTGCCGCTCGCGGTGCTCGGCCTCGCGGCGTCGTGGCGGCGCCTCTCGCCCGAGCTCGACGAGGCGGCGGCGCTGGCGCGAGTGTCGGGCGCGACGCGCTTCTTGCGGCTGCGCTTGCCGCTGCTGGCGCCGGGGCTCTTCGCGGTCGGGACGCTGGCGCTCGGGCTGATGCTGCGCGAGTTCGATGCGATCGTGCTGCTGCCCGCGTCGCAGGAGATGCTGACCTACCGCCTCTACCAGCTCGTCCACCTGTCGCGCGATGCGGTGGTGGGGACGCTCGCGTGGATGCAGGTCGTGTCGGTCTTCGTGCCGTGGATCGCGCTGCGGTTGCTCGCGGGGACCGAGCGCCGATAATGGCCGCGGTTCGCGAACGCCCTCGATGGAGCCGTCCTTGTATCCGTTGCGCAGCATCCAGTTCCTCGCCGAGCTCGTCTTTCCCGGCCAGCAGTGGCAGCTCCCCGACCTGCAGCGGCTCCATGCCAAGTGCTTCGAGCGCGAGGCGACGCGCTACGTCAACTTCCAGCTCGTGCAGGGCGGCGCGATGCTGGCCAACCCGTCGCAGCAGCAGGGGGCCCTCTCGGCGGCGTGGATCCTGCCCGATCGCATCCGCCTGCAGGAACAGCTGACCGGCCTCTCGCGCGAGGACTTCGAGAAGCGGCTCGACGCCTTCGCGCGCACCGCCTTCGCCGAACTCAAGATCCCGCACTTCGCGGCCACGCAGTTCGCCGTGCAGTCGCTCGCCTCGCCGCGCGTGGCGCAGGACGCGGTCGACCTGATGTCGCGCGGCGTGCTCGGCTTCACGCCGCAGGACGCGCAGGAGTTCGAGCGCCCGCCACTGCTGATGGGCGTGCGGATGACCTTCCCGACCGCGCCAGTCGACGAGGGGCAGTTCCACTCGCGCATCGAGACGATGCAGCGCGACCCGAAGACGATCTTCCTCGAGAACGTCGGCGTCTTCCGGACGCAGATCGGCGAGGGCGAGGCGGGGCGGTTGATCGCGCAGTTCGTCCAGACCTACGACTGGTTGCGCGAGCAGCTGCTCGGCTTCGTCGGGCGCTGCGAAGGGCGCTACGTGCCGTGAGGGCACGCGCCGCGAGCGGCCTGTTCGTTTGGGCCGCCGCGGCGTGCGGCGCTCCGTCCCGAATCGTGATCGAGCCGGCCGCCGCCGGCGCCGCCGTCCCGCCTGCTGCCGCGAATCGCGCGGCGCAGGAGGCGGTGCCACCGGAGGCCCATGCCATGAGTTCGACGCGAGACGCGCAAGACGAGCAGGGTGGGCAGGGTGAGGCGCGTCCTGCGGCGCACCGCCAGAACCGCCTCGCGCACGAGAGTTCGCCCTACCTGCTGCAGCACGCGGGGAACCCGGTCGACTGGTACCCGTGGGGGGCCGAAGCGTTCGCGCGCGCGCGGGCCGAGGACAAGCCGATCTTCCTCTCGATCGGCTACTCGGCGTGCCACTGGTGCCACGTCATGGAGCGCGAGAGCTTCGAGGATGCCGCCATCGCGGCGCTGATGAACGACCACTACGTCTGCATCAAGGTCGACCGCGAGGAGCGGCCCGACGTCGACGAGCTCTACATGAAGGCGGTGCAGGCGCTGACGCAGGGCGGCGGCTGGCCGATGTCGGTCTGGCTCACGCCCGACTTGAAGCCCTTCTTCGGCGGCACCTACTTCCCGCCCGCCGATCGCTTCGGGCGCGCCGGCTTCCCGCGCGTGCTGACCGAGCTCGCGCGCCTCTGGAAGGAGGAGCGGCCGCGCGTCTTGAAGTCGGCCGATGGGCTCACCGACCATCTGCGCGAGATGGCGGCGGCGGTCGCGGCGCCGGCCGGCGACGGCGCGCCGGGTGCGTTCGCGAGCGATCCGAGCCTGCTGCCGCGCGCCGCCGAGCTCTTGTTGCGCGGCCATGACGAGGAGAACGGCGGCTTCGGGGAGGCGCCGAAGTTCCCCCATCCGATGGACCTGCAGCTCCTGCTGCGGATCGACGCGCGGTTCGGCCAGCCAGTGGCGCGCCAGGCGGCGCTCCGCTCGCTCGAGAAGATGGCGGCGGGCGGGATCCACGATCAGCTCGCGGGCGGCTTCCATCGCTACTCCGTCGACGAGCGCTGGGCGGTGCCGCACTTCGAGAAGATGCTCTACGACAACGCGCTCCTCGCGCAGGCCTACCTCGACGGCTGGCAAGTGAGCGGCGATGCGGCGCACGCGGAGACGGTCCGTACCACGCTCGAGTGGGCGCTGCGCGAGATGCGTTCGCCGGGCGGCGGCTTCTGCTCGACGCAGGACGCCGACAGCGAGGGGGAGGAGGGCAAGTACTTCGTCTGGGATCCGGCGGAGTTCGCCGCGGTGCTCGGCGCGGAGACGGCGGCGTGGGCGGCGCCCTTCTTCGGCGTCGCGCCGGGGGGCAACTTCGAGCACGGCAAGACGGTGCTCTGGCGGCCGTGGAGCGTCGTCGACTTCGCGAAGTCGCGTTCGCTCGATCCGGCGGCGGTGGCGGCGAACGTGGCAGCGGTGCGTGCGAAGCTGCTCGCCGCGCGGGCGCAGCGGATCGCGCCGAACCGTGACGACAAGGTGCTCGCCGACTGGAACGGACTCTTGATCGGCGCGCTGGCGCGGGCGGGGGCGCTGCTCGACGAGCCGCGCTTCGTGGCGGCGGCGGGCGAGGCGGCGGCGTTCGTGCGGCGCGAGCTGTGGCGCGCGGCGGACGGCAGTGCCAGCGGCGCGGCCGCGAGCACTGGCGGCCACCGGCTCCTGCGCAGCTGGAAGGACGGTCGCGCGCGCCACGACGGCAACCTCGCCGACTACGCCTTCCTGATCGAGGGACTGCTCTGCCTGTGGGAGGCGCGCTTCGAGCCGGCCGACCTCGCCTTCGCGCGGGAGTTGGCCGACGCCACGCTCGAGCGCTTCTGGGACGACGCGCAGGGCGGCTTCTTCTTCACCGCGCACGACGCCGAGGCGCTGCTCGTCCGCTCGAAGGAGGCGTGGGACGGGGCGACGCCGTCGGGGCCGTCGGTGCTCGTCGACGCGTTGCTGCGCCTCTCCGCGCTGACCGGCGCCGACCACTACCGCGACGCCGCGCTGCGCACGCTCGAGCTCTATCGCCGGAAGCTCGAGCAGCAGCCGCACGCGCTCTCCCGCATGCTGGCCGCCGTCGACTTCCTCCAATCCGATCCCGTCGAGGTGGTGCTGATCGCCCCCGACGCGGCGGCGCTCGCGCCGTTCCTCGCCGTGCTGCGCGAAGGCTTCGCGCCGAACCGCGTCGTGCTGGCCGCGACGCCGGCGACGCGCGCCGCCGTGGCGAAGCTCTCGGCGCTACTCGAGGGGCGCGACGCGAGCGTGGCGACCGCGTGGGTCTGCCGCCGCGGCGCGTGCCGGCTGCCGGTGACGACGGCGGAGGGGCTCGAAGGGGAGCTCGCGAGCGGTCGCTGACCGAGGAGCTGCGCGATCGCGCGGCCCCCGTGCCGGAGCGGATGTCGCTTCACCAGCGCTGCGGATGCGGGCGCGAGCGAGTCCTTCGCAGCGCCGTCACTGCAGGACGAAGAGCAGTCCGAGCCCGATGCCGACGAGCGCCACCAGCGCGGAGACGACCAGCAGCACGCGTTGGCGTCGACGGCCCTGGTAGCGGGTCCAGCCGTCGGCGTCCAGGAAGTGGCGGCCGTTCGCGGCCGTCCGCACCGCGCCGCCGTCGATCAAGCCTTTCAAGCGCCGCTTGTCCATCGAGCGGTTGAGGGTGAGGTCGACCGCTGATTCCGCGGTGAACGCCCGCGCGTCCGAGAGCTGTCGATGGATGCGCGCCTCGGCGCGCCGCATCGCGAGGACGACGAACAGCGGAATCAGGCTCGGGAGCACCGCGGCGCCACTCATTCCATCGCTCCTCGGAGAGGTCGGTCGAGCGTGCCTTCTACCAATGAACGCGCGCGCGGTTCGGCGGCGGCGAGTCCTCGCTCGGGGGCTCGCCCGCCCTGCCCGCGGCCTCGCACCTCGTTCGCCGCGGCGCTGACTGCCCGGCGGGCTGCCGTCGTGCCGCCTACGGCAGGAACGTCCCGGGGCTCTTCAGCTTGCGCGGCAGGTACTCGTCGATCACGTAGTTCAGTCCCCACTTGGTGAGCGCCTGCTGCTCGGCGCGCACCTTCATGGCGAGCATCTGCTCGAAGGCGCGGACCCACGCCTTGTTCTTCTTGAAGAAGGGGTCGTTCTTCAGCGCATCCTTGGCGCGCTTCTCGTCGACCTCCTGCAGCGGGTGGGTGGCGTCCTGCAACTTGAAGTCGAGGATGTCCTGCGGCGTGACGCCGAGGAAGCGGGCGCGCGGTACGCAGAAGAACTGGTTGATGTGCGCGGCGTTGCCGGAGCCGACCTTCAACGTCCGGTAGATGTTGGCGATGCCGTAGGGGTCGCAGTCGACGAAGGCGTAGACGGGGAGGTCCAAGTCGTCGGTGAGGCGGCGCAGGAACCGGCGCGTCGAGCGGGTCGGCACGCCCGCCATCGAGACGATGATGCAGTGGGCGTCCTTCGGGTAGCCGTTGCTCTGCAGGCGCTGGAACATGCCGCCCGTCTCGATCGCCAGCACGAACTTGGCGTTGGTGCGGAACTTCAGGTGCTCGACCGAGGAGGGGATCGTGTAGGCGCCGGTGCCGAAGCGGGTGCAGTCGATCTCGATCGGCTCGTGGGTGTTCGGGTCGCGGTCGATGACGATCAACTCGCCAGCCACCGCGCCGCCGTGCTCGTCGGGGACGAAGCGCAGCTGCTCGCGCGTCACGCCGTCGAGGCTGAACATCGCCTCGACGTCGTCCATCACCGTGTCCGACTCGGGCTGCTCGGTGAAGCGGGCGTCGCCCCAGTTCTTGCTGACGTAGTACGCCTCTCGCTTGGTGGCGGAATTGTTCTCCTGCACCATCTGCTTGCTGAGCGACATCAGCTTCAGCGTCTGCGCGAAGGTCTTCACCGAGTTGACGGTGAGCGTGCGCGTCGAGAGGTTCTCGCCGAGCTCGAAGAAGCCCTTCTTCGCGTCGTAGTCGACGTTGCTGAGCGAGCGCACCGGGAACTTGAGCTCCGGCTGCTTCTTCTTCGCGATCGAGTCGAGCACGCGGGTCGCCGCGCGGTCGATGCACTGGATCGTGACCTTGTCGAGCTCCGGGTTGGCGCTCGCCTTCTTGTTGCTGCCCTTCTTGTCGTCCTTGGCCATGGCGGGGGTTCCTTGTCGCGGTCGATCGGCAGGGGCGCGCGGGGCGGGCTCAGACCATCTTCTTGCGCGACGCCTCGAGGATGTCGCGCAGGTTGCCCGACGTCTTGTCGAGGGTCGGCTTGTCGAGCGCGAGGATCTCGTGCAGCGCCTCGACGACGGTCGGCAGGAACATGTCGATGTAGTCGCGCTTCTTCGCCTCGTCGGCGGCGCGCCGCGTCTTGCGAATGTGGGTGGCGATCTTGCGCCCCATCTCCATCAGGGAGAGGCGCATCTCCTTCAGGATCTCGGGGTAGTGGGCGACCGCCTCCTTCGCCTCGGAGGTGAACGGCACCCACGCCGAGGCGAGGTGGACGACGATCACCATCGGCGCCACCGGCAGCGACTCCTTCGGCTGCTGGAGCATGTAGTTGCGCCAGTCGGTGGTGATGATCGCCTTGGTGGAGACGCAGGCGCCCTGCTGGTAGAGCAGCGGGACGCGGTTGGCGAAGCGGACCAGGCGGACCGGCTCCTCGGCCGGCAGCTCGCCGCCGTAGGCGACGCCCACCTCCACGACGAACGGGTTGCCGCGGTAGATCTTCGGGGCGCGCGTCTCGGCCAGGTAGAGGTCGGCGTTGATCACCTTCTTCATGCCGGCGACCAGCCCCGCTTCGCCGATCGGCACGATGCAGTCGGTGGCGGGCGCGAGGATCTTCACCTGGCTCATCGCCTGGTGGATCGCCTCGATCTTCTCGGGCTCGAGCGAGGTGAGGCGCGCGTCGGGCGAGACCTTGGCGATCTCGCAGATCTCCTCGGCGACGCGCGGGCTCACGCGCGAGAAGTCGCTCTTCAGGAAGGCGGCGAGCTTCTTCGCCTCGGTCGTCTTCATCATCCCGCCGAGCATCCCCACCTCGACGCCGTAGGGGTGGGGCTGGATCTGCTTCGGCTGCGCGGGCAGCGTCTTCGTGGCGCGCTCGAAGACGGTCACCTGGCCTTCCCAGTCGCGGTACTCGATGCGGACGTGCGGGTTGGCGATGGCGGTCTGCGCGAGGTACTCGTCGACCGACTGCTTGCCCTTCTGCACCTTGGCTTCGAGCTCGAGCTCGATGCGCGTGCCGTGCTCCTTCTCCCAGTCGGTCTCCATCTCGCGCAGGACTTCCGGCTTGTTGCGGGCGGTGTCGATCTTGAGCTCGACGTAGTTGGCCGGGTGCTTCTTGCCGATGCGCGAGATCACCGAGAGCGGCTTGCCGGTGGTGAGCTGGCCGTACATCGCGGCCGCCGAGATGCCGATCCCCTGCTGGCCGCGCTGCTGCTTCAGCACGTGGAACTTCGAGCCGTAGAGCAGCCGCGCGAAGACGTGGGGGAGCTGCTGCTTCACGATGCCGGGGCCGTTGTCCTCGACCACGACGCGGAAGCGGTCCTCGCGCGGGGTCGGCAGGATCTCGACCTTCACGTCGGGCAGGATCCCCGCTTCCTCGCAGGCGTCGAGGGAGTTGTCGACCGCCTCCTTGATGGCGGTGAGCAGCGCCTTGCGCGGGTTGTCGAAGCCGAGCAGGTGGCGGTTCTTGGTGAAGAACTCGGAGACCGAGATCTCGCGCTGCTTCGCGGCGAGCCGATGGGCGACCGTCTCGCCGCCGCTGCCGCTGCCGCCGGCGCTGCCGCTGCGATCGCGGCCGCTCGACGGCTCCGCGTCGGCGGTCGCATCGTCGCTCGCGTCGTCGTTCGCTCGGGCGGCCGCCGAGGGGCGCGGAGCGGCGCTCTCGCCGGCGCCGTTGGCTGTGCTGCTCGTCGCTCGCGACGGCTTCGCGGCGGCCGGTTTCGGTTCGCCCTCGGTCGGGAAAAGGCCCTGCTGCTCGGCGCCCTTGGTCGCCATCGAATCCCCTCCTGCGCACTGGTCCTGCGCACCGCTCCCGCGCACTGGACGCGTCCGCTCGACGCGCCGGCGCGCGACCCCCGCCAAGAGGCCGCGCGCGCGTTCTGGGGCGGGGAGCATAGCGGCGCTTCGCGACGCGCGCCGGGTCGCGAACGGGGCGCGCCGCCCTGCGCTCGCTCAGGTCGCCTGGAGCTTCACCGAGGCGAACGGGACGTCGTGCCGGTTGCACAGCCCGTGCGTCACGCCGATGTCGCGGAAGCGCTCGAGCCCCTTGATCTCGCGCTCGCCGAGCTGGTAGCGCAGGTTGCGCGTCAGGTACTGCGTGAGGCCGGCGACCGGCAGCGAGAGCTCCTCGGCGGCGATGGCGGCGATCTTGCTGCGCTCGAGCAGGCCGCGGTCGCGCGCGCGCAGCAGGAGCGGCATCGCCGTGTCGAGCAGCTTCGGCTTGCGCGCCGCCCAGACCGCGTAGACGAAAGGCATGCCGGTGCGGTCGGTCCAGAACCAGCCGAGGTCGAGCGGCTCGAGCGCGCCCGCCTTCGCCTTCAGCGCCGGATCGCCGATCAGGAGCACCGCGTCGGCGTCGACCTTGGCCGGCTCGAGCGACGGCTCGACCTCGACCGCGACGACGCCCGGCTTCAGCAGGAACTCGGCGAAGACCATCTTGACCAGCGCCGCGCCGGTGCGGCTGCCGGCGTCGAGCGCCACCCGTTCCACCTGCTCGAGCGGCTTCTTCAGGAAGAGCTTCACGCTCTTCACCGGCCCCTCGGAGCAGATCGCGATCTCGGGGAGGATCTTCAGCTCCGGCGAGCGGAACGCCTCGATCGACGAGACCAGCGCGACGTCGAGGTCGCCCTTGCGCAGCGCTTGCTGGAGGAAGGCGGGGCGGCCGCGCACCAGCTCGACGCCGCGCTCGCGGTCGAGCCCGTGCACGAGCGGGCGGGCATTCACGAAGTCGACGACACCGATGCGGATCTTCTGCATCTTCGAGCTCACACGGGCGTGGCGCGGGAACAGGTCGTGTCGCGCTGGTACGGAGCGCGTCCCGCCTCGCGGATGAGGCGGACGAGCTCGCCCTGCGTCACGCCGAACGGCGTGGTCGCGCCGGCGTCATGGGTGATCTTCTCCTCGACGACCGTGCCGTCGATGTCGTCGGCGCCGAAGCGCAGCGCCACCTGCGCGACGCCGAGCCCCTGCATGACCCAGTAGGTCTTGATGTGCTCGATGTTGTCGAGCAGCAGGCGCGACACCGCGATGGTCCGCAGGTCGAGCAGCCCGGTCGGGCCCGGCAGGTGGGCGAGCTCGGTGTGGGCCGGGTGGAACGCGAGCGGGATGAAGGTCATGAACCCCTTCGTCTCGTCCTGCAGCGCGCGCACCGCGACCATGTGGGCGACGAGCTCCTCGTCGGTCTCGATGTGGCCGTAGAGCATCGTCGCGTTCATGCGCACGCCGTGGCGCTGGACGCGCCGCGCCGTGTCGAGCCATTGCGCCGGCGAGAGCTTGTCGGGGAAGAGCGCGGCGTGCACCCGGTCGGAGAGCACCTCGACGCCGCCGCCCGGGCAGGAGCCGAGCCCGGCCGCGAGCAGGTCGTCGAGCACCTCCTCGATGCTCTTCTTCGAGATGCGCGCGAACCACTCGATCTCGATCATCGTCCACGCCTTCAAGTGGAGGTCGGGACGCTCCTCCTTGATGACGCGCAGCAGGTCGATGAAGTACGAGTAGGGGAGCTTCGGGTCGATGCCGCCGACGATGTGGACCTCGGTCAGCTCGCGCTCGAACTCGTCGCGCACCACGCGGCGCACGTCCTCGAGCGACATGCGGTAGCCGGTCGGGTCGTTGGCGCGCCGGTAGAACGCGCAGAACTTGCAGTCGTAGACGCAGAAGTTGGTCGGGTTCAGGTGGCGGTTGACGACGAAGTAGGCGCGCTCGCCGTGCCGCTTCTCGCGCACCCAGTTGGCCAGCCGCCCGACGCGGTGGAGCGCGGGCGTCCGCATGAGGAAGAGGCCGTCGTCGGCGTCGAGGCGGACGCCCGAGAGCACCCGCTCCTCGATGGCGAGGAGCCGCTCGTGGTGGCCCGCCGGCAGCGCCGGATCGCGGAGCGGCGTGCGCCAGCGCGGCGCCGCGCCGACGGCGGTGGAGGCGCTGGTGCCGGTGGCGTGCGGCTGCGACGTCGTGGTCGGAGCCGCGCTCGCGGAGGCGGCGGCGGGCGTCATGCGTCGACCCCTTCGTAGTACATGTTGCGCCGGGCCGGCTCGAATCCGGCCGTGCGGATGCAGTGCTCGATCTGCTGGATCGTGATGAGGCACTGCGTGCCCGCGGCCGAGACGACGTTCTCCTCGAGCATCGTCCCGCCGAAGTCGTCGCAGCCGAAGAAGAGGGCGAGCTGGCCGAGCTTGTCGCCCTGCGTGACGAACGACGTCTGCTGGTGCGGGAAGTTGTCGAGCATCAGGCGGGAGACCGCGTTCATGCGGAGGAACTCGTTGGCCCCGCTGCGCGGCAGCTCGAGCTCGCTGCCGCCCGGCTGGAAGGGCCAGCAGATGAAGGCGGTGAAGGCGCCCTGGCGCTTGCCGGGCGCGGCAGGACGCGCGAGCGACTCGTCCTGCAGCTCGCGCAGGCGCAGCAAGTGGTCGATCCGCTCGGCGCGCGTCTCGACGTGGCCGTACATCATGGTGGCCGTCGTCTTCATGCCCTGCGCGTGCGCCTCGCGCATCACGCCGAGCCACTCGTCGGTCATCGCCTTGCCCGGCGCGATCTCGCGGCGGACGCGATCGACGAGGATCTCGCCGCCGCCGCCCGGGATGCTGTCGAGCCCGGCCGCCGCGAGGCGCCGCACCACCGTCGCGATGTCGAGGCGCGAGAGCTTCGCGATGTGCACGATCTCGGACGGCGAGAGGCCGTGGAGATGGAGCTTCGGGTAGCGCCCGCGCAGCGCGCGGAAGAGCTCCTCGTACCACTCGATGCCGAGCTTCGGGTGGTGGCCGCCCTGCAACAGCACCTGCACGCCGCCGCGCTCGATCAGCTTCGCGTCGACGCCCGGGACCGCGAGCAGCTCGTCGACCTTGGCGAAGATCTGCTCGTGGGTGAGGACGTAGCCCTCGGGATCGCCCGGCAGCCGGTCGAACGCGCAGAAGGAGCAGCGCGCGACGCAGACGTTGGTCGGGTTGATGTTGCGATCGACGATGTAGCTGATGACCCGTTCCGGGCGCTTGCGGTTGCGCACCAGCGTGGCGAGCTCGCCGAGCCGCGGCAGCTCCGCGCACGCGCGCTGGGCGAGGCCGGCCTCGCGGGTGGGGCGCGCCC
>JAEUIC010000004.1 GCA_016795285.1 Planctomycetota bacterium | reverse complement strand
GTCCTTGGACTCACCAGAGAAGTTCCCGCTCGTGTCGAAGGAACGGCCTAACAAGCCCTTGAACCTGACGAAGTCGCCGAAACGCCGACCGAAGAATTGAGTAGTTCCTGACCGGCGCCTTCGCAGGTTAAGGACGACGTTCGGCGGACATTGGGGTAGCGGCATGGAGCGATCACTCCTCACTCGTAAGCGATTGCTCTGGTTTGTCGCGCTGCCGCTCAGCGGCACGATCGCCGCTTATGCATGGCATTTGCGCGCAACCGAAATCCCCAATATCGCGTTCGTTGGTGAGTATGTGCATGGCAAGCCAGGCGACTACTATCTTATGCGACTGTCTCTATCCGACGACATGTCATACACTTATGAGAAGGAAGATCACCTCGACGGAGCGACTTTCCAACTACTTCGGGAGAAAGGTCTCTGGTCGACCTCGCGCAAGTTACGAGGTAGCACTTGGATTAATCTAGAGCCAGTTGAGCGCATGTACGATGGTCGCACTGAACGGAGATCATGGTCGGAGACGCACCTTTTGGTATTCAGCGATGAATTTCAGCCTTGGGGATTGGGTTTCTCCAGAGATGGAGCTGACCTAATCAAGACGAAATAATGGAGACAGAGCATTCGATCGATCGCAAGCGACCAACTCGATTCGACGGATCGGGTCGCGTAGGCGGAGAATGCCGCCGAACATGCCCTTGAACCTGACGAAGTCGCCGATACGGCGGCGGGCGTTCGAACGGTTCCTGACCGGCGCCTTCGCAGGTTAAGGACGACGTTCGGCGGACCGGAGGTCCGCCCCCATTAACTCAGTCGAGCGGACAGCTGGGTCTAGCGCTCAAGTCTCGTCTGGCGTGCAGCTCAGTCTCCTGGTCTTTCCACGCGGCGCCCCATCGATCGCTCACTGCGTCGCTCGGCTCAAGTCTGTCGGCGGTCGTGCCCCAGGGACCGTCCTGACGAAGAGCGCGACGGCACTCGTGTCACCGCCAGAGAGGTCATGACGTCCATTTCCGCAAGAACGACGTCGCGGAACGGACGTCATGATCTCTCTGGCGCGGTCACATAGAAGCCGTGGGCGCCAATGACGTACGGTTAGTTGCGCACCTTGCCAAAGGCGAGTTGGTGAGCCCCGAACGGGTCGGGTACACGTTCGGTTGCTGAGACCGACCCAACGCCGAACGAGGACCACCTTGCGCGAGGAAGCTACCAAGGGCGGGATGATCATCCAGATCGACGAGGGAACAGTGCGCGGCCACCTGGCTGAGATGGTGCGCGGCTCTGTCGAGCAGACGCTGAATTCGATGCTCGAGAGCGAGGCGACGGAGCTGTGCAGGGCGCGGCGCAACGAGCGGACGGCGACGCGCGCCAGCACGCGTGAGGGGCACTACGAGCGCAAGCTCTGGACGCAGCCTGGTGAAGTGGCGCTCAAGGCGCCGAAGCTGCGGTCGGCACCGTTTGAGACGGAGATCCTCGAGCGCTACCGGCGACGGGAGTCATCGCTCGAAGAGGCGCTGATTGAAATGTACCTAGCCGGGGTCTCCGTGCGCAGCGTCGAAGACATCACGGAAGCGCTCTGGGGCACGCGAGCGCGCCCGAGTCCGGTGAGCCAGCTCAATCAGAAGATCTACCCCACCATCGAAGAGTGGCGGCGGCGCCCGATCGAGGGCGAGTATCCCTACGACTACCTGGATGGCATCTCCCTGAAGCGTTGCTGGGGCGGCGACATCCGCAACTTCGCCGTGCTGGTGGCGGTCGACGTGACCAAGGACGGCTTCCGGGAGATCCTCGGCGTTGCGGAAGCCGCCAAGGAGGACAAGGAGAGCTGGGCGAGCTTCCTGCACTACCTGAAGGAGCGCGGGCTCAAGGGGGTGAAGCTCGTGATCAGTGATCGCTGATTGGGCCTGGTCGACTCCGTCGCCGACTTCTTCCCGGACGCCAAGTGGCAGCCCTGCGTCGTGCACTTTTAACGCAACGTCTTCTCGCCGGTCCCGAGCAGATGGTCAGGGAAATGACGCTGATGCTGAAGGCCGTCCATTCGCAGCAAGGCCGCGAAGAAGCGATGTCGAAGCTCGAGCACGTCACGCAGAAGCTCACGCTCATGAAGCTGCCGAAGGCGGCCGAGCTGGTGCGGACCGGCGGAAAGGAGGCGCTGGTCTACCACGGCTTCCAGTCGGAGCACTGGCGCCGCATCCGGGCCAACAACCCGCATGAGCGCCTCATGCGGGAGATCCGCCGGCGTAAGCGCGTCTTCGGCAACCCCGGACGGCAACTCGGCGCTGATGCTCGTCAGCGCGCAGCGGCGCTACGTCGCCGGCACGCGCTGGGGCACCCGTCGATACCTCGACAGGGAGCTGCTGCAGCAGACGCCACCGCGCGCGGAACAACACGCAAGGACCGCGAGCTAAAGCCGCGCGCCGCCCCCATGGGGGCGGGAGCATGGAAGACCAAGACCAAAAACCAACCCAGACCCGATCAGGACCACCACTCAAGCAGGGCGATGCGCACAAGACTCTGTACACAACCCTTCAAGCCCCTCAAGGATGCGAAGGTCCTCATCGAAGCCTAGCGGCGGCACTACAACGAAGTCCGGCGCGCAGCGCGATCGCATACGACCCACCAGCCCCTCCGGAGAAGCTGCCAGGCTGCCAGGAGAGCCCGTCGTCGATCCGCTCCTCCGGGCTACCCTGCCACCACTCGCGCCCCGGACTACAACATGAGATGTGGTACAAGGATCGGGCGCGGGTCACCGGCCAGTTCGAGAAAAACCCCCTCCAGCGCCGACTAGGGCAGCCGCGCCGGACTGTCGAGCTGAGAGTTAAGCCAACGAATTACAGGGCGGGGGTGAAGGCGCCCTGGAGTGCAGACTCGAAATGAACGAGACAAAGTTTGAACTCAATCCCAAGTTGGCACACAATTTTCAAACTGCAATACGGCTCAAAGTATCACCATCGACAAGGGTGAAGATGCGAAAACAAAAAAAACCCGCGACGTAGTCGCGGGTTCGAATTAACAAGAAAGCCCGGCAACAACCTACTTTCTCGGAGTGACCCAATATCATCGGCGCTAGCTGCTTAACTTCCGTGTTCGAGAAGGGAACGGGTGTATCCAGCCAGCTATGGTCACCGGGCATTTTGAATTTCAGAACTGAAAATCTAGTGGCACAAGGATCGACGACACATTCGTGTCTGAATCGCCCCGCTGTGCGGGGCGATAGAAAAGCGTGGTCAAGCCAATCGGCCAGTTAGTACGGGTCAGCTAAGTGCATTGCTGCACGTACACCTCCCGCCTATCAATCTGATAGTCTACCAGAGGCCTGATTGGGATGCCCGATCTTGGAGTTGGCTTCCCGCTTAGATGCTTTCAGCGGTTATCCATTCCGGACATAGCTACGGGGCGGTGCCGCTAGCGCGACAACCCCTACACCAGAGGTCCGTCCGCCTCAATCCTCTCGTACTAGAGGCAGCTCTCCTCAAGCATCCTACGCCCACGCCGGATAGGGACCGACCTGTCTCACGACGGTCTGAACCCAGCTCGCGTACCGCTTTAATTGGCGAACAGCCAAACCCTTGGGACCTTCTCCAGCCCCAGGATGCGATGAGCCGACATCGAGGTGCCAAACCTCCCCGTCGATATGAGCTCTTGGGGGAGATCAGCCTGTTATCCCCAGAGTACCTTTTGTCTGATGAGCGACGGCCCTTCCACATGGAATCCGCCGGATCACTTAGCCCTGCTTTCACATCTGCTCGTCCTATCAGACTCGCAGTTAAGCACCCTTATACCTATGCGCTCTATGCGCGATTGCCAACCGCGCTGAAGGTGCCTTTGGACTCCTCCGTTACCTTTTGGGAGGAGACCGCCCCAGCCAAACTACCCGCCTAGCACTGTTCCGATCCCGGATTCACGGTGACCGGTTAGGCATCTGTCAGGGCAAGAGTGGTATTTCACTGACGACTCAAGATGAACTAGCGCCCATCCTTCAAAGTCTCCCACCTATGCTACACATGCAATGCCAGATGCCAATACCAGGGTGAAGTGAAGGTTCATGGGGTCTTTCCGTCCTTGCGCGGGCACTTGGTATTTTCACCAAGACTCCAGTTTCGCCGAGCATCTCGTGGAGACAGCGCCCAAGTCGTTACGCCATTCATGCGCGTCGGAACTTACCCGACAAGGAACTTCGCTACCTTAGGACCGTCATAGTTACGGCCGCCATTCACCGGGGCTTTGGTTCAAGGCTTCTGAGGCGAACCTCATGACCCATCCCTTTGACCTTCCGGCATCGGGCAGGCGTCAGTCTGTATACAGCGTCTTATCAGACTTTGCACAGACCTGTGTTTTTGGTAAACAGTCGCCCGGGCCATTTCTCTGCGGCCCTCAACAGCCTAAGGGGTAAACCCTTCGACCACCGAGGGCGCTCCTTCTCCCGAAGTTACGGAGCCATTATGCTGAGTTCCTTCACGAGATTTCACTCGAGCGCCTTAGGATATTCACCTCGCCCACCAGTGTCAGTTTACGGTACGGGCGGCTTAGAGCTCGTTAGAGGCTTTTCTTGAGAGGGGCTCCGATCACTTCGCGCTCAAGGCGCTCGTCATCACTCCCGAGGCCATACGCAGCGGATTTTCCTACTGCGACCCCGCAAGCTTAAACCTACACATCTAACCGTAGGCTGACCATCAACCCTCTGTCCCCCCATCACGTCTTTGTCGCTCCACGCCGGTACAGGAATATTAACCTGTTTTCCATCGCCTACGCCTGTCGGCCTCAGCTTAGGACCCGACTAACCCTGGGCGGACTGACCTGCCCCAGGAAACCTTGGGCTTACGGCGATCAGGATTCTCACCCGATTTACCGCTACTCGTTCCGGCATTCTCACTTCCATGCAGTCCAGGTGTCGTTGTCGTCACCCTTCAGCCCGCATGGAACGCTCCCCTACCGCCGTCGAAGCCCATCGGGCATCGACGACCTGCGGCTTCGGTGCTGCGCTTGAGTCCCGTTAATTTTCGGCGCAAGGCCTCTCGACCGGTAAGCTATTACGCACTTTTTAAATGATGGCTGCTTCTAAGCCAACATCCCGGCTGTCTTCGAGGCCTTACCTCCTTTTCCCACTTAGCGCAGTCTCTGGGACCTTAGCCGGCAATCTGGGTTGTTTCCCTCTTGTCCGTGAACGTTATCGCCCGCGGACTAACTGCCAGGGTCGCATCGCTGGTATTCGGAGTTTGGTTGGGACGGGTAGGATTGAGTCCCCCCGTACCCATTCAGTAGCTCTACCCCCAACGATGAATAACCTGACGTCAAGCCGAAACTTGTTTCGGGGAGAACCAGCTATTCGCAGGTTTGGTTAGTCTTTTGCTCCAAACCACAGCTCATCCCACACCTTTGCAACGGTGACGAGTTCGGCCCTCCACGAGGTGTTACGCTCGCTTCAGCCTGGCCATGGTTAGATCACCTGCATTCGGGTCTGCCATGCAAGACTTCAATGCGCATTTCGCACTCGCTTTCGCTACGGCTGCGGACGTAACGCCCTTAGCCTTGCCCTGCACGGCAACTCGCCGGATCATTATGCAAAAGGTACGCCGTTAGGCATTGCAGCCGAAGCTGCCATAGCCCTCCGACCGCTTGTAGGTGCACGGTTTCAGGTCCTATTTCACTCCCCTTGCCGGGGTTCTTTTCACTTTTCGCTCACGCTACTATGCGCTACCGGACGTCGAGTAGTACTTAGCCTTAGGAGGTGGTCCTCCCAGATTCGCGGCGGATTTCACGTGGCCGCCGGTACTCGGGACGCGATTCAGAAGAGGCTGTCATTTTGCGTACGGGGCTATCACCCTCTTTGGCCGAACTTTCCAGAACGTTCCACTATGACAGTCTTTTGTAACTTCCGCGCCAACCGACAAGTTGGCGATACCGCATCCCACAACCCCAATGACGCAACGCTTGTCGGCTTGCACGCCATTGGTTTAGGCTAGTTCCCGTTCGCTCGCCGCTACTAGGGAAGTCGAGGTTTCTTTCTTCTCCTGCAGGTACTCAGATGTTTCAGTTCCCTGCGTGGGCCATCGACACCTATTCATTCAGTGTCGACTTCCGAGGTATTACCTCGGAGCGTTTCCGCATTCGGGGATCCCCGGATGAGCTTGCTCGCAGCAAACCGGGGCTTATCGCAGCCGTGCCACGCCCTTCATCGCCTCTCGACGCCAGAGCATCCACCATGCACCCTTAATAGCTTGACCACACTTTTCTATTTGTTTAAGGCGCTCAAGTTGCGCACATCAGTTGCACGCCAACGAGAACTTGTGAGTCTTGATTTGATACTTATGCCACTAGATTTTCAAAGAACGATTGGTGGAGGCGACAGGGATCGAACCCGCGACCCCCAGCTTGCAAAGCTGGTGCTCTACCAACTGAGCTACGCCCCCAAAACGAGGAAAGCGCAATGCGGGAGGCCATTTTGACAGCGCCCGAGACCAATAGCTGCGGAATGCACCAAGATTTGGTGCACCCGAGTGGATTCGAACCACTTACCTCGCGCTTATCAGGCGCGTGCTCTAACCAGCTGAGCTACGGGTGCGGGCGTACAGTAAACCCGACGACAGAATCGTCGAGAAAAGGACAGGGAAAGCCTGACCGATGACCACTGGTCGACAGTGCTTGAGCTACCGAAGCAGCTCAGCCAAGGTGTTACATCCTTAGAAAGGAGGTGATCCAGCCACAGGTTCCCCTACGGCTACCTTGTTACGACTTAGTCCCAATCACCGACCTTACCGTGGGCGCTTCCCTCCTTGCGGTTGGGTACGCGACTTCGGGTACTGTCAGCTTTCGTGGCTTGACGGGCGGTGTGTACAAGGCCCAGGAACATATTCACCGCGGCGTAGCTGATCCGCGATTACTAGCGATTCCATCTTCATGGAGGCGGGTTGCAGCCTCCAATCTGAACTGGGGCCGGCTTTGTGAGTTTTGCTCTACCTCGCGGCTTAGCATCCCTTTGTACCGACCATTGTAGCACGTGTGTAGCCCCGGACATAAAGGCCATGATGACTTGACGTCGTCCCCACCTTCCTCCGTTTTCACAACGGCAGTCTCTCTAGAGTCCCCGGCCGAACCGTTGGCAACTAAAGACAAGGGTTTCGCTCGTTGAGGGACTTAACCCGACATCTCACGACACGAGCTGACGACAGCCATGCAACACCTGTCCACGTTTCACCCTTGCGGGTAGGGTATCCAGCTTTCACCGGACCCATCCGTGAATTTCAAACCCGGGTAAGGTTCTTCGCGTTGCTTCGAATTGAACCACATGCTCCACCGCTTGTGTGAGCCCCCGTCAATTCCTTTGAGTTTTAGCCTTGCGACCGTACTCCCCAGGCGGGGCACTTAACACATTTGCTTCGGCAAAGAGGGTATCGACGCCCCCTCTACCCAGTGCCCATCGTTTACAGCTAGGACTACCAGGGTATCTAATCCTGTTTGCTCCCCTAGCTTTCGCGCCTCAGTGTCAGAAACGGGCCAGAGAGTCGCTTTCGCCACCGGCGTTCCTCCCGATATCTACGCATTTCACCGCTACACCGGGAATTCCACTCTCCCCTCCCGTCCTCAAGCTCTGCAGTTCGAGAGACAGTTCCATGGGTGAGCCATGGGATTTCATCCCTCGCTTACAGGACCACCTACGCGCGCTTTATGCCCAGTAATTCCGAGCAACGCTAGCCACCTTCGTCTTACCGCGGCTGCTGGCACGAAGTTAGCCGTGGCTTCCTTTCACGCCTTTGTCAGGGCACGGAGTATTAATCCGTGCAGTTTCATAACGTGTGACAGCAGTTTACGACCCGAAGGCCTTCATCCTGCACGCGGCGTCGCTCCGTCAGGGTTGCCCCCATTGCGGAAGATCCTCGACTGCAGCCTCCCGTAGGAGTCTGGGCAGTGTCCCAGTCCCAGTGCGGCCGACCAACCTCTCAGTCCGGCTACCCGTCTTAGCCTTGGTGAGCCGTTACCTCACCAACTAGCTGATAGGCCATCGACTCCTCCCTGGGCGGCAGGCCTTGCGGTCCCCACCGTTTACCATTTCTGGACCATCCGGTATTAGCACTCGTTTCCAAGTGTTGTTCCGGTCCCTGGGGCAGATGATCGATGTATTACTCGCCCTTTCGCCACTGAGTCGTAACCTTGCGGCCACGACCCCGTTCGACTTGCATGCCTAATCCACGCCGCCAGCGTTCGCTCTGAGCCAGGATCAAACTCGTCAAAGATTTTTCGAATTTGATTCTGTAAATGTTCATGAGCCGAGGCATGCCCCGAAGGACACGCCCCAGCCCGGTCGCGGCGCATCGCGAGCCAAAGGCTCGATCGACGCGCGGCATTCAGCGCTCAAAGGTCAGGCTTCCCTGTCTGTCAAAGATCCGATCGTTGCCGCGTCGTTCAGCCACCCCTTTCCCGGGGCGGCTTGCGATGGTCGAAGGGTTCGCGACTCGGTCGCGCGGTACCGTTGCAGGCACCCCCTTCGGTCATCAGCGGGGCGGATACTGTACGTCCGCGCAAATCGATTTCAAGCCCCTGCTCCGATTTTTTTTGCGGCAGCTGCGCTCGCGTCCCGCGCACCCTCGGCCTTCACCTGCCCGTGGCTCCATCCTTCATGGCCCATGCCCCCTCGCCGCTGAGGGGCGGATCGAGGTTTCCCCGGTGCCTGCCCCGGCGATCGGGCCATCGTGCAGCCTTCTGGTGAACGGCTTCTTTCGGGCGCTTTAACTTCCGCCGCGCGCGCAAGTCGCACCCCACCTTTTCGTTTTTTGGGGGCACTGGCCCCCTGAGGCTGGCTTTGGTGCGGAGTTAGCTCACCGTGACCGCAGAGCTGTTTCTCCTGACGAGCATCGAGCATCGCCCGGGGAGCGGTCCGCGACGAGCCGCGCTTTGCGGGCAGGATCCCGATGCCCGGCGCTGAACGATTCGCCGGATCGCTCGACCGGCCTCCCATCGCAGCCTGACGGCGGTACCACTCGCCTGCAGGGGCCTCCCCGCACGCGGCGGACGAGCTTCGATCCGCACTCGCGTCGTGAACCGCCCACGCTGGGACCTTTCGCGATCCGTGGCCGCACGCCGCGCGGCGTCCCGTCCGGCGGCGGCTTTCTTGGGCGTCGCGTCGTGCCCCCCCCTTAGCACCGCTCGACGCCTCGCCAACTCGAGCGATGCCGTTCGCGATCGAACGCGCGTCTCTCTTCATGCGGGCGGTGCCCCCGCGTTGCCCTTGACGCCGTTCGGCGCAGCCGAAGCTTCGGCGTTCGCGGGGGGCACGCGAGTTCCACCTTGTCCTTCGATCGTTCGAGCCCGGCACGAGCCGGTCGCGCCCCCGCGGAGCCTCCCTCCGGCGGCCAAGGTGTCGAGGACGGCGCTCTCCCGCGACGACGCAAGCACGTCCCGCCCCCACCGCTTCCTGAAGCCGGCTCTCGAAGCGACGTCGTTGGTCACCCTCCCGAGGGTGCACGGAGCGCTCCGCCGATAACCTCTCCGGCATGAAGCTCTGGGTCGACGCCGACGCTGCGCCACGCGAGATGAAGGACGTGATCTTCCGCGCTGGGAAGCGCCTCTCGATCGAGACCATCCTGGTTGCCAACCGGTCCCCCCCGATTCCGGCGGCCTACCCGAACGCCCGCGTGATCGTCGTCGATGAGAGCGCCGACGCCGCCGATCGCCGCATCGTCGCGGAGTCGCAGCCCGGCGACGTCGCGATCACGGCCGACCTCGCGCTCGCCGCCGCCCTCGTCGCCAAGCAGGTGTTCGTCATCGATCCTCGCGGCGACGAGTACACCGAGAATGATGCGGCGAGCCGCCTCTCGGTGCGCAACTTCATGGAGCAGCTGCGCGGCGCCGGCATGGCGACCGGTGGGCCGCGCCCCTACGGCGTTCGCGACCTCCAAGCCTTCGCCGCCACGCTCGATCGCCTCCTCACCCGCGCCACGGCTGCGCCACGGCCGCGCTCTTCCCCGCCTCCCGGAACTCCGTGACCGCCGACCGGTCCGAGCCGCCGACCGACCTGCAAGCGCGCGCTCCCCGGTCCTCCGCTGGCGGCCCACGGCGCGACCCCGCGCACTCGTCGTGGCGCCGGCCCGACGATCGACTTCCTTGGGGGCGCCCCCGGCAGCTCGCCGTAGACCGGCCGCCCGCTCGACGGTTTCTCGGAGTCCTAGCGATGGTCCTCTCGCTGCCCCGCTCCCTCTCCCCCGTCGTGCAGTGGATCCCGCTCGTGCTCCTCAGCTCGCCTTGGCTCGCTCGCCCGGCCCTTGCTGCCGTCCCCGCGACCGCCTTGGGTGACGCGACCTTCCAGGCCGCCTCCGCCCCGGGTCGCGTCGAGACGCCACTCGCCACATCGATCACCGAAGTCTCGATCCACCGCGCCAGCGCGATCGTGAAGCGGCGCGCGACGCTCGATGGCGACGGGCGCTACCTGGTGCGCGATCTGCCGCCGACGCTCGTTCCCGACAGCATCCGGCTTCGACTCATCGGCGCCGTGGCGAACAACCTCACCGTGCGCCCCGCCGAGCCCGACCGCGTCGCCCCCGAGCGCCTCGCCGCCGCGCAATCCCGACTCGACGCGCTCGTCGAGCAGCGGCAGGTCGCCGCCGACGCCCTCTCCCTGCAGAGCGCACTGCGCCAGCGGATCGAGCGACTCCTGACGCAGGAGGCGACCGCCGACGCGCAAGCTTCCGCGGACGGGCGGCCCGATCCCGGCCCGCGCGACGACCGCTTCGGCTACCTCACCACCGAGTTGCGCACCACTCGCGCCGCCGAGCGCCTCGCGCGACTCGCGTTCGAGGCCGCGGAGGCGGCTCTGACGGCAGCCCGGGACGAACTCGGCCCGCTGGCGTCGCACTCGAGCGCGCCCCGTTTCGACCTCGCCTTCGACGTCGTCGCGCAAGTCGAGGGGGAGCACGCCCTCGAACTCGAGTACGAGGTGACGCAGGCGCGTTGGTCGCCGCGCTACGACCTGCGCGCCGACGGCGCGCTGGCAGCCGTCGATCTCGTCTATCGCGCCGAGGTGGTGCAGGAGAGCGGCGAGGATTGGCGCGACGTCACGCTCCACCTCTCCACCGCGGAGCCGCGCCGCGGCGTGGTCGGCCCCACCGCGCGCGGCTCCTGGGTCGACTTCAGCTGGCCGACACCGGTCACGGAGTTCACCGCCGGATTCGCCGCGGGCGCCGAACGCGCCAAGCGGCTCGACGACTCCCTCGACGCCGAGAGCGACGACGACTGGCATGCGGAGGCGCAGCCGGAAGGACTCTCGGTGCGCTACCAACTGCCGCGCAAGGAGACGATCGAGTCGCGCGCCGATGCGACCACGGTGCTGGTCACCCGCGCGACGCTGGCGGTGGAAGGGGAGCGGGTCTGCACGCCTTCCGCCGATCTCGACGTCTGGATCCGCGCCCGCACGCGCAACGACACCGCCTTCTTGATGCTGCCTGGTCCGGCCGCTGTCTTCTTCGGCGACGATTTCATCGGTCCCGCCGCGCTCGAGCGAGTGCGCCCCGGCCAGGAGTTCACCCTCCACCTCGGACGCGACCCCGGCTTCACGGTCACCCGCCACCATGTCGACGATCGGCGCGGCAGCGCGGGGCTGTTCGGCTCGAAGGTCGAGCAGGTCGACCGGTGGCGCATCCGCGTCGAGAACCGCGCCGGCCTCTCCGTCGCGCCCGACGGCCGCGTGCTCGTGCAGGTCCGCGAGTCGCTCCCGATCGCGAAGGACGACCGCATCGAAGTCGAGCTCGGCGACGTGAAGCCGCCGCTCGCGCGCAGCGACCGCTTCGATCGCGCGCGCGCCGAGAAGGGCATCCTCACCTGGGAGCTGCCGATCGCTCGCGGCGCCGCCGCCGAGATCGAGTGGAAGCAGACGGTCACTTGGCCCGAGGACGCGGAGCTGCTCGAAAGCGGCGGCCTGCTCGCCGCGCGCCGCGACGCCACGCCCCCCACGCACGGCGCCGCACACGCCCTGCGACGCGCCTCCGCGCCGTCGATGCCGCAGCCGATCGCGCTGACACTCGCCCTCGCGCTCCTCGCGGCGCTCGGCGCGCTGACGCGCCACCTCTATCGCCGCCTCTGCCACCGCCTCCGCCGCACGACGCCGCAGGGTGCCGGGCTCGCGACGCCGCTCGCGCTGCTGCTGCTCGCGGCCGGCACCCGTTCCGCCGCGGCGCAGGAGAGCGTCGCGAGCCGCCTCGACCGCGTCACCGTCTACGGCAGCGGCGCGCTCGTCGAACGCCTCGCATCGCTGCCGAGCAGCGGCACGTTCGTCCTGCGCGACCTGCCCGCCTCCGCTGCGCCCGACTCGATCCGCGTGCGCGTCGAGGGGGGCGAAGTGGTCGCCGTGGAACTGCGCGAGCGGCGCGAGGCGAACCTCCCCGACGCGGCGCTGGCGCAGCTGCGCGAGCGCCACCGCGCGCTCGAACTCGAAGTCGCCGCCCTCGAGGACGAGCGCGCGACGCTGGAGCAGATCGACCGCCACCTGCAACTGCGCCTGGTCCCCGCGACGCCGAGCGCCACCGCGAGCGGACGCCCGACCCCCGCCAGTTGGAGCGAGGAGGCCGCCTTCCTCGCGCGCGAGATCGCCGCGCAGCAGGCCGCGCGCCGCGCGCTCGCCACCGCCCTCGCTGCGAAGCAGCGCGAACTCGCCGCCGCCGCGCGCGAGCTCGCCGGCGGCTCGGCGAACGCCGCCCGCGTGCGCGACGTGATCGTCGACGTGGTCGCGCGCGCCGCCGGCCCGCTGCCGTGCCGCATCTCCTACCTCGTCGCCGATGCCGGGTGGCAGCCCGAGTACGAGCTGCGCGCCGCCGCGACCCTCGACCGCGTCGCCCTCGCCTACCGCGCGCGCGTCTGGCAGGCGACCGCGGAGCGCTGGGACGACGTCGCGCTCGCCCTCTCCACCGCCGCTCCGCAGCGCGGCGCGGCCGGCCCCGATCCGCAGCGCCGCACGCTCGCGCTGCGCGATCCGGTGCAGCACGACGCCTCGTTCTTCCGGCGCGATGCCGCCGCCCCCGTCGAGGCACTCGCCGCGATCGAGACGCAACGCGCCGCCGCTCCCGCGACTCGCCCCGTTCCGATCGCGACCGTCACCGACCAGGGGATCTCCGAGCACTTCGAGCTGCCCGGCCGCCAACGGGTCGACCCCGGGCGCGACGGCCAGCTGCTGCTGATCGGCACGGCCGAGCTGCCGCTCGCCATCGAGCGCCGCTGCGTGCCGGCGCAGGACCTCACCGTGTGGCTGACCGGGAAGGCGACCAACGACAGCGCGTGGACGCTGCTGCCGGGCGCCACCGCGGTCCACCTCGGCAACGACTACCTCGGACGCGGCACGCTCGCGCTGACGCCGAAGGGGAGCGCGCTCACGCTCGCGCTCGGCAGCGATCCGTGGCTCGCGGTCGAACGCGTCGAGCTCGCCGACGACTTCGCGACGTCGAGCTTCTCGTCGGCCGGCACGCTGCGCCGCGCCTGGCGCCTCGCGATCCGCGACCACGGCGCGCCGGCCCGCGACCCGCGCGGCCTCGTCGTCGTGCAGGTCGAGGAGACGCTGCCGCGCGCGCGCGACGAGCAGATCGAGGTGACGCTCGAGGAGTCGCGGCCGGCGCCGCGCAAGGACGCGTCCGCGCAACGGCGGCGCGACGAGTCGGGGATCCTCACCTTCGAGCTCGCGGTCCCGCGCGACGGCACCGCCTCGCTCGAATGGGGCTATCGCGTCCGCTACCCGGCGGAGCGCCTCCTCTCCTTCATCGACGAGTGAGCGCAGGGCAGCGCTATCGTCGGCCCCGCGTGCAGTCCCGCGCGCAGGAGCCGCTTCGATGGACGCTTCCGCAGTCGGCGCCGCAGCGCGCCACGACCGCCCGGCCGCCGACGAGTACGCCCCCTTCTTCGCCGGCTACGTCGCGCGCGTCCCCGAGACCGCGATCTTCGACGTGCTCGCGGCCCAGCCGGCCGAGCTCGCCGCGCGGATCGCGACGGTGGCCGCGGCCGACGAGTCGTTCGCCTACGCCCCGGGCAAGTGGACGCTCCGCCAGCTCTTCGGCCACCTCGTCGATGGCGAGCGCGTCTTCGGCTACCGGGCGCTCTGCATCAGCCGCCGCGATCCGACGCCGCTCCCCGGCTTCGACGAGAACGCCTTCGTCGAGCGCGCGCCGTCGCCGCGGGTCGCGCTCGCCGACCACGTCCGCGAGTTCGCGCTGCTGCGCGAGGCGAACCTGCTGATGCTGCGGCGGCTCGACGCCGACGCCTTCGCCGCCCGCGGCACCGCGAGCGGCCGGCCCATCAGCGTCCGCGCGCTCGCCTGGATCATGGGCGGCCACGTGCGCCACCACCTCGCCGTGCTCGACGAGCGCTACGCCCGCGCGCTCCGGGCGCGGTGAGCGCCGCGCGAGTGCCCGCATCGCCGCTCGACCTCGAGCTGCGCCTCGCGCGCCCCGCCGACCATCCGGCGATCGCCGAAGTGGTCGCGGCCGCCTTCGGTCGCCGCTCCGACGCGGCGCTCGTCGAGCTGTTGCGCGGGCGCGGCGACGCGCTCGAGCAGGTGGCGACGCGGCGGGGCGAGCTCCTCGCGCATGCGCTCTTCGTGCCGGTCGAGCTGGTCGGGCCGCGCGGGACGCGTCCGCCGCTCGCGCTCGGCCTGATGGCGGTGGCGCCGGCGCATCAGCGCGAGGGGATCGGTCGCGCCGTCGTCGTGGCGGGACTCGCGGAGTGTCGGCGGCGCGACGCCGGACTCGTCGTGGTGATCGGGCCGGGCGGCTTCTACGGCCGCTGCGGTTTCGTGCCGGCGGAGCCGCACGGCCTGCGCAGCCGCTGGCGCGTCGTCCCCGACGACTTCCGCGTGGTCGAGCTGCACGCCGGCGAACTCGCCGCTGCGCGCGGCAGCGTGGTCCGCTTCGTCCGCGAGTTCAGCCAGCTCTGATCGCGCGCGCCGCAGCAGGCGACGCGAAGCGACGCACGACGCGGGTCAGCGCGCGCTGACCTGCGCGAGCCACGCGGCGAGCGCGGCCCGATCGCCATCGTTCATCTCGAGGTCGGCGGCGCTCGGCATCTCGATGTCGGGGCGCACCTTCACCGGATCGAGCAGGAAGAGCGCGAACCACGCGGCATCGTGGCCCCCCTTCATGCCGGTGAGCTCCGGCGCCCCCGCGCCGCTCGTATCGCCGGCGCCGTGCAGCAAGTGGCAAGCGGTGCACTCGTAGCTCGCGACGAGCGCCTCGCCCTTCGCGACCACCGCCGCAGCACCATCCGCGCTGCCCTCCGCGCCGCCGCCGGCAGCGTCGCCGCCGCTCGTCGCGCCCGCGGCACCCTCGGCGCGCGGCGGCGCGAACGGCGGGCTCGAGGGCGGCACGTAGCTCAAGTCGCCGACCCGCACGTAGGGGGGCGGCTTCGACGGCTCCTCGACCTGCGACTCGCGCCACCCCCACGCGGTCAGGCCCACCACGGCCGCGAGCAGCGCCATCCCGATCGTCATCGCGAACGGGCGCTTCGCAGGACTCCTCTCCTTGCCGCGATCGAGCCACGGCAAGAGCAGCAGCAGCGTCGCCACGCCGCCCGGCACGATCACCGTCGGGATGACGATCGACTGCCCCTCGAAGAGCTTCAGCAGCTGGAAGAGGCCAAGGAAGTACCACTCGGGCCGCGGCTCGTAGCCGTGGGCGTCGCGATTGGCCGGCGCCTCGAGCGGCGCGCCGAGCCGCCACGCGACCAGCGCGATCGCCGCGAGGGCGAGCGTCGCCACCAGGAGCTCGCGCACGACATGGTCGGGGAAGAAGGGCGCCCCCTTCACCTCGGGCTCGTCGACGCGCGCGCCCGGAGGCGTGATGCCGAGCTGGTGGACCAGCAGCAGATGGAGCCCGGCCAACGGCAGCAGCAGCGCCGGCAGGAAGAGGACGTGGAGCGCGAACATGCGCGTCAGCGTCGGCGCACCGAGCTCCGGCCCGCCGCGCAATAGGTCGGCGAGCGCCGGCCCGACGCGCGGCACCTGCGCGACGATGTTGACGCCGACATCGGTGGCGAAGAACGCCTTCATGTCCCACGGCAGCAGGTAGCCGGTGAAGCCGAAGCCGAGCAGCACGCCGAGGATGGCGACACCGACCACCCACAGGAGCGCGCGCGGCCGCTTGTAGGCGCCGGTCGCGAAGACGCGCAGCAGGTGGAGCCCGGCCAGCACGATCACCGCGCTCGCCCCCCAATGATGGAAGCCGCGCAGGAACCGTCCGACCGCGAACTCGCGGCCGAGCAGCGTCGTGCGCACCTCCTCGTCGAGGTAGCGGATCGAGTCGTAGGCGTGGTCGGGCGACGGCACGTAGCAGAGCGCGAGCAGCATCCCGGTCAGCGCCTGCGCCACCAGCACGACGCCGAGCGCCGTGCCGAGCGCGCGCAGGAAACCGACGCCGGCCGGCACTTGCTTGTCGAAGACCCACGCCGACAAGAGCCCGCGCAGGCCACCCGGGCCGGGCGCGCCACCGGGAGCGGTCGAGGAAGCGCTCACGCCTCCTCCACCTCGATCAGCTCGCCGGCGATGCGGCACGGCAGCCGATCGAGCGCGCGCGGCGGCGGCCCTTCGACCACCGACCCCGAGGCGTCGAACACGCCGCCGTGGCAGGCGCAGCGGAACGTCTTGCTCTGCGCCTTCCACTTCACCGGGCAGCCGAGATGGGTGCAGGTGCGCGAGAAGACGACCGGCGCCCCTTGCGCGTCGCGCGTCACGTAGACCTGCCGCGCCACCTTCTCGCGGTACCACCCCTCGAAGCGCTCGAAGGTGAAGCTCGTCTCGAACGGCGCGTCGTCGCGCAGGTCGGAGAGCTTGCAGAGCGCCGTCCAGCGCGTGGCGTGGCGCGCCGGCCAGCGCGAGGTCGCCTTCGCGAAGAGCGTGGCGAGCAGCCCGAAGCCGCCCGCGATCGCGGCGCCGAGCAGCGCCGCCGTGGTCGCCAGGAATCCGCGTCGAATCATGGGCGAGCGTTATACGCCGGCGCGCGCATGCCGCCGCTCGGCGCGATCAACCGTCGCCGCCCGGCGCCTGCGAGAGCTTTCCCCACCGCTCCGCCTCGGCGGCGTCGCCGAGCTCGTCGTGGAGCCGGCGCAGGTAGGCCGCCGTCTCGCGCGCCTGCCCGCCGTCGGCGCCCTCGATGTCGCCGAAGATGCGGTAGGCCTCCTCGAGCCGCGGGAGCGCCTCCTCGTGCTGCTGCGCCTCGAGGTAGGTGACCCCGGCGATCAGGCAGCGGTAGCCGTCGGGCAGGCCATTGCGCTCGAAGTGGAGCAGCGACGCCGCCTCGTACTCCGCGACCCGCTCGACCGCCTCGTCGTAGCGGCCGAGGCAGCGCAGCGAGTTGATCGTGTTGCCGAGCGTCACCGTGCCGTCGCCCGTCAGTTCGCCCGCCGCGTCGTGCTGCGCCGCGAGCACCTGGACGAACAGCTCGTAGGCCTGCTCATGCTTGCCCTGGCGCGCGTAGACGATGGCGAGGTCGCCCTTCGCGCGCAGCGCTTCGCGGCTGTTCGCGCCGAAGTAGCGCTCGCGGCGCGCGATGAGCTCGCGGAAGAGGGGCTCGGCGACGTCGTGGTGGCCGAGCTGCGACTCGATCGCCGCGTAGGTGTGCATCGCGTCGAGCGTGTAGTCGTGCGACTCGCCGCAGCTCTTCTCGAGGTCGAGGTAGCCGGCGCGCACGATCGGGAGCGCCGCCTCGACCTCGCCGCAACCGAACAGCGCGTTGGCGAGCGTCACCGGCGCCGAGAGGCGCACCCAGCTGTCGAGCGGGACGTCGTGGTCGCCCGACAGGTAGGCCTCGACCTCGCGCGCCAGCGGGAGCGCCTTGTTGGCGAGGCCGACGTTGGCGAAGGTGACCGCGAGGTCGCAGCGGGCGTAGATCGTGTGGCGATCGGTCGGCCCGAAGACGACCGCGTAGCGCTCGACCAGCTCCTCGAGCTCCTTCAGCAGCGCGCGCCGCTCCTCGCCGCGCGTGATGGTGATGCGCGCGACGAGGAGGCGCCGGCCGGTCTCGAGGCGGCGCGTGTCGTCGGCCGGGACCGCCGCCGCGTCGAGCCGCGCGAGCGCCCGCTCGAACTGGTCGACGGCGCGCTCGACCTCGTCGACGCCGAGCCAGGAGAGGCCGAGCGTGTCCCGCAGCGAGTACTCCACCTCGGGCGCGAAACTGCGCTTCTCGATCAAGCGGGTCGACGCGGCGTCGAGGATCTCGCCGAGCGTCGTGTGCGGCCCCTTGCCGATCATCCGGTCGGCGGCGCCGAGCACTTGCGCGAAGAACTGGAGCGCCTGCCCGCGCTGGTCGAGCTCGGTGCCGAGCCGCGTCGCGAGCTGGTTGGCGCGCTGCGTCTGGAACAGGCTGACCGCCAGCGCCACCGCCAGGGAGAGGACGGTGAGCAGCGCGAAGCCGACCTCGAAGCGGTGGCGCCGCACGAAGCGGCCGACCAGGTAGCGCGTCGTGTCGCCGGCGGCGCGCACCGGCAGCGACTGGCGATGGCGCTCGAGATCCTCGCGCAGCTCGGCGACCGTCGCGTAACGCCGCTCCGGCTCCTTGCGCAGCGCCTTCAGCAGGATCGCGTCGAGGTCGCCGCGCAGCCGCCGGCGGCGGGCGGGCGGCAGCGCCTCGCGCGCGCTCGGCGGCAGCGGATCGGTGTGGCAGACCAGCCGCACCACCTCGGTGAGCTGCTTGCCGCGCAGCTCGAAGGCGCGCGCGTCGGTGAGCAGCTCGTAGAGGATGAGGCCGAGCGAGTAGATGTCGCTCGCCGTGGTGATGGGCGCGCCCGAGAGCTGCTCGGGACTCGCGTACTCGACGGTGAAGCGGCGCGCCGCCTCGTCGGTGATGTCGACCTCGCCCTGCCGCGGTTCGCGCGCGAGGAGCTTCGCGATGCCGAAGTCGAGCAGCTTCGGCTCCCCCTCGCCGTTCACCAGGATGTTGGCCGGCTTCAGGTCGCGGTGGACCACGAGCCGCTGGTGGGCGTGCTCGACCGCGCGGCAGACCTTCTCGAACAGGCGCAGGCGCGCGTCGAGCGGCAGCTCGCGCTTGCGGCAGTACTCGTCGATCCGCTCGCCGTCGATCAGCTCCATGGCGAGGAACGGGCGACCATCGGGCGTCGCGCCGCCGTCGAGGAGCCGCGCGATCGACGGGTGCTCGAGCCCCGCGAGCGTCTGCCGCTCCTGCGCGAAGCGGGCGACCATGTCGGACTGCTCGGAGCTGACGCGCACCACCTTCAGCGCCGCCTGCTGCTCGAAGCCGCCGACCGCACGCGAGGCGCGCCAGACGCGCCCCATGCCGCCGCTGCCGATCACCTCGATCAGCCGCCAGGCGCCCACCACCGAGCCGGGCGCCAGCGGATCGGGCGACTCGGCGCGCTCGAGGTCGAGTTCGACCTCGCGGGCGAGCTCGCGCAGCGCGGTGGTCGCCTCGAGGAAGTCGCCGGCCGCCTCGTCGGCCTCGAGCAAGGACGCCACCTCGCGCTCGAGCGCGGCATCGCCGCCAGCCCGCCGCCGCAACTCGGCGGCGCGGCGCGGCTTCTCCAGCGCGAGGAGCGCCTCGAAAAGCGACTCGACGACCTTGGGATCGACAGGTGGCATGGTGGCTCGATCGAACGAACGCGAAGCGCGCCCGGCACCCCTCGCGGTCAATCCCCGGTCGGGGGAGTTCCCGACAGTTCGCGGAAGAGCCACGCCCGCGCCAGCCGCCAGTGGCGCTCGACCGTCGCGAGGCTGACGTCCATCACCTGCGCCGCCTCTTCCGCCGTCAGCCCGCCGAAGAAGCGCAGCTCCACCACGCGCGCGTGGTCGGGCTGCTTCGCGGCCAACCGTTCGAGCGCCTCGTCGAGCGCCACGACCTCGAGCGTCGGCCCGTCGGCGGCGAGGCGCAGCGACTCGAGCTCGACCCGCTGCTGGCCGGCGCCGCGCTTCTTCGCTCCGCGCGAGCGGGCGTGGTCGACGATGATGCTGCGCATCGCCTTGGCGCAGAGCGCGTAGAACGCCTTGCGGTTGGCGAAGCTGCCGGGGTCGGCCTGGGCCGAGAGGCGCAGGTAGGTCTCGTGGACCAGAGCGGTGGGCTGCAGCGTCTGGCTGGTGTCGCGCGAACGGAGGTGGCTGCGCGCGAGCTTGCGCAACTCGTCGTAGACCTGCGGATAGAGCGCCGACGCGGCCGCGGCGTCGCCCGCCGAGAGGCGCCTCAAGAGCTGGGTGATCTCTCCAGCGCCGTCACCGTCCAAGCACGCAGCCTCCGTCGCCCGCCCGGGTGCCCTCGTCGGACGCGGGATCGTAGCGCCCCCCCGATCAAGCGCGTACCCGATTGAGCCAGGCGAGGAATTGCCACTCGAGCGCCTTGCTGGCCGGCTCGGGCGCCGTGAGCGGAACCCCGTAGAGCTCGGTGCAGAGGGCGTCGAACGGCTCGCTCGGCCGGGTGAGGCGCGCCCTCAGGAGTTGCGCCACCCCGCGCTTCCCGCCGGCCAGCGGCTTCGCCTCCTCCATCAGCCAGTGGAGGAAGCAGGTCCGGTAGGCGCGCAGGCACTCCTGGTAGTCGGCGTAGAAGTTGGCCGGCACCTGCTGCGCCGCGGCGTACGCCCCGAGCAGCGGCGCGGTGGCGATGTCCTTCACGTTCGGCTTGTCGTTGGCATCGAGCACGAAATGGGAGAGCGGCGAGGGAGCCGTCTCGCCGACGTCGATCGCGATCTTGTTCCCCTCCGCCTGCGCCAGCTTCAACTGCTTCAGGAACCAGTCGCGCCCCTTCTCGAAGCGCCAGCGCGGGTCGGCGCTGCGGGCGGCGAGCTTGCCCCCCTCGCTGCGGCCGCCGGGGACGAACCGCTCGCGCGCCGGGATCGTCTTGCCCTCGCCGCTGTTGAAGAGGCGGGCGTTGTTCTCGCCGAAGAGCTCGATCACCAGCCCCACCGACAGCGACAGGTGGAATCCCGGGTCGAGCGTCGCCCCACAGGAGTGCTTCACCACTCGATCGGCGGCGTACTGCGTGACGTGCTGCAAGAGACCGGTCGGCTCGCGGGTGTTCATGCCGATGCCGGCCGGACTGCCGTCGGGCGCCGGATGGGAGAGCGCGAGGAGCAGCAGCTCGTTCAGCTGGAAGGCGCTGCGCTGCGCGAGGTTCGCGCTCCACGCGAGCGGCTTCCAGTCGGCCTGCAGCGTGCCGACGAAGGCGACCAGGCCGATGAACATCTCGCGCGACGGCGCCAGCACGAGGCGAGTCGAGGCGCCGTCGAGCGCCAGGTCGAGCGCCCCGCCCTTGCGGAAGCTCTCCGCGCAACTCGCGAGCGCCGCTTGCTGCGCCGCGTTGGCGCCCGCGGCGACGGCGAACGGAGCGTCCGCCGCCCGCGCCGCCATCGCCTTCTTCAGCGCGTCGCCGCGCCACCCCTTGATCCAGGAGCGCACCGCGGCGGCATCGGCCGGCGGCGGCGGATCGGCGCGCGTCACGTCGAGCCAGCCACGCCACTTGAGCTGCAGGTCGAGCAGCGCGAGGGCGATGTCGCGGAACTCGTCGCCGCGCTTCGGATCGGCGAGCGACGCGGCCGGATAGCGCAGTTCGAAGAGGCCGACGTCGAGGGAGACGAAGAGGCGGTCGAGCGCCTGCGGGAGCGCGCTGGCGTCGTTGGGGAGCGCTTCGAGCGAGTGGGCGGCGCGGAAACGCGTCGCGAGCTCGGTGTAGTCGGGGGTTTGGGCGACCGCCGGCGCCGGCGCGGTCAGCAGCACGCCGACGGCGAGCGCCGCCGCGGCGCTCCGCCGGGCGCCACGCAGGATTCGACCGACACGCGTCTCCCCCATCGTCCTTCCTCCCACCGGCCGGCCGCTGGCGGTGCGTGCGCGGCGCTAGCGGTACTACGGCGCTCGCGGCGGGAGGTGTTGCCCGGCGGCGCAGAATGATCGAAGAATGACGCCGGCGGCGACGCGCGCTGCTGGCGCTCGGTGGCGAGGGGGCGTGCTGGCACGTCGCGGCCCCATCCATTAGCCTCCGTCGCCCTTTCGGGACCGCACACCGCGGCACCCGTGCGCATCGGAGCCGAAGAGAAGCCGGCCATGAATCCTCCCCCGGAAACGCTCACCGCGTCGCAGCCCTCCACCCCCCTCCAGCTGACGGTCAACGACCTCTCGATCGAGGCCGCCACCGTCAACGGCACCGGCAGCCAGTCGGCGAACAACATCCTCGCGAAGTCGCTCTTCCGCATGGGCATCCCCATGGCGGCGAAGAACCTCTTCCCGTCGAACATCCAGGGGCTCCCGACCTGGTTCACGATCCGGGCCAGCAAGCACGGCTACACGGCGCGCAAGAAGGAGCTCGACTGGCTGATCGGGATGAACCCGACCACCTGGGAGAAGGACGTCGCCAACCTGCGCCCCGGCGCCGTGGTGATGTGGAACAGCAACGAGCTGTCCGACGCGCCGGTGAAGGCGCGCGGCGACCTGATCGCCTACCCGATCCCGATGAACGACTGCATCAAGGGCGTCGCGGCCGACGCGAAGCTGAAGAAGATGCTGGTCAACATGGTCTACGTCGGCGCGGTCACCCACCTCCTCGGCATCGAGGAGGAGGTCGTGCTGAAGGTCATCGCCGACCAGTTCAAGAGCAAGCAGAAGGCGGTCGAGATCAACGTCGCCTGCCTGCGCGCCGGCATGGAGTACGCGAAGGCGAGCCTGCCGAAGAAGGACCCCTATCGCGTCGAGCGGATGGACGCGAACGGCAACAAGATCCTCATCGAGGGCAACACGATCGCCGCGCTCGGCTGCTTGATGGGCGGCGTCACGGTGATGGGCTGGTACCCGATCACGCCGTCCTCGTCGCTCGCCGAGGCGCTGATCGCGCTGGCGAAGAAGCACCGCGTCGACGCCGCCAACCACACCATCCGCTTCGCCGACGTGCAGTGCGAGGACGAGCTCGCGTCGATCGGGCTGGTGCTCGGCGCCGGCTGGGCGGGCGCCCGCTCGATGACCACCACCGCCGGCCCCGGCATCTCGCTGATGAGCGAGTTCGTCGGGCTCGGCTACTACGCGGAGCTCCCGGGCGTCATCTTCGACGTGCAGCGCGTCGGCCCGTCGACCGGACTCCCGACCCGCACCGCGCAGGGCGACGTGCTGGCCGCCGCCTTCTGCTCGCACGGCGACACCGAGCACCTCGTCCTCCATCCGTGCAGCCCGGAGGAGTGCTACGAGTTCGCGCGCATCTCCTTCGACTACGCCGAGCGCTACCAGACGCCGGTCTTCGTGCTGCTCGACCTCGACCTCGGCATGAACTTCTGGATGTGCGAGCCGCCGAGCTACACGACCGAAGCGTTCGATCGCGGCAAGGTGCTCTCGCCGGCGAAGCTCGACGAGCTCAAGGCGGCCGGCAAGAAGTGGGGCCGCTACCTCGACATGGACGGCGACGGCATCCCGTGGCGCCCGCTGCCGGGCAACCCGCACCCCGACGCCGCCTACTTCACGCGCGGCTCGGGCCACGACGAGTACGCCCGCTACAGCGAGGACCCCGAGGTCTACCGCCGCAACCTCGATCGCCTGCGGAAGAAGATCGAGGGCAGCCGCACGACGCTGCCGCAGCCGGTCCTCGAGACGGTGCCGGGCGCGAAGGTCGGCATCCTCGCCTACGGCTCGACCAACAACGCGATGCGCGAGGCGCGCGACCAGCTCGCCGCCGCCGGCGTGAAGAGCGACTACCTGCGCATCCGCGCCACGCCGCTCGCCACCGCGGCGGTCGAGAAGTTCTTCAAGGAGCACGAGCGCGTCTACATCGTCGAGCAGAACCGCGACGGGCAGATGGAGCTGATGATCCGGCAGGTGCTGACCACGCCGGGCGCCGTCGACAAGATCCGCCCGGTCCGCCACTACACCGGCTTCCCGATCGACGCGCGCACCATCAGCGACGGCGTGTTGGCCGGCGAGGGCAAGCGCTGAGCGGCCCGCCGCTCGCGCTGCGCCTCCCCCCAACCCTCGGCCACAGGAAGGAACGGAAACAGGAACCATGAGCACGGTCACCAACGAGAAGACCAACCGCGGCGGCTTCAAGCTCTCCGACTACCAGGGGCTGCCCTCGACGCTCTGCAAGGGCTGCGGCCACGACAACATCACGCGCAACATCGTGCAGGCCTACTACGAGCTCGGGCTCGAGCCGCACAACGTCGTCAAGACCTCGGGCATCGGCTGCAGCAGCAAGACGCCCGCCTACTTCGTGCACCGCGGCTACGGGCTCAACTCGGTGCACGGCCGCATGCCGTCGGTGTCGGTCGGCGCCAAGCTCGCCAACCACCACCTGCAGGTGATCGGCGTGTCGGGCGACGGCGACACCGCCTCGATCGGCATGGGGCAGTTCTGCCACCTCGTCCGCCGCAACGTCGACATGGTCTACGTGGTGGAGAACAACGGCGTCTACGGCCTCACCAAGGGGCAGTTCTCGGCCACCTCCGAGCGCGGCGCGAAGAGCAAGATCGGCGAGGTGAACGAGTTCACCGACATCGACCTCTGCGCGCTCACCATCACGCTCGGCGGCACCTTCGTCGCGCGCGGCTTCTCGAACGACGCCAAGCAGATGCTGGCGCTGATCAAGGCGTCGGTCGCCCATCGCGGCACCGCGATGCTCGACGTGATCTCGCCGTGCGTCACCTTCAACAACCACGAGGGGTCGACCAAGTCGATCCACTACGTGATGGAGCACGACATCAAGCTGAACGAGCTCGGCTTCGTGTCGCCCTGGGAGCAGCCGACCGCCGAGATCAAGCCGGGCGAGGCGGTCGAGATCCCGCTGCCCGACGGCAGCCACCTGATCGTGCGCGGCGTCAACAACAACCACGATCCGCACGACAAGTTCGCCGCGCTGCAGCTGCTGGAAGAGTCGCGCAAGAAGGGCGAGATCCTCACCGGCCTGATCTACATCGCCGAGAAGGAGCGCGACCTCAACACCGCGATGCGCGTCAACAACCCGAAGACGATGGCGCAGATGGACGAGGCCGACTGCCGCCCGCCGAAAGAAGCGTTCGAGAAGTACCTGAACGGCTTCCGGTAGCGGCGCGACCGCGCGGCCGCGGAATGACGCGACCGCGCGCCTCGCCGAAGACCAACGACGACGCCCCTCGATGACACCCCCCGCGGCCCGGCTCGCCTCGTGCGCGCCGGGCCGCGGTCGTTGGCGGGGGCGCGCGCAGCGGGCTCCTCGCGCTATTTCTCCGCCAGCCGTTCGCGCGCCGAGGCGGCGGCGCCAGCAGCGAGCCGCTCGATCACCATCGCGTCGCAGCGGGCGCGCACGTGGCGGCGCGACGCGCTGCCGTGGATCGACTGCCACTCGGAGTGCTGGCTTGCCACGTCGAGCGTCGGCAGCGCCGGATCGCGCGGCACGATCGCGACGTTCATCGCCACGTCGGCGCCGACCTCCTTCCAGAGCGGCACCCACGCGAAGCCGCGGCGCGTGGCATAGACGACGTCGACCGTGATCGTCGCGTCGGCGAGGCGCGGTTCGCCGGCGAGCTTCGCCACGAGCGCCGCCTGCAGCGCCGCCGCCAGCTCCGCGGCGTAGGCGGGGTCGTGCCGCTTCGCCGCCCACTCGCGCCGCTTCGCTCCGCGTTCGGCGGTGCGCGCCGTCGCGCGCTCGTCCGCCGCAGCCGCCGCGAACGACTCGTCGCTGCCGCCGAGGGGGGTCTCGATCTGGAACGGGATCGCCCCGCTCATCGCCTGGAGCCCCTCCATCCCGTCGAGCGGGTCGTCGCGCAGGATCTGGTTGCGCCGCACGCCGTCGCGCTTCCACGCCGCCGAGGTGCTCGAGCCGTGCCGCGCCGCCGTGCGCGCCAGCGCGAAGTCGGCGATGCCGAACTCGCGCGCGACCAGCCACGCGAGCAGCACGCCGCCCGTCACGCGCACCCACCGCCCCTCGATCCATCTCATGCCGCACTCCGCTTCGCACGCGCCGGGGCGCGCCGTCGTTGGTGTCGCGCCGTTGGAATCCCGTCGTCGCGCCGCGCGGCCGCCCTCTACCGCTCCCAGAGCTCCTCGGGCTCACCGCACTGCTTGGCGGCGTAGCGCGCCGCGACGAAGAGGAAGTCGGAGAGGCGGTTCAGGTACTGGATCGTGACCGGGTCGACCGGCTCGCGCGAGGCGAGCGCGACCGCGCCGCGCTCCGCCCGCCGGCAGATGGTGCGCGCGAGGTGGAGCTCGGCGCCGAGCCGCCCGCCGCCCGGCAGGATGAACTCGGTGAGCGGCCCGAGCGTCCCGTTCATCTCGTCGATCTGCTGCTCGAGGCGCGTCGCCGCCGCCTCGCTCACCACCTTCATCTGCGCCGGCCGATGGGCCAGCACGCAGGCGAGGTCGGAGCCCACCAGGAAGAGCTCGTTCTGGATCGCCTTCAGCCACACTTCGAGCGTGTCGCGCGCCGGCGCGCCGGCCGGACGAGCGCGGTTGGTGGCGCGCGCCAAGCCGAGCGCGGAGTTCAACTCGTCGACGTCGCCGTACGCCGCGATGCGCAGGTCGGCCTTCGAGAGGCGCTCGCCGGTGACGAGGCCGGTCTCGCCGCCGTCGCCGCTGCGCGTGTAGATCTTGGTCAGCCGGAAACGCTCGTTCACGGGAGTCCTCTCCGAAGTTGCAGGGCGCGACGCCGCGCGTCGCAGGGGCCGGCGCGCCGCTCAGTCGCTGCCGAAGCTGATCAGCCCGCCGCTCTTCTGGTTGTTCTCGAAGCAGGTGAAGTCGATCAGGAAGGTCGCGGCGAAGAGGAGCTTCTTCACGGCGGGGTCCAAGTCGTGCTCGCTGAACTCGATGCCGAAGCGGTCGGCGTCGGTGAACATCTCGGCCAGCAGACCGCGCCACTCCTTGCGGATCAGCGCCACCTCGAGGCCGCCCATCGTGACGCGGAAGGTGCCGCGGAAGCGGAAGTGGTCGAGGAAGCCGCGCTCGATCGTGAGCAGCTCGCGCCCATCCGAGGCGACCAGCGCGAAGTGGTCCTTGAAGAGGCTGAAGCGGCGCACGATGGTGCCCGCCGGCCGCCCCTCCTCGCGCAACTCGACCTCGTGGAAGTACCAGCGGAACGGCTTCTCGATCCGCGCGATCTCCCGCCCGCCCGGCTCCATCACGTGGAGCGTCGCCTTGCGGCACTTGCCGAGGAACTGCCGGCCGAGCCAACGGCCGAAGCCCGAGCCCTCCTCGGCCACCATCGCCACCACGCGGCCCGCCTCGTCCTGCACCTCGTAGCGGTTCCTCGCCTCGTAGCCGAGCAGGATCTCCGACCACTCCTTCACCTGCTGGATCAAGAGCCGCCGCGCGCCGAGCAACGAGTCGAGCATCGCCATCCTCCCCCGCTTCGCCGCCGGCCGCCGCAACTCCACGGCACCGCCCCTATGATCCCCGCCTCGCCGATCGTACGCGGAGCCGTCGATGTCGCGCCCCCTCCCACTCGCTGCCTGCTCGCCGTCGCGTCCGCGCCGCCGCGCTCGGCTCGCGTCCGCCGCGGCGTTCGCGCTGCTGCTCCTCGCCGCCGCCGAGGGCGTCGCGCAGTCGGCGCCCCTCGCGCCGCCCTCGCCCGTCGCGCAAGCGTCCCCCTCGCAGCGCGCGCCCTTCGAGGTGCTGCTCTACAAGTTCGACGCGGAGCGCGACCTCGTCGAGTTCGAGCCGCTCGCGGGCAGCTGGTCGATCTCGGCCGGCAGCCTCTGGTGCACCAGCAAGGGGCCGCGCGAGGAGCTGCGCTGGCGGCGCGCATTGACGCCGCGCGGCAAGGTGACGGCGCGGCTGCTCGGCGGCGGGAAGGTCGCGCTGCTGCTCCGCGCCGGCGAGCAGGAGACGCAGATCGTGGTCGACCGCGCCGCGAGCCGCGTCGCCGTCGAGTGCGACGGTGCGCCGCTCGCCGCGCGCGCCTACGAGGCGACGGCGGGCGCCGCGCTCGCGCTGGCCGTCGCGTGGGAACTCGATCGCCTGTCGGTGCGCATCGGCGACGACGAGCCGTTCACGCTGACGCGGCCCGGCGCGCTCCCGCTCGACGGGCTCGCGCTGCTCTCGTTCCAGTCGCAGCCGCGCTTCGACGAACTCGCGATCGAGCGCGAGCCGACCCGCGAGGCGCTCCCCTCCGCGGCGGGCGTCCGCGCCCTCTCCGAGAGCGAGCGGCTCGCCATCGAGCAGGCGACGCAGCTGCTCGAGGGCGACGACGCCCCCGCCGCGTTCGAGCGGCTGCGCGCGGCGCTCGGCGAGCGCGTGGCGAAGGCGGCCGAGTGGCCGGCGCCGCTGCTGGCGCTGCTGCAGAAGGTCGCGTTGCGCCGTCCGGCGCTCCGCAGCCGCGAGCCGCTCGCCGCGCTGGTCGCCGCCGCCACGCTCGCCGCCGCCGACGGCAGCGCCACGCTCGTCCTGCCGCTGCGGCCGGCCTGGAGCGGCGAGGCGCTCCCGATCCGCCGCACCGACGGCCCGGTCTTCCTGCTGCGCTGCGCCGACCCGCAGTTGGCCGTCGAGGTCTACCGCTACGACCAGAAGCTCAAGTACTGGTTCGGGCGCGATCCGCGGCTGGTCTACAGCTCGGGCGGCGGCGGCTCGACGCTCGGCCGCGCGCGCGCCGACGAGCAGCACGACTTCCACGCCCGCTGCCAGCTGGTGCGCGAGTTCGAGAGGAGCGGGCGCTCGATCGACGGCGAGAGCGCGTGGGAGTACGAGATCGCCTGGCCCGACGCCGACGACGGCGCGCGGACGCTCGGCCTGCGCGAGCTGTTCGTGCTCCACCGCGGGGACACCTGGCGGATCACCGTGGCCGGTGCCCCGCTCGCGCAGCAGCTGGCGGCCGACGAGATCGAGTGGCTCCTCGCGCAGTTCGAGTTCGCGCGCTGAGCCGAAGAGCCGCGGCGGCAGCGGAGCGCCACGCGGCGGCGCGGCGGCTCTGCGGCGAAATCGGCGACGAGCGCCCTCTTTACGGCGCACCGCGGCTCGCCCATCCTCTGCGCGGCGCAGTCGGGAAGGGGATCCGTCCGATGAGTCGTTCCTGGAATCACCGCGCGACGGCCTCCGTCGCGCTGCTCGCGCCGCTGGCGCTTTCGCTGGCCGCCTGCGGTTCGACCGAGATCGAGCCGGGCGGCCCGCCGCCCGAGCGCCGCCCCGGCAGCCGCCTCGCCGAACACCTCGCCGAGTTCGGCCCCGCGCCCGCGCCGCGCCGCAGCGAGCGCACCACCGCCCTGCCGCCTCGCCCCGTCGTCTTCCGCTCCGACTTCGACCACGCGATCACCGTCGAGCCGATCGTCCACCCCGAGCGGTCGGTCGCCGGCCGGCCACTGCGCTACTGGGTCTTCGGCGACGGCGCCGAGGTCGTGCTGGTGCTCGGCGGCATGCACGGCGACGAGCGCTCCTCGACCGAGGCGGCCTACGACCTGCTCGAGTGGGCGTGCGACCATCCGACCGAGCTCGGCGGTCGCAAGCTGGTGGTCGCGCCCGACGTGAATCCCGACGGCAACGTCGACCTCACCCGGCGCAACGCCCGCAGCGTCGACTTGAACCGCAACTTCCCGGCGCAGAACTGGCTGATCGAGGACGGCGGCCACGGCCCGGGCCCTTACCCCGCCTCCGAGCCCGAGACGCGCTTCGTGCTGGCGCTGCTCAACATCTATGCGCCGACGCGCGTCATCGCGACCCACGCAGCCGCCGCCTGCGTCAACTTCGACGGGCCGGGCGAGGCGTTGGCCGAAGCGATGAGCCGAGCGTGCGGCCTGCCGACCGCGTCGACCATCGGCTACCCGACGCCCGGCTCGCTCGGCAGCTACCTCGGCGCCGATCGCGGCGTGCCGACCATCACCTTCGAGCTCGCCACCAAGGACCGCGTCGGCCCCGCCGGCGACGCGACGCTGGCCGCGCTGCTGGCTGCGCTCCACTTCCCCCATCCGGTGCCGATCGGTGCCGCGATCGCGCCGCCGCGCTGACCGCGCTGACCGCGCGGCGGCGCGCGGTGTCGCCGCGCGTCGTCACTTCGCGTTCGGCGCCACCGTGTAGCCGAACAGCAGCTCGCCGGCGAGGTTCACGAACTCGACGCTCATCTGCGCCGGCGCGACGTCGACGCGCGCGTAGCCGCTGTCGGTCCAGAAGCGGTCGTACCCCGTCTCCGCCGCGCTGAAGCGCCACGGCGCGCTGGTGGTGCCGGGCAACGTGTAGTGGATGCCGTCGACCTCGAGGTCGGTGAAGACGTGGTCGTGGCCGTAGAAGATCACCTGCACGCCGTGGCGGCGGCAGAGCTGGTGGACCCACTCCTGCTCGCCGACGTGGGCCGCGCGCCCGCCCCCGCGCCCGTAGGCGGAGTCGGCCGGATTGCCGGCGTTGCCGCCCACCACGTGGTGGAGGAAGAGCGCGCGGTAGGGCTGCTCCGCTTGCGCGAGCGTCGCCTCGAGGAACTGCTTCTGCGCGGCGCCGAGCGTGAAGTCGTCGGGCTTGCCGCCGCCCGGCTCGGCCGGATCGAGGTGGTGGACGGTCGGCGTGTAGCCGCGCACGTTCAAGGCGATGCCGAGCAGGTCGCCCCACTCGAACGCGTAGTAGTCCTCGTCGGGGCTGCCGGGCACGCGTGACGTGGCGGGCCGCGGGTTCACGGTGTGGCGCTGGCGAGCGAGCCGGGCGAAGCGGCGCGGTTCGTCCGGGTGGCAACCCGATTCGCCCTCCCAGTTGCCGAGCACCTGGAAGAGCGAGCCGGCGCCGTTCAACGCGGTCAGCGCGCGGCGCGCTTCGAGGTGCGCGGCGTCGGCCATCTCCTGCGCCGGGAAGGCCCAGTTGAAGCCGCGCCCGTGCAGGTCGAAGACGTCGCCGAGGCTCACCGCGAAGTCGGGCCGCTCGCCGTCCATCCGCTCGAACACGGCGGCCGCCTCGGCGGCGACCCGCTCGCGCGTGGTGCGGTACCAGAAGAGGCTCTCCATCACCATGCCGAGGAAGTACTCGTCGCGCGCGACTTCGGGCGGCAGCTCCGGCTCGAGCACGGCGGGGAAGACGTGGGTGTCGGAGAAGACGACGAAGCGGAACGGCGCGCCGCGCGGACGCGCGGTGACGAAGCGGCCGGTGGCGATCGCGGTGGCGCGCGCGGCGCCGTGCCGCTCGCCCGCGTCCGCCTCGCCGAGCGTGCAGCGCCAGCGGTACGAGACGCCCGGCGCGAGCCCCTCGATCGAGAGCTCGATCGCGGCGTCCGCCGGCAGCACGAGCGGCGCGACGCTCGCGCCCGCCGCCGCCAGCGAACCGCTCGCGAGGTGGCGAGCGCGCGGCGCCGGATCGGCGGTGCGCAGCTCGCCGAACGCGACCGGCTGCTCGAGCGGCGCGGCGGCGTCGGCGGCGGACGGCTCGCTCGGCTCCGCGGCGACGAAGAGCTGCAGCGCGACCGGACGAGTCGCCGTCAGCAATTGCAGCTCGATCGCGTCGCCGCGCGCGCGCCCCGCCATCGGCGCCGCGTGCAGCAAGCCGGCGACGACGGTGGTGTCGGACCAAGTGGGCGCAGGCGCTCGCGGCGGACGCTCGCGCGCGTAGGGCAGCACCGCCGCCAGCGCGAGGACGGCCGGCAGCGCGACCAGCGCCGCCGTCGCGACAGGGGTGCGGACGAGCTTCACCATCGGGGGGCGACCTTCACCGGGGCGATCGGAGGGATCGGGGCGGCGCGCCACGAAAGAGAACGGCCGCGGCCGTTGCAATCGGTCACCGGCCGCGCCGTGCACGACGGCGCTCGTCCTGCCGCCGCCCGGCGGCCGAAGAGGGGCCATCAGGAGCTCCCACGATGGACCACGCCGCCCCGCTTCCCGCCGATCCCGCGACGCGCTGCCTCGCGCGGCGCGCCGCGAGCGCAATGGTGCTGCTCGGCGCCACCGGTTGCCTCGGCAGCAACGCCTCGTTCACCTTCGACGCCGGCGTCCACCTGCCGTCGATCGACGGGTCGCTCGGCCTCTCCAACACGACGCTCACCGACCTCGACGAGATCGACCTCTCGAGCGAGCTCTCGCTCGACGACGCCGACGTCGCGCCGCTGCCGCGCGCCGAACTCGACTTCGGCTTCCTCGACCTCGCCGCGTGGGGCTTCACCACCGAGGCGAGCGGCCGCGGGACGGCGACCGCCGACTTCGGCGACATCACCGCCGGCTCCGACGTCGAGAGCGACCTCGCGCTCTCGATGGTGCAGTTGCGCGTGCTCGGCGACGTGATCGACAGCGGCCCGTTCCAGCTCGGCGTCGGGCTCGCCGCGCAGTGGGTCGACGTGCAGCTCGACGTCCACGAGATCGTCTTCGGGCTCGACGAGTCGATCGACGTGCAGCAGGCGGTGCCGCTGCTGGCGGCGCGCGCGACCTTCGACCTCGGCGAGCTCGACCTGCTGCCGCTCTCCTTCGAGCTCTCGGCGGCGGGCGTCAAGCTCTCCTACGCCGACATCGACGGCGCGCTGCTCGACGTCGAGGCGCTGGTGCGCTGGCGCTTCGGCCTGTTCGGCCTGTTCGCCGGCTGGCGCCACCTGCTGGTGCAGATCGACGGCGAGGCGAGCGGGCAGGCGTTCGACGGCGACGTCACGCTGAGCGGCGTCGTCGCCGGCCTCACGCTGCGCTTCTGAGCGGCTGCGGCGATCCGCAACGCTGATCCGCTGCGGCGATCCGCCGCAGCGATCAGGGGCGCCGCCGCCGCTGCTCGCGCCGCCGCTTGATCAGCTCTTCCATCGAGTCGCGCGGCGCCGCGGGCGCCGGTGCGCGCGGCGCGGGCGGACGGCTGGCCGCCGGAGCGCGCGGCGCCTCGCGCTGCGGCTCGCGGCGCGGTGCCTCGTCGCGCTGCGGCGCGCTCGGGCGCGGCGCACGGTCGTACTGCGGAGCGTCGTGCTGCGGAGCTTCCTGCGGCGGCGCGTCGTAGGAGCGCTCGTCGCCGCGCGCCGGCCCGCGCGGGCCACCGCCGCCGTAGCCGCCACCGCCCCCGCCGTAGCCACCACCACCACCGCCCCGGCCACCGCCGCCGCGGTAGCCGCCACCGCCCCCACCGCCGCCGCGACCGTGCCGATCGCCGCCGCGGCCGCCACCGAACTCGCGCCGCCCCTCGTCGGAGCGCGGCGCCGGCCGGCTCTTCGCCAGCTCCGCCTCGCGGGCCGACTCCTCGGCCATGAACGCAGTCAGCTCCTCGCGCTTCACGTAGACCGACGGGATGCGCTGCTTGATGACCGCCTCGATCGAGCGCAGCGACTGCAGGTCCTCGATGGTGGCGAAGGTCGAGGCGACCCCCTCGCGATGGGCGCGCGCGGTGCGGCCGATGCGATGCAGGTAGTCCTCGCCGGTGGGCGGCACGTCGAAGTTGACCACGCGCGCGATGCCGTCGACGTCGAGCCCGCGCGAGGCGAGGTCGGTGGCGACCAGGATCTGCACGTCGCCCTCGCGGAAGCGGCGCATCGCGGTGGTGCGCTCCTCCTGCGAGCGATCGGCGTGGAGCGCCGCGACCTTGCGCGTGCCGCGCTTCAGCTCGCGCTCGAGCTGGTCGGCGCCGCGCTTCGTGCGGCAGAAGATGATGACCTGCCCGTCCTCGTCGCGCAGCAGCCACTTGCAGAGCTGCACCTTCTCGCGCGGCGTGCAGGAGTAGAGCTCCTGCTTGCAGCGGTCGACGACCGTCATGCGTGCGCCGACCGAGACCTCGACCGGCTCGCGCATGTAGATGCGCGCGATCGCCTGGATGCCGGCCGGCATCGTCGCGGTGAAGACGAGCGTCTGCCGGTCGTTCGGGATGCGGCGGATGATCGCCTCGATCTGCTCGGCGAAGCCCATGTCGAGCAGCCGGTCGGCCTCGTCGAGCACCAGCACCTCGACGTGGCGCGGGTCGAGGTTGCCGCGCTCCATCTGGTCGAGCACGCGGCCGGGCGTGCCGACCACCATCGCCGGGCTGCTGGCGAGCGCGCGGTTCTGCTCGGCGAACCCTTCGCCGCCGATGATCGCGGCGGCGCGGAACCCCTTGCTCTTGCCCATCTGCTGCACGCACTGGAAGGTCTGCAGCGTGAGCTCGCGGGTCGGCGAGAGGACCAGCGCGCGCAGGCCGCCGTCGGCCGGCAGCCGCTCGATGATCGGCAGGCAGAAGGCGGCGGTCTTGCCGGTGCCGGTCTGCGCGATGCCGATCACGTCCTTGCCGGAGAGCGCGACCGGGATCGCCGCGGCCTGGATCGGCGTCGGCGTGACGAACTTGAGTTCGGCGAGGTCGGCGAGGATCGGCGCCGAGAGGCCGAGCGACGGGAAGTCGGTGGCCGGTGCCGCGGAGGCGGCGGGCTCGACCGCGGGGACGGGGGCGGGAACGGAAGCGGGAGCCGGGGATTCAGGAGTGTCGTTCAAGCAGGGAGAACCTCAACAAGACGGCCCGCATCGGGAGCGGTCCGACGGATGCCAGGAAGCGTGCACGAGGACGCGCACGCGGCGTGTCGCCGGCGCCCGCGGACACGGTGGCGCCAGAGCGTTGGTGGCGCGGCGCGGCTCATCCACGACCGACTCGCGCTGCCAGCCGGCGAAGGGGCGCCAGCGAGGGAGAACCGCGAAGAGACGTGAACCGGCGAGGGCGCGCGAACCAGCGAAGAGGCGCACCGCGGAAGCAGCGCGCTCGACCCGATGCGAACGGAATCAAGACGGCGCAAGGGTACGCCCACCGGACAGCGAATCAATGGCCGGCCTTCGGGAGGCCCGGCCAGCGCACCTTCACGGCGCGCTTCACGGCGGGCTCGCCGAACTCGACCGGGATGGTCGTCTCGAACGGCAGGCTCTTGTCCTCGGCGACCACGACGAAGGTGAGCTTGGTGGTCAGCACGACGCTCTTCGGCTCGTGCTTCGGCCAGTGCTCCTTGCCGTCCTCCATGTCGATCAGGTCGATCTTGGTGGTGTCGAGCTGGTCGGTGGAGAGGTCGACCAGGATCGAGTCGGGCAGCTTCGCGTCGAGCGGGAACGACTGGCCGACCGAGAGCTCGAAGCGCCCCTCGGGCGTCGGCGCGATCGCGACCTCGCGCGGATCGGTGAACGGGCCGCGCCGGATGGCGACGCGCGCGATGTGCTCGACGATCCGCACGTGGCCCGGCCCCTCGATCACGACGCCGCCGTCGATGTCCTCCGGCTCGAGGCCGTGCAGGGTGACGCGGATCGGCGCCTTGCCATCGACCGCCTTGCCGGCGAACTCGGCCGAGAGGCACTCGCAGGTCGTGCTGACCCGCAGCGCGCTCCAGTCGACCTCGCCGTCGGCGACCAGCTCGAGGTCGAAGCGGCGCCGCTCGCCGACCGAGAGGTCGAGGTGCTCGCTCTTCTCCGGGACGAAGCGCAGCTTCGGGAGAGCGGCGGGTACGGCGGGGACCGGGGGCGGCGTCCCTTGCGAGGCGGCTTCCGGGCCGCAGGCGCAGACCGTCGTTCCGAGGGCGGCGAGCAAGCCGCAAGCTGCGGCGAGAATTGGTCGATGCATGCCCGCAGAGTATCGGCCGGCGACACCCGGCCGGAAGAGGAGAGCTGCCGTGACCGCAACGCCGCTGCGCCGCGCCTTCACCTTCGTCGCGCTCGCCGCCACCGGCGGGACGCTGCTCGCGTTCACCCATCCGCTCCAGCAGGCGCCGGCGCCGACCCCGCCGCCGGCCGCCCCCGCGACGTCCGAGGAACGGCTCGAGGCGCTCGAGAAGCAGGTCGCCGAGCAGGAGAAGGAGCTCGTCCGCCTCGCGCGACTCACCGCTGGGCTCGCCGACGGGATCGCCCGCTTGGCTGCGGCCGGCGAGGAGGCGCGCGCCCAAGGCTTCGAGTCAGCGGGTCCCAACCCGGCGGCGCGCACCGCGCTGTTGACCGGCATCTCCGAGCTGGCGGCGACCGTGCAGCAGGC
>JAEUIC010000044.1 GCA_016795285.1 Planctomycetota bacterium | reverse complement strand
CCGTTCCATGGCGAGCTCTCTCCGCTGGGGTCAGCTCGACGACGCGCCGGGGCGCGTGGCGTCGGCCGGGGTGAAGAACGGGACCATCGGAGCGTGCGCCTTGGCGCCGCGCGATTTCCACATGTTCCAGATCAGGCAGACCTGTCCGGCGGCGATGACGATCCCCGAGACGGTGCGGATCGCCCAGAACGGCACCGACGCCGTCACCGACGACTCCCACGGGGCGAGATTGCGCCACTGGAAGCCCTGCATGACGCCGGCGACCAGCAGGTCGAGGAACATCGTCACGAGGCCCGCGGTCGAGAGCCAGTAGTGCCAGGCGTTCAGCTTCTCCGACCACCACGGCCGGCCGGTGAGCTTCGGCCACAGGTGGATCATGATCCCGAAGATCCAGAAGCCGAACACGCCGAACATCACGAGATGCGCGTGGCCGACCACCCAGTCGCTGAAGTGGATGATCTTCTGGACCGACAGCAGCACCTGGATCGAGCACTGCAGGCAGGTCGTGAAGTAGAGGACCATGCCGGTGTAGAACCAGCGCAGCGGCAGGTTGGTGCGCAACTGGTCCATCTGCCCGCGCAGCGTCAGGAAGAAGTTGACGATCACCGTGGTGACGACGATCTCGATGGCGATGGTCGACACCACCGCGCCGTACTGCGCGTACATCGGGATCGGGCTCCACAGGAAGTGGTGGACGCCCTGGAGGGGGTAGAAGAACGCGAGCCCCCAGAAGCCGATCAGCGACAGCGCGTGGCTGTAGATCGGGCGCTTCAGCAGCAGCGGGACGAAGTAGTACATCGCGCCCCAGCCGAGCGGCGTGACGAACAAGCCGACGAGGTCGTGGATGTAGAGGCCGGCGATCGCGCCGCCCGCCGCGCCCGGCACGAAGAACTCGGGCAGGTAGTTGCCCATCAGGTAGGTGAGCGCGGTCCAGATGGTCGCCGCGCTGAAATACCACAGCGTCACGTAGACCGGGCGCCGGCCGATCTTGAACATGCAGGCGCCGATGTTGAGGAAGAAGATCACCGCGACCAGCGCGACCAGCGGATCGAGCAGCACCGGCGTCTCGCCCCACTCGACCGCCTGCGCCATGCCGCCGAGCAGCATCACGACCAGCGCCGCGCCCATCAGCTGCATCAGCCAGTAGTTGATGCGGGCGAGCTTCGGCCACGGCAGCGGCAGGCCGGTGAGGCGCGGCACCACCCAGTAGGAGGCGCCGGCGAGGCAGTTGAGCAGGAAGCCGTAGGCGACCAGGTTGGTGTGGACCATCCGGACGCGGCCCGGCGAGAAGATCTCGACGAAGTCGATCGGGTAGCGGCCGAGGAACTGCAGCGAGACCAGCAGGCCGGCGGCCATCGAACCGACCAGCCAGAGGAAGCCGGCCAGCAGGTGGCGGCGCACCAGCGTGAGGTCGACCAGCGGCACGAGCGTCCCGCTCGACGGCTCGGGCGGCGGCACGGCGGTGGCGGCGGTGACGGCGGTGCTCATCGGCTCTCCTTGGCTTGCGCGCCGGCGTTGACGCGCAGCGAGCGGACGAAGGCCACCAGGTCGAAGCGCTGGGTGTCGTCGCTCGTCGTTTCGGCGAAGTCGGGCATCGGCGTGCCGGCGAGCCCGGTCATGAACGTGCGGTAGAGGTCCTCGGGCCGGCTGCCGCCCTTCGGCGCCTTGCGCGTGAAGTCGAACGGGACGATCGGGTTGCCTTCGCTATCGACGAGCTTCGCCGCCGACGGCCCGTCGCCCTTGCCGCCGTCGCCGTGGCAGAGGCCGCACTTCAAGTCGGCGTAGACCTGCTTGCCGCGCGCGATGCGCTCGGGCGAGTCGATGTCGACCGGTGCACCCGGCAGCGACAGCGCCGGCGCCGGCTTCTCGCGCTTGAAGCGCTTCGAGAGCGTCTTCACGTAGGCGACGATCGACTGCACCTCGGCGTCGGGGAGGTCCTTCCACGCCGGCATCGACGTCCCGTGCACGCCCTCGCGGATCGTGCGCACGAGGTCGGCGTCGGTCGGCAGCGAGGAGCTCGGCGTCGAACGGAACTTGAAGACGCCACGCGTGAAGTCGCGCGGCTTCGGTTCGAGGAAGGCGGCCGCCGGCCCCTTCCCGTTCCCCTTCTCGCCGTGGCAACCCGCGCAGTAGCGCAGGAAGAGCTCCTTCCCGCGCCACTCATGGCTGGTGAGCTGGGACTCCTCGCCGAACTCGTAGAAGAGTTGATCGGCGTCGTTCGAACAGGACGCGCCAAGCAGCGCGCCACCGAGCAGCAGCGCTGCGGTCCGCCATCGTCGGAACATGCTGGCCCTCGCACCGGGTGGACGTGCACGACGCGGCGGCCGAACGCAGAGGCGGTGCCACGTTCGCGCGCCCGGAGCGAGCGCCGGCTGGCCGCTTCGAATCGGGAATAAATGACCGATTCGTGCGGCGGCGGGCGGGCAATCGTGCCCGACGTGGCCAGCGGCGGGCCGTTCCGATGGTGCCGTTCCCGGTGGTGCGCGATAAGGGCCGCCCGTTGCAAGGGAGCGACGTCTCGAATCGACTGAGGATCGACACTGAGGATCGACTCAGTAGCGAAGCATCCCACGGAGGGCCGCGATGGAATCGCAGGGCGCGTCGACGCCGTCACGCATGCAGACGGAGGAGGAACTGGTCGCGCTGGAAGCGCGGATGTCGGCGCTGCGCGAGCAGCTCGACGCGCGCGGCGGCAGCGGCCCCGGCTGGTGGCCCGAGCGCTTCTACCTCGCCTACCACGTCGTGGTCGGCAGCATCCTCGGCCTCGTCGCGGCGGGGGCGAGCCTCCTCTTCAACGTGGTCGGCGCGCTGCTGGTCGGGAAGCACCCGCTGCAGCTCATCAAGGTCTACTTGACCTTCCCGCTGCGTGAGCGTGCCCTGTCGAGCGAGGATGGCTTCGCGCTCTCGACCGGCGTGCTGCTCTACCTCGCGACGGGCATGGCGCTCGGCGCCGGGCTGCACGTGATCGGCCAGCGCTTCTTCCCGACCGCGCCGCTCGGTCGCCGCCTCACGCTCGCGACGATCGCCGGCCTCGGCCTCTGGCTGGTCGGCTACTACGGCGTCCTCTCGTGGCTGCAGCCGCTGCTGCTCGGCGGCGACTGGATCGTGCGCGAGGTGCCGCTGCTGGTCGCGGCGGTCACCCACCTGATCTTCACTTGGTCGCTGACGTTGCTGGCGTTCCTCGGTCGCTTCGAGCCGCCCGAGTTGCCGCGTCCGGTGGCGGCGCGCTGAGATGGGGCGGTCGCCCATGGCGGCGCGCTGAGATGGGGCGGTCGCTCATGGCGGTGCGCTGAGATGCCCTTCGAGGGAACGTCGTCGCTGCTGTTGGCGGCGACGCTCGGCATCGGCAGCGCGCTCCACTGCATCGGGATGTGCGGCGGCTTCTCGCTGATGATCGCGGCGCGCGGGCGCGGCGGTTGGCGGCGGCTGCTGCTCTTCCACGGCGGCCGCATCGCGAGCTACACCTTCCTCGGCGCGCTCGCCGGCGGCGTCGGCCGCAGCGCCGCGCGCAGCCCCGAGGCGCAGCGCGTGTTGGCGCTCCTCGCGGGCGGCGTGCTGCTGCTCCTCGCGCTCCATCAGCTCGGCGTCGTGCGCCGCCTCCTGCCCGCCCGCGTGGGCGAGCCGCTGCGGCGCGCCGCACACCGCTTCTCCGGCCTGCTCCGTTCGCTCGCCGCGGGTGAAGGGGCGAACGCGCTGCTGCTGTTCGGCGCGGCGAACGGCTTCCTCCCGTGCGGCGCGACTGCGGCCGCGCTCGGCCTCGCGGCGGCCTCCGGCAGCGGTGCGCTCGGCGCGGCGACGCTCGCCACGTTCGGCGCGGCGACCGTGCCGGCGCTCTTCGCCTTCGGGCTGCTCGGCGGTCGCCTCGCGCTGCCGTGGCGGACGCGCATCGGCTGGATCGGCGCGGTGACGACGCTGCTGGTCGGTGGCATCACCCTCTGGCGCGGCCTCGAGTCGACCCGGAGCTGCTGCTCGCACGGCTGAGCGCGCTGCGCCGCTACCATCCGACCGCCTCGCGGGAACGATGGAGCGACGCCGGATGAGCGCGATCGTGGCCGAAGCGGTCTCGAAGACCTATCGCAGCGGCGTCCGAGCGCTGCGCGAGGTGTCGCTGTCCGTCGAGCGCGGCGAGATCTTCGGGCTGCTCGGCCCCAACGGCGCCGGCAAGACGACGCTGGTGAAGGTGCTGCTCGACATCGTCCGGCCGAGCCGCGGTCGCACGGCGCTGCTCGGCACCTCGTCGCGCCAGACCGCGTCGCGCCAGCGCGTCGGCTACCTGCCGGAAGACCATCGCTTCCCCGACTACCACACCGCCGAGAGCGCGCTGCTCTTCTACGCCGGGCTCTCGGGGCTCTCGCCGCGCGCCGCTCGCCCGCGCGCCGCCGCGCTGCTGGCCGAGGTCGGCCTCGCCGACTCGACGCACAGCAAGGTGCGCGGCTTCTCGAAGGGGATGAAGCAGCGGCTCGGCTTGGCGCAGGCGCTGATCGCCGACCCCGAGGTGCTCTTCCTCGACGAACCGACCGACGGCATCGACCCGGTGGGGCGCGCCCACGTCCGTACGCTGCTCGAGGCGGAGCGGGCGAAGGGGCGCACGATCTTCCTCAACTCCCACCTGCTGTCGGAGGTGGAACAGCTCTGCGACCGCGTCGGGATCCTCCGCGACGGCGAGCTGGTGCGGGTCGGCACGATCGAGCAGCTGACGCAGAGCGAGCGGACGCTGCAGGTGACGCTCTCGCAGCCGGCCGGCGACGCGCTCCTCGGCGAGCTGTCGCGCGCCTTCGGGCCGGCGACCGCGGCGGGGGAGCGAGGCGTCGAGATCGCGCTCGAGCGCGACGAGCAGATCGACGCGGTGATCGACTTCCTGCGCGCGCGCGGGCTCGGCGTGCGCGGCCTCGCGCAGAAACGGCAGAGCCTCGAAGCGGTTTTCCTGGCGAGCCTCCGGGAGGGCGAGCGATGAACGCCTTCCTCGCGCTCGTCCGCGACGTCTGGCGCGAGTCGCGCGACAAGCGGGTGATCTGGGTGCTCGGGCTGCTCGGCCTGGTCGTCGTGGCGTTCTTCGGCAGCCTCTCGTTCACGCCGGTCGACGCCGACGCTGCGCTCCGCCGCGCCGCGCAGACGCTCGGCGAGCAGCGGATGCGCCAGGGGATGTTCGTCGGGACGATGTCTCGCATCAGCGCGGTGCGGGTCAGCGTCGCCGAGCCGCGCGCCCCGCGGCCGGAGGACGACTTCCCGCTCGGCATCGACGGGCTGCGCGTAGTCGAACTCGAGTTCGCCGACACGGGCGAGGTCGACGGCCTCTACGTCGCCTGGCGCAGCGTCGAACGGATGGCGCGCGGCGAAGGGCGCGCCGCGTCCCGCGGCGGGGCGCCGAGCGAGGCGGACGCTGCGCAAGCGCCGATCGGACCCGAGGAGCACCGTGCGGTCCTCGAGTCGCGCTTCCGCGCGGCCGGGTTCGCGCCGGTGGTGGTGCGCCTCGATCCCGACTCGCCGCGCCGCTTCGTGGTCGGCGCCGGCGTCGAGCGGCCGCTCGAGCTGCGCGGCGCCTGCGAGGTGAGCTGGTGCTTCGGCGCCTTCTCGACCGCGCTCGAGGACCACTCGCAGGCGGAGTTCCTCGCCGAGCTGCAGGCGGGCGTCGCCGAGCGGTTCGCCGGCTTCATCGGCATCCTCGTGCTGCTCAGCATGTTCGCGGCCGCGCTGCCCGAGCTGCTGCAGAAGGGGCGCTTCGACCTGCTGCTCGCCCGCCCGGTCGGTCGGGTGCGGCTGATCCTCTTCAAGTACCTCGGCGCCGTGCTCTTCGTCCTGCTGCTCTGGACGCTGCTCTTCTGCGGCTGCGTCGTGGCGCTCGGCGTGACGACCGGCTTCTGGAAGTTCGGCCTGATCGGCTGCGCGCTCACCTGCACGCTGGTCTTCGCCGCCATCTATCCGGTCGCGATGCTGGTCGGCGCGGCGACTCGCCACGTCACGCTCGCCTCGCTGGCGGGGCTGATGGCGTGGGGGCTCGAGGGGATCGTGCAGACGCTGCGGATGTTGATCGAGAGCGGGCAGGTCGATCGGGCGACGCGCTGGAAGCCGGTCATCGACGCGGCCTACTGGATCCTGCCGAAGTCGTCCGACCTCACCCGCTTGAACCAGTGGATGTTGGCGCGCGACCATCTCGCCGCCGACTCGGCCGCGCGGATCTACGGCGCCGCACCGACCGTCGACTGGTGGTTCGCAGGCGGCACCACGGCGCTCTTCGCGGCGGCGATGGTGACCCTCACCTGCCTCTTCGTGGCGCGGCGCGACTGGTGACCCGAGCGGGGCGCTGGCCGCTCGTCGGCGGTCGCGCGCGGTCGCCGATCGCCGGCAGGCATCGCGCTTGCCACGTCGCTCCTTCGGCCAGCCGCTGACCGTCGCGGCGCGACTCGCTGGGCGATGCCGCCCACGATCGACGCTGCTCTCGGGGCGAAACGCCCGACGGTGGCGCTGCTTGCCACAGGAGTTCCGCCATGCGAATCCACTGCGATGCGTGCGGCAAGGCGATCGACGTGGCCGTCGCGCTGCGGCGCGAGGTCGATGGGGAGCAGCTCTACTTCTGCGACGCGACGTGCGCCGCGAAGGGGGGCCATGTCGCCGACGATCCGTGGGCGGAGGAGGAGGGGGGCGGTCCCGGCATCGGCGGCGAGCTCGACGAGGCGCCGGGGGCGCCGCGGGACGCTTGAACGGTCGCAGCGGTGCGGCTTGAGTGCCCGCCTCCCCGACCCGGAGCCTGCGATGAAGAGCCTCGTCCTGCTGCGTCACGGTGAAAGCGTCTGGAACCAGCAGAACCGCTTCACCGGATGGACCGATGTCGAGCTCTCCGAGAAGGGGGTGCGCGAAGCGCAGGAGGCGGGGCGGCTGCTGCGCGACGCGGGGCTGCGCTTCGACGTCGCCTACACGAGCCTGCTGAAGCGCGCGATCAAGACGCTCTGGCTCGCTCTCGAGCAGCTCGACCAGATGTGGCTCCCGATCCATCCGAACTGGCGGCTGAACGAGCGCCACTACGGAGACCTCCAGGGGCTGAACAAGGCCGAGACCGCCGCGCGCTTCGGCGAGGAGCAGGTGAAGATCTGGCGGCGCAGCTACGACATCCCGCCCCCGCCCTTGAAGAACGGCGACCCGCGCCGCGATGCCGAGCTCGGCGACTCGCGCTATTCGGCGCTGCCGGCCGATGCGTTTCCGTCGGGCGAGAGCCTCGCCGACACGGTCGCGCGCTTCTTGCCGTGCTGGCATGAGCAGATCGCGCCCGCGTTGCGCGCCGGCAAGCGCGTGCTGGTGGCGGCGCACGGCAACAGCCTGCGCGCGCTCGTCATGTACCTCGGGCAGATCCCGCGCGAGCAGATCGTCGACCTCAACATCCCGACCGGGATCCCGCTGGTCTACGAGCTCGACGAGGAGCTGAAGCCGTTGCGCCACGGCTACCTCGGCGATCCCGAGGCGGCCGCGCGCGCGGCGAAGGCGGTCGCGGCGCAAGGGGCGCAGGCAAAGCCGAGCACGAAGCCAGCCGCGACGCCGAGCACGAAGCCGAGCGCGAAGCCGAGCGCGAAGCCGAGCGCGAAGCCGAGCGCGAAGCCGAAGTTGGCCGCGAGAGCGACGGCGAAGGCGAAGGTGGCCGCGAAGCCGAAGCGGACGCTGCCGCGCGCCGCCGCGAAGGCGGCGAAGGCGAAGCCAGTGGCGCGCCGCGCCGCCACGCGCCGGCGCGCGCGCTGAACGAAGCGCCGGCCGCGCGGCCGCCCGCGGGACGTCGTCCTACTTCGCGCGCTCCTCCGCGCGCACCACGAGCACCGGCACCGGCGCGAGCCGCAGCAGCTTCTCCGTCACGCTGCCGAGCAGCAGGTGGGAGAAACCGCCGCGCCCGTGCGTCGTGGTGACGATCAGGTCCGCCGCGACCTTCTTCGCGTAGTCGATGATCGCGTGGGCGGGCGAGGCCGCCTCGACCACCGCCGTCGTGACCTGGACCCCGGCCGGGTGGTCCTTCACCCGCTCGCGCAGCCGCCCCTCGAGCTGCGGGCGCAGCTCCTGGAGCGCGCGCAACAGCGCCCCGTACTGCTCGTAGGGAGCGAGCGCATAGGGCTCCTCGAGGACGCAGACGACGTGCAGCTCGGCGCCGAACTTCTGCGCCATCGTGAGAGCGGCTGGCCACGCCTGGAACGAGACGTCCGAGAGGTCGGTGGCGAAGACGAGCCTGCGGAACTCCATGGGCGATCCTCCTCGCGGCGCCGCGATCGGGCGGCCCTGGCGCCTGGCGCCCGAGCCACCGACCGCGCGGCGCTTCCCGGCGCCGAGCCGACAGCGGGAGATCCTGCAATTCGCGCGCCCGCGGCGGCGCCTCTTCATCGACCCTTCACGCGACCCCCTCCGATTCTTGGTCGCCGGTGACTACCGTGCCGACCGTGCCACCCCGATCCGGTCCCGCCTGCGGTACCGACGGTGGCGCCCGCCACGAGCTGAGGTGCAATTTGAAGCGGCAGAAGATCCTCGTCGTCGAGGACGAGCCCGACATCCTGGAAGTGCTGGAGTACAACCTCTCGCGCGAGGGCTACCGCGTGCTGACCGCGCGCGATGGCGAGGTCGGCCTGAAGCAGGCGCGCTCCGAGTTGCCGGACGCGCTGGTGCTCGACCTGATGCTGCCCGGCATGGACGGGCTCGAGATCTGCCGGCGACTGCGCGCCGACGAGGTCACGCGCGCCCTGCCGATCCTGATGGTGACGGCGAAGGGCGAGGAGGCGGACGTGGTGGTCGGCCTCGGTCTCGGCGCCGACGACTACATCCCGAAGCCCTTCAGCCCGCGCGAGCTGATCGCGCGGCTGCGCGCAGTGCTGCGGCGCGCGCAGGCAGCGCCCTCGCGCAACGGCGACGGCGACCGGCTCGAGTTCAGCGGCCTCGTCATCGATCGCGCTCGCCACGAGGTGGTGGTGCGCGGCGAGCCGGTCACCTTCACGCCGACCGAGCTGCGCCTGCTCCACTTCCTCGCCGCCCATCCCGGGCGCGTCCTCACCCGCGACCAGCTGCTCTCGCGCGCGATCGGCGAGCACGCCGTCGTGCTCGACCGCAACGTCGACGTCCACGTCCGCTCGATCCGCAAGAAGCTCGGCGAGGAGCGCGAGCGGCTCGAGACCGTGCGCGGCGTCGGCTATCGCTTCCGCGACGATCGGGAGTGAGTGGGTGCGGTCGCGGATCCTGTTCAAGCTGTTCGCCAGCTATGCCTCGCTCGTCGTCGTCAGCGGAGTGCTGATCGACCTGCTCGTCAGCCGCTTCGCCGGCCGCGACCAGCGCGCCGCGATCGAGGAGGCGCTCGACGCGCAGGCGGTGCTGCTGGCCGACTCGATGCGCGCCGCGCTGGCGCAAGGCGGGGAGCCCGGCCTCGCGCCGCGCATCGAGGCGCTCGGCGCGGCGACCGGCAGCCGGCTCACCGTCATCGCGGCTGACGGCCGCGTGCTGGCCGACTCGATCGATCCGCCGGCGGCGATGGAGAACCACGCCACGCGGCCCGAAGTGATCGAGGCGGCGGCGAGCGGCCGCGGCCTCGACGAGCGGACCAGCGCGACCACCGGCCAGCCGACCCTCTACGTCTGCGTCGCGGTCCACTCGGCGGCCGGCGCGCGGCTCGGCTTCGTGCGCGCCGCGCTGCCGCTGCCGAGCGTCGCGGCGCGCGCGGCGCGGCTGCGCAGCGCGGTGCTCGGCGGCGTCGCGAGCGGAACGGTCGTGGCGCTGCTGCTCGCCTGGTTCGTCGCGCGCCGCCTGACGCGCCCGATCGTGGAGCTGACCGAGGCGGCTTCCGCGATCGCCGACGGCCGCGCCGGCCCTTCGCTCGACCACGGCGGCCGCGACGAGGTCGCCGAGCTGGCGCGCGCCTTCGAGCGGATGGCGACGCGCCTCGCGGAACGGGTCGACGAGCAGCAGCGCGAGCGCGATCAGCTCGCGCTGGTGCTCGACCGCGTGGCCGAGGGGGTGGTCGCGATCGACGGCGAGGAGCGGCTGCTGCTCTGCAACGGCGCCGCGCGCGCGATGCTCGGGGTCGCCGACCAGGGGGCGATCGGCCGCCCGCTCGTCGAGCTGGTGCGCGCGCCCGAACTGGTCGAGGCGGTGCGCCTGCGCGACGTCGCGCCGGGCGAGGCGGGCGCGCCGCGCTCGCGCGAGGTCCACCTGCTGCTCGGCGGTCGCGAGCGGGTGCTGCTGGTGCGCGCCGCGGCGCTGCCGTCGGGCGGCGCGGTCGCCGCGTTGCTCGACGTGACCGAGCTGCGCCGGCTCGAGACGGTGCGGCGCGACTTCGTCGCCAACGTCTCGCACGAGCTGAAGACGCCGCTCGCGGCGATGCGCGGCCTGGTCGAGACGCTGGTCGACGACCCGGCGATGGACGCGGCGACGCGCCAGCGCTTCCTCGGCAAGCTCGGCCACCACGTGACGCGCCTCGCCGACCTCGCCGTCGACCTGCTCCATCTGGCGCGCGCCGAGTCGGACGGGCCGGTGGCGCGCGTCGCGCTCGACCTGGCCGCAGCAGCGCGCCAGGCGGTCGACCGCTTCGCCGGTCCGGCGCAGTCGAAGTCGATCACGCTCGCCGCCGACCTCGCGCCGGCCGCGGCGTTCGCCGATCCGCTGGCGATCGAGCAGATCCTCGACAACCTCGTCGACAACGCCCTCAAGTACACTCCCGCGGGCGGTCGAGTCGAGGTGCGCACGGCGATGGACGCCGGGCACGCCCGACTCGAGGTCTCCGACACGGGAGTCGGCATCGAGCCGGCCGAGCAGGGGCGGGTCTTCGAGCGCTTCTATCGGGTCGACAAGGCGCGCGCGCGCGACGTCCCGGGCACCGGGCTCGGCCTCTCGATCGTGAAGCACCTGTGCGAGGCGAACGGCGGGACGATCGCGCTCGAGAGCTGGCCCGGGCGCGGCAGCACGTTCCGGGTCGAGTTGCCGCGGCCGCCCGAGGGCGCCGCGACGGAGGAGTGAGGGACCATGTCGAAGCACCTGCAGCGCGACGTCGAGCACCTGAAGAAGCAGCTCCTGATGATGGGGGGCATGGTGGAGGAGGCGACCGACCTCGCCATCAACGCGGTGATCGACCGCCGGAGCGACCTCGCCACGCAGGTGCAGGCGGGCGACGACGCCATCGACGCCAAGGAGCTCGAGGTCGAGGACCACTGCTTGAAGATGCTGGCGCTCCACCAGCCGGTCGCGACCGACCTGCGCTTCATCATCACGGCGTTGAAGGTCAACAACGACCTCGAGCGGATGGGCGACCTCGCGAAGAACATCGCCGAGCGCGCCGCGGCGCTCTGCGAGCAGCCGCCGATCGAGGGGGCGCAGGACTTCCGCCGCATGGCGGAGCGGGTGCGCTGGATGGTCCACGAGTGCATCGACGCGCTCGTCGAGCGCGACGTCGACCGCGCGCGCAAGGTCTGCCTCGACGACCGCGAGGTCGACGAGGAGAACCGCCGCCGCTTCGTGCAGCTGCAGGAGGTGATGAAGCGCGATCCGGCCAACGTGGAGCGCGCCGTGTCGCTCCTGTCGGTGTCGCGCCACCTCGAGCGGATCGCCGACCACGCCACCAACATCGCCGAGGACGTGGTCTTCCTCGTCGACGGCGAGGTGATCCGCCACCTCCGGCTCGCCCGCGCGCGCGCCCAGTAGGCGGCGCGCCGCGCCGGTCGCGGATCTTCTCGCCGCCTCCGCGAGCCTGCGCGAGCCGTTCATCTGCGCTTCACGAGAGCTTCATCCGCGCGGCCTAGCTTGCCGGGCCTGCGGTCGCGATGGGTGCGCGTGTGGGCGCGCGCCGGTCGAGCCGCTCCCGTCCGGCGAGGAGTCCGCATGAACCGGTTCGCCCGCGAGGCGCTCTGCGTCACGCTTGGTGCCAGCGCCTTCCCGATCCTCGGAGCCAGCGCGCGCGCGCAGGATGCCGAGGAGATCAAGCTCCGCTTCGACGTCTTCAACGAGCGCCTGAAGGCGGTCGAGGACAAGCAGGGCGCCAGCGACAGCCTGCGCACCTACTGGAAGGACGGCCTGCGCCTCACGTCCCCCGACAACAAGTTCGACCTCAAGATCGGCGGCCGCATCCACTTCGAGAGCGAGTTCAACGACGCCGACGACGACCTCGAGGCGACCAAGCGGTTCAACGGCAACGCCAACGACCAGGCGGTGACGCAGAACATCGGCCCGCTCGAGGACGGCTTCGAGCTGCGCCGCGCGCGGCTCCACCTGTCGGGGCTCGTCTACGAGCACATCGAGTTCAAGTGGCAATACGACTTCGCCAAGGGCACCGTCGGCCACAAGGACGTCTTCGTCGGCCTGGTGAACCTCGGCGACTGGATCCCGAACGTCCGCGCCGGCCACATGTACGAGCCGTTCGGGCTCGACACGATGACGTCGAGCAACGACTCGACCTTCGTCGAGCGCTCCTCGATCGCCAACTTCTTCGCCCCGAACCGCAACCCGGGCTTCCTGTTCTGGAAGGGGCTGAAGAGCGAAGTCGACGGCAAGCAGGTCGAGCGCCTCACCTGGGCGGCCGGCGCCTTCCGCGAGGACAGCTCCGACAACAGCGTGTCGGCCAACGACGGCGCGTTCAACGTGACCGCGCGCATCACCGGCACGCCGCTCTACCGCAACGACGGCAAGCAGCTGCTGCACCTCGGCGTCGCGGCCACGCGCCGCTCGGTCGGCGGGCGCGGCAACGAGGGCGTCACCTACGCCGCGAAGCCCGAGGTCGACCTGTTCGGCAACTTCGTCACCACCGGCGCGATGCGCGAGGCGGATGTCGACTGGCGCTACGGCGGCGAGGCGGCCCTGGTCTGGAATCGCTGGTCGCTGCAGAGCGAGTACATCTGGACCAAGACCGACATGAACTCGAGCTCGACGCTCGACGACCCGAGCTTCAGCGGCTTCTACGTGCAGGGCAGCTGGATGATCACGGGCGAGAATCGCCGCTACAAGCCGACCGAGGCGGTCTTCCAGAACCCGAAGCCGTGGGCCAACGCCTTCGAGAACGGCGGTCACGGCGCGTGGGAAGTGGCGCTGCGCTGGTCGACCATCGACCTCTCCGACGGGACCGAGGCGAGCGGCGGCGTCGAGGGCGGCGCGCTCGACATGATGACGCTCGGCCTCAACTGGTACCTGAACCCGAACACGCGGGTGATGTGGGACCTGTCGCGCGTCGACCTCGACGAGGTCGACCCGCTGCTCGGCGAGGGCGGCGCGGCGACGGTGGCGCAGATGCGCGTCCAGCTGGCGTTCTGAAGAAACGGCGCGCCCGCAGTCGCGACGGCGACGGCGGGCGCGCCGCTCCTCGACCGCGCGGTATCGTCGCGCGCCCCGTCGGAGCGCTCGCCTCGTGGAACCGTCGACTCCTGCCGCTGCGTCCGCGCTGTTGCAACGCTGCGCCGCCGAGGCGTTCGGCACCTTCTGCCTGGTGGCGGCCGGCACGGGCGCGATCGTCGTCGATGGCGCGACGGGCGGCGCGATCGGCCACCTCGGCATCGCGCTCGCCTTCGGCTTGGTCGTGGTCGCGATGATCGAGGCGGTGGGGGATCGCTCAGGCGCCCACCTGAACCCGGCGGTCTCGCTCGGCTTCGCGTGCGCGGGCCGCTTCCCGTGGCGCGAGGTGGCGCCCTACGCGGCCGGGCAGCTCGTCGGCGCCTTGGCGGCGAGCGCGCTCCTGCGACTCGCGTTCCCGGCCGATGCGACCCTCGGCGCGACGCTGCCGGCCTTCGGGCACGCCGCGAGCCTCGCGATCGAGCTGCTGATCACCTTCCTGCTGATGGTGGTGATCCTCTCGGTCGCGCACGGCGCCAAGGAGCGCGGCACGTCGTCGGCGCTGGCGATCGGCTCGTTCGTCTTCCTCGCCGCGCTGATCGCCGGACCGCTCACCGGCGCGTCGATGAACCCGGCGCGCTCGCTCGGCCCGGCGCTGGTGACGGGGAGGCTCGAGGCAGCGTGGCTCTACGTCGCGGCGCCGTGCATCGGCGCGCTGCTGGCCGCGCCGTGCTGCCGCTGGCTGCGCGGGCCCCGATGCTGCGGCGTGGAGCGGAGCGGCGGCGGCGAGCGCGGCTGCAGCTGACCGCGTCCGCCGCGCGGCTCGCTCTCAGCTGCGCTTCACCTTCGTCGGCTCGGGGCCGAGGCGGCCGAGCTTCGCCGGGAACTTGCCGGCCCGCTTGTCGAACCAGTCGCGCCAGTGCTGCGCCACCTGGTCGTCGAACGTCGGCACTCCGTCGAGCTCCTTCTCCGCCGCGAGCTTCGCGAGCCCTTCGTGGATCATCCGGCGCTGCCCTTCGTCGGCCGGCTGGTCGCGCCGCCCGTCGCCGTCGCGATCGCCTGGATTGCGCGGGCGGTCGTTCTTGCCGCCACCGCCCGCTCCACCGCCTCCGCCACCGCCGCCCGCTCCTCCGCCGCCCGCACCGCCTCCCGAGCGCGCCTTGCTGCGCGACCCTTCGGCGGCCACCAGCCGATCGATCACCGAGTCGACCGCGGTGCGCGACCCCAGCTGGATCAGCGCACGCGCCAGCGGCTGCGCGAACTCGTTCGGTGCATCGGGCCCGAGCTGCTTCAGGATGTCGACCAGCGCGTTCACGCAGCGGTCATCGGCGAGCCCGCCGAGCCCCTCGATCAGCGCCGCCGTGTAGGCGAGCCCCTCGCGCGACATGATCGAGCCGGCGCCGGCGGAGCGGTCGTTGTTGCGGCCGACCTTCGCGAACTGCGCGCGCAGGTCGTCGAGCGCCTCGACCAGCGCCTTCACGGTCGCGTCGGCGTGCTGGCCGTCCAGCAGCTTCTCGAGCGCCTTCCCGCGCACGCCCCAGTCCTTGTCGGCGAGCGCGATGGCGAGCGTCTCGGCGACGGCGCGGCTCGGCGAGTTCGCGTGGGCGACGGTCAGCGCGGCGGCCGCGTCGACGGCGGCGAGCCGCTCGGCGACGTCCTTCGAGCGGATCTTGCCGCGCGCCGCGTCGAGCGCCTTGGCGTCGCCTTCCTGGTGCTCCGCGCAGAGGTCGTCGGGCTTGCAGCCGGGGCAATCGCCGCAGGCGGCGAAGGTCGCGGCCCACGACAAGAGGAGCGAATGGAGCATCGAGGCATCTCCCGTGCAGGTTTCCGAGCCGGCCGCGACTTTGCCCGCGCCCCCTCCGCTGCGCCAGCGGAGCGCCCGGCGCCCGGGGCAGGACTCGTCCGGGCAGCGCCCGCGTGGCCGGCGCCGACGCTCAGCCGAAGCGGCCGGTGATGTAGTCCTCGGTCTGCTTCTCGCGCGGCTTGACGAAGAGTTCCTCGGTGCGGCCGAACTCGATCAGGCGCCCCATGTAGAGGAACGCGGTCCAGTCGCTGACGCGCGACGCCTGCTGCATGTTGTGGGTCACGATGACCAGCGTGAAGCGCTTCTTCAGCTCGAGCATCAGGTCCTCGACCTTGGCGGTCGCGACCGGGTCGAGCGCCGAGCACGGCTCGTCGAGCAGGATCACCTCGGGCTCGATGGCGATGGCGCGCGCGATGCAGAGGCGCTGCTGCTGGCCGCCCGACATGCCGAGCGCGCTCTCGTGCAGGCGGTCCTTCACCTCGTCCCAGAGCGCCGCGCCGCGCAGGCTCTTCTCGACGATGTCGTCGAGCTCGGCCGTCCGCTTGACGCCGTGCACGCGCGGGCCGTAGGCGACGTTCTCGTAGATCGACTTCGGGAAGGGGTTGCTCTTCTGGAAGACCATGCCGATGCGCTTGCGCAGCTCGTTCACCTCGACCTCGGGGCCGAGGATCGAGCTGCCTTCGAAGCGCACGTCGCCCTTGATGCGGACGCCGTCGACGAGGTCGTTCATCCGGTTGAAGCAGCGCAGCAGCGTCGACTTGCCGCAGCCCGACGGTCCGATGAAGGCGGTGATCTGGCGGCGCGGGATCGCGAGCGAGATGCCGTGCAGCGCGGGCGCACTGCCGTAGGAGAGCTCGAGCTGCTCGACCGCGAGGATCGGCTCGGCGCCGGCGGGGGCGGGCGGGGCGGAGGGCGGAGGCGGGGGCGTCATCGGCGGTTCCTCGAGGCGGCGTTCACAGCGCGCTGCCGGCATAGCGGCTCTTCAGCCGGTTGCGCAGCGTGATCGCCACCACGTTCATCGCGACCACCAGCACCAGCAGGACCAGCGCGGTGGCGAAGACCAGCGGCTTGGTCGCCTCGACGTCGGGGCTCTGGAAGCCGACGTCGAACAGGTGGAAGCCTAGGTGCATGAACTTCTGGTCGAAGTGGACGAACGGGAAGTGGTGGTCGATCGGCAGCGCGGGCGCGAGCTTCACCATGCCGACGATCATCAGCGGCGCGACTTCGCCCGACGCGCGCGCGATGGCGAGGATGACGCCGGTCAGCATGCCGGGCGCCGCGGCGGGCAGCACGACGCGCCAGATCGTCTCGAACTTGGTCGCGCCGAGCGCGAGCGACCCCTCGCGCACCGCGCGCGGCACGGCGGCGAGCCCCTCCTCGGTGGCGACGATCACGACCGGCACCGTGAGCAGCGCCAGCGTGAGCGCCGCCCACAAGATGCCGCCGGTGCCGAAGGTGGCGCGCGGCAGCGCCTCGGGGAAGAAGAGCTCGTCGATGGTGCCGCCGATGCCGTAGACGAAGAAGCCGAGCCCGAAGATGCCGAAGACGATCGACGGCACGCCGGCGAGGTTGTTCACCGCGATGCGCACGCAGCGGACCAGCGGGCCCTGCCGCGAGTACTCGCGCAGGTAGAGCGCCGCCAGCACGCCGAGCGGCACCACCGCGACCGACATCAGGAAGACCATCAGCACGGTGCCGAACAGCGCCGGGAAGATGCCGCCCTCGGTGTTGGCCTCGCGCGGCTGGTCGACCAGGAAGCCGAAGATCCGCCCGCCCCAGCAGAGCAGCTTGTCGAAGGTGCTCATCTCGTTGGGGCGCAGCGCGGTGAGCAGTCCGCCGACCGGCAGCTCGACGCGCGTGCCGTCGGCGAGCTCGCAGGTCGCCCGCACGCTCTCGAGCTCCGCGCGCAGCCCGGCGATCCGCTCGCTCAGCCCGGCGAACTCCTGGTCGAGCTGCTTCTCGCGGGCGTCGAGCTCGGCGGTGCGGCGCGCCCGCTCGTCGGCGGCCGGCGCGTCGAGCTCGAGGCGGCGCCGGTCGAGCCGCAGCGCATCGAGCGCGTACTGCACGTCGCCGAGCGGCCCCTTCTCGACGTCGAGCAGCGCCTCGCGCTGCCGCTCCGCGCTCGCGATCTGCTCCAGGAGCGCCGGCCACGCCGCATCCCCGCTCGCGAGCAGCTGCTCGCCGCGGTGGAGCTCGCGCAGGAAGCCGTGGAAGTTGCCCCATTCGGAGCGCTCGAAGTGGAGCGCGTCCGCCGGCTCCGCGCGCCGCACGATCTCCCGCTCCTCGATCCAGACGAAGTCGGCGCCGGTGTGCTCGCGGTTGGCCACCTTCACCTGGATGCGCCACGGCAGCTCCTCGGCCGCCGGGTGGTCGGCGGGGCGGAAGTGCTCGCGCGCGTGGACCTCGCCGAGGAGGCGCCGGCCGTCGCCGAGCTCGAAGCTCACGAGGTCGCGCTGCCAGAAGTAGCCGAGCCCGTTCCAGGCGATCAGCGCGAGCTGCGCCAGCACCAGCAGCAAGTTGAAGGCGAGCGCGCCGCCGCACAGCCAGATGAGCGCGCGCCCGTTGCCGCGGCGCCGCGCCGGCGCGTCGGCGGGGGCGCGAACGGGAGCGGCGGTCGGCGGTGGAGCGATGGGGGAGTTCACAGGCGGGCGTACTTCTGCCGCAGGTGCTGGCGGACCAGCTCGGCGGCGGTGTTGGCGGCGAAGGTGAGCGCGAAGAGCAGCAACGCCGCGAGGAAGAGGGTGCGATAGAAGGTCGTGCCGTGCGCCGCCTCGGGGATCTCGGTGGCGATGTTCGCCGACAGGCTGCGCAGGCCGTTGAACGGGCTCCAGTCCATCACCGGCGTGTTGCCCGACGCCATCACCACGATCATCGTCTCGCCGACGGCGCGCCCGAACCCGATCATCACCGCGGAGAAGAGGCCGGGGCTCGCGGTCGGCAGCACGACCCGCGTCACCGTGTACCAGCGGTCGGCGCCGAGCGCGAGCGAGCCCGACACGAGGCTCTTCGGCACGTTCGAGAAGGCGTCCTCGGCGATCGCGAAGATGATCGGGATCACCGCGACGCCCATCGCGAGGCCGAGCACGACGCAGTTGCGCTGGTCGAACGCGAGCCCGAGCGCGCTGCGCATCCACGCCACGAAGTCGCCGCCGAACCAGGCGACCTCGAGCGGCCGCGACAGCAGCAGCGCCGCGGCGAGCGTCGCCGCCAGCACGCCGATGAAGCCGAGCGCGGCGGCGCCGTCGTGGAAGCGGTGGCGGAAGCGGGCCGGCAGCGCCATGCCGAGGCGGCCGGCGGCGACCACGGCGAGCGGAGCCAGCAGCACGAAGAGCGGCAGCCCGAGGAAGAAGTCGGCGACCCGTGGCGCGAGCCACAGGCCGGCGAGGAAGCCGAGCACCACGCTCGGCAGCGACGCCATGATCTCGACCGCCGGCTTGACGAAGCGGCGCAGCGACCAGTGCATGAACTGCGAGGTGTACATCGCCGCGAAGAGCGCGAGCGGCACGGCGAAGAGCAGCGAGAAGAGCGTCGCCTTCAGCGTGCCGAACAGCAGCGGCACGAGGCTGATCTTCGGCTCCGCCTCGTCGCTGCCGGAGCTCGACTGGTAGATCCACTCGGGCTTCGCGTAGCCCTCGTACCAGACCTTCCCGAAGTAGACGTCGAGCCCCGCCTCGGGGTGCGGGCAGTCGAACGCGAGCCGCTCCGCGCGGCCGGGCGCCGCCAGCAGCAGCGCGTCGTTCTTCGGCGCGATGGCGGCCGCGCTGGCGCCGGCGAGCGGGAGGTCGCCCTCCCACAGCACGCGCGTCGAGGTCGAGAAGCCGACCAGCGCGCGGTCGCCCGCCTCGACGGCGAGGAAGAGGCGGTTGCGCCACGACGGGGTGATCAGCTGCACGGCGCCGGCGCGGCGCGGGAAGGCGTGCGTCTCGGTCAGCCGGCTCGCCTCGCCCTCGGGCTGCACGCGGTTCCAGACCGTGAGCGAGCCGTCCTGCTGGCCGACCACGAGGCTCTGGTCGCCGATCAGCAGCGAGAGCGCGGTGATCGGCGCGCCGACGCTGCGCACGCGCGGCTCGGCGGCCGCCGGATCGAGCAGGTTCCACCAGAGGAGCCGCCCATCGGTGGTGGCGCCGAACAGGTTCTCGCGGCGCGCATCGACGACCAGCCGCGTGAGCGGCGCCGGGCAGGCGAGTGCGCGCTCTGCCGTCGCCGCGGTCTGCTCGCCGGTGAAGAGGTTCTCCTCGACGACGCGCTCGATCAGGAAGAGTGAGCCGTCGGCGAGCTGCGCCACCACGCCCGACGAGCTGCCGCGCGCGCTCGAGGCGCATGCGGTCACCGCGTGGCCTTGCGGGTCGACCACGAGCTCGACGATCGGCTCGAGGCGCGGCGTGACGACCGGGCCCTCGGGGCGATGGTCGACGTCGAAGCGGATCGCCCGCCAGGCGACGCGGCCGTCGGCGGTGGCGGCGACGAAGCCGGGATCGCCGAACAGCGAACCGCCGCAGGTGACCGGCGGCGCGCGGCCGTCGGCAGTCGGCGGGAAGAGCGGCTGCTCCGCCACCAGCGCGCCGTCGCCGCGACGGTGGACGCGCACCACGCCGTCGTCGCCGAGCGTCGCGAGATGGGTCGCCGCCTCGTCGGAGAGGACCGCGAGCGGCCGCGCGGAAGCGATCGGCGTGCTGCCGCCGGGCGTCACGCGCGCCCCGCGCAGCAGCGGGAAGACCTGCGCCAGCAGGAAGAGGAAGATGCCGAGCACGCTCGCGATGATCGCGAGGCCGCCGGCCACGACGACCCAGCGCGCGAGCCGGTCGTTGCGGCGCCGCTGCACGAGGCGTTTCGAGGGCGGCAAGACGGGGCGCGGCGGTCCGGACGCCGCCGGCGCGATTCGCTCGTCGAGGTCGTTCGCCATGCTCAGGGGGAGGCTCGCCGCAGGCGCAACAGGCGCGAGGAGGGGAGGTGGGCGCGCGCCCGAGCCGCGTCACGGCCCGGGCACGCGCTGCGTCGACCGCGCGCGAGCGCGGTGGTCGCGGCGATCACTGCAGCTTCTTCAGCTCCTCGGCGGCGAGCTTCGCCGGCAGCGGGAAGTAGCCGTCCTTCAGCACCGCCTGCTGCCCCTGCTGCGACAGCACGTAGATGAGGAACTCCTTGGTGAGCGGGTCGAGCGGCTTGTTCGGCGCCTTGTTGACGTAGACGTAGAGGAAGCGGGTGATCGGGTACTTGCCGCCGTAGACCGCGGTCGCGCCGGTGTCGCCGGCGGGCGTGGCGTCATCCTTCGCGATCGGCACCGCGCGCACGCCCGAGGTCTTGTAGCCGATGCCGCTGTAGCCGACGCCGCCGCGATCCTCGGTCACGCCCAGCACCACCGACGCCGAGCCGGGCTGCTCCTTCACGGTGTCCTTGTAGTCGCCGTTCTTCAGCACCAGCTCCTTGAAGAAGCCGTAGGTGCCCGACGCCGAGTTGCGGCCGTAGAGGCTGATCGGCAGCGCCGCCCATTCACCGGTGAGGCCGAGGTCGCCCCACGTCTCGAGGCTCTTCGCCGCGCCCTGCTTCCGCTGCTTGCCGAACAGCGCGTCGACCTGCGCGATGGTGAGCTTCTCGATCGGGTTGTCCTTGTGGACGTAGACCGCGAGCGCGTCGACGCAGACCCGGACCTGGGTCGGCTTGTAGCCGTACTTCCCCTCGAAGTCGTCGATCTCCGAGGACTTCATCTCGCGGCTCATCGGGCCGAGCTGCGCGGTCCCGGCGATCAGCGCCGGCGGCGCCGAACCGCTGCCCTTGCCCTCGACCTGGATGCGCACGCTCGGGTACTGCCCCTTGAAGCTCTCCGACCAGAGCGTCATGAGGTTGTTCAGCGTGTCGGAGCCGATCGAGTTCAGGTTGCCGGAGATCCCGGCGACCTTGCCGTAGCTCGGCAGGTTGGCGTCGACCTTCGCCTGGTCCTCGGCGCGGCGCGGCGCGGCCGCGACCTTCTCGGTCTCCTGGGCCTTGCTTTCGAGCGCCGGCGCGCAGCAGAACGCCGCGGCGGCGAGGAGCCAGAGGCTCGTGCGGTTCATCATCGGGAGCTCCATTCGTCCTGAGGGTCGTGCGTCTACCGGAGGGCCGTCTTCACGGCGGGGAAACCTAGGGGGCTTCCGTGAAGCGTCCGTGAAGACGCGGTGAAGCGCTCCGGGAAGCTCCTCCCCGGGACCCCCCTTCAGCCGGACGGCAAGTTTTTCCGAAGAGCGCCACCAGCCCGTCCGCACGCCGGACCGCTTGGAGCCTTCGCGTGACCGCGACCCTTCGCCCACCCTCCCGCTCGCCCGCGACCGGCGAGCTGCATGCCCTCGTGCTGGCCGGCGGCTTCGGCCGCCGCCTCGAAGCGCTCGCCACCCGCCTGTTCGGCGAGCCGATCCCGAAGCAGTTCTGCCGCTTCCGGGGCGGCCGCTCGCTGCTCCAGCAGACGCTCGATCGGCTGGCGCCGCTCGCGCCCTCCGAGCGCACGACGCTGGTGGTCGACGCCTCGCAGCGCTCGCGCGCGGTGGCGCAGCTCGAGAGCTTCCCTGGCGTCGAGCTGGTGGTGCAGCCGTGCGATCGCGGCACGGCCGCGGGCGTCCTCCTGCCGCTGCTCCACCTGGTGGCGCGCGCCCCGACCGCGCGCGTGGTGCTGACCGCCTCCGACCACGGCGTCGTCGACGAGCGCCTCTTCCGCCGAACGCTCCGCGCCGCGGCCGCCGCGGTGGCGGAACGGCCCGAGCGGCTCCTGCTGCTCGGCGCGACGGCGCAGGCGGCCAACCGCGACTACGGCTGGATCGTGCGCGGCGCGCCGCTCGATGGGGCGCGCGGCATCGACCAGGTCGAACGGTTCGTCGAGAAGCCTGACGGTGCCACCGCCGATGCCCTCTTCGCGAGCGGCCGCGCCTGGTGGAACACGATGGTGATGGTCGCGAGCGCGAGCGCGCTGCTCGACCTGTTTCGCGCCGAGCAGCCCTGCCTCACCGCTGCGCTCGAGTCGCTGCTGGCGCGCGAGGAGCCGCACGGCGAGCGGTTCGCTCGCGCCTACGCGGAGCTGCCGGCCGCCAACTTCTCCGCCGACGTGATCGGCCGCGCGGCGTCGCTCGGCGCGCTGGCGCTGCCGGCGGCGGTGGGGTGGACCGACCTCGGCACCGAGGAGCGCCTCCTCGAGTGGCTCGAGCGCGACGGTGCCCTGGTCGAGGCGCAGTCGAGCGCGAAGGCCGCGGAGGGGGAGCGAGCGGCCGCTGATCTCGCGGCGCTCGAACGCTCCGCCGTCAGCAGCAGCTGATCGCCAGCGTCGCGAGCGGCGCGCCGCCGCCCTCCGCGCGCAGCTCCGCGCCCGCGCGATCGCCGACGACGAGCGGGCCGACGCCGGCCGGCGTGCCGCAGAAGAGCAGGTCGCCCGCCTCGAGCCGGAAGCGGTGCGACACGAACGCGACCAGCGGCACCACCGGCGTCACGAGATCGCGCGTCGCGCCGCGCTGCCGCAGCTCGCCATTCACCGTCAGCGAGAGCTCGAGCGCGCGCAGCTGGCGCGGATCGTCGAGCGGCACCAGCGGCGAGAGGGGCGCCGAGTCGTCGAACCCCTTCGCCACCGCCCACGGATCGCCGCGCTGCTTCGCCGTCTCCTGCAGGTCGCGGGCGGTGAGATCGAGTCCGACCGCGATGGCGTCGATCGCTGCGGCGGCCGCCGCCTCGTCGCCGGCGCGGAGATCGCGGCCGAGCCGCACGACCAGCTCGACCTCGTGGTGGACCTTCTTGCTGTGGCGCGGCAGCGCGATCGCGCCGCCGCTCGGCCGGAGCGCGCTCGCCGGCTTGAGGAAGAGCAGCGGCTCCGCGTCGCGCGCGGCGTGGCCCATCTCCTTGGCGTGGTCGACGAAGTTGCGGCCGACCGCCACCACCTTGCCGACCGGCAGCGCCGCCCGCCCCTCGCACGAGAGCACGATCATCGCGATCCCCTCGTCGGCCGTCCGCGCCGCGCCGCCGCGCGCGCCGCCGCCTACTTCTCGAGCTCGAGCGCCGAATCCTCGAAGCGGATCGACTTGTCGGCCACGCCCTTCTGGAAGGCGTCGACCTGCTGCTCGAGGTCCTCGGCCGCGAAGACGTCGGCGAAGATCTTGTCGGCCACCTCGGGACCGCCGTCGCCGGCGAACTCCTTGCGCACGTAGTTCTCGAACAGCTTCTTCCACTTGCGGTCGTTGGCGTAGTTGAGCCAGAAGATGAAGAGCGACATGTCGGCGTAGAAGCCGCTCATGCAGATGCCGGCCGCGCGCCCCGGCTCGACCACCTTCTGCGAGCGCGCCACCTCCCACGCCGCCGCTTCGAGCCCGTCGTGGCGGCCGATCCGGAACCCCTTCTTCAGCGGGATGCGGACGCCGGCCGGTCGCTGCGAGAGCTCCTGGATGCGCATCGACTTCCACGGCTGGAAGCGGATCGTGTCGCCGTCGAGGAAGTGGCACGACATGAACTCGGCGATCCCCTCGTTGAACCAGTGGGTCTGCACGAGGTTGATGTCGTAGGTGACGCCGTTGTTCGCGGTGGCGAGCTTGTCGACCCACGCGTGGGTGAGCTCGTGCAGCAAGGACTGCGTCCCCTCGCCGAAGTCGGGATCGCGCGGGTCGCCGACCTCGGGCGAGTAGGTGAAGCTCCACTTCTCGCGCCACGTGTAGTGGGCGCGCATGCCGGGCGCGCCGGCGTGCCCTTCGAACTCGAGGAAGAAGCGGTCGTAGCTCGCGCGGTCGAGCAGGATGAAGACGATGAAGGTCGGCTCCTCCTTCGGCGGCGCCGGCGAGAGCGGCTTCAGGTAGGAGTGGATCGTCTGGTCGTAGGCGGCGAGGAAGGGGCGGTACGCCTCCTCGACCGCCTCGCGGCGCGCGTCGCGCTCGGTGACGGTGTCGCCCTTCAGCTCGACGAACAGCGCGTAGGGGCGGGTGCTCTCGATCACCTCGTACTGGAAGTTCTCGAAGAACGGCTTGTTGGCCAGGTCGTTGCGCGTGCGGTCGACCTTGGTGAGGAAGGGGTCGCCGGCCGCCTCCTCGACGCGCGCCTCGATGACCTTCCGCTCCGCGTTCCAGCGCGCCACCTCGGCGGCGCGCTCGCTCTTGCAGAGCTCCTTGCCGCGCATCTGGAGGAACGGGCGCAGCAGGTAGGTCTGCGCGCTGCCCTGGATCTCCTCGAGGCCGGGGAAGTCGGCCTGCGGGTCGATCGGCCGGATCTCGAGCTTGCGCTTCGCCGCGGCGTTGCCCGGCTCGAGCGCGAGCGCCTTCTTCCAGGCGAGCTCCGCGTCGGCGGCGTCCTTGCTGTCGCGCGCCGCCAGGTCGCCGAGCGCGATCAGCTCGAGCGCGCTGGTGGTCGCCTCGACCTGCGCGGCGAAGGTCGCGCGATCGAAGGGGCGCGCCGCCGGCTTGCCGGCCTCGCCGGCAGTCGCCGTCGCGCCGCCGCTCGGGCTGGCGGCGGCCGTCTCGGTGGCGCTGCCGCTCGGGTGCGCTGCGTTCGTGGCAGCGCTGCTCATGCCCGCGGCGTTCGTGCCCGCGCCGTCGGCGGGCGGGGTCGTCGGCGGGTCGTCCTTCATCAGCAGCAGCGCGACGATCACCACCGCGAGCAGGCCGCCGCCGATGGCGATCGGCACGATCGGCGGCCCCGACTTGCCGCCTCCGCCGCTGCGTCCGCGGCCGCGCGTCGCACGCGCGGCGGGTTCGTGCTCGCGCTCTTCCTCAGCGGCGCGGGGGCTGCGGCGACGGCTCGGGGCGACCATGGGAGCTCCTCGATCGATCGGGTGGCGGCATGGTAGCGGCGCCGCTCAGCGCGTCGCGAGCGCGTCGGCCGGCACCCAACCGCGCAGGTCGCCCGGCAGCTCGATCAGCCGCCAGTCGTGGCGCGCCTCGACGATCCGGCATTCGGTGCCGTCCGCGAGCGGCGCGGAGAGGGCCGCCTCGAAGCTCTCGCCGTCCCCCTTGCGCGCCACCACGCCGTCGCGCGCGATCGCCGCGTGGCCGCTCCATTCGAGGTGCGCCACCGTGCGCGCGAAGCCGATCGCCGCCAGCAGCGCCACGAGCGCCGCCGCGCGCGCGAGCGGCCGCATCACCGCGCGGCTCCGCGGCCGCAGCTGCGCGAGCAGCGCGGCGGCGCACGCCACGGCGACCGCACCGAGCAGCAGCGCCGCCTGCTCGCCGTAGCCGAGCAGCGCGCGCCAGAAGAGCAGCTCGTCCAGCAGCGCCGGCGGCTCGCTCGGCAGGCCGACGCGCGCCTGCGCCAGGTTCGCGGCGAGCAGCGGATCGCGCGGTCGATGGAACTCCGCGCGCCGCCACGCGACGATCGCCGCCCCCTTCGAACCGGCCGCGAACCAGGCGTTGCCGAGCGCCTGCAGGACCACGCCCTCGTCGCCGCCGCTCGCGAGCGCCTCCTCGAAGCGCGCCGCGGCAGCGCGGAACTCCTCCGGCCGCGTCGCCTTCGCCAGCAGCTCGTGCCCTTCGACGAAGCGCTGCAGCGTGGCGCCGTCGACGGCGCGCTGGCAGCCGCTCGGCGCGAGGAGCAGCGCGCCCTGCAGCGCCGCCGCCAGCAGCAGTGCCAGCGCGCGCGGCGGGCGCGACTCGTTGCGGCGCGCCAGCGCGGCGGCCACTCCGCGCGCCAGCGCTGCGGCGTCGATCGCCTCGAGCGTCCCCTGCGCGCCGGGCGCGTAGGCCTGCGCCTCCCACGCCTCGAGCGCGGCGCGCAGCCGTTCGGCCAACGCGGCGTCGACGCCTGCCGCGCGCAACGCCGCTTCCGCTTCACGCGCCGTGAGCGCCGCCTCGTTGCGATCGGTCGCATCGGCGACGAGCCCGAGCAGCGCGCCGCGCCGTTCGCGCGCGAGCGGCCGCGGATCGCCCGCGGTCGGCAATGCCGCGAGCCGCGCCAGCGCGCGCGCCCCCGCCTGCGCGCGGCGCACGGCGCGCGGATCGGCGCGCCGGCGCTGCCACGCGACGCGTGCGCCGACGACCAGCAGCAGCAGCAACGGCAGCGCGCCCGCGATCGCGGCGACGGTGGTCCAGCGCAGCGGCGGACCGGCGAGCAGCGACGGGTCGGACGGCGGCGCGAAGAGGCCGCTTCCTTGCGCGGCGAGCGGCGCCGCGGCGGCCGGGCCGGCGACGATCGCCGCCGGATCGAGCCCCTCGGCGGCGCGGATCGAGAGCGGGAGCGGCGGCGTGCGCTGCTCGACGTAGCGGCCCTGCTCCGGATCGAACCACGCGTAGTCGATCGGCGGGACGGCGGCGACGGTCGGCGCCAGCGCGCGCACGCTCCAGGTGAAGAGGCGGCTCCCCGACTCCATCGAAGCCGTCGCCGGATGGAGGCGGAAGGCGGAGGTGACCTCGGGGCGCGCCGCGAGGTCGGGCGGCGTGAGTTCGTCGAGGTTGCCGTCGCCGCGCACGCGCAGCGTCAGCGTGAGCGGATCGCCGACCTGCGCCTCGTGCGGCGCGATCGCCGCCTCGAGCGTGAAGCGGCCGATCGCGTCCTTCCAGCCGGCGGGGCGCCCTTCCGCGGGGGGCGGCAGGACGGTCAGCGCGACCGCGTCGCTCCGCGCGAAGACGTCGGCGAGCTGCGCGCGCCGGTTGGCGATGCGCTCGACCACGCGCGCCTTCAGCGAGGCGGCCGCGAACTCGTGGCGGCCGGTCGCGCGCGGCTTGAACTCGCGCGTGAACTCGTAGACGACCCAGTCGGCGGCGCTGCTGCCGGCGGGCAGTTGGGCGAGCTCCTCGTCGCGCGGCGGGCGGCTGCCCGGATCGAAGAGGTAGTAGGACGCCTCGAAGGAGAAGAGCGAGAGGCCGCCGCCGCGCGGCTGGAGATCGTTGATGGCGAAGCCGCGGCTCCCTTGCGCCTGGAGCGGGCCGAGCCATTCGTGCCACGGCGGTGCCGCCAGCGAAGCGTCGAGCTCGAGCCACGGCAGCTGCACCATCGGCGGCGGGTCGGCCGCGACCTGGTGGATCAGACCGATCGGGTCGCGCGAGCTGCCGTCGCCGCCCGGACGGCGCACGCAGAGGCGCACGCTCAACCGCACCGCCTGCTGCGGATAGCAGCGCGGCGGATCGAGCTGCTGCACCACGCGCACCAACGACTGCTCGGGCGGCGGCCTCACCTCGAGCGCGAGGGCGTTCCCCCTCACGGTCGCGTCGGCGCTCTTCACGGTGGGGGCCGGGACGGTGAGCCGACCGCTCCGCTTCGGCGTGAGGCGGTAGCGGTACTCGACGCCATGGCGCTCGACGCGCCGCATGCGGCCGTTCTCGATCGCGACCGAGGAGCTGTTCACCTGCTGCGAGCCGGCCGGCTCGACGGTGAAGTCGCTGAACGCCGAGAGGTCGGGCTCCGACGCCTCGCCGTCGAGCACGTCGACCTGGTAGCCGACCGACTCGCCCTCCCAGATCGCGTCGCGTTCGAGGTGGCACTCGACGCGCGCGCTCTCTTGCGCGGATGCACTCGCGCAGCAGAGGAGCAGCGCGGCGAGCAGCGCCGCAGCGCGGTGGAGGCAGGCGAGGCGGGGGGGACGGGTCAGGTCACCAGTCACGCTCGACCCTCCCGCGGCCGCGCAGCAGCACCTCCTCGACCTTCTTCGCTTCGTCGCGCTTCTGCTCGGCCCGTTCGAGCGCGCGGCGGATCAGCGTCTGCGCCTGCGCCTGCTTCTCCTCGGCGGAGCGCTCGCCCGACTCGCCCGACTCCTTGCCGTCGGCAGGCTTCTGCTCCTGCTCCTGCTTCTCGCCGTTGTTCTTCTCGCCGTCCTTCTTGCCGTCGTCCTTCTTGTCGCTGTCCTTCTTGTCGCGGTCCTTCTTGTCGCCGTCGCCTTCGTCCTGCTTTTGGTCCTGCTGCTGCTCCTTCTGCTGCTGATCCTGCGGATCCTGCTGCTGCTGCTGATCCTGGGACTGCTGCGGATCGTCCTCTGGCTCTTGCTTCGGCAGCAGCTCGCGCAGCTCCTTCAGCAGGCGCGCGGCCTCTTCGAGCGGCGGGCGCGCGGCGGCCGCGTCGGGAGTGCGCAGCGCCTCCTGCGCCTGCGCCACCGCGGCGGCCAGCGCTGGCGCCACCTCGAGCGTCCGAGCGGCGGCGGGGCGTAGCGCCTCGTCGGCCGTCGCCGCCTCCGCGTGCGGGGCGAGCAGCGGCACGAAGAGGGCGAGGCGCTCCGGTGCTTCACGCAACGAGCGCAGCGCGTCCGTGTCGTCGGCGAGCGGCGCCGCTCCCTCGCCGGTGAAGGGGACGATCGCGGTGGCCGCGCGCGCCGCGACCTCGTCGCCGCGCACGATCAGCGGCGCGAGCCCGACCAGCTGCGCCCAGAGCGCGTCGATCCCCTGCTGCGCGGCGAAGCCCGCCGCGTCGCCCTGCCCGAAGTCGCGCGCCGCCAGCGCCTCCTCGCCCCGCCGCAGCGACGCGCCGATCGCGTCGACCGCCGCGACGAAGGTGCGCAGCGCCGCCTCGAACTGCGCCGGATCGGGCGGCGCGGGCGGTGGCGCCGGGTCGCTCCCCGGGTCCGATCCGGGCGGCGCGGCCGGTGGCGCCGCCTGCTCTGCGGCCTGCTCGACCAGCTTCGCGAGCTTCTCCTTCACGGTCGGCAGCTCGCCGAGGAGTTCGCGCTGCTGGCGCACGAGCGCCTCGACGGCGGTGCGGCGCAACGGCGAATCGGCGACGGTTGCGAGCGGTCGCACGGCATCGCGCCAGCGCCCCTCCTCCTCGCGCAGCCAATCGAGGAACTGCGCGACGTCGAGCTGCTCGCGCCGCCGCTCGCGGTCGCGCGCCGCCCAGCGCTCCTCGATGTGCTTGCGCCAGACCTTCAGCTGCTCGAGGTTCTTGCGCGCGGCGGCGTGGTCGGGCGCGACGGCGAGCGCGCTGCGGAACCGCCCGACCGCTTCGTCGATCGCCGCCAGCGATTCGGTGCGCGCCTCCCCTTCCGCCTCCTCCGGATCGGCGCCGAGCTTCTCCTGCGCGCGCGCGACGGCGAGCGTCCCGAGGTTGAAGCGCGCCTTCGCGGCGAGCGCCGGGTCGCGCGCAGTGGCGGCGCGGGTGAAGTCGGCGGTCGCGCCCTCGCGATCGCCCGCCTGCTGCTTCGCGCAGCCGCGATCGAAGACGATCGCGAGCTCCTGCGGCGCGAGCGCCGCCGCGGCGTCGAACCGCTCGATCGCCGCTGCGCTGTCGCCCTTCGCGAGCCGCGCGATCCCTTCCGCCACCGCGCTCGGCGCGTCGCTCGCCGCGCCGGCCGGTGGGGCCGCGAGCAGCAGCGCGGCGAGGAGCCCGGCGGCGCGCAGCGGCTCGAAGCGGCGCGTGGCCGCGGGTGCGAGACGCCGCGGCGCCAGCACGCGCGCCGCGGCGAGGAAGAGCAGCGCCGCACCGATCAGCCACGCGAAGCGCGGCGTGTGGCGCTGGCGGCGGGTGAGGCCGAGGTCGCCGCGCCGCAGCTTGGCGAGGTGGTCGACGTAGAGCGCGCCGAGGTCGAAGTGGCGCGTGCGGGCCGGCACGTAGGCGCCGCCGGTGAGGGTGGCGAGTTCGCTCAAGAGCCCCTCCTGCATCTTCGACCAGACCTCCTGGCCCTCGTGCTTCAGGTAGGCGGCGGCGCCGGCCGCATCGGGCGTCGGCACGCGCGCCCCCTCCTGCGGATCGCCGAGCCCGACGGTGAAGAGCCGCACGCCGCGCTCGGCGGCGGCGCGCGCCGCTTCGAGCGGCATCGACTCGTGGTCCTCGCCGTCGGTGATCAGCAGCAGCGCCTGCTCGCGCTCGCCGGCGGCCGGCAGCGCCTCGAGCGCGGTGCGCAGCGCATCGCCGATCGCGGTGCCGCCGAGCGGCGCGCTGCCCGGCCCCGCTTCGGCGAGCGCGGCGCGGAAGAACGCCTTGTCGAAGGTGAGCGGGCAGGCGAGCGTCGCCTTGCCGGCGAAGAGCACCAGGCCGACGCGGTGGCCTTCGAGGCGGTCGACGAGGTCGCGCACGTCGGAGCGGGCGCGCTCGAGGCGGTTCGGCGCCACGTCCTCGGAGAGCATCGAGCGGCTGACGTCGAGCAGCACCAGCAGGTCGGCGCCGCGCTGCTGCGTCGGCTCGACGCGCAGGCCGAGGCGCGGCCCGGCCGCCGCCACCGCCAGCGCCGCAAGACCGAGCAGCGTGCAGGCGATGCGCCACCACGGCCGCGCACCGCCGAGCGGCGGCAGCAGCTGCGCGGCGAGCAGCGGCGCGGCGAAACGGGTCGCGGCCGCGCGCCGTCGCCGCTCGCCGCGGATCAGCAACCAAGCGAGCGGGAGCAGCAGCCAGAGCGACTGGAGCCAGCGCGGTTCGTCGAAGAGCAACGGGTCCATCAGCGCCTCACGGCAACGTGCGCAGCCGCGTCGCGGCCAGCACGCTCTCGAGCACCAAGAGGAGGGCCGCCGGCAGCAGGAGCCAGCGGTAGAGCTCGCGCCACTCGGTGTAGGCGACCCCTTCGACCACCGTCTTCTCCAGCGCATCGATCTCCGCGTAGACGCGCTCGAGCGCCGCCGCATCCTGCGCGTTCCAGTAGCGGCCGCCCGTCGTCTCGGCGACGTCGCGCAGCGTCGCCTCGTCGAGGTGCACGCGCTGCGCGACGTAGTCGATCGAGCCGAAGCGGTCGCGCACCGGGAAGGGGACCACGCCGGTGGTGCCGACGCCGATGGTGTGGACGCGGACGCCGAGATCGCGCGCCGCCGCCGCCGCCTCGTGCGGATCGAGCAGGCCGGCGGTGTTCTCGCCGTCCGACAGCAGCACCACCACCTTGCTCTTCGCGGGCGCCGCCTGCACCCGCTCGACGGAGAGGGCGAGGGCGTCGCCGATCGCGGTGCTGACCGATTCGTTGTGCAGCTCGCTCTCGACCGGGCGCCCCTGCGCGTCGCGCCACGGTTCGGGGATCGTCACCGCATCGAGCGCCTGCAGCAGCGCGCCGTGGTCGAGCGTCAACGGGCAGCGCTCCTCGGGCCAGCCGCCGAAGGAGACCAGCCCGATCAGGTCCTCCGTGCGGCCGCGCAGCTCGCCGCCGCCCGCCACGAACTCGCGGAAGACCCGCTTCACCGCGGCGAGCCGATCCTCCCGCTCGCCGTCGTGCTCGAAGTCGAGCGCGCGCATCGAGTCGGAGCGGTCGATCGCCATCACGATGGCGAGCGCCTCGCTGCGGACGCGATGCTCCTCGAGGCCGCGCTGCGGGCGGGCGAGCGCGACGACCAGCAGCGCCAGCGCGAGCAGGTCGAGGCGGCGCAGCCACGCGGCGAGGCGCTGCGCGCCGGTGCGCGGCGCGTCGGCGAAGAGGAGCGCGCTGCTCACCAGCACGCTCGGTCGCCGTCGGCGCGAACGCCACCACGCGAAGAGCAGCAGCGGCGCCAGCAGGAGCAGCGCCCACGGCTCGCCGAAGCGCAGGCCGTTCCAGCTGCCGCTCATCGCGCGGCTCCCGAGGCGTCGCTCGAGGGCGGCGCGAAGGCGTGGAGGAACTCCCGCGCGCGCGCGACGCTGGCGGCGATGGCGGGCTGGCCCGGTCGTTGGCCGCCGAACTTCACCAGGTCGGCCGCCTCGAGGAAGGCGGCCAGCCGCTCGCGCTGCGTGCGATCGAAGGCGGGGTGGCCCTGGATCGCGCGCAGGAACTCGGCGGTGGTCTGTTCGGGGGCGTGGACCGCGGTGGTGCGCTCGACGTGGCGGCGCACGATGGCGGTGAGCTCGACGTAGAAGCGCTTCACGTCGCGGCTGCCGTCGGGATCGGCGGCGAGCAGCGCCGCGAGCTCCCGTTCGGCCAGCTCGAGCGCGGTCGGCGGCGGCGGCGCGCGGCGCTTCTTCCGCCGAACGAGGACGACGGCGAGCAGCGCCAGCAGCAGCGCGCCGCCGCCGATCGAGAGCGCTGGCCACGGGAGCGGGCGCGGCAGCGGGACGGGCGGCTCGGCGACCGCGAGGTCGGCGAGCGACGGCACGCCGCTCCCTTCGAGCGCCGCCACCTCGACCGTGAGCGACTCGGTTTCGAGCACGCCGTGCCGCGGCGCCGCCGCATCGCGCGCGTCACGCCACGCGATCGGGATCGGCAGGATCACGCGCGGGCCGGAGGAGAGCGGCTCGAGGCGGTACTCGTGGCGCTGCTGCTCGCGGCCGTCGACCCGTTGCGGCAACGGCGAGCGCAGCCCGCGGATCGCGAAGTCGGCGATCAGCGCGCCGAACGGGGGTGGCTCGACGACGACGCCCGGCTCCGCCTCGATCACCAGCGTGAGCGTCGGCTCGTCGGAGAGGCGCGGGCGCGCGGGCGCGATCTCGAGCCACGCCGAGACCGGGCCGTCGGTCGCCACCGCGCTCTTCAGCGGCGCGTCGCCGCTCGCTCCCTCCGCGCGCCCGCTCATCGCCGCTGCTCCCGCCGGCGAAAGAGCGCCCGCAGTTGCGCGCCGAACGCATCGAGCAGCGGATCGCGGCCGCTTTGCGCGGCGGCGCTGGCCGGCAACTCGGCAGAAAGCTCCACCGGCAGCAGATCGGCGCCGGCACGGCGCAGCCGGCCGAGCAGCTCCTCGTGGCGCCGATCGGCACGCGCGCGCCACCAGGTGCGCACGGCGGGGGAGGAGCTGTCGAGCTCGCGGCGCACGCCGCTCTCCAAGTCCTCGAACTCGACGAGGCCGACGTCGGGGAGCTCGCGCTCGCGCGGATCGCGCAGCACCACGGCCACGAGATCGTGGCGGCGCGCGGTGACGGCGAGCGTCCGCTCGAAGGCCGGCGTCGCGGCGGCGGGGTCGAGCCAGTCGGAGAGGACGAAGAGCACGCAACGGCGCTTCTGCACGCGGTTCAGCCAATCGAGCGCGGCGGCGATGGCCGTGCCGCGGCGCGGCGGCGGCGGCGTGAAGAGCTCGCGCACCAGCCGCAGCACGGCGCCGCGGCCTTTCCTCGGCGGGAAGAAGGTGCCGGGCGCGTCGGCGAAGGTGGCGAGGCCGACCTTGTCGTGGTTGGCGAGCGCCGTGAACATCAGCAGCGCCGCGCACTTCGCCTGCGCCACGTGGCGCGCCTCGAGCCCGCTGCCGAAGGCGGCCGAGCCCGACTCGTCCACCAGGAAGAGGACGGTCAGTTCGCGCTCCTCGCGGAACCGCTTGATGAACGGCGTGCCAGCGCGCGCGGTGACGTTCCAGTCGATGGTCCGGATCTCGTCGCCCGGCTGGTACTCGCGGACCTCGTCGAACTCCATGCCGCGCCCGCGGAACGCCGAGTGGTACTGGCCGGCGAAGAGCTCGTCCACGGCGCGCCGCGCCGTGATCTCGACGCGCCGCACCTGGCGCAGGATCGCGCTGACTGCATCGTCCGCCATCGCCGCCGGCTCGCCGCTCAAGGAACCGGCACGGCCGCCAGCAGGCGATCGAGCAGCGCATCGGCGTCGAGACCCTCGGCCTCCGCCTCGTAGGTGAGCAGCACGCGGTGGCGCAGCACGTCGTGGGCGATGTCCTTGATCTGCTGCGGCGTCACGAAGGCGGCCCCCTCGAGGAAGGCGAGCGCGCGCGCGCAGACCACCAGCGCGATCGAGGCGCGCGGCGAGGCGCCGAACGCCAGGAGCGGCTTCAACGCGGCGAGCCCCGCCTTGGCCGGATCGCGCGTCGCCTGCACCAAGGCGAGCGCGTAGTCGCGCACCTGCTCGTCGACGTAGATCCGCTCGACGGCGCCGCGCATCGCCAGCAGGTCGGCCGGCTTCGCCACCGGGGCGACGCGCGCCTCGCTGCGCTCGAGCGCCAGCCCGACCACCCGCTTCTCGTCGGCGAGCGACGGGTAGCCGACCTTCACCTTCAGCATGAAGCGGTCGACCTGCGCCTCGGGCAGCGGATAGGTCCCCTCCTGCTCGATCGGGTTCTGCGTCGCCAGCACCAGGAAGAGCGGATCGAGCGGGTAGCTCTGGTCGCCGATCGTGACCTGCCGCTCCTGCATCGCCTCGAGCAGCGCGCTCTGCACCTTCGACGGCGCGCGGTTGATCTCGTCGGCCAGCACGAAGGTCGAGAAGATCGGCCCCTTCCTGGTCGTGAAGCTTCCTTCGCGCGGATTGAAGATCAGCGTGCCGAGCAGGTCGGCCGGCAGCAGGTCGGGCGTGAACTGGATGCGCCGGAACGGGGCGTCGATCGCCTGCGCGAGCGTCCGGATCGCGGTGGTCTTGGCGAGCCCCGGCACCCCTTCGAGCAGCACGTGGCCGCCGGTCAAGAGCGCGATCAGCAGCCGCGAGACCATCGCCTCCTGGCCGACCAGCACCTTGCCGACCTCGCCGCGCAGCCGCGCGAGCGTCGCCGCGTGCGCCGCCACCTCGGCCGCGATCCGTTGCACGTCGATTGCCGACCCGCTGGCTGCCGATCCACTGCTTGCCATGCCGCCGTTCCCCATCGCGCCCTTGCCCTCCAAGTTGGGAGCCCTCCGTACGAACGAGGGGCGGCAACGATAGTGAACCGAGCGCGCGACTATGCTCCCGCGATGCTCGCCGCCGCCCTCCTCCTCGCCTCGCTGCTGCCCCACGCCGCGCCCCTCTGGCCGCTGCCCGTCGCGGCGCTCGGTGGCGATGGGGCGCCGAGCTGGCTCGCCGACCGCTTCGTCCGGCGGACCCTCGAGAGGGCGCGCGCCGGCGAGCCGCTCCCTCTCGAGCTGCTGGCCGATCGCGTGGTCGACGCGGTCGTGCAGGCGCTGCCGGACGGCCGGTTCGCGATCGAGCTGCGCCAGCCGGGGACGGTGCGGCGGGCGGGGGAGCGGCTCGCTGCCGCGCCTTCGCTGTTCGCCCACCTCGCCGCGTGGCCGGCGAGCGAGTGGCTCCCGTTCACCTTCGAGCTCGACGAGGCGGGGCGGCCGGAGCCGCTGGTCGCGCGGCTCGAGCTCGCGGTCGGCGAAGCGGCGCTGCTGCGGACGGTGCGGCTCTGCGAGGGAGGGGGCGGCGCGTTCGCGCTGCTGCAGGTGGCTGACGCGCAGACGCTGCAGCTCGAAGTGCTGCGGCTCGACCCGGCGCTCTCGCGGCTGCCGCGCGCGGCCGACGACGACGTGGTGGCGCAGATGGGGGCGACGAGCGGCCGCGTGCTGCTCTTCCCGCGCGCGACGACGGGCCACCCGGCGTGGTGCAGCTTCGATGCGCTGCACGCCGACCGCGACCACCTCGAATGGAGCGTCGCGCGCCGGCGCGAGTTCGTCCACGAGACGGCGGCGTCGGCCACGACGGCGCGCCTGCTCGCGCGCGGGCTCGGCGGCGCGCGCTGCCTCGACGTGGTGATCGCGCCCGATCCGGCGGCCAGCGATGCGCGGGCGCCGGCGTGGCTCGAGTGGCGCGAGGTCGCGGCCGATGCGCTGGCGCCCGACGCTGTCGCCGGCCACCCGATCGTCGTGCTCGACGCCTCCTTCGAGCCGCGCGCGGGCGCCTTCGTCGTCGCGCGCGATCCGGCACGCACGAGCGGTCTCGACCGCGCGCTCTTCGCTCGAGTGAGCGACGAGCGCGGCGCGGTGGCGCTGCCGGTCGAGCGGCGCGCCGCCGCCGACGCGCTCGAAGTGGTCGCCTTCACGGTCGGACCGAACGCGCGCAGCGGGCGGCGCACCGGCGTGCAGGCGAGCGTGGGGGGCGAGACGGTCGTGCTGCTCGACGCGCGCGAGCGCTGCACGGTCGCGGTGACGCCGCCGCCCGGCTTCCTCACGTGGGTCGGCCTCGAGGTGGCGAGCGGGTGGTTCCGCCTCCCGCTGCCGGCCGATGGGGTGCTGGTGCTGCCGGCGCTGCGCGAGCCGGCCACGCTCCACCTCGCCGAGCCCTACCTCGTGCAAACGACCGCGCTCGAACTCTTGCCCGACCCGGCGCCCGAGTCGCGCCTCGCCCTCGCCGCGACGCGCGCGCCGGCGCGCTGATCGGCATAGTGAGCGCGCCATGGATGACCCGCGCCTCGAAGTCCGCGAACTCGACGATGGCCGGCTGCGCCATCTGCGCCTCGCCGCGCCGCCCGGCAACATCCTCGACCTCGCGCTGGTCGCCGCGCTGCGCCGCGCGCTGCGCGCCGCGTTCCGCGCGCCGGTGCGGCCGCGCGCGCTGCTGCTCACCGCTGCCGGCGCCCACTTCGGCTTCGGCGCCAGCGTCGACGACCATCGCGCCGCGAAGATCGGCCCCTTCCTCGTCGAGTTCCATGCGCTCGCGCGCGAGCTGCTCGCCGCCGGCCTGCCGATGGCGGTCGCGATCCGCGGCAAGTGCCTCGGCGGCAGTCTCGAGCTCGCGCTCCTCGGCCAGCGCCTCGTCGCAGCGCGCGACGCCGAGTTCGCCACGCCCGAGATCAAGCTCGGCGTCTTCGCGCCGCTCGCCTCGCTGCTGCTGCCGGCGCGCATCGGCCAGGCGCGCGCCGAGGAGTTGCTGCTGACCGGCAAGAGCCTCGATGCCGTCCAGGCGCACGCGGTCGGCCTGGTCGACGAGCTCGCGCCGGCGCTGCCGGAGGCGCCGAGCGGCGATCCCGACGCCGCGGCGCTCGCGTGGGTGCGCCGCGCGTGGCTCCCGCAGTCGGCGAGCGCGCTGCGCTTCGCGACGCTCGCCGCCCGCTTCGAACTGGCCGACCGCGTCGAGGCGCTCCTGCCGCGGATCGAGCGGCTCTACCGCGGCGAGCTGATGGCGACGCCCGATGCGATCGAGGGGATTGAAGCGTTCCTCGCCAAGCGACCGCCGCGCTTCACGCGCTGAGGCGCGCGGAACGGAGTCTCCCGATGGAACCGGACTACTGGCTCGCGCGCTGGGAAGAGGGGCGGATCGGCTTCCACCGCGAGCAGCCGCAGTGCTGGCTCGTGGCGCACGCGGAGCGCCTCCTGCCGCGCGGCGACGAGCGCCTCCTCGTGCCGCTCTGCGGCAAGAGCGTCGATCTCGCCTGGCTCTGGCGGCGCGGCCATGCGGTGGTGGGGGTCGAGCTCTCCGCTCGCGCGATCCGCGACTTCTTCGCCGAGCAGCAGCTGCCCGCGACGACGCGCCCCGCGCCACGCGGCGCGCCGTTCGAGGTGACGGCGCACGGCACGCTCGAAGTCTGGCGCGGCGACTTCTTCGCGCTCGATCCAGCGCGCGACGGGACGTTCCCGGCGATCCATGACCGCGCGGCGCTGATCGCGCTGCCGGCGCCGCTGCGCCGCCGTTACGCGCAGCGCTGCGGCGAGCTGCTCGCCCCCGGCGGCCGCATGCTGATCGTCACGCTCGAGTACGCGCAGGCGCGCATGGCGGGCCCGCCCTTCTCGGTCGAACCCGACGAGGTGAGGGAGCTCTTCGGGCCGCACGGCGCGCTCGAGGAGCTCGGCGCGAAGTCGCTGATCGACGAGGAGCCGCACTTCCGCGAGCGCGGGCTCGATGCGGTGGTGGAGCGCGCGTGGCTCCTCACGCGACGCGGCGGCTCGGAGAAGTAGCGGCGCGCGCCGCTCGCGTCGCCTCGTCAGCGGCGCAACGCCTTCCAGTCGATCGTCTTCAGGAAGGCGAGCAGTCCGGCGTGGAACTCGTCGGGCGCGTCCTGGTAGCAGGCGTGGCCCGCTTTCGGCAGCAGCAACTTCGACGAGTTCGGCCAAAGCTTCTTCAGCGTCTCCGCTTGCGAGAGCGGGAAGACGTTGTCCGCCTCGCCCCAGACGATCAGCGCCGGCGCCGCGAAGCCGGTGAGGCGCGCGCCGAAGTCGGGGACGCCCGCCGGCGCGATCGGCACGACGCCCGCGACCGCGGTCGGATGGTCGATCAGGAACGGGAAGGCGAAGGTGCCGCTCATCGACGGGAAGAGGACGACCGGCCGCTTCAGGTCGAGGAAAGGGAGCGCGATCCAGAGGAACTGCTCGAGCGCGACTGGCCCCTTCTCCGAGCGGCCGTAGCCCGGCAGGTCGATCGCGACCGCGCGGTAGCCGTGCTTCGCCAAGAGCTCCATCGTCCCGAGCTCGAGCCAGGTGCGCGAATCGAAGCGCGCGCCATGCAGCAGCAGCACCTCGGGCCAGGTCGGCTTGCCGATGCGCAGCGTGCGCAGGTTCTTGCCGTCGAAGTCGATGTCGTACTGCTCGCACTGCAACCAACGCTCCTCCGGATCGGGCGGCTCCTCGCTCGGCGGCGGCGCCTTGCCGCCGCGCCACACCGGCTTCACGCGCCGGCGCGGATCGATGACGTCGGGGTCGTCCGGAGCGGGCGCGTCGGCCGTCACCACCGCCTCCGGATCACGCGCGCTCGCCGCCGGTTCGGCGCCGCCGGCGTCGGCCGCGCTCTCGGGCGCGGCGCGGCGCGGCAGCGGCTCGAGCTGCGGCTTCTCGCAGGCGGCCGCGCCGGCGACCAACAGCGCCGCGGCGGCGGCGAGGAGCGGCGACCGCGGCGCGCGCGCGGTCACTGCCGCAGGTCCTTCAGCTCGACCTCGACGCGCAGCGGCTGGCCGTTGCGCACCACGTCGAGCTTCACCTTGTCGCCGACCTCGTGGTGGGTGAGCGCGCGGAAGAGGTCGTTGCTGTTCGAGATCGGCGTGCCTTCGACGCCGACGATGATGTCGTTGCGCGGGGTCGGGCGGCCGTTGCGCGGCAGCGTCTCGCCGCGCAATCCCGCCGCCTCGGCGCCGCTCCCCTTCACCACGCCGGTGACGACCACGCCGCGCACGTCGTAGACGGCGGTGAGGAAGTCCTTGGCGATCAGCACCCCGAGGCTCGGGCGCGACGCCTGTCCGTAGCGGAGGATCTCGGTGATCACGCGGTTGATGGTGTCGACCGGGATCGCGAAGCCGATGCCGGCCGAGGCGCCCGACGGCGAGACGATCGCCGTGTTCATGCCGATCAGCCGCCCGCCGCTGTCGAGCAGCGGACCGCCCGAGTTGCCCGGGTTGATCGGCGCCTGCGTCTGGATCAGGTCGGTGAGGAGGCGCTGCCCGCGCCCGTACTCCTCGTACTTGGCCGGCATCTCGCGGCCGAGCCCGCTGATGATCCCGGCGGTGAGCGTCTGGTCGAGGCCGAAGGGGTTGCCGATCGCGTAGACGTTCTGCCCGACGCGCAGGTCGTTCGAGGTGCCGACCGCGAGCGGCTTGAAGAGCTCGGGCGGGGCATCGACCTGCAGCACCGCGAGGTCCTTCTCGACCTCGTGGCCGACCACGCGGGCGCGGTAGGACTCGTGGTTGGCGAAGGTGACCTCGAGCTCCTTGCTGGCGTGGATCACGTGGTAGTTGGTGACCACGTGGCCCTGCTCGTCCCAGACGAAGCCGGAGCCGGTCCCCTCGCGCGTCTCGGTGGCGATCAGCGTGCTCGAGTCGATCTCGACCGCGACGTTGCGGATGAAGACGACCGAGGGCGAGGCGCGCTCGAAGAGCTCGATGGTGGCGCGCTCGCCCGCCTCGAGGTCGCCGCGCGGCGAGACGCGGCGCGGCTGCGCGTCGGGATCGAGGAGCGAGCCGCCCTGGTTGCCGGTGAACTTCCAGACGGCGAGTCCCGCCAACGCGACCAGCACCGCCGCTCGCCAGCTGGTGCCGCGTGCGTCGTGCTCGTCCCGGGGCCACTGCGCGTTCATGCCGATCCTCCGTGCGGGGCGACGGGAAACTAGTCGTCCGACCACGCGAAGGAAACTCGCCCCGGGGGCGCGGGGTTCGCGGCGAGGGCGCGGCGAGGGCGCGACGGCTGCGCCGGGGCGCTGCGGCGGCGCTCGGGAACCTCAGTGCAGCGGCTCGACCACCTGCTGCTCGAGGCGCGCCGTCGCCTCGGCGGCAGCGAGCGGGCGGCCGAACAGGTAGCCCTGCACTTGGTCGCACTGCTCGCCGCGCAGGAACTCCGCCTGCGCCTCGGTCTCGACCCCTTCGGCCACCACGGAGAGGCGCAGCCGGTGCGCCATCATCACGATCAGCGAGGTGATCGCGGCGTCGCCCGGATCGGTGGTGACGTCGCGCACGAAGGAGCGGTCGATCTTGAGGCAGTCGATCGGGAAGCGCTTCAGGTAGGCGAGCGAGCTGTAGCCGGTGCCGAAGTCGTCGATGGCGAGGTGGACGCCCGCCTGCTTCAGCTGCTGCAGCGTGGCGAGCGCGCGATCGACGTCGCGCATGAGGGTGCTCTCGGTCAGCTCGAGCTCGAGGTCGGCGGCCGGCAGCCCGCTGCGGGCGAGCTCCTCGGCGACCCGCTCGACCAGGAACTTGTCGCGGAACTGCTCGGCGGAGACGTTCACCGCCATGCGCAGCGCGCCGAGCCCGGCGCGCCGCCAGCGCTGCGCCTGCTCGCACGCCTCGCGCAGCACGAACGCGCCGAGCGGCACGATCAGGCCGCTCTCCTCGGCGAGCGGGATGAACTGGACGGGCGGCACGATGCCGCGTTCGGGATGGCGCCAGCGCACCAGCGCCTCGACGCCGACGATGCGGCCGGAGCAGAGCTCGACGCGCGGCTGGTACCAGACCTCGAACTCGCGGCGCTCGAGCGCGCGCCGCATCGCCGCTTCGGTCTCCAAGCGCTGGTCGGCCAGCCGGATCATCGACGGTTCGAAGCGGGTCGACTGCGCGCGCCCCTGCTCCTTCGCCGCGTACATCGCCGTCTCGGCCTGCTTCACCAGCTCGCGCGGCTCGATGGCGCCGTCGGGCGCGACCGCGTAGCCGACGCACGCCGTGAGGAAGAGCTCGCGGCCGTCGAGCAGCAGCGGCTCCGCGAGCACCTCCTGCATCCGCGCCGCCAGCGCCGCGGCGTCGCCCTCGTCGCGCAAGCCCGAGATGACCAGCGCGAACTCGTCGCCGCCCGGACGCGCGACGAGGTCGCCGACGGCGCCGAGCTCGATCGCGCGGCGGTCGTCGCGGATCGCGCGGCGCAGGCGGGCGGCGACCTCGACCAGCAGCTTGTCGCCCGACGCGTGGCCGAGGCTCTCGTTCACGTCCTTGAAGCGGTCGACGTCGAGGAAGAGCACCGCGACGCGTCGATCGTGGAGCGTCGCCTCGGCCAGCGCCTGCTCGAGCGTCTCGAGCAGCTGGCGGCGGTTCGCGAGTCCCGTGAGGTCGTCGTGGCGCGCCTGGTACTCGAGCTCCTCCTCGACGCGCCGGCGATCGGTGATGTCGTGCACCAGCGCGTGCAGCGTCACGCGACCGCCGCGCGGATCGACGATCCGCTCGGCATGCAGCCGCACGATGCGCTCGCCGTTGCTGTGGCGGGTGAGGCGCTGCTCGAAGGCGCCGCGACCGACGCCGTCGGCGGCCGCGACCCACCAGGCGAGGCAGGCGTCGCGGCGCGGGCCGCCGATGCGTGCAGCGAGTTCGAGCAGGCCGAGCGTGCGGTCGGTCGGGGCGAGGCCGAGCACCTGCTGCGCTTGCGGAGTGAGCGTCACCTGCTGCGCGGCCCAATCGACCTCGAAGCTGCCGATGCGGGCGAAGCGGTGGGCGCGCTCGAGCTGCGCGCGCGTCGCGGCCAGCGCGCGCGCCGTCTCGGCATGGAAGAGCGCCGCGCGCAGCGCGCGACGGCACGCGGTCGCATCGGCGTCGGCCGCGAGCGGCTCGATCGAGGGCGGGAGCGCGGCGTCGCCGGTCGCGTCGGCCGGCACCAGCGCCAGCAGGGGGAGCGGCGGCCCGTCCGCCAGCTCGTCGAGCAGCGCGAGCGAGCCGGGGATCGCGAGGTCGACCAGCAGCGCGGCGTCGTGGCACTCGGCCAGCGCGGCGCGCACGGCGGGGATGGTCGCGAGCGGACGAGCGGCGAGATGCAGCTCGACCGCGGCGCGGGTGCAGGGCGCCACCGATCGGGTCGGTGCGACCAGCAGCAGCAGCGGCCGATCCGTGGTTCGATCGCTCGGGTGGGCTCTGTCCAATGCGTTCCCCGGGGGCATTCCGGGGGACGCTTCGACTGCGCCGCACATCGCGCTTGAGCCGCGCCGTTCGGGGATTACCCGCGCTCGAAGCCCTTCATTCGGCCGGCGGCGGGGCACCCACGGTCGCTTCGATCGCCGCGATCAGCGGCACCGTGGCCCCCTCGAGCGCCCGCCGGGCGCGCTCGACGAGGTCGCGCTCGGCGAAGCCCGGGAAGTGCTCGGCGTCGAGCTGCCAGTAGGGGGCGGCGTGGCGGCCGCGGTAGTGCTCGAGGTCGTCGAGCAGGCGCGCCTGGTCGGCCCGCTCGAGGCAGCGCCGCTCGAGGAGCGGTGCGCCACCTTCGATCGGCGCCAGCGTGACGGTGTAGTCGGCGCCGGCCTGCACGCTCCACTCGGTCCAGTCGTCGGGCTGCACCACGAACGGGTCGCGCCGCTCGGCGAGTTGGGCGCCGAAGCGGTCGATGTGGCCGGTGAGCAGCAGCGTCGCGCCGACGGCGGCGGCGACGCGCGCATCGCTCACCCGCACGACGCGCGCGAAGACGCGGCGCTGCTCGAGGTGGAGCGCGAGGTAGTCGGGCAGCGCCGTCTCGAGCGGCGCCGGCAGCGGCTTGCCCCAGCCGTGGTTCGGGAACGGGTACCAGCGGAACGCGCCGGTCCCGGTGACGCGCGCGCGCAGGTCGGGCGACTGCGCCGGATCGTCGGCGAGTTCCGCGTCGGCCGAATGGAAGGTCCAGAAGCGGTCCTGCGCGAAGTAGCGTCCGCCGATGAAGCGCTCGTCGATCGCCTCCTCGCTCTTCTCGAACTCGGGGCGCCGATCGGCGAAGTCGAGGATCGCGACGATCGCGGGACTCGCCGGCTCCTGCCGCTCGCGGGCGCGCACCGGTGCCATCGGCAGCGGCAACGGCGACTGCACGCAGCCGCACGGCAGCGGCGCCGCGAGGAGCAGGGCGAGCAGCGCGCCGCGGCGCGCCGACAGGGCGGATCGGACCATCGCGCAGCTCCTCAGAAACGCCACACCGACTGCAGCGCGAGCTCGACGCCGGTGCGCGGCCCGTGCTCGCGATCGGACTCCTCGTAGCGCAGCAGCCCGCGCACCTTCGCACCGATCCCGAACCACGGGGTGATCATCCAGTCGAGCCCGCAGTCGACCCAGCCCCCCGCGCCGCCCGGGTCGCGCCCGATGCGGGTGTCGTCGAAACGGAAGTCGGTCCAGCTGCCGCCGACGCCGACGGTGGGCCGCAGCCGGCCGTCGATGTTCCAGTGCCAGCGCGCGCCGCCGAGGTAGCGGAAGCCGTAGCCGTCGAGGTCGCTCGGGTCGAGGTCGAACGCCTCGATCTCCGCCTCGAGGCCGACCGAGCGCGTGCGCTCGACGGCGAGCAGCGTCCCGACCGTCGCGCCGACGCCCGGGAACGGGCCGCTGTCGCGCGTGCCGTCGGCCGCGAGGTGCTCGGTGAGCAGCGTCGGCCCGACGCGCGCATAGCTGCGCTCGAGCCAGGGCGGCACGTTGGCGCAGCGGGCGGCCAGCAGCGGCGCCAGCAGGAGCGCGAAGGCGGCTCGCAGGCGCCGCGAACGGGTCGAGGACGGGAAGTCGTGCATGAGGAGGATCGCCATCGGGGGCGCCACGGCGAAGGCGACTTCGGTCGGCGGCGCGGCGTCGCTTGATACGGGAGGCGAGGCGCGCGCTCAATGGCCTGCTGCGCGAGCGGACGATCGCGACGCTTTTTCCCGACCGGTGCCGCGAGCCGTTTCGGGCGCGGTCAACCTGGCCCGCCCCTCCCGACGAAGAGGGGGCGTTGGGCCGCAAGGCGCGGCTCCACGGATGAGACGGAGCGAGGCCAAAGTCCATGGCGCAGCAACGCGACGACGACGTCGATCCGACCGCAGGGCGAGGCGAGCCGCCGCGGCCCCCGCAGGAACCGGAAGGGCGCGCGCCGGCAGCGGACGGCTCCGGCAAGTTCCTGCCGGACGACAGCTTCCTCCTCGACCTCGACGACGAGCTGCTCGCCGGCCCGGCGGCGCACGATCCGGCGGGCGACGAGTTCCTGCTCGTCGACGACGAGTCGGCCGTCGAGGCGGGTGCGACGCCGGCGAGCGCAGCGCCGCTCGAAACGGCGAGCGAAGCGCCGATCGACCTGCCGATCGAGACCCAGCTCGACGCGCTGGTCGAGGCGAGCGGCGAGCTCGCGAACGCGGCGGCAGCGGAGCCGCAGCCCGTCGCGGAGCGCGAGTCGCTGGCAGCGGAAGAGGAAGTGGCGCCGACGAGCGCGGCCGCGGCGGCGGAGTCGAACGACGATTCGATGGAGTCGCTCACGGCGATCGCCGCGAAGGCGCTCGCGCCGCAGTTCCGCGATGGGCGCCGCAAGGAGAACGCGCCGGCCGCCCCTGCGACCGAGGCACCGCTCGTCGGTGCGGCGAGCGGGGAGCGGGCGATGCTGTTCGGTGGCGCGGCCGAAGAGGCCGAGGCGCCGCGTCCAGCCGTTCCGAGCTGGCTCGAGCGCGACGAGAGCGAGCTGCCCTCGTTCGTCGGCGAAGAGGAGGATGGCGCGGCCACCGCGAAGGCGACCGAGATCGCGCCGGCGGCGCCGGTCGATGCCGCCGTCGCGCCGCTGGCGCCGGTCGTCGAGCTGGCGCGCCCGAAGCGGCGCTTCGTGGCAGCGGCCGGGATGCTGCTCGCTGCGGCGTTGACCGCGGCGCTCGCGTTCGAGCTCGATCGCCGCGGGCTGCTGCGCCCGACGCCCGACGCGGGCGAGCCGGTGGCGGTCGTCTCCGCTCCGGAAGTCGACGCGACCCCGCCCGACGACGCTGCCGCGAGCGATGCGGCGAGCGATGCGGGGAGCGACGTCGCGAGCGACGCGCCGCTGACCGCGGACGAGACCGTCTTCGAGACGCCGCTCGTCGATGGGGGCGCGACGCCGACCGAAGAACCGCTGCCGGTGGTGGAGCCGCCGCCGGTGGTGGCGACCGAGCCGGTGGCCGAGCCCGCTGCGGCGCCGGTCGTGGTGGCCGAACCGATCGTCGAGCGGCCGACGCCGGCGCCGGAAATCGCCGTCGAGCGCGCGACGCCGCCGCCGCGCGGCCCCGAGGCGGTGGTCCTCGAGCCGCCTCGCAAGCGGCCGCTGCCCTACGGGCAGGCCGCCCCGCGCAACTCGCTCGAAGGCGCCGAGACGATCGTGCAGCTCGAGAACGGCCACTCGTTCCGCGGCCGCATCCAGCGCGTCCGCGGCACCTCGCTGACGCTCAAGTTCGGCGCGGGCGAGTGCGTCTTCGACCTCGACGAGATCTCGCTCCTCGAGTCGACGGCACCCGAGTACCGCCGCGAGGAGGAGATGCCCGAGGCATCGGTCGTGCTGCACAACGGCCAGCGGGTGCGCGGCCGGCTGATGAAGCAGACGCGCGAGAACGTGGTGCTGGTGGTCGACAACGGGCAGGTCGTCTTCCCGCGCGCCGAGGTGAAGGACGTGAGCTTCACCGGACGCATCCACTTCTGAGCGCGTGAGGGGCAAAGCCCTCCTCAGGCGCTGAACGACCGCCGACCGGACAGGGCACTGAATCTCGCCGCCGCCGCTGCTCGCCTGCGCGAGCGGCGGCGGCGGCGCTCGTTCAGGGCGACTGGAGCAGCAGCGCGGCCGCCTTCTCGACCAGCGTGTCGCGGCCCGCGGCGAGGTCGGCCACCTCCGGCTCGAGGGCGACCTGCGGCTTGATGCCGACGGTCTGCAGCGGGGAGCCGTCCGGCCAGAAGACCGACGCGCTCGGGAAGCTGATGTCGACGCGGCTCGCGGTGAGCGACTGGTGCTTCGCCTCGAACGCCTTCGGCGCGGTCACGCTGCCGGCCGTCGTCTGGCCGACCACCAAGCCGAGCTTGGCGAGCTGGAAGCCCAGCACGAACCACTCCGATTCGCCGCCGGTCCAGCCGTCGACCACGACCGCGAGGCGGCCGGTGAAGGGGTTGGCGCCCGGCGTGCGCTCGATGACGATCTCGTTCGAGATCTTCTTGTCGAACTCCTCGGGCGAGCGGCGCACCGCGCTGCCGATCACCAGCTTCTCGCTGTTCACCGGCAGCAGTCGGCCGAGCATCGCGCTCGAGGTGCGTTGCCGGGTGTCGATCAGCGACATCCCCTCGTTGCCGCGCAGGTCGATCACGATCCCCTTCAGGCCGGCCTGGTTCGCCTCCTCGATCGCCTGCGCGAAGCGCTGCAGCGAGTCGCCGCCGAACTGGTGGATCTTCATCACGCCGATCTGGTCGGGCCGCGCGGTGAACTCGACGGTGGGCGGCGGCGCCTTCTGGTCGGGCGGCAGCCCGCGCGCCAGCTCGAGCACGAGCAGCGGGGCGGGCGCGAGCTCGCCCTTCGCGTTCTTCTGCGGCGGGGCGGCCGGATCGCGCAGCTCGAGCTTGCAGACCGTGCCTTGCGCGCCGGTGAGGAGGCCGTCGAGCGCGAAGATCGCCGACCGCTGGTAGGACGGGCAGGAATCGAACTGCCGCGCGAAGGCGGCGAGGAGCTCGACGACGCGCACGGCGGGGCGGCCGTCGACCGCGACGACCTCGAGCCCCGGCTTCACGCCGGCCTTCTCGGGCTCCGAGCCGGGCGAGACGCGCGCGACGTAGATCTTGTCGCCGATGCGCGCGAACTTGAGCCCGGTGATCGAGGACCAGTAGGGGGTGCCCGGCGGCACCGGCAGCGCCGGCGAGGGCATCAGCCCCATCGCGCGATCCTGGAAGCGGCCGAAGAACTCGCGCAGCACCAGGTAGTAGTCGAAGTTGTCGCGCGCCCGCAGGACGCGCGGGCGGTACTCGAAGTAGAGGCGCCAGATGTCGAGGTCGCGCAGCGCCGGCGGCTCGCGGCGGATGCGGTTGTCGGGCGCGATCGTGATCGACATGAGAAAGAGCTTCTCGAACTCGTTCATCCGCTCGCTGGCCGGCAACGGCTCGCCCGCGGCATCGAGCAGCGGCACGCCGTTGAAGAGTCCGAGGCGCCCGGTGCGCAGCGCCGAGGCGGCGACCAGCGGCGGGCTCGGCTCGAGCTCGGCGGCGCCGAGCAGCGGCTCCGGCGGCGAGATCAGGTCGAAGAGCTCGGCGATCTTCGGGTCATCGGTCGCGGCCACCGCGACCTCGCGCAGCGTCTGGCCGAGCAGGTGGGCCGGCACCTTCATGCTCGCGAGGTTGTTCAAGATGAACGACGTGGTGCCGGGATAGAAGGTCTCGAGCTGCAGCCAGCAATTGCCGCCGCCCTCCGGGATCTCCGGCGCCTTGGCGCCCGGCGTGGTGCGCTCGATCTCCTTCTTGAACAGGTACATCGCGTAGCCGTTGATCGACTCGAGGATGCGCGGGTCGAGGCCGCCCATCGAGGTGAGCGAGCGGTAGAGCCAGATCTGCAGGTAGCACGGCAGCGCGTAGCGGACGATGCGCTCGTCGCCGAGCTGCAGGCGGGTGACGAAGTTCTCGTTCGGGAAGTCGAAGAAGATCTTGTCGTCGCCGTCGGTGTAGTAGGCGCCCTTCGGCTGCTTGCGCCGGCGCACGGTCACCACCGGATCGAACGGCAGCGTGATGCCGAGCCCCGCCCGCGCGATCTCGCGGCTCACCCGCAGCGAGGCGAGCAGCGCGTCGAGGTCGGCGGTGGCGATCTCGATCGACTTGTCGTAGCGGACGGTGATGCCGCTCGCCGACTTGCTGGTGAAGTCGTCCTGCGCGGCGACCCCTTGGAACGGGGGCGCGGCAGGCGCGACGAAGGAGAGCGCGCAGCTGAGGAATGCGGTGGCGAACATGGCGAGAGGGGTCCTTTCCAGGGCCGGTCCATTGCGCCGGCCGGAACGGAGAAATCGTCCGACGCGCCCGGGCGCGCTCGGCGGAGTGTACCTTCGGCAGCTCGGTGGTCGTGGCCGACGCAAGGGCGGCGCGTTCGCGCGTCGCCCGGAAGAAAGCTCCCCATGAACGTCGACATCCGTTGCCCGTCGTGCCTGACCCACTTGCCGGTGGGCGCGCGTCGCTGCGCTGCTTGCGGGACCTCGTTCCTGACGGCGCGCGAACGGACGCGTCGCCGCACGCTCGTCGGCGGCACCTTGCTCGTCGGAATCGCGGCGTGCCTCTTCGTGGTCGCCGCACGCGACGGAGCCTTCGATGGGGACGCGTCGCAGCGCAGCGGCGCGGGCCGCGTCGACGACGGGCGGGCCGACGAGCGGACCGACGAGGGCGCGGACGCGTCGGCCGGGCAGAGCGACGACGCCTCATCGAACCGGCGGTCGTCGCCCAACGCCCCGCCAGCGAGCGGTGACGCGGCGGCGCGCGCGGGCGGTTCCTCGTCCGACATCGACCCGTTGGACGCGAACGACGGGGGAGCAAGTTCCCTCGCCGTTCCGGCGGCGCTGCCCGCCTCCGTCGTGCGGCACAGTCGCGACGCCGCCGGCCGCCGCCTGCGCGCGATCGCCGGCCATGTCGTCGCGGTCGAAGCGCGCCGCGCCTGGGTCGTCCCGCTCGCCGCGCTGGCGGGCGCAGCCAATTTCGAGGAGGACGACGCCGCACGCGCCCTTTCGCTCGACGGCGGCGACCTCGCCTTCTTCGAGCTCGCTCCGGGCGGTCCGGCGGCGGTCGCGGTGGCGCCGTGGAGCGAGCTGCCGCCAGGCGCTGCGGTCTGGCTCGCGGAGGAGGGGGCGGCCGCGCCGTCGCTCCCCATCGTCGAGCGCGACGAGCGCGAGAAACTGCTGGTGGTCGCCAGCGCGACCCCGCTCGAGCAGCGCTTCGTCGTCGACGCCGCTGGCCGCCTGGTCGGCCTGCTGCGCGGCACGGTCGCGGGACGCGCCACGGTCGTGACGCTCGCCGGCGCGCTCGAGCGGCAGCGGTCGGGCCGGACCGTCGAGCTCGCGACGCTGCAGGAGTCGCTCTTCGCGGCCGATCCGACGGCGCAGCGGGCGCTCGCCTCGTGGTACGCGGCGGGCAGCCACTACGAGGCGGCGCTCGACCGCTACCTGGTCGCTTGCGCGCTCGACCCGGCGCTGCGCGAGCAGGTCGTGCGTCCCGCCACCGCGCTCGTCGAGCTCGCGCTGCGCGCGGCGCGGACGCGCGACGGCGTGGCGGCGCTGCTGCCGCTGCTCGAGCGCGCGGCGCGCCGCTTCGACCGCGAACCGCGCGTGCTCCACGCCTACGGGCTCGCGCTGCTCGACGAAGGGGCGGCGCAGGAGGCGCTGCCGTGGTTCAGCGACGCCGCGCGCATCGCCGGCGCCGGCGACGGACCGTTCGTCGAAGCGCTGCGCAGCGCCTACCTCCATGCGGGCGAGGAGGCGCGCGCCGCGCGCGAGCCGGAGCGGGCGATCGCGCTGCTCGAGGAGGGGCTGCAGCGTTTCCGCGAGGAGCCGCGGCTGCTGCAGTCGCTCGGCTTCGCCTACTACGAGTTCGGCGATCGCGAGCGCGCCCGCATCGTGCTGGAGAAGGTGGCGAGCCTCGACGAGGGGCAGGCGGCGGCGCTCGCCACGCTGCTCGCCTCGCTGGCGCCTCCGCCCGCCGCGAGCGGCGACGCCGAGGCGATCGAGATCCGCTTCGATCGCGCCGGCGGGGCGATCCGCACCAGCGCCCGCTTCTCCGACAAGGTCGACGCCGCGGTGATCGTCGACACCGGCGCCTCGCTCACGGCCATCAGCGAAGGGCTCGCCGATCGGCTGAAGCTCGATCGCCGCCGGCCGCTGCGCATGGTCACGGTGACGACGGCGAGCGGGCGGCTCGAAGCGCCCGTCGTGCTGCTGACCAGCCTCGACCTGCAAGGGGCGCGCGTCACCGAGGTCGAGGCGGTGGTGCTGCCGCTGCAGGACGACGGCGGCGGCGAGGCGCTCGTCGGCCTCAACTTCCTCGAGCACTTCGACCTCTCGCTCGACGCGCGGCGCGGCGTGCTGCGGCTCGCGGCGAAGCGCTGAGCGCGCAGCGAGCGGCGCGCGTCAGGCGAAGGCGCGGCAGAGCGGGAAGGGGCCGTCGAACACCGTGCGCAGCCCCGGCGCGCAGGCGCCCATCGCGGGCGCGGCGTTCAGCAGCGCGGCGACGGTGGCGAGGTCGCCCGGCGTCCCGCCTTCGAGCACGAGCTTCACCGCCGGCTCGCCCTCGATGGTGATCGAGTCGCGCGGCGTCGGTGCGCCGACGTACATCTGCAGGTGGAGCTCGACGGTGCCGCGCGGCGCGGTGGCGAGCAGGTGGTGGTCGATGCCGGCGACCTGGCCCGCCTCGACGCGGACGAACGGCGTCTCGATCGGGGCGCTCGCGACCACCGGCTTCAGCGTCTCGTCGAGCTGCGGCTTGCCGAAGCCGAGCGCGTGGCAGAGCAGCTGCGCCGATTCGGGGAGCCCGACGTGGCCGAGGCGGCCCGCCGCCGCTTCGGCGGTGAACTCGGCGACCGAGCGGCCGGCGCCGACCTTGCGCTGCAGCGGGCCGCGCCGCGTGGCCGCGTCGACCACGCGATGGGCGCGCACCGCCTGCACGACGAGGCAGGGCGCGGTCGCCACCGCCGGCAGCAGGTCGAGTACGAAGCCCGGGTTGACGCCGGTGCCGAGCAGCGCGACCTTCTTCTTGCGGGCGAGGAGGTCGAGCTCCTTGGCGAGGCGCGGCTGGCGCAGCGCCGGGTAGACCAGCTCCTCGCAGCTCGACACCACGTGGCACCCCTTGGCGAGCAGCGCGCGGAAGGTGGGGGCCGCGCTCGAGAGCGTCGAGCTGGTGCAGACGATCGCGACCGTGCCCTTCGGGAGCTTGCCGAGCGCCGCGACCGACGGGGCGACGCGGACCGATTTCGGCGCCCCCGAGACGAGCTCGGAGAGGCGCTTGCCGGCCAGGGCCGGGTCGGCGTCGCACGCGGCCACCACCTTGAGGCCGCGCCGCGCCAGGGCGCAGCCGAGGGTCGAGCGGCCGATCGGGCCGAGGCCGACGAAGAGCAGCGGGGTGGCGGGCATCGCGGGGCTCCGGGAGGGAAGGGGGCGCATGGTAGCCCGCGTCGCCGCCGCCGATCGACCCGCACGCGCGCACGCGCGACGACCGTATGCTCTCCGCCCTTTCGCAAGCGAGGCGCATGACGACGATCGACCTGCTGCTGCTGTGCGCGAGCTACCTGGCCGGGTCGCTGCCGATCGGGCTCTGGATCGGGCGACTGCGCGGCGTCGACCTGCGCGAGCACGGCAGCCGCAACATCGGCGCGACCAACGCCGGTCGCGTGCTCGGCCGGCGCTTCTTCTTCCTCGTCTTCGCGCTCGACTTCGCCAAGGGGTGCCTGCCGGTGGTGGTCGCGCAGCGCGTCGGATCGGGGGCGCTCGCGGCCGACACCTTCGGGCTGCTGGCCGGCGTGGCGGCGATCGTCGGCCACGTCTTCCCGCTCTTCCTGCGCTTCAAGGGCGGCAAGGGGGTCGCGACGGCGGCCGGCGTCTTCGCGGCGGCGGCGCCCTGGCCGGCGCTGATCGCGCTGCTCGCCTGGCTCGCCCTCTTCCTGCCGACCCGCTATGTCTCGTTGGCGTCGTTGGGGGCCGCGGTGGTGCTGCCCGCGTCGTGCTTCCTGCTGCCGCGCCATGCGGGCGTCGCGGTCGGCGTGCCGGTGCAGGTGGCGGCGTGCGCCGTCGGCGTGCTGATCGTCGTCCGCCATCGCAGCAACATCGGACGGCTCCTGCGCGGCGAGGAGTCGCGCGCCGGTCGCCCCAAGTCCTGAACGGTCCTTCGTGGAGCATCCCGAGATGGAACGCGCACTGGTCCTCGGCGGCGGCGGATGGGGCACGGCGCTCGCGCTGGTCCTGAACGAGCGCGGCGTGCAGGTGCGGCTCTTCGTCCACGACGCCGCATACGGCGCCGAGATGGCCGCGACGCGCCGCAACCCGCGCTACCTCCCGGGCGTCGAGCTGCCGGAGCGCCTCTCGATCTCGAGCGACCCGCAGGCGCTCGCCGGCGACAGTGTCGTCTTCTCGGTGGTCCCGAGCCAGTACCTGCGCGCGACGCTCACCCGCTTCCAGCAGCCGCTCTCCGCCAAGCGGCGCCTCTTCGTCACCGCGACCAAGGGGATCGAGCAGGAGACGCTGAAGCGCCCGAGCGAGATCGTGCGCGAGGTGCTCGGCGACGTGCCGGTCGTGGTGGTGAGCGGGCCGAGCCACGCCGAGGAGGTCGCGCGCCGCATGCCGACCACGGTGGTGGCGGCGGCGAGCGACCGCGGCCACGCGCTGCGCATCCAGGACCTGCTCAACACCGAGCGGTTCCGCGTCTACACCAACGGCGACCCGCTCGGCGTCGAGCTCGGCGGCGCGCTGAAGAACGTGATCGCCATCGCCGGCGGCATCGTCGACGGGCTCGGCTTCGGCGACAACACCAAGGCGGCGCTGCTCACGCGCGGCGTGGTCGAGATGGCGCGCTTGAGCGCGGCGCTCGGCGCGCAGCGCGAGACGATGTTCGGGCTCGCCGGCATCGGCGACCTGATCACCTCGTGCGTCTCGCCGCACGGCCGCAACCGCGCGGTCGGCATCCGCGTGGGGCGCGGCGAGAAGGTGGCCGACATCGTGCAGTCGATGAAGCAGGTCGCCGAAGGGGTGAAGACGGCGGCCGCCGTCCACTCGCTCGCCGCGAAGCACAAGGTCGAGATGCCGATCTGCGAGCAGGTCTACGCCGTGCTGCACGAGGGCAAGGACCCCTCGCGCGCCGTCCGCGACCTGATGGGCCGCCAGCTGAAGGACGAGCAGGACTGGTAGCAGCGCCGCGGACGCGGCACTGCCGCAGTACTGCAGCGCCGCCAGAGCGGCACTGCCACATCACCTCACTGCAGCAGGTCGAACTCGAACGAGTGCTCGCCGTCGGGCAGGTTGACGAACAGGCGCACCGGGCCGTGCGGGACGCTGGTGCCGCGGATCTCGAAGAAGACCTCGCCCTGGACCGAGCTGTTGGCCGCGATCGCCTCGGGCATCTGGTAGCCCTGCTCGCCGAAGAAGAGCACCATCGGGCCGGCCGCGACGAAACCGGTGGGCGGCGTCCCTTCGAGTCGGAAGTCGCCCGGCTGCAGGCGCAACGTCTTGGTGCTGCGGTTGCGGATCGTGATGGCGGCCGAATAGAAGCCGCCCGGCCACTCGTCGATCGTCGCGGAGACGAGGTACTGTCCCCCCTTCGGATGGCTCTGGTGGCGGACCGCGACGAGCGGGCTCGTGCAGCCGGTGCCGCCCACGACGCAGACGAGCAAGCTGGCGCACAGGGTGCGGATGAGAGAACGCATGGATTCGACCCTCCCCAGGGTGGACGCGGACGATAGCGGCGAGGTGGGCGGCAGCCAGCCGTCGCCGCCGCGCTGCGATCCGTCGCTCGACGCGCCCCACGACGACTTGTCGCAGGAGGCGCCGCCGCCGCCGCTCGTGCCTGCGCGGCCGGGCGAGTTCGCGCCGCTCGACTACCGCCGCTTCCAGGTCGATCCGCCGGTGGTGCTCGCGCCGATGGCGGGCGTCACCAACCAGGCCTACCGCCGCCTCTGCCGCCGCTTCGGCGCCGGCCTCTACGTGAGCGAGATGATCATCGCGCGCGGGCTGGTCGAGGGGCACGCGAAGACGCGCCAGCTCGCCGCCTTCCATCCGGAGGAGTCGCCGCGCTCGCTGCAGCTCTACGGTTCCGATCCGCGCTACCTCGGCGAGGCGACCCGCCTCCTCGTCGGCGAGGGCGCGGTCGACCACCTGGACCTCAACTTCGGCTGCCCCGTGCGCAAGGTGACGTCGCAGGGCGGCGGTGCGGCGATCCCGATCAAGCCGCGCCTGATGGCGAAGCTGGTCGGCGCCGTCGTGCAGGCGGCGGGTGCGGTGCCGGTCACCGTCAAGGTGCGCCTCGGCATCGACGACGACCACCTCTCCTACCTCTCGTCGGGGCGCGTCGCCCGCGAGGAGGGGTGCGTCGCGATCGGCCTGCACGCGCGGACCGCGGCGCAGCTCTACGACGGGCAGGCGCGCTGGCCCGCGATCGGCGAGCTGAAGAGCGCCACGCCCGGCATCCAGGTGCTCGGCAACGGCGACATCTACGACGCCGGCGACGCGCTCACGATGATGCGGGAGACGCGTTGCGACGGCGTCATCGTCGGGCGCGGCTGCCTCGGCCGGCCGTGGCTCTTCCGCGAGCTCGCCGACGCCTTCGCGGGCCGCCAGCCGGCGCCCGCCCCCGACCTCGGCGGCGTGGTCGACGTGCTGCTGCGCCACGCCGCGCTGCTGATCGAGCTCTTCGGCGAGCGCTCCGCCATCCTCGAGCTGCGCAAGTGGTGCGGCTGGTACCTGAAGGGATTCCGCAACAGCGGACCGGTCCGCAACGACCTCTTCCGCGCCAGCTCGCTCGCCGAGGTCGAGGCGATCGTCGGCAAGCTCGACCGCACGCTCGCCTACCCGATCGGCGCCATCCGCGCGCGCCGCTGCAAGAAGAGCGGCACCCAGAAGGTCGCGCTCCCGCCCGGCTACCTCGACTCGCTCGACGACGACGTGGCGCCCGCTTGCGCTGCCGCGCTCGACGCGACCCTCTCGCCGACGGATGGCGGCTGAGGGACGACGACGCGGCAGCGCGCGGGACTCAGGGACTCAGCACGCCTCGAGTCGGTAGCCGTCGTCCTCGAGCAGGATCCGGTAGCGCGTGCCGTTGGCCGTGCCGTTCACGAAGGAGAGCAGCTCCTTGCAGAACTCGATCGAGATCTCGCCCGGGATCGCGAGCGAGCGCGCGCCGGCGCCCTGCGTGACGCGGCGCACCGGCGGCGGAGCGCCGGCAACCGGCAGCGAACTGCCGCGCGAATCGGCGATGCCGTCGAGCGCCGAGCCCTGCAGCGCACGGCGCGACTGCCGCGGCTTGCGCTCGCCCGGCGGCTTCGGGACCGACGGCGGCGGGGCGGAGGCATCGGCGACCAGCTCCGGGATGCTCGCCACGTAGTTCGGGTGGAGGCGGTAGCACTTGGTCGCGCCGCGCAGCGTCGCCAGCACGAGCGGCTCCTTGCCGCGCGAACTGCAGATGCGTTGCACCTGCGCGTAGGAGACCGGGCGGCTCTTCAGCTCGGCGGTCGGCACGTCGCCGCCGCCCGAGAGCTCCTTCAGCAGGAAACGCACGTGGCTCGAAGCGTCGACCAGCGTCGAAGCGAGCTCGGCGGGACTCCATGCGGTGCGGCCGGGAGCCGAGGGCACCTCGACGGCTGCGGGGGCAGTCGTCACGAACTCGACCTCGTCCATCATCACGGAACACTCCTGTCCAACAGGCGCCACCGCGGTCGTCGGACCGCACTCGCGACGGGGACGGGAGCGCTGGCTGAAGCGGTCGCCGTCCCTCTCACCCCGCGAGCGGATTCCACCGCGGATCGAGGAACCACCGGAAGCGGAGCGATGCATCGCCCCGTTCCTCGCTGGATTGCGCCGCAATAGTGGCAGACCAATAAACGGACGCCGCACCCAGCAATGGGCGGAACGGTAGCGGTGAATCGCGGAAGTTCAATGCCTGGGCGGATTTGGGGAGCTCTTCCTCAGTCGCGCCATCGCCTCCTCGTATTGGGCGATGCCGGCATTCCGGCCGCGCAGCGCTTGCAACAGGTTGAGGAGGACGTAGGTCGCCATCGAGGGGTTATTCCGCAGTCGTCGCCGGCAATAGGCGGTCGCCTGGTCCCAGGCGGTCGCGAAGGGGACATAGAGGCGACAGAGCGGCGCCATCCGGTCGGGAGGAGTGAGGCGGCCGGCGAGGATCTCGCAGAGCAGGTCGGCGCGCGGCACTCCGTAGAGCATCTGCACCTCGTAGCGCTCGCCGCCGAGCGAGCGCGGCATCACCACTTCGCGCAGGAAGCGGCGCACCACCGCCTCGTCGTGGCTCGCGAGCTCGACGTAGACGCCGCGATCGAGCAGGCGCGCCGACTGCGCGATCAGCCGCTCCTTCATCGCCGGCTTCTCGGTCAGCGCGACGTCGGCCGGCTCGAGGTAGATGCCGATCACCATGCGCACCCGCATCCCCTCCGGGATGCGCGCGAGGTCGGCCTCGGTGCGATGGAGCCGCGTCTGCAGCACCGTGCCGACGTCGAAGCCGCGCTTGGCGAGATCGATGGCGATCTCGAGCGTGAAGTCGGTCCAGTGGCGATCTTCCATGTCGATGGTGAGCGGCACGCCGAGCCGCTTCGCCTCGAGCGCGATGGTCTCGACCGCCTCGCGGCACCCCTTGCCGTCGCCGCCGCGATCGAGCGGCGCCAGCGTGAACGACGAGAGCTTCACCGACAGGCTCGGCCGATCGCGCGGCGCGCGGAACGCCTCTTCCGCCGCCACCGCTCGCACCATCTCGAGGTAGGTGGCGAGGTTCGCCCGCACCAGCTCCTCGCTGCTCACCTCCTCGGCCAGCAGGTCGAGCGTCGCGACGAGTCCCGAGCCGCGCAGCAGCCGCTGCGCGACCGTGATCGCGGCGCCGAGATGGTCGCCGGCGACGTAGGGGCGCGCGAACAGGCGGATCAGCGCCGCCGGCATGGCATCGACGAGGCGCGTGTGCAGCGTGGCGGGGGCGTTCACGGGGGGCCTCAGTCGGTGCGACCGGCGCCGAGGCGCAGGTCGAGGTCGGCCTCGAAGCGGCGGGTGAGCCAGTGGCGCAGCGTCGGCGCGCCCGGTGCGGCGAGCTCGTCGAGGTCGAGGTAGCGCTCGACGAAGCGGGTGCCGCCGCTGCCGGTCAGCTCGGAGAGGGTGCCGTCGCGCTCCATCTGCGCGCGCGACGCCTCGGCGAACGGACGATCGGCGCACTGGCTCGCGTGGCAGCGGACGGCGGCGAGCTTCTGCTCCAGCACGCGGCCGACCTCGACTTCGCGCACGCCGGCGTGGCCCGGCACGGGGTCCCAGACCGGGAACCCCTCGAGGTGGGGGCGCGGCGTGCTGCGCCGCACCGCCGCGAGGGTGGCGCGCGTCGTCGCGAGGTGGGTCGGGTGGCGTTCGTAGGGCGACGTGGTGACCACCACGCGCGGCGCGAAGGCGGCGATGGCGGCGGCGATGGCGCTTGCCGCGGCGCCCGCCGGATCGGCCTGCAGCGCGCTGCTCGGCAGGCGCAGCAGCCAGCCGAAGCTCGCGTGCACCGCGCGCAGGCCGGCGAGCGCCTCCTCCTCGCGGCGCGCCGCGAGACCCGGCTCGCTGCGGCCGCCGGCGCCGCGCGCGCCGTCGGTCACCACGATCGCGCCCACTCCTTCGCCCGCTTCGAGGCAGGCGCGGCCGCCGGGGCCGATCACTTCGTCATCGGGATGGGGCGCGACGATCAGCAGCGCGAGCCGCGCACGCGGGGCGCCGAGCCATTCGAAGCGGCCGATCGACGGGGTGAAGGGGTGGTTCGTCATGGGGGCGAGGAGTGTAGCGCTCGCGCCGTTCCATCGCGGCGCGCCCCGGGGCGGCCGGGGCGTCGCCGAGCTCAGACGATGAGCCGGCGACCGTGGCGCAACAGGAGCAGCTCGAGGCGCGGCGGCGCGACGCCCCACGCCGCGGCGAGCGCGTCGCGGTAGAGCGCGAGCTGCGGCCGGTGGCGCTCGCGCAGGCGCTCGGCGTCGTCGTCCGCATCGCTCTTCCAGTCGCCGATCACCAGCGCGTCGCCGTCGGCGAAGAGGAGGTCGGCGGCGCCGCGCCAGCAGCGCTCGTCGCGCCAGAGCGTGAGGGGCAGCTCGATCGCGACCGTGCGCACGCCGGCGAGCGCCGCGTAGAGCGCGCGTGCCGGCGCGCCGAGCAGCAGCCGCTCGGCCTCGGCTTGCAGCGCCGCGGCCGCCGCGCCGCCTCCGGCCACCGCGGCGACGGCGCGCGCGATCGCGGCGGCGTCGGGCGCCAGCTGCGGCCCGCGTTCCGCCAGCGCGAGGTGGGCGACCGTGCCGAGCTCCATCGCGTGGTCGCGCGGTGCGCCGGGCAGCAGCGCGGCGCGCGCGTCGGCGGCGTGGTCCTGGTCGCCGATGTCGAGCTCGTCGAGATCGCGCTGCTCGCCGAGGTGGGGCGCCGCGTCGTGCGCGGAGGGGCGCCCGAAGCGCGGAGGCGCCGCGCGCGCCGCAGCGATCGCCTGCTCGCACGCGCGGACGGCCGCCTCCGCCGCGTCGCGCGAAAGCGGCGGCGGGGCCGGCTCGGCGAAGCGGCGCTCCGGCAGCGGCAGCGTGCGCTGCACGACGGTCGGCGGCCGGTGGCGCTCGAGCGCTGCGGCGAAGCTCTGCGCCTCGCGCTTGCCGTCGCCCTTCTTGCACTCGACGAGGATGAGTCGGCGCATCGCGCGCGTCATCGCCACGTAGAGCAGCCGCTTCGACTCGGCGCTGCGATGGGCGGCGTCGCGCTCCTCGCGCAGCAGCCGCGCGGCGTTGGCGGCGGGCGGCGCGGCGCGCGGCTGCAATCGCACCGCGAGCTGCGGCCCATCCGCCGTCGCGAGCCATGCGGCGGCGAGCGGCTGCGTGCGCGCGTCCCCCGGCTTGCTGCCGAGGTCGGGCAGCCAGACCGTGTCGAACTCGAGCCCCTTCGCGGCGTGGATGGTGAGGATGCGCACCGCGTCGAGCTCGTCGTCGGCGAGCGCCCGCTCCGCCTCGCCCTCCGTCTCGTCGTCGAGCCCGAGCACCTCGCGCACCGCCTCCGCGAGCGGCAGCCCGTGCGCGCGCGCGCGCCGCTCGACCTGGTCGGCGAGCTTGCGCACGTTGGCGATGCGCTGCTCGCCGTCGCGCGCGAAGGCGCAGGCGGGCAGCAGCTCCGACTGCTCGACGAAGCGGTGGAGCGCCGCGGCGAGCGGCCGCTGCGCGAGGTCGGCGGCGAGCGCGTCGAGTCGCACGACGAGGTCGCGCACCGCGGGCAGCGGACAGTCGCGCAGCGCCGGCCAGCGGAGCGTCCCGCGCCACTGCTGCAGCGCGCGCAGCTCGCGATCGGCGAGGTTGCCGAGCGGTCCGCGCAAGGCGCCGAGCGCCGCGATCTCGTCGTCGGGCGCGGCAGCGGCGAGCAGCAGCGAGGCGAGCTCGCCGATCTCGCTGCGCTGCGCGAAGGTTCGGCCGCCGCTCACCGTGAAGGGGATCCCGCGATCGCGCAACGGGCCGGCGAAGGCGGGCAGCTGCGCGAGCCGCCGCAAGAGGATCACGTGGTCGCGCAGCTTCGGGCGCGCTCCGTCGGCGGGCGCAGCGCCGTCCCGCGGCGCCATCGCCTGCGCGATCGCGTCGGCGATGGCGCGCCCCTCCGCCTCGGCGCGCGCGTCGGCCCCCTCCTCGCCGTCGCCGCGCTCGACCTGCCACCACTCGACGCCAGCCGTTGGATCGCTGCCGCGCGCGGCGTGCAGCGGCTCGAACGGCGGCTCGGCGTCGTTCGCGGGATCGCGCCACGCGGCGAACCAGGAGTTGAGCGGCGCGACCAGCTGCTCGGGACTGCGGAAGCTGGTGGTCAGCACGAGTTCGGCGCCGCCTTGCGCGAGCAGCCAGCGGCGCGTCTCGCTCCAGACGTCGAGGTCGGCGCCGCGGAAGCGGTAGATCGACTGCTTCGGATCGCCGACCAGGAAGAGGCGGCCCGGCGCCAGCTGCACGTCGGCGGCGCGGGCGGCGGGCGGCGCATCGCCCTGCTCGCAGAGGAAGAAGACGAGGTCGCGCTGCAGCGCATCGGTGTCCTGGAACTCGTCGACCAGCAGCAGGTCGAGCCGCTGGGCCTCCTCGCGCCGCACCTGCGGATGGTGGGCGAGCAGCGCGGTCGCCAGCGCCAGCGCGCCATCGGCGGCGATGGAGCCGCCGGCGAGGAACGAGCGGCGCAGCTCGGCCGCCCACGGCAGCAGCGCCGCGAGCAGCGCCGCGACGCGCCTCTCGTCCCACGCGAGCAGGGCGCGCAGCCGCTTGCGCGCGCGATCGAGCAGCTCCCGGCAGCGGGGGAGGTCGCAGGTCGCGCCCGCCGGGCTCGCCGTCGAGGTCTTCTTCCACGGGTCGAGCGTCGCTCGCAGCCGCGCGGGCAACTCGGCGCGCTGCGCACTCGCCGCCTGCTCGCGCCACCAGCGCATCGCCGCGAGCGCTTCGTCCCACTGCTCGTGGAGCGCGCCGCTCCGGCCGCGCGGCTCGGGCAGCTGCAGGCGCGCTTCGGCGAGTTCGCGTTCGAACGGATCGAACCAGCGGCCGATCAGCTCGGGCGGCGCGGCGGCGGCCGCTTCGGGCAACCAGGCGAGCCGCGCGACGAGGTCGGCGAGGTCGTCGCTCTCGAGTTCCGCCAGCGCCGCGCGCGCCGCCGCGTCGCCGCGCCGCAGCGCCGCCTCGATCAGCGGCGGCAACTGCGCGCGCACGTGGCGCGCGAAGCCGTCGCCGAGCTCGATCGCGACGCCGGCCGGCACTTGCGCCTCGATCGGGTGGCGGTGGAGCAGCGCCAGCGCGAAGGCGTGCAGCGTCGTCACGCGCGGCGTCGCGTCGCGCGCGAGGCGGGCGCGCTGGCGCAGCAGCGCGGGCGAGGCGCTGCCCGCGACGGCGGCGCGCGCCAGCACGCGACCGGCCGGGCCGCTCGGCGCCGTCTCGCCCGCGTCGGCGACGGCGGCGAGCGCGCCGGCGAGGCGGCTGCGCATCTCGCCGGCCGCCTTGTCGGTGAAGGTGATCGCCGCGATCCGCTCGAGCGGGATGCCGCGCACCAGCAGCGCTTCGAGCAGCCGCTCGATCAGCAGGCTCGTCTTGCCGGAACCGGCGCCCGCGGTGACCGAGAGGTTCACCGCGAAGTCGGTGGCAGCGCGCCGCCGCGCCTCGGCGTCGGGCAGCGCGACTGGCGCCGATCCGTGGAGCGGCGCGCGTTCCTGCGGCGCGCCGCTCATGCCTCGCCCTCCGCCTCGCGCCCCTTGCGCAGCGCGCGCACCCCCTTGTGGCCGAGCGCGTACCAGCCGCGATGGCCGGCCGCCGCCGCGTTGCGCGCGCGCGTCGGTCCGTGCGCGTGGCGGCACGCCAACCGATAGGCGCAGCTGCCGCACGGGCCGCGCTCGCCGCCGCGCTCGCCGGCGAGCGGGAAGGCGCCGCTCGTGCGCAACTGGTCGAGCGTCTCGAGCGTCGCCTGCAGCTCGCCGGCGAACTCGTGGAGCGCGTCGAGGTCGAACTCCTCGAGCCACTCGTCACCCTCCGCGTCGGCGTCGGCGGTGGCGCGCGGGTGGAGCGAGTAGAGCTCGAGTCCGGCGAGCGTGGCGCCGGCCGCCTCGCGCGCCCGTCCGTAGAGGACGAGCTGCAGCTCGCTGCCGCGCAGCGCGCCGGTCATGCTCGCCTTGGCGGCGAGGCGGCGCGCCGACTTGAAGTCGCCGACCCGCTCGCGGCCGTCGGCGGCGCGCGCGATGCGATCGAAGCGCATCTGCAGCCAGAGCGGCCAATCGGGCGCGCCGACGTCGACGCGCGCCGCGAACTCGTGGTCGGCGGCGACGATCCCGAGCGCGGCGAGGCGCTCCCAATCGCGCAGCACGAAGCGGGCGAGCTCGCGGCTGAAGCAGTCGACGCGCAGCGGTCGCAGCACCGGCGCGAGCGCGCCGGCGAACTCGCGCGTGTCGAGCAGCGCGTCGAGGTGGCCGGCAAGCTCCTCGACCAGCGCGACCTCGAAGGCGCCGCGGTCGGCGTGGCCGAGCGGCGGCGGGCGCGGCGGCGCCGGCGTGAAGTGCGCGCGCGCCAGCCGTTCGAGCGCGCGATGGAAGAGCGAGCCGCGCAGCGCCGCGGTGAGCTCGCCGCTGGTCGGCTCCTCGGGCGGCTCGCGGATCGACAGCACGTCGGCGAAGAGGTGCTGCAGCGGGCAGCGCCCGAGCCGCTCGAAGCGGCTCGGACTGGCGATCGGCAGCACGAGCGGGCCGACGTCGCCGTCGTAGTCGAGCGACTCGGCGCTCGCCGACTCGGTGACGGCGGCGCGCGCGAAGGCGCGGGCGAGGAGGCTCGGGTCGGCGCCGAGCAGCTCGGTCCGCTCGCAACGCGGGGCGCCGCCCGGCGGCAGCGCCAGCAGCTGCGCTTCGACCGCGGTGAGCAGCCCGGTCGCCGCGTGGCGCTCCACGAGCTGCGTCAGCGGATGGCGCGACGTGGCCTGCTCGCGCGCGTCGGGCGCCAGCGCGTCGAGCCAGGGCGAGCGGGCGAGCTCGCGGTCGCCGTCGCTGCGGGCGCAGGAGAGGTGGAGCTCCTCGCCGACCGCCGCGATCGCCGTCGCCCCGAGCAGCTGCTCGTCGTCGCTCGCGTCGGAGTGGAGCGCGAGCGGGCGTCCGGTCGCGTCGCGGAGCAGCGCGCGGTCGCGATCGCAGAGGAAGAAGTCCTCGTTGCCCTGGCGCGGGAAGAGCCGCTCGTTGAGGCCGATCCAGATCGCGCGCCGCAACGGCAGCGCGCGCGCCTGGTGGAGCTCGAGCAGCTGGAGCGCGCCGCCGCGCCTCGCCGGCGCCGCCTCGTCGAGCAGCGCCAGTGCGAGCTCGAGCGCGGCGTCGCCGCTTCGCAGCAGCGGCGCGGCGGCAGGCAGCTGCGCGAGCTCGTCGGCGAGCGCGGCGCCGGCGGCGAGCGCGCGCGCAGCGGGATCGTCGGCGGGCAGCAACGCGGCGAGCTGCGCCAGGCGCGCGGCGCACCCCGCGCCCGTCGCGAGCGCCTCGGCGAGCGTCGCCGCCGCCGGCCACTCCGCCGGCCAGTGGCGCGCGACGGTGCGCGCCAGCACGCGATCGTCGGGCGCGCGCAGGTGGCGCAGCGCCAGCGCGAGGCGTGCCGCGCTCGGCGCCTCGTGGAGCGGACGGTCGAAGCTCTCGTCGAGCGGCAGGTCGAGCAGGGCCGCTTCGGCGACCGCGAGCTCCGCGTAGGCGCCGGGCGTGCGCACCAGCAGCGCCATCTCGGCGAACGGAATGGCCTCCTCGTGATGCCAGGCGAGGAGCTGGCGCAAGGCGCCACGCAGTTCGTCGCGCGGCGTGGCGGCGCTCGAACGGACGAGGCGCGTCGGCCGCGGGAAGTTCGTGGCGGCGGCGTCGCTCGCTCCGCGGAGTTCGAGCGCGGCCGCGAGCGCGCGGCTCGGTCGATCGGCGCCGTGGGTCGGCACGAAGAAGGTGCCGCCGCACGCCGCGAGCGTACGACCGATCAACTCGCGCGTCGCGCCGGTGAGCTCGTAGGCACCGTAGTGGAGCAGCAGAGCGGCGGGGAGCGGCGCGACGTTGGCCGCGGCGCGCGTCGCGCTGGCGCCATCGCCGAACTGCAGCGGCGCGAGCTCCGCGAGCAGCTCCGTGTACCGCGCGAAGAGGGCGAGCGTCGCCGCTCCCGTGGCGGAGAGGCGCGGCGCCACGGCGGCGAGTTCGGCCTCGCTGGCGCCGCTGTCGCGCAAGTCGCGGAAGGTGGCGAGCAGCGGGCCGAGCGCGGAGGGTTGCGCCGCGAGGTAGCGGGCGAGCTCGCTCGTGCGGGCGTCGGCGGACGCGCGTTCCGCTGCGGCGAGCCGCGGCGCGAGCAGCAGCCGCAGCCAGGGCGTCGGCAGCGGGCGCGGGGCGGGCGTGCGTGCCGCGGCGAGCGCGCGCGCGGCGAGGTCGCGGTGGAGCAGGAACTCGACGCCGGCCGTCGCGCCGAGTTCGCGCGTCGCTGTCCACTGCAGGTGGTCGCGCAGCCGGCCGGTCGGCGCGACCACCAGCCACGGCGCGGTGAAGGGAGCGCCGCGCGGCGCGGCGGCGAGCGCTCGGCGCAGCGCGGCGATCAGCGCAGCGGTGAGGCGGCGCGGGTCGGGATCGTGGACGACCGTCGGCGCCCGCGCGTCGCTCATCGCCTCAGCGGCTCGCGGCGGGAGCGACGCTGCCGGTCACGTGCCACCAGAAGCCGTAGCTTCCGGGCCCGTCGCACCACGGATCGAAGCGCGGCCAGAACGGGTCGTAGTAGCCGCGGCCGTACCAGCCGCCGTACGGGCCGTAGCCGCCGTACCACGGCTCGTCGTAGGCCCAGACGCTCACGCGGCGAAAGAGCGCGCGCGAGGTGAGCGCGCCCTCGCCGGCGGCGCGGGCGTCGGCGCCGGTCGGCTCGCCGAACTGGAGCGGCCACGCGAGTTCCACCTCGTCGTAGGCGGAGTCGGCCAGCGTCGCCGCGTCGGGCAGCGGGAAGTGGAGATCGAGCCGGCGCGACTCGTTCGGCGGCACCGAGAGCGCCTCCTGCTCGCTCGGCGCGAGCGTGCGGCCGCCCGACGGGCGCAGCGTGGCGGCGCGCGGGTCGAGCGAGAGCGGCGCGGCGGTGCGATTCTCCACCTCGAGGCGCGCGTGGAGGCGGCGCGGCAGCTCCTGGCCGTCGAGCTCCTCGGGCCGCAGCACGCCGACGATGCGCGCGCCGACCACCGCGCGTGGCTCCTCGCTGCCGTTCACGTGGACGGCGTGGACCGAGTGGCTCGGCGCGTAGTGCCAACGCGGGTAGTAGCCGTGGCACCCGGCCGCAGCGAGGAGCGAGAGCAACAGGAGCAGCGCGCGCGCATTCATCGCCGGCCGATCGTAGCGAGCGGCGCGGCGCTAGATCGCGTCGAGCGCCTTCAGCAGGTCGCTCGGCAGGTCGAGGTCGGCGGCGGCGAGGTTCTCCTTCAGCTGCTCGACGCGCGAAGCGCCGACGATCGCCGAGGCGACGTCGGGGGTGCGCAACGTCCACGCCAGCGCGACGGCGGCGGGGGAGAGGCCGGCGGCGCGCGCGAGGTCGGCCACCTTCTGGGCGCGGGCGATGCTGGAGGCGGTGAGCTTCGGCTTCAGGAAGCTGTTCTTCTTGTCGTCGGCGGCGCGCGAGCCGCTCGGCAGCTGGCCGCCGGCGTACTTGCCGGTGAGGAGCCCCTGCGCGAGCGGGCTGAAGACGATCTGCGCCACGCGGTGCTCGCGGCTGCGCGGGATCACCTCGTTCTCGATGTCGCGCTCGAGCAGGTTGTAGGGCGGCTGGTTGGTGACCGGCGCGTAGCCGTGGCGCGCGGCGGCACGCGTCGCGGCGTCGGCGATCTGCGTCCCGCTCCAGACCGAGACGCCCCAATAGAGCACCTTGCCGGCGCGGATCAGGTCGGTCATCGCGTCGACCACTTCGTCGACGCTGGTGTCGGGGTCGAAGCGATGGCACTGCATCAGGTCGAGGTAGTCGGTGCGCAGGCGCTTCAGCGACGCGTGGACCGACTCGAAGAGGTGCTTGCGCGAGAGGCCGCGGTCGTTGACGCCGTCGCTCATCGGCCAGAAGCACTTGGTGGCCAGCACGTAGTCGGAGCGGCGGAACGGGGCGAGCGCCTCGCCCAACGCCGTCTCGGCGGCGCCGCGCGCGTAGACGTCGGCGGTGTCGACGAAGTTGACGCCCCCCTCGAAGGCGGCGCGCACCAGCGCGTTGGTGGTCGCCTGGTCGATCGTCCAGCCGACCGTGAGCCAGCTGCCGAGCGAGATCGTCGAGACCTTGCAGCTGCTCCAGCCGAGTCGTCGGTAGCGCATCGATCCTCCTCCCGTGCGCCGCGGGAAGGGGAGCGGCGCGCCGCGGCAGTCTGGCCGGGGCGCGCCGCAGATGCCAGCGTGGCGACGGGCGCGCGCCGCTCGCTCAGTTCGCGATCACCTCGAGTTCGAGCGTCACGTCGCCGCCGAGCGTCACGCTGCCGCCGCGCGCCGGGAGCGTCACCCACTCGTCGATCGCCAGCACCGCGCTGGTCGGCAGGTGGGTGGCGAGGCTGCTCGCGTCGCCGAGCGGCACGAGCTTCGGCTGCGCCGTCAGCAGCTGCGCCGCCGCGTTGACGCCGAGCCGCAGCTCGCCGCGCGCGCTGCGCTGCAGCTCGAGGCGCAGCCCGATGCCGTCGACGAAGTTCTCCATCTGCGCACGCGGCGTGGCGACGCGCTCGGCGATCTCGGGCCCGAAGCCGCGCACCAGCCGCGACTGCACGCCGGACCAGAAAGCGGCCGGCTGGCCGATCAGCAGCGGCAGCGCGAACTCGGTGCAGAGCTGCTCGCCGCGCCGCACGCGGCCGCGCACGACCGCGCCACGCGGGGTCACGCTCGCCATCTCGAGGGCGCGCGCGGCGCGATCGCTCGCGGCCGGCGGCAGCAGCGCGCGCACCAGCGATCCGGTCAGCGCCACGTGGCAGTCGGGATCGGAGTCGACCACGTCGCCGGCCGCCCGTGCGGCCATCTCGCGGGCGCGCTCGAGGTCGCCGAACTCGCCGAAGCGAGCGACGCTCGCCGGACCGCTGAGGTGGGCGCCGAGCGGCGACTCGTCCCCCTGGAAGATCCGGCCGGTGGCGATCCGCCAGAACTGGAGCGGCGCGAGCGCCTCGGGCAGTGGCCGGTGCATCCAGAAGCGCAGCGCTTCGCCTCCTTGGCGCGCGATCGGCTCGATCACGGTCAGCACGCGGCCGTTGCCGAGTTCGCAGCGCAGCTCGAGCGTGCACTCGACGGTGCCCCAGGCGCTGCGCGCCGTCACCGGCAGCCAGAGCACCTTGCCCTCGGGGAGCAGCAGCGTCCCGGCGAAGGAGACGAAGCCGACGCGCGGCGCGTCGATGCGTCCGATGGCGCGCTGCTTCGCCAACGCCGGCTCGAGGCGGTGGGTCGTCTCGGCTTCGAAGGTGAAGCTCTCCGCCTCGCCGACCGCATCGGCGGTGGCGACCGCGAGCTGCACCAGCGCGCCCGCCTCGACGCGCGTGGCGCGGGCGCTGAGCCGCACGCCGGCCAGCCAGTCGGAACGCTCCGGTGTCGAACTGGTCGCGGCGTTGGCGACGTCGACCTCCCAGAGCGAGACGTATTCGTGGCGGACTCCGGTCTCGGTGGCGACTGGCAGAAGGTCGCGCAGGGCGACGCGCGCCGTGTGCAGCGCGCCCTGCGCCGCGAGCCGGCCGTCGGCCGTCGCGCGATCGACCAGCAGCGCGCCGTCGCTCGCCGCGCGGCCGGGCAGCACGCGCAGCTCGAGCCGCTCGCTCGGCAGCAGGTCGCGCTCGAGGGTGGCGAGCAGTTCGGCGATCTTCGCCTGCACGTCGCTCGGCGCGCCGATCAGCAGGCTGCCGCCATCGTCGTGGTGGAGGAGCCAGCCGTCGTTGTCCCACTGCGTCGGCTCGACGACCGTGCGCAGCAGGTCGATCAGCGTGTCGGCGTCGTGCGCCGCGGCCGGTTCGCCGCTCGGCGGATCGAGCTCGAGATCGTCGCCGCGGCCGCTGAGCGGCAGGAGCGGGAAGGTCGTCGACGGCAGCGGCACCGTTTCGAGGAACGCCGCCAGCGAATGGCGCTGCAGCACGATCGGCCGATCGGCGCGCTGCGACCGCTCGGGGACGTCGACGACGAAGAGGAGCGGTGCGAGAGCGGCGGCGAGCAGCATCGGCGGATCCTCCGGAAGATGGCGCGCCGCCCAGCGAGCGGCGGCGGACGGAGGCGTTGGACGGAGCCGCGCAGACGACATCCATGCAGGCGGCCACGACGCCGCGGTGCGCGGCGCGCGGTCGCGCGTGCCGGTCGCTCAGGGGCCGAGCGCCAGCAGCCGGTCGAGCCGCTCGACGCTCCGCTCGAGCGACCGCTCGTCGAGGACGCGCTGCGCGGCGCCGGCCAGTCGTGCGACGCGCGCTGGCGTGGTCGGCCAGCCGAGCGCGACCAGCCCGCGCGCGAGCTCCCGCTCCGCCCCCTGTGCGTAGAGCAGCACCAGCAGCGCCGCGGCGAGGCCGCCGTCGGCACCGGGGTCGTCGATCAGCGTCGGCGCAATCTCCTGCAGCAGCGCGTGCGCCCGCTCGGTGGCGAACGGCTCGCGACCGCGCGCGAGCTGCAACGCGGCGCGCGCGCGCAGCTCGCCGCTCGCCAGCGCATGGTCGAGCAGCGCCGCGCGCAACGGCGTGCCGCCCGGCCCCTCCACGGTCAGCGCGAACTCGGCGAAGGCGAGCGCGACCTGCGGCTCGGCGCGCGCGACGTCGCCGACGGCGCCCGCGAGCTGCTCCGGCGGGAGGGCGGCGGCGAGGGCGGCGAAGCGCTCCTCGGCAAGGCGGGCGAGCGGCCGCGTCGGCGTCGGCGTCGCGGTGGCGCGCCATTGCGCCAACGCGAGCAGTGCCGGCGCGGCGCCGATCGCGTCGAGCGCGGCGAAGGCGGCGGGCGCGTCGGCGGCATGGCGCGCCGCAGCAGCCGCCAGCGCGTCGGCGAGCGAGCCGTCGCGTGCCAGCGTCGCGAGCGCGAGCGCGTCCTGCCGCAGGGCGGCGTCGTCGCTGCGCAGCGCCGCAACCAGCAGCGGCAGCGCCGTCGCCGCCGCAGCGGTGAGCCGCTCGGTGACGGCGGTCGGCGCGAGTCCGGCGCGCTGCAGCGCGGCGAGGGTGCGCAGCGCCTCGACGTTCGGCACCGCGAGTCGTGCGGCGATCCGCTCGGCCAGCGCCACGTCGCCCGCACGCCCGTGCAGCAGCGCGGTCAGCTCGCGCTCGAGCGCCGGCTGCGCCTCGCGCCGTCCCGCGGCGGCGAGCGCCATGAGCGCCGGTTCGCGCAGCGCGGGCAGTCCGGTCGCGCCCGCGATCGCTTCGAAGGCGCGCCGCGTGGCGATCGCTTCGAGGGCGCGCAGCGCCGCGTGGGCGCGGTCGGGTCGACGCAGCGCCCGCTCGAGGCTCGCCACGAGACCGGGCTCGTCGCGACGCAGCGCGCCGTCGCGCACCGCCGCGGCGACCAGCGCGGCGCCCATCGCGGCCAGCGAAGCGTCGTCGTCGTGCAGCAGCGGCTGCAGGAGTGCCGGCAGCGCGAGTCCGCGCGCGCGCAGCGGCTCGGCGGCGACCAGGAAGGTGGTGAGCAGGTCGCCCCCTTCGGCGGCGGCGTGGCCGCGCGCGAGCTGGCGGACGATGGTGGCGAGCTCGTCGCGCGGACCGGCGAGCGTCGCCGCGGCGGGCGCGACGGCGAACGAACTCGGCGCGGCGGGCGGCGGCGCTGCCGGGGCGTCGTGCGTCGCGACGGTCGGAACGGCCGGCGCGGGCCGATCGGCGCTGCGCGGCGGCTCCGGGCGCCACGCGATCCAGGCGAGCACGCTCGCGGCGGCCGCCATGGCGAGCGGGAGCGCGAAGCGGCGCCAGCGCGGCGCCCGCCAGAAGCGAAGCGGGGACGGCGTGTCGCTCGATGGGCCACTCGACGTGTCGCGCGGCACCGCGGTCGTTTCGGCGACCCGCGCCGCGACCGCCGCGCGCAGCCGCTGGCGCGCCGCTTCGTCGAGGCGCGGCCGCGGCAGCGCCGTCAGCGCCTCGTCGAGTGCGCGCTCCGCGGCGAGCGCGGCGCGGCAGCTCGCGCACTCCTCGAGGTGCGCCTCGAACTGGAGCGACCCCTCGAGCGAGAGCTCGCGGTCGACGTAGTCGCGCAGGGCAGCGGCCTGGCGGCAGCGGCTCATGACGGCGCTCCGTCGGCGTCGGGGTCGAGGTGGAGGCCGAGTTCGCGCACGAGCCGCTGGCGCGCTTCCCAGACGTAGAGGCGCGCCGAACGGATCGAGGTGCCGAGCGCCTGCGCGACCTCCTCGTACTCGAGCCCCTCGATGGTGCGCAGCGTCAGCGCCGCGCGCAAACGCGGCGGCAGCAGCGCGAGGCGCGACTCGAGCGCGATCAGCAGCTCGCGCTGCTCGGCCGCGTGCGGCGGGGCGTGGCCGCGCGGCGCGGGCGCGTCGCGGCCGGGATCGAAGTCGCGCGGCAGCTCGCCGACGTGGCGGCGGCGGCTCTTGCGCGCGCGATCGACGTCGGTGCAGTGGCGCATGGCGATGGTGGTGAGCCAGGTGCCGAAGGTGGAGCGGCCGGCGAAGCTCGCGAGGCGCGACCAGGCGCGCGCGAAGGTCTCCTGCACCGCGTCCTCGGCATCCTCGTAGTTGCCGAGCAGGCGGACGCAGATGCGCAGCGTGCGATCGAGGTAGCGGTCGACCAGCCGGTCGAATGCGCCGCGATCGCCGCGCGAAGCCGCATCGGCCAGCGCGCGGTCGTCTTCCACCGCTCTCCTTGGTCGCAACGAGCGCAGGGGCCTTCGATCCATGCCCGGGAAGGGGCCGGGTCCCGTTCGTCCACGCGCGATTGGACGGAGCCGGGCGCGCGCTGTCCATGGCGCGGTCGCGGCGGGGCGCGGCGGCGCGATGCTTCCGGGGCGTGCTCGGGGCGGCGATCATGCGCGCCATGGCGAAGCAGAAGCTCCTCGTCCTCGACGTGGTCGGGCTCACCCGCGACCTCTTGCCCCACGCGCCGTGCTTGTCGGCGCTGGCGAAGGAGGGGTGGGGGGCGCCGATGGATGGGGTGCTGCCGGGCGTCACCTGCACGGCGCAGGCGACGCTGCTCACCGGGGCGTTGCCGCGCGACCACGGCATCGTCGCCAACGGCTGGTACTTCCGCGACCTCGCCGAGGTGTGGTTGTGGCGGCAGAGCAACCACCTCCTGCAGGGCAAGAAGCTCCTCGCCGAGCTGGCAGAGGCGACCCCGCCGGTCACGACCGCGAACCTCTTCTGGTGGTTCAACCTCCACTCGGGTGCCACCGTCGCGCTGACGCCGAAGCCCCTCTATCCGGCCGACGGCCGGAAGATCCCCGACTGCCAGTCCGACCCGCCGCAGCTGCGCGACGAGCTGACCGCGGAGCTCGGCACCTTCCCGCTCTTCCAGTTCTGGGGGCCGACCGCGTCGATCGCCTCGACGCGCTGGATCGCCGACGCGTCGCTCTGCGTGCTGGCGCGCCACGATCCCGACCTCGCGCTGGTCTACCTGCCGCACCTCGACTACGACCTGCAGCGCTACGGTCCCGACGATCCGCGCCTCCCCGCGCAGGTCGCCGCCGTCGACGCCGAGGCGGGCAAGCTGCTCGACGCGGCGCGCGCGAGCGGCCGCTCGGTGGTGGTGGTGAGCGAGTACGGCATCTCCCGCACGCGCGGCGCGGTCACGATCAACCGCACGCTGCGCGAGGGGGGCTTCCTGTCGGTGCGCGACACGCCGTTCGGTGAGCTGCTCGATCCCGGCGGGTCGCGCGCCTTCGCGGTCGCCGACCACCAGATCGCCCATGTCTACGTGCGCCGACCGCAGGACCTCGCCGCGGTGCAGGCGCTGCTCGAGCGGACCGAGGGCATCGAGCGGGTGCTCGACGAGGCGGGCAAGCGGGCGGCGGGGCTCGACCATCCGCGCTCGGGCGAGCTGGTCGCGCTGAGCGCCCGCGACCGCTACTTCGCCTACCACTACTGGCTCGACGACGCGCGCGCGCCCGACTTCGCGCCGACGGTCGACATCCACCGCAAGCCCGGCTACGACCCGAGCGAGCTCTTCTTCGCGCCGGGCGATGCGCTGCTCAAGCTCAAGCTGGCGGCGACGCTGCTCCGGAAGAAGCTCGGCTTCCGGTACCTGATGAAGGCGATCTCGCTCGACCCGGGGCTCGCGAAGGGTTCGCACGGGCTGCTGCCGGCGGGCGACGGCGATGCGCCGCTCTTCCTCGCGTCGGACCGCTTCGATGCGGCCGATCGCGTCGCGATGACGAGCGTGAAGGGACGGCTGATGGCGCGGCTCTCCCGCTGACGAGGGGCCGCAACGCCGCGCGCCCGCACCGGGGAGACCGGCGCGGGCGCGCGACGAAGGATGCGTACTGCGGGTGGGCGAGCGCCGCTCAGCTCACGGCTTGATCACGCCGTAGTGGGTCAGGTAGCGGTACATGAAGTCGTTCAGGACCGGGTCGTTCACCATGTGCTGGAAGGTCGACTCCGACATGCTGCGGTTCAGCTCGACGCCGTAGCTGTAGGCCGACTCGCTGCGGCGGAAGTCGAGGAGGAAGTTCACGATGCTCTGGTTCGCGTAGCCGCTCGAGTTCGGCTTGTCGATCAGGGCGCCCGGAGGGGAGAGCGGGTTCGGCTTGCTGTTGCCGGCATCGCCCGCGAAGACGTCGGTGATGTAGTAGTCGCCGGTGTTGCGGTTGTGGTCGTCGAGCAGGCCGCGCCGCGCGTAGTGGTACATGTCGGGCGCGCGGTAGAGCAGGTCGGAGAGGAGCGGGTCGGTCGGCGCCTTCTCGGCGAGGTAGTGCGAGAACTGCTTGAAGGCGAGCGAGTTCAGGCGCAGGTCGGTCCACTGCTGCGACATGTAGCCCCACTTCGCCTTGTCGGACGCCTTGCCGGCCGACCAGGTGACCATGTAGCCGTCGGGGTTGGTCGCGCTGCCTTCCGGCGTGCCGATCGGCGCCTGCCAGCCGAGCGTGCCGGTGTTCACGCCGAAGCTGTTGCCCTGCTGGAAGACCACGTTCGCCCACTGGTACATGATCGTGCGCGTCCAGTCCTCGAGCTCCGGGTTCGGCCCGAGCTGCAGCACCGCGCAGGCGGCGTTGGTCACCGCGCCGAAGGTGCCCTGCACGAAGTTGCCGTTCGGCTGCACGTTGGGCGAGATCGACTTGTCGAGGATCGTCTCGGCCAGGGGCTTCGCGGCATCGAGCAGGTAGGTCTCGCCGCGGGCGAAGCCCCAGTCGGGGATCGCTTGGAAGAAGGTGTGCTTGCTGCCGTCGTACATGTCCGACTTGCGCGTCACCTTCGCGGTCGAGTTGCGGATCTTCTGGCGATCGACGAGGCGGCCGTCATCGATGCTCCAGGCCATCTTGTCGACCTTGTAGTACGCCTCGAACAGCGAGTGGTAGTACGAGCCGCCGTGGCCGGTCCGCAGCCAGTGGTAGAAGCGGCGCGTCTCCTCCCAGTTGTTGTTGCCGCCGCCGGTGCCGCCCGCGAAGCGGTAGTTGGTGCGGACCGGGTCGGAGGTGTCGTTCTTGGTCGTGCGGATGTCGGCGAAGCTCTGGTAGCTCTTCGCGTCGGCGTCGGAGACGAGCTTCCACGGCCACACTTCGGCCTGGTTGTAGGCGAACAGCTCGGCGCGCGCGGCCACCGGGTAGTCGAAGTTCATCGCGGTCGCGAAGGGATCGGCGGCGCGGCCGGTCTCGAAGGCGAGGTAGAAGCTGCGCGTCTCGGCGCTGGCGTAGGTGAGCGGGTAGAGGTGGGCGTCGCTCTTGCCCTTGTGCGGCAGGATCCCGATCTCGATGCGGCCGTCGCCGCCCGCTTCCATGCTGACCGGCCAGGTGCGGCAGGCGTGCTCGACGCCGAACAGCGCGCCGCGGCCGGAGGACTGCGAGTTGACCTCGACGAACGCCGGGTCGGAGAACTCGCTCTCGGCCGAGAACCAGTTGGTGGCCGACGAGCCGCAGAAGTTGGTGCTGCCGATGCGCGCGCAGGTGCCCTCGATGGCGAAGGCGTCGTTGCCGTTGCGCTGCACGAAGCCGTAGTGGGAGCCCGAGTTCGGGTCGCTCTGCATCCGGTAGTCGGTGCGCCGCACGTAGCCGCTCACGTAGGCGGCGTCCTGGCCGCTGCCGATCGAGCCCGCGTGGGTCGCGACGGCGTCGCCGTTCACGGCCGGCTTCGGCATCCGCACGTCGAACGGCCCCGACTCGTTCAGCTGCAGCCGGTAGGTGAAGCCGCGGAAGAGCAGGTGCTCGGGGAACTGCACGCTCGTGTCGCGCAGCGAGACGGTGGCGCGGACCGCCGAGGAGCCCTTGCTGAGCTCGAGGTAGAAGCGCACCAGGATGCGATCGGCGTCGGTGGCGGAGCTGGAGCGGGTGAACATGCCGTCCACCTCGATCTCGCTGCGCACCGGGCCGTTGCGGCGCGTCTTCACCGCCGTCTTGTGCCAGGTCCACTCGACGTCGTTGGCGTCCCAGAAGCGCGGCTTGTTGCCGGCGGAGGTCGAGATCAGGTCGCGGCCGCCCGACTGCAGCGACTGGAAGAGGTCGGGCTTGCTCGAGTCGATGGTCGCCTTGATCGCGCCGGTGTCGATCGTGGTGACGGTGCCGGAGGTCGCGGCGAGATCGCCGCCGCCGAAGTTGCCGGTGCCCTTGTCGACCTTCACCGAGGTGTTCGCCTGCCCGGCGGTCACGTCGGCGCGGTACTCGGCGAGCACCCACTTGCAGCTGCCGTCGCTCCACTTGGCGAGCGTCGAGAACTGCGCTTCCTTCGGCCCGCCGGTCAGCGTGAGCTGCGGGACGCCGTTCTTCTCGAAGACCTGGCCCTTCGGCAGCGGCACGCCGACGCGCACCGGTTGCGCCGTCCGGTTGACGCCCGCCTTGCCCGGCCGCAGCGTCTCCTGCGTGATCAGCGGCAGCGGGAAGTCGATGCCCGGCGCCGGGTCGGAAGTGAGGGCCGCGTCGGGGAAGACCTCGACGAGCGAGGTGATGCGGCCGCCCGCCTTGGTCTTGAAGTAGCCCTGCAGGTACATCCGGCCGTTGCAGGTGGCGCCGTTCACGGTGCCGCTGTAGCTGCTGCCGGAGACCTTGTAGGTGGTGGCCGAAGCGAGGTCGATCCCGAAGTTGCCCGGCACGGACGAGTCGGGGTGCTTCACCACGACGATCTTCGGCGAGAGGTAGAGCGTGACGTCGGTCGCGTCCGCCGGCAGGTTCATGAACTTGACGGTGAAGGGCTGCCCGTCGGCGAACTGGTCGACCTCGAGGTAGTAGGGTCGCTCGCCGCTGACGAACGAGCCGATCGTCGAGGTGGTCGTCGATTGAGCGCTCGCCCCCAGGGCGAGCGCGGCGACGAGCGATGGAACTGCGAAGTGCTTCAACATGTCGTTCCGGACCTCCGAATCCCCAGGTGCGTGTCTGCGTCGTGGGTTGAGTTCGGTGGTGCGGGGGGAGGTCTGAAGCGGCGAGTTCTCCGAAAAGGGTTCCGCCCGCGATCGGGGTGGTCCGATCGCGGGCGGTGGACGAGCTTTGCCGAGGGACGAGGAGCCGCCGCGGGAACAGGCGCCCGGATCGGCGGCCGCAACTCAAGGGGTCAATCAGGGGTGCACTGCGGGAGAGTCCGGGGCGCTCGCGGCTCGGCGGGCGTCGCGCGACGACGCGCGGCCTCCCGCCGCGTTCGGCGCCCCGCGTGGCTCACGGCTTCAGCAGTCCGTAGTGCACGAGGTAGCGCCAGATGAACTCGTTCAGGATCGGGTCGTTGATGTAGCCGTCGTAGGTGCCCTTGCTCATGCTGCGATGCATCTCGACGCCGTAGGAGAACGCGGTGTCGGAGAGCTGGTGCTCGAGCTTCAGGTTCACGATCGACTGCAGCGCGTAGCCGATCTGGTCGTCGGTCTCGATGTCGAAGCCCGGCAGCTCGAAGGGGTCGACCACCGGCGTCCCGGCGTCGCCGCGGAAGACGTCGATGATGTAGAGGTCGCCGGTCAGCTGCTGCCAGTCGTCGCGGATCGAGCGATGGGCGTAGTGGTACCAGTCCTCGCCGCGCGCCAGCAGGTCGCCGATCAGCGGGTCGGTCGGATCCTCGCGGCGCAGGTAGTGGGCGACGCGCTGGAAGGCCTGCGAGCCGTTGCGGATGTCGGTCCAGCCTTGCGTCGTGTAGCCGTAGGCCGCCTTGTCGGTCGACTTGCCGGCCGCCCAGGTCACCATGTAGCCGTCGGGATTGGCCGCCTGCCCCGGCGGCGTGCCGATCGGCGCCTGCCAGCCGAGCTGCGACGTGTCGACGCCGAAGTTGTTGTCGACCTGGAAGACGACGTTCGCCCACTGGAAGCAGATGTCGTGCATCCAGTCCTCGAGCGCCTGGTCCTTCCGGTAGTCGAGCACCGCGGCCGCCGCGTTGATGAGCGCCCCGTAGGTGCCGCTCACGAAGTTCCCGTTCGGCTTCACGTTGGGGGAGATGCCGGAATCGAGCAGCGTCTCGGTCATGTGGCGACCGCTGTCGAGCAGGTAGGTCTCGCCGTGGGCGAAGCCCCAGTCCGGCACGACCTGCCAGTAGGTGTGCTTCGAGTTGTTGTAGTAGTCGTCCTTCTTGGTGACGACGGCGGTCTTGTTGCGGATGCTCCCGCGCTGCGAGAGCGTGCCGTCGTCGATCGACCACGGCATCTTGTCGACCTTGTAGTACGCCTCCATCCACGAGTTGAGCGCCGCGCCGCCGAGCCCGCCGCGGATCCACTGGAAGAAGCGGCGCGTCTCCTCCCAGTTGTTGCTGCCGCCGCCGGTGGTGTTCGAGTACTCGTAGATGGTCCGCACCACGTCGGTCGTCGAGGCGGCCGGCTTGCGCAGCCCGGTGTGCGCGCAGTAGTTGTCGACGTCGGTCTTCGTGACCAGCTTCCAGTGCCAGACGTCGGACTGGTTGTAGACCCAGGAGTCGGCGCGCGCGGCGAGCGGCGCGTCGAAGGGGAACGCGCTGGCGACCGGGTCGACCGCCGGCGCGGCCTCCGGCATCACCCAGAAGAAGCGCGTCTCGGCGCTGGCGTAGGTGAGCGTGTAGGGATAGGCGTCGGCCGGGTCCTTGTGCGGCAGCAGTCCGACCTCGATCCGGCCGTCGCCGGCCGCCGCCAGCTCGATCGGCCAGAAGTAGCGAGCGAACGGCAGCCCGACCAGCAGCCCGCGTCCGCTCGACGCGTTCACCTCCATGAAGGTCGGGTCGGCGAACTCGCGCTCGATCGAGCGGAAGCCCGTCGTCGAGTCGCCGGTGAAGTAGGTCGCGCCGATGCGCGCCTGCACGCCCTCGATGGCGAAGCTGTCGGTGGCGAACCGCTCGATCAGCGGGACGAAGTTCGACCAGTTCGGGTCGTAGCAGAGCTCGTCGTTCTTCAAGCGCGCGAAGCCCTGGTTGAACAGCGCCGTGTCGGTGGCGACGTTCAGCTTCCCGCTCCAGAGCGCCTGCGGCAGGCCGTCGGTCGAGGTCTGCGGCAGGCGGATGTCGAGCACGCCCGTCTCGTTCAGCCAGCCGCGGAACGTGAAGCCGCGGAAGAGCAGATGCTCGGGGAAGGAGAGCGCGGTGTTGCGCAGCGACGCCGTGACCTTCGCGGCCGTCGACCCCTTGCAGAGCTCGACGTAGAAGCGCACGTGGATGCGATCGGGGTCGTCGAGCGCCGTGGTGCGGGTGAACGTGCCGTCGACCTCGACTTCGGCACGCACTGGGCCGTTGCGGCGCAGCGCGACGGCGGTCTCGTTCCAGGTCCACTCGACGTCGCTCGCGTCCCAGAAGCGCGGCCGGTTGCCGAGCGTCGTGCTGAACACCTCGCGACCGCTCAGCTGGTAGCTGTCGAACAGGTCGTCCTTGGCCGGGTCGAACACCACGCGCGCCGCGCCGGTGTCGACCGTCACGATGGAGCCGGCGACCGACGCGAGGTTCGCGCCGCCGAAGTTGCCGGTGCCCTTGTCGATCGAGAACGCCGTCGAGCTGCCGTCAGCGGCGAGGCTCGTGCGCCACTCGCAGAGCGCCCACTTGACGCTGCCGTCCGGCCACTTGGCGAGCGTCGCGAACTGCGCCTCGGTCGCGCCGCCGAGCAGCGTGAGTTGCGGGATGCCGTTGCTCTCGAAGACCTGGCCCTTCGGCAGCGGCACGCCGACGCGCAGCGCTTCGTTGGTCCGCGCGAAGCCGTGGGTGCCGGGCGCGAGCAGCTCGGTCACCGTCAGCGGCAACGGGAAGACGATGGTCGGGTCGGTGCCCGGATCGTCGTTGGTGCCGATCACGTAGGTCGCCGTCATCGAGCTCAGCCGGCCGACGCCGCCCGGCAGCTTGACGTACGCCTGAAGGTAGAGCGGAGAGCCGACCAAGCCGGTCGGCAGCACGTCGTCGTACGTGAAGCGGATCGAGTCCATCGGCTCGAGGCCGCCCATCAGCAGGTCGGGGCCGAGCTGGCCCGGAACGCCTGCCGGCGTGAGGTCGATCAGGTCGGTGCCGAAGCTCCAGATCAGCAGCGGCGACTTGGCACCCGCCGGCACGTTGCGCAATTCGACATGGATCGGCTGACCGTCGACGAACGGCGTGACTTCAAGGTACATCGGCCGTTCACCGTCGACGAACGATCCGACGCGCGCTTGCGCCGAAGCGGTGGCAACGCAGACAAGCCAAGAGAGCGCGACGCTCGCCGCTTGGACGAGCAAGGCCCTTGGATGATGAAGCACTCGTCTCCTCCCGTTCACGGATGTCGAGCAAGTCGCATCGAGGTTGGACGGATCGCGAGCCCGAAAGGTTCGACGGGCCCGCGACGCACCATCGTTGCGTCGCACTCGACGGATGAGCAGCCGAGCGTGACGATCGTCGTCCTCACGGCACCCGTGCGCGGCCGTTTCTTGTGCGGCATCGCACGTTTTCGCGCGGCAGTGGCGCGGAATGGTGCAGCGAGTCGACGCGGGCGCCGGAGGCTAGCCGACTTCCGGCGCTTCGTCAGCAGCTGCGGTGGACCTTCTCAGGAATTCCCGGGCCGAACCGCGTTCCCTCGGCAAGAAGGCGCTCGCGCCGGTCCGCAGCCGTCTTCAATCCAGGGCGTGGACGGTTCGTCCAGCGACGAAGGTTCTCAGGACCTTCACGGAGCGCCAACTCGTCGCGGTCAGCGCGGTCGGATCGGCGGAGAGCAGCACCAGATCGGCACAGGCGCCGACGCGCAGCACGCCGAGCTCGTCCTCGCGGAACGCCGCGTGGGCGCCGCTCGCCGTCGCGCTCGCGAGCGCTTCGCGGCCGGTGAGGCACTGTGCGGCGAAGAAGGCGCTCGACGCGCGGTCGCCCTCCGTGCTGCCATCGGGATCCTGGCGCGTCTGCGCGGCGGCGAGGTTGCGCAGCGGCGAGAGCGGCTCGACGGGCGCATCGGTGCCGTTGCAGAGGCGCGCTCCGCTCGCGAGCAGCGTGCGCCAGACGTACGCCTCGCTTTCGGCCCGCGCCGCGCCGATCCGCGCCGGCACCCATGGCGCATCGGAAGTGGCGTGGCAGCTCTGCATCGACGCGACCACGCCGAGTGCGGCGAAGCGCGGCACGTCGGCCGGCGCCAGCAGCTGTGCATGCTCGATGCGCCAGCGCACGTCGCGCGCGACGCCGCCGGTCGCGTCGCTGCCACCGCGCAGCACGCGTTCGTAGGCGTCGAGCACTTGTCGATTCGCGGCATCGCCGATCGCATGGGTGCAGAGCTGGAAGCCGGCCCGCAACGCCCGCGTGCCGAGCGCGACCAGCTCCTCGCTCCCGATCAGGGAGAGCCCGCGGTGACCCGGACGATCGGCGTACTCCTCGAGAAGCCACGCGCCGCGCGAGCCGAGCGCGCCGTCCGCGTAGACCTTCACCGCGCGCACCGCGAGGAAACCGCCCGGATGGCGCCACGGTCCGCGCGCGAACCACTCCTCGAGCAGCGCGGCGTCGTCGCCGTCGAGCATCTCGTGGAGCCGCACCGTGAGCGAGCCGGCGTCGGCCGCCGCCTGCAGCAGCGCGAGCCGCTCGCGCCCGATGCCGGCGTCGTGCAGCGACGTGATCCCGTGCTCCGCGCACGCCTGCTGCGCGAGCGCGAGCGCCTCGCGCTCCTCGTCGGCGGCCGGTGGCGGCAGCACGGCGGTCACCAGATCGCACGCGCGATCGATCAGCACGCCGGTCGGCACGCCGTGGTCGTCGCGCACGATCTCGCCGCCGGCCGGCGCGACCGTCCGCTCGTCGATGCCAGCGAGTTGCAGCGCGCGTGCGTTGCAGAGCAACGCGTGGCCATCGACGCGCTGCAGCACGACCGGGTGGTCGGGCGTCGCGCGCGAGAGTTCGGCGTGGTGGGGGAAGCGCGTCTCCGGCCAGTCGTTCTGGTCCCAACCGCGGCCGCGGAGGAAGCGGCCAGCCGGCTCGCGCGCGGCCCGCTCGGCGACGCGCGCGATCACCTCGGCGTAGTCGCGGGTGCCGTTCAGGTCGAGCTCGCGCAGCGCATGGCCGATGGCGAAGAGGTGGGCGTGGCTGTCGATGAAGCCGGGCACGATGCAGCTGCCGAGCGGCGCCTCGAGGACCGACTCCGCGCGCGCGCGCCACGCCTCGCCTTGCTCGCGCGGGCCGACGGCGACGATCCGCCCGTCGCGCCACGCGACGAACTCGGCCGCAGGCTGCTGCGGATCGACGGTGTGGATGCGGGGCGCGAAGAGGAGCACGTCGGCGCGCTCGTCGGGCGTCGCGGGGGTGGCGACGGCGAGCAGTGCGGTGAGGAGGATCGTCGTCATCGGGGACTCCGCCCGTGCCATCGAAGGGCTCGCACCTTACGCCACCGGAGCGGACGTCCACGGCTGCGACGCACGGCGCGGAGCGCTCGGAACGACCTCGGGCGCACGCTGCGCCGCGGCGCGCCCCTTGTTTCGCCGCCGGGCAGGCTTTAGACCTCTCTGCGTCGTCGGTCTGGAACCGCCGGGGAATCCCCCGAGCGCGAAGCGCGGTCGGAACGCTTCGGAAACCGTTGGTGCGCGTCCATGGCGGGACGTCGCCCGCCGATGACGCCATTGCCCCGGGTTGGGGCTGCGAGAGACCGAGAGCAGCGATGGCCACCCGCAAGAAGGCGAGCTCGTCCTCGAGCCGCTCCGCCGCGTCGAGCAAGAGCCCCAAGCGGACGCCGGCCGCGCGCGCGCCGAAGCGCAAGGCGCGCGCGTCGAACAGCGACGATGAGTCGCGCGACGACGACGACGAGCCGCGCGACGACGAAGCGCGCGACGACGCCGACGAGGCGACCGCGTCCGACGACGACGGCGACGGCGACGAGGGCGCCGGGACGCGCGACGATCACCGCGGCGATCACCGCGGCGACGACGAGGACGCCGCCGACGACGACGAAGAGGCGGACGATCGTCCGGCGCCGCGCACGCGCGCTGTGCAGCGTGCCGCGCCCGGTGCCGCGAGCCCGCCCGCGCCGCTCACCGCCCCTTCAAGCGGCGCCCGGCCGCCGCAGAGCGCTCCGTCGGCGCCGCCGCGCGCGCCGGCCGCCGCCCCGCCGCCCGCCTTCGCGCCGCTGCCGCCCGCGCCGATCGTGCGCGGGGCCGCGCGCCCCTTCGTGGTCGCTCGCGGCGAGGACGCGGCCAAGGTCTTCGGCGAGACGCTGAAGCACTCCGGCTTCTACGAAGCGGTCGAGAACGCGCAGATCAAGTCGGGCAAGCGGCGCGAGCTCTTCGAAGTCGCCTGCAAGGTCGACTTCATGCGCGGCGTGCGCAAGGAAGCCGAGCCGCTCTCCTACGTCGATCCGAAGCTCGTCGCGCAGCTCTTCAACGGGCTGCTCGATCGCGGCTTCCGCATCCTGCGGGTGGTCGAGACGCGCGGCGAGCTGTCGCGCTACCTCTCGCGCCGCTCGGTGAAGCAGGTCGGCGCCGCGCTCGGCTACGACGAGTCGTGCTACGAACTGCGCGACCTCGCCGACGAGCTCGTTCCGGTCGAGCTCGGCACGTTGGGCAAGAAGCCGACCGGGCGGATCTGGAAGCAGGCCGACTTCCGCATCGTCTTCGCGAAGAACCGCACCGACGAGCAGTGGGGGCCGGCGCTCGCGCTCTGGAACGTCTGGCACACGCTCGCCACGCCGACCGACCTCGTGTCGCTCGAGTACGGCACCGATCCGGGCGACCTCACCCTCGCGCTGCTCGAGAAGCTGCCGGTCCACTTCGCGCTGATCGACGCGGTCCACTCGCGCGACGGCGCGCTGCCGGGCGTCTTCCCCTACGAAGTGCTGCGCGCGCTCGACCCGCAGGCGCCCGATGGGCCGAGCCAGTTGCGGCTCGGCACGCTGGTCGCCGGCAGCGACGTGCTGGCGGTCGAGGCCGCGGGCCAGAAGCTGCAGGGGCTCGATCCGCTGCTCGATCCGCTCTGCCTGCGCCGGCTGCGCAAGGCGACCGGCTGGAAGGCGCCCGCCGAAGTCGACGGGCTGCCGACCTATCCGGGCTGGCGCGGCGTCGGCAACAAGATCCGCGAGGCGATCGGCGTCGAGAAGCCGGCCGAGGCGCTGCGGCTCGCGCTCTGCGCCGCGCTGCTGCAGGCCGATCTCCGCCTCTTCCCGCCGCACGCGAGCGCCTACCAGTCGCTGCGGCTGCGCCAGAAGGCGGAGCAGTTCGCGGAGGAGTTGCGCCGCCGGCATGGCGTGCGCGCGACCGTGGCGGCGGGGGGAGCGCCGCCGCCCGGCCCCGCGCGCAACGAGCCGGTCGACGACCTCGCCGACGGCGACGACGACGACGAGGGGGACGATCCGCCGCGCTTCGTCTGAGGGCGCTGCGCGGCGGTG
>JAEUIC010000019.1 GCA_016795285.1 Planctomycetota bacterium | reverse complement strand
CTGAAGAGCGCGCCCGACCTCTCGGCGATCGGCACCAAGTACCGCGGCGTCGAGCTGCTGAAGCAGATCGTCGAGCCGTCGGCGGCGATCCTCGAGGGCTACGAGCAGCAGCTCTTCTTCTTGAAGGACGGCCGCGACGTGATCGGCCGCGTGGTGGGCGAGGACGCCGCGACCTTCTCGGTTGCGAGCGACCTGCGCCGCCCCGAGATCGTCACCGTGGTGAAGAAGGCCGAGCTCGCCAAGCAGAAGCGGAGCACCCTCTCCGCCATGCCGACCGGCCTGCTCGTCACCTTCACCGAAGCGGAGATCCTCGACCTGCTGGCGCTGCTGCAGTCGGATCCCCCGGCGAAGCAGTAGGCCGCCGGGAGAGAACGGCCGTCATCTCGTTCCGGGAGCGTTCCGCCGCCGAGAACCGCACTCTGCATCCGATCCGTTCGCGGCGCGCATCAGGGGGTGCATGGAGACCCCACGTTCGTTCGATCCGCAGCTCGTCGCGGCGCAGCTCGCCTTCGTGCGGCGCCTCGCCGGCGGCCTCGTTCGCGACGCGTCCGCGGCCGATGACCTCGCCGCCCTTACCGTCGCGGCGGCGCTCGAGCAGCGCCCCGAGACCGGTGGCGCCTTCCGCGGCTGGCTGCGGCGCGTCGTCATCCGTCTCGCCACCCGTGACCGCTTGGCGCAGCAGCGGCGCGACGCGCGCGAGCGGCTCGTCGCCGCGCCCGAAGCGCAACTCGACGCCGCCACCGCCGCCGCGCAGATCGAGCTCGCCCGTCGCGTGACGACGCTGCTCGAGTCGCTGGCCGAGCCCTACCGCACGACGCTCTGGCAGCGCTACTTCGCCGACCTTTCGCCCGCCGCGATCGCGGAGCGCGACCGGCTCCCGCTGGCGACGGTGAAGAGCCGGCTGCAGCGCGGGCTCGCCCTGCTGCGCGAGCAGCTCGACGCGGCGCACGGCGGACGACGCGAGACGTGGGCGGCGCTGCTGCTGCCGTGGATCGGAGGACCCGTCCTCATGAGCAGTTCGAGCAAGGCTCTCGTCGGCAGCGCCGCCGCGCTGCTGCTCCTCGGCGGCACGTTCGCGTGGTGGCGGCCATGGACGAGCGCCGCCGGCGACTCCGCGCCGCTCCCGCCGCTCGGGACGGCCGCTGCGACGGCGGGGGAGCGAGCGAGCCGCGACGGCACGAACGACGCGGCGCCGCTCGACGCAGCAGCGCTCGAGCGGCCGCTCCCTGCCGCTCGCGTGGCCGATGGCGCGCGCCTCCCGTTCGCCGCCGGTCGCGTCGTCGAGCCGAGCGGCCGTCCGCTCGCCGGCGTCGCGATCGTCGGCGGCCGCATCGAGCCGATCTCGGACCCGGCCGGCTTCGTCGCGGTCAGCGTGCCGTTGTGCGGCGCGCAGGACGACGCAGCGACCCCGCCGCCGCTCGCTCGCACCGACGCGGAGGGGCACTTCCGCATCGAGTCGATCGAGGCCGACGTCGCGTCGCTCTGGTTCTTCGCGCCCGGTCGCGCCGCCGTCGAGCTGCACGCGCTCGCCGCCGACGCGGCCGGCCGCGCCGCTCTCGAAGTGGTGCTCGCCGCGGCGGCGCCGTTGCGCGGCGTCGTGGTCGACGACGAGTCGCGCCCGATCCCGTTCGCCGAGCTCGGCGTCGCGCCGGTCGTCACGGGCGAAGGGCCGCCGTGGATCGAGCGGCAGGCGGCGCACCTCGCGGGCGCGCCGACCTACCTCGCGCCCGCCTCGTTCGTCCACCTCGCCACGCGCGCCGACGCGAGCGGCCGCTTCGCGCTCGACTCGCTGCCGGCGGCGCCGCGCTCGATCGGCGCTTCGGCCGCGGGCTACCTCGACGCGGCGGTCGCCGATCTCGGCGACGCAGCGGGTGATGCGCGCGTGGCGGCGGAGGGCGGCGTCGAGCGGCGCGTGGCGTTGCGCCGCTGCGACCTCCTCGTCGACGCCATCGATGCCGAGAGCGGCGCGCCGTGCGACGACGTCGCGCTGCTCCTCTTCGCGGTGCGTGGCGCGCCGCCGCTGCACGTGGCGGCGCCGGTCGAGCCGCATCCCTGGTGGCCGCGCGGCCGCGCCCGGCTCGGCCTGCAGCTCGGCGCGCCCACCGGTGAGGCGCCGCTCTGGCTGCCCGAGTCGGGGGCGCCGTTGCCAGTCGAGGTGGCCGTGGTCGCGCCGGGGTACCGCCTCGCGACGCTCGCGGCGACGCTGGCGCGCGACGACGAGCCGCCGCATCTCGTCGTGCGGCTCGAGCGCGACGACGGCGCGGGCGCCGCGGCGGTGGCCGGTCGCGTCGAAGGGGCGACCGACGCCATGCTCGAGCTGCACGCGCGCCTCCCCGACGGCGACGCGGCGCGCTGGCCGGACGCTGCTCCGTTGGCACGCTGCACGACCGATCGCGACGGCCGCTTCGCGTTCCGCGAGCTCCCGGCCGGCTCCTATTCCGTCGTGGCGCGCGCCGCTGGCTTCGCGCCGCTGCTGCAGGCCGTCGACGCACCCGCCGACCGGGTGCGGCTCGCGTTCGCGCCGCCCGCGTCGCTCGAGGTGGCGGTGGTCGACGCCGCGGGCGCGTTGCAGCCGGGCTCCGTCGTGCAGCTCCAGACGCGCGACGGCGCGCGCGCGTGGCGCAGCGTCGCCGACCGCTCGGGGCGCGCCCGCTTCGAGAGGCTGCCGGCCGGCGAGTACGACCTCGCGGCATTCGAGCTGCGGTCGGAGGAGCGGGCGTTCGTGTCGATCGGCGATGCGAGCGCCCTCTCGATCGAGGAGGCGTTCCTCGCGGCCGATCGCATCGCGCTCGCGGCGGGCGCGCAGGGGGTCGCCGAGGTGACGCGCCTCGCGCCGATCGAGGTGGAACTGCGCGTGGTCGAGGCGGAGGGCGGGCGGCCGCGCGCGACCCGCTTCGATTCACCGCGGATCGAGGGGGCGGCGGTCGCGTTGATCGAGCTCGCCGGCTTCCTCGACGCCACCTTCCCGCCGCTCGACGCGGAGGGGGTGACGCGCGCGAGGTTGTGGCCCGGCCGCTACGAGTGGCAGGTGCGCGCGGCGGGCTCGAGCCGCCGCTTCGCGCTCGAGGTCCCGCGCGAGCACGCCGCTGGTTCGCCGCTGCAGGCGACCGTCGAGCTGCCGCCGGCCGTCGCGACGCGCACGGTGCGAGGGCGGTTGGTCGATCGAGCGAGCGGCGCGGCGATCCCGTTCCGCGACGTGCGACTCGCGGTGCGCGGCGGCGCGGAGCCGCTCGACCTCGGCTTCGTGATGACGGATGGCGCGGGGCGCTTCACCTTCGCCGATGTGCCGCTCGGCGCGCTCTCGCTCGAGGTGCGCGCCGATTGCCGCGGCGGCGCGGGCCGCTTCGCGCTCGAGGATCCGGCGAGCCCCTATCCCGCGGCGCAGTGCGAACGGCTCGCGGCGCAGGCGGGCGCGAGCGATGCGAGGAGCGACGCCGCCGGCGAGGCGAGCGAGGGCGCGGAGTGGGTGATCGAGCTGCCGCCGGTGCGCGGCGCGGCGACCGTCGCCTCCACGTTGCCGACGGTGCCACTGCGGCTGCGCGTGGTCGATTCGGTCAACGGCGCGGGCGTCGCCGGCGCGCGCGTCACGATCGAACTGCACGAGGAGTCGGCAGGAGAGCGCCGGACGATCGTCCTGCCGGCGCGCTTCGCCGCCGAGACCGGGCGCCTCGAGGGCGACCTCCTCGCGGCCGCGCGCTACCGCGTCACCGTCGCCGCCGCCGATGGAACGCGCCGCACGACGATCGAACTCGAGCCGACCAGCGCCGGCCTGACCGCCGAGATCACCCTGCCGCCGCGCTGACATTTCGTTCCGGGAGCGTTCCGCCGACGGCATCCGCACCATCGCAGCGGCGCCACGCGGTGTGCGGTTCACGGCGGCGGAACACTCCCGGATCGGGATGACACCCGCTCCGCCAGCCACGGCACGACGGCGCGCACGAGGCCGTCGATCGCGCCGGTGAAGCGGTGGTCGACGCCCGACAGCGCGAGCAGTTCCGGCGCGTGGCCGGCTGCCTGCGCGGCGGCGCGTGCGTCGAAGCTGTCGCCGATCGGCACGAGCTCGTCCATCGTGCCGTGGACGAGGAGCCACGGGCAGCGAACGGCCGCCGCCGCCGCGTCGAGCGAGCCGAGCGCGCGCGCGTCCTCGTCGAGCGCCTTGCCCCACGGGCAGCCCGGCTTGCCGAGCAAGAGCTCGCCGTAGCGCAGCTGCGCCGCGACGCGCGCGTAGAAGCGGCCGACGTGGTGCATGCCGGCGAGCGAGACGAGCGCGGCGATCCGCTCGTCGCGCGCCGCGCGCAGCACGCCGACCGCGCCGCCCATGCTGTGGCCCGCGTAGCCGAGCGGCCCGAAGCCGGCCGCCACCGCCGCATCGAGCAGCGCGCCGAGGTCGTCGACCTCCTTGGTGGGGCAGCACTCCTCGAAACGCCCCTCGCTCGCGCCGTTGCCGGCGAAGGAGAGGCGCGCGACCGCGACGCCGCGCGCCGCCAACGCTTCACCGAGCGCGATCAGGTAGGGGCGATCGTGCGCCGACGTCACGCCATGCGCCAGCACGACGAGCGGCCGCGCGCCGCTCGCCGCGTCGCCGCTCGGCGCGACGAACGCCACATCGAGCCGCTCGCCGGCGCGGTTGCGGAGGTTCGCGAACGGGCCGCCGCTCATGCCTCGCGCGCGCGCGCCTTCGCGTCGTTGCCGGAGCCCTTCGCCTTCGGAGCGCCGGCGTCGGCGGCCGTCTTCGCGTTGGGCTCCTTCACCTTGGCGCCTTTCGCCTTGCGGCCACGCGCAGCGCCTTCCTTCTTCGCGTCGCCCTTCGCCTTGCCGGCCCCGCGCTGCTTCTCGATCAGCGCGATCAGCCGCTCGACCGCCTCGGTGACGAAGGCGGGATCCTCGGCGTGCAGCTCGCGCTCGACGATCTCGAGGGTCGGCGGCACGCCCTGCTTCAGCGTCTCGAAGTAGACGGCGTCACCGGCCGGGTCGTTCAGCGGACCGCCCGGCATCGCGTAGCGGCCGGTGCCGAGCTTCGGGAGCATCAGCACCGCGTCGCCCTTGGTCGCCTGCAGCCGCTTGCCGATCTCGACCGCGACCGTCTTCAGCTCCTCCGCGTTCAACCGCGGCGCCAGCACGACCGGGTTGTGCCAGACGTGCTTGTGGTCCTTCCAGCGATCGGGCAGCTGGTTCGGGACGCTGACCAGGATGCCGAGGTGCTCCGAGCCGCCCGGCACCAGCACCTGCGGCAGGCCGAGCTCGCCCGCCACCGTGAGGCGCGTCGCGTCGCCCGCGCGCAAGCCATGGAACAGCGCGTCGGAGATCTCGCCCATCGCGTAGTCGAAGACGGCGCCGATGATGCCCTGCCGCATCATCCGCTCCATCGCGCGGCCGCCGGTGCCGACCGCGTGGAATACGATCGTCTCGTAGCCCGCCTTGGCGAAGAGCTCCTGCGCCAGCATCGTGCCCTGCGTCAGCACGCCGAGGTTCGAGATGCCGATCAGCGGCTTCTCGCCCGCCTTGCGCTTCCGTTGTCCCAACTCTCCGCGGTTCAGCTCCACCTTCACCTGTGCCATGCCGTGCGCGGCGCCGGCCGCATTGGCCAGCACCTTCCGCATGAAGGCGTTGAGCCCGAGGATGTCGCCGACGCTGAACATCATCGTGATGTCGCTGACGCCGACGTAGGGCGAGGTGTCGCCCGACGCGACCGTCGAGACCATCACCTTCGGCAGGCCGTAGGGGAGCGCGCGCATCACGCTGCAGCACGCTGCCGTGCCCTGCAGGCCGCCCAACCCGATCACGCCGTGCACCTTGCCGGCGGCGACCTTCTTCAGCAGCAGCGCGGTGGCGCCCGCGACCATCACCGGCGCGGCCGCCTCGCGCGTCGCCGCCTTCTGCAGCTCGGCGAGCGCGGTGCCGCCCGCCTTCGCGACCTCCTTGCGGCCGACGTCCGCCTCGCATTGCGGCTCGCCGAGCACGCCGAGGTCGACGATCAGCGCCTTGCTGCCCAAGTGCTTCAACTGCGCCTTCAGGAACTGCGCCTCGGCACCTTTCGTGTCGAGCGTGGCCAGGATCGCGATCTTCTTCTTCGCCATGTCGGAACTCCTCGCGCGGCGGCGGGCCGCGAGCGGTGGTGGTGTCGGCGGTGTCGGCGGTGTCAGCGGGGGTTGCGGCGGGCGCGGCTCAGCGCGCCTTGCGGCCCTTGAACGAGAGGCTGCGGAACTCCTTCGCCGTCGCGGTGACGGCGCGCTCGATCGGGAGGCGCTCGGTCGAGCTGCCGGTCCAGAAGCCGTCGCAGCTCGTGTGGTCGAGGATGTACTGCGCGTCCTCGGGCGTCTCCATCGCGGCGCCGTGGGCGACCAGCAGCACGTCCTTCTTCAGCTTGCGCAGCTTCTGGTTGGCCGACTCGGTGCGCGCCGCCGTCTCGGCGATCGTCTCGCCCGAATCGAAGCCGCGCCGGCCGCCCTTCGTGGTGCCGGCGTGGAAGCAGAAGAGGTCGGGCTGTGCCTCCTCGACCAGGCGGCAGCTGTCCTCCTCGTCGAAGGCGAGCCCGATCGTCACGAAGTTCATCTCGCGGGCGAGCTTCAGGAAGTCGATCTCCGCCTGCAGCGTGATGCCGGCCGACTCGAGCACCTTGCGGATGTTGCTGCCCTTGTCGACGTAGCTGATCGAGGGGCCGATGTTCGACACCGACTCGACGCCCATGGCGCGGCACTCCTCGAGCACCATGCGCATGTCCTTCAGCGGGTCGTTCGGATTCAGGCAGGCGCAGACGAAGGCGTCGCCCTTCATCGCCGGCAGGATGTCTTCCCTGGTGTAGCGGAGCGTCTGCGCGTTGGCGTCGAGGATCGGCCAGAGCATCGTCATGGTGCCCCAGCCGTTCGCGCGCAGCCGCGCTCCCGAGAAGGTGTTCACGCAATCGACGCCGGCCGACTCGAGCAGCGCCGCCACGAGGCCGCTGCCGGCGCTCGCGATCATCAGCGGCTTCCTCGCCTTCTGCTTCGCCTTCAACTTGGTGAGGATGCGGGCGCGAGTGGTGCGAGCGACGATCAAGGCGAGGCCTCCGCGGTCGGTGGGGCGCGGGGGAGCCCGCGCGGGCCGCGGACGATAGCGCGAGGGCGCGGGCCGCAGGGGGGCGGCGCCGCTCGGCGGTCAGACCCGCCAGCCGTTCAGCCCGCCGTTCGCGTCGGCGACGTCGTACCAGCGGTCGAGCAGCTCGAACCAGTTCTGCACGGCGCCGTCGCCCTCGATCGCGCCGTCGCGGCACCACGCCCACTCGCCGACGTTCGCCTCGTGGTCCTTGGCGGGGCGCGGCGAGTACCAGCAGCTGCGGCTCCAGCTGCGGCCGCCGCCGAGCCGCGGGGCGGGCGCGTCGCCATCGGGGAAGTGGAGGAACATGCCGTGGCGGCCGGCGGTGAAGCCGGCGTAGCCCGGCATGCCGAACGAGTCGACCACGCAGTCGTCGACGGCGGCGAGCGCGGCGCGGGCGGCGGCGCGCGCCGCCACGCCCAGGGACTCGCACGGGGCGGCGCGCTCGAGCAGCGCGGCGAGATCGACGAAGGCGAAGCCATCGTCGAACCGCCCGGCGCTGTAGTTCATCACGGACGGCTGCCCGTCGCCGCCGTCGCGCAGCGCCTCGAGCGCGCGACGAGACTTGCCGTCGGCGTCGTCGGCGGCCAGCGCCACGGCGAACGCGTCGACCGCCCGCTTCACTGCGCCGATGCGATCGAGCTGGTAGCTCGCCACCGCCTCATGGGCGAGACGCTCCGCCGCCTGCGGCGAGCGCGCTGCGCGGGCGAGCCGCCCCTTGCCGCCCTCCTCGACGACGAGCCGTCCGAAGTCGATCGCGCTCATGGTCGCCGGATCGAGCGTGTCGGCGCGACCAGCCGAGGCGGCGTGGCTCGGCGAGTGGACGCGCTCGAAGATGCGCCGCCAGTCGAGCGGCGGGCCGGCGTTGGGGATGGCGGTCAGCACCTCGGTCGCGAAACCGTCGGCGAAGGCGCTCCACTGGTAGGCGATCTCGGCGCCGCCCATGTTGCAGAGCTCGAGCGCGACCCAGTCGACCGAGTGGCCGTTGCCGACCGCCTGCGCGAGCTCGGGGATCCCGATGCTGCGGCGCGACTGCTCGTCGGGGCAGAGCGAGACGCCGCTCGCGTGGCCGTAGATCAGCAGCGCCGTGCGCGGCGCCGGGAAGCGGGCCTGCCCGAACGCGAGGAACTGGCGCAGCGTCTCGGGGTCGGCCGAGTCGGGCTCGAACTCGGCGTCGAGCGCGCAGGCGGGAAACTCGTCGCCGCCGGCGAGCCGTTCCGCCGACGTCGCGTGCATCCGATAGAGGCGGCCGCCGGTGAAGTCCTCGCCGAAGGTGGCCGCGTCGTTCGAGTGGGCGGCGTGGCGATCGACGAACGTGACCAGTTCGAGCGCCGGGTCGTCGGCGATGGCGGCGCGCAGGTCGTTCAGGAATCTGAGGAAGTCGCCTTCGGCGTCATTGTCGGTCGCGCCGTAGATCAGCAGCGTCCAGGCGCGCGCGACGGCCGGCGCGTTCGGAGCCGCGGGGGGCGTCGCAGGCTGCTGCGCGATCGCCGTGGCGGCGAGGAGCGAGAAGGGCAGGACGAGCGCGTGCGAACGGTGCAACGGCATGGTCGGCTCCGATCGGGATGAACGGGGTACTGCCGCGCGGCGGCGTCGTTCCATCGCGCACTGCTGCCGCGCTAACGCCCCGACTTCGCGGGCGGCGGCCGCCGCTCGAGCTCCGGTGGCCCGCGCACGAAGTCGTAGTGGCCCGAACCGAGTTCGACGGCGACGTGGTGCAACTGCCCCGCCACCTTGCGGTCCGCCACCTTGAAGGCCGGGTGGCGGGGCCTTTGCACCACGCGGCGGATGCCGTAGCCGCGGTCGCCGACGCGCGTCTCGATCGGCACCACGAACTTGCCGTCGACCAGTTGCAGCTCGTCGCCGTCGCGGAGCGGGATGACGAGGTGCGCCGTCGCGCCGATCGGCACGTCGAGGTGGACCATCTGCGCCGTCGCCGTGGCACCGGCCGCCGCGCCGCCCGTCGCCTCGCGCCGCGCCTCGCGCGCTTCCCACGACAGGGCGATCGCGCCGTGCGGCGTCGTGATCGATCCGCGCGCCTCCTCGATCCCGTGGTCGAGCAGCGGCACGACGTCGAACTCGCGGTAGCCCGGCGTCGCGAGGCGGGGTCGCACGCCGAGCACCCCTTCGGTGGCGAGCGCGCCGATCGAGAGCCAGCAGGCGTGGATGCGCGAGAAGCGGCCCTCCCACGTCTCGCCGAGCGTCGTGGCGTCGCCGGCCAGCAACCCTTGGAAGCTCGGCACTTCCTCCTGACGCGCCAGCGCCACGAGCAGATCAGCGCGATCGCGCGCCAGCAGCTCGCGCACCAGCAGCCAGGTGCCGTGCAGCCCCGTGTCGATGCGCGCGCCGCCTTCGAAGCGCGCCGCGAGCTTCGCGAACTGCGCCTCGCGCAGCGGTGCGTCGCCGAGCTCCGCGAAGAGCCCGAGCAGCGCATTCACCGTCGAACGCGTGACCCACGCGCCGCGCGCCTCGTTCCAGAAGCGGGCGTGGACGGCCGCCGCCAGCTCGTCGCCGCGCCGCGCCAGCGCCGCCGCCTCGTCGTCGCGCTGCAGCGCGCGCGCCAGCTCGGCCGCGCGTCGCACGCAGCCGACGCGGTAGGCGTTCTGGAAGAAGGCGCTCTTGTCGTCGAAGCGGCTCGCGCGCGGATCGCTGCCGGGCGCCAGCCAATCGTCGAGCCACGCGAGTTCGGCGAGGACCCACTTCGGCGCCGGATCGGGCTGCAGCAAGCCGTCGCGCGTGCGCGTCTCGAGGTGCGCGAGCCAGCGCGCGAGGGTCGGCCACGCGTGCTCGAGCGCGTCGCGATCGGCGGTGCGCAGCCACTGCTCCCACGCGAGCTGCACGACGAGGCCGCTCCACGCCGGTCCGCCGCCGCCCGCATAGGTGGGGCAGCTGAACGGCAGGTCGCCGTCGGCCGCCTGCAGCGCCGCCCAGTCGTCCATCCAACGCGCGTAGAGCGCCGCGCTGTCGAACCGCCCGAGCCCGAGTGCCAGCGTCGCGTGCGCATCGCCGCCGTAGCCGAGCCGCTCGCGGTGGGGGCAATCCTGCGGCGCGCCGCCGAGGACCAGGCACTCCCACGTCCACGCCGCCGCCTCGTCGAGCCGCTGCAGCGCCGCGTCGCTGCACGCGAAGGAGCTGTTCGCCTCGAAGTCGGGGCGCACCAGCCACGCTTCGGCGTCGTCCTCCTCGGGCGCCTCGATCGCGCCGCGCAGCGTGAGCCAGCGACCGGCCCACGGCGTGAAGCGGTTCACGAACGCGCCGCGCCCCTCGCCATCGAGCACGAGTTCGCCGCGCTGCCCCCAACTCGCCTCCTCGTCGCGCCGCTCCGCCAGACCGAGCGTGACGAGCGCGTGGGGCGTGCCGCAGAGCTCGATCGCCACCTGCCCGTTGAACGCCTTGCCGAAGTCGATGCGCCAGCCTTCGGGCAGCGCCTCGATCGCCACCACCGCGAGCGACTCGCGCCGCCGATCGGGCGGGGCGTCGAGCGCGAGCGTCGCGAGCTGCGGATCGAAGAGCGCGACCGGTTGCCAGTCCAGCGCCGACGCGTCGACGATTGCGTCACGCGAGCCAGTCGCGCGGCGGGCGCTCGCTTGCGGCAGGCACCACGGCAGCGAATCGCGCGCGGCGTCGATCCGTTCGCCGCCGTAGTCGCCCGGCTCGAAGCCGCCGACGGCGGTGATCGAGCTCGGCGTCGCGCGCCACTGCGGGCCGGTCGCGACGGTGAAACGGCGACCGTCGACCAGCTCGAACTCGAACTGCGCGCGCACCAGCGGGTGGGCGGCGACCTGGAACGGCGCGTGGCGCGCGAAGGCGGAGTGGAGCCAGAGGCCGAGGCGGTGGGGGCCGGCATCGAGTTGCGGCGTTGCGCCGGCGCGCTCCGCTTCGTACTCGACGACGCGCGTGCGCTGCGAGAAGTCGACCATCCCGGGCGCGAACTCGACGGGGCTGCCACCGCCGGGCGCGATCCACTCCTCGTTCCAGCGCGCTCCATCGATCCAGAGCTGGTGGCTGCCGAGCGACGCGACCCACGCGCGCACGCGCCGCGCGTCGGCCGGCAGCTCGAAGTCGAGCGTGAGCCATGGCGAGACGGTGCGCTGCGGCGTCGCGGCGTCGGCGGCGCCGATCCACCGCGCGCTCCACGCTTCGATGGTGGCGTCGGGGGTGGCGTCGTCGGTGGCGTCGGGCGCGACCGCCTCGAGCAGGCCGACCGTGAAGCGCTCCGGTGGGTAGCCGAACGACCGCTCGCCGCGCTCGTTCCAGAGTTCGACGCTCCACCACACTTGCGAGCGCGACGGCAGCAGTGCGCCGCCCCAACGGACGGCGGTGGCATCGCCCTCGACGCGGCCGGAGTCCCAGCGATCGAAGTCGCCGGCCGCGAAGCGCTCGGGCGTGCTGGCCGCCACGACGCGCCACGCGGTGATGCGGCGATCGCGCCACGGATCGGCGCTCGTCGTGGACGCGAGCCACGAGAGCAGCGGGCGCCGCGCGCCGATGCCGATCGGCTCGCGCTGCCGCTCGCAGCGCAGCTCGCAGAGGGCGAAGGGGAGCGGGCGCGGGCCGTCGAACTCCTCGTCGCTGCGCTGCGCGGCCGCGGGCAGGGCGCGCGACTCCTGCGCGGCGCCGCATTGCAGCGAGGCGAGCGCCAGCAGCAGCGCGAGCAGCGGCAGCAGGGGCGTGGAGCGCGTCGCCATGGCGCGATCGTAGACTCGCGCCATGCCAAGTGACGCCGCCGCTCCGCACCCGAAGTTCCCGCCGCTCGTCGACCGCTACCTCGCCGTGCGCGCCGCCACCGAGGCGCTCGCCGCGCCGCTCTCGCCCGAGGACCAGCAGGCTCAGTCGATGCCGGACGCGAGCCCGACCAAGTGGCACCTCGCCCACACCACGTGGTTCTTCGAGGAGTTCGTGCTGCAGGAGGGGGAGCCCGGCTTCGCGCCGCACGACCCGCACTTGCGCTTCCTCTTCAACAGCTACTACGAGGCGGTCGGGCCGCGTCTCGCGCGACCGTCGCGCGGGCTGATCACGCGACCGACGCTCGCCGAGGTGATGGCGTGGCGGCGCGCCGTCGACGCGCGCGTGGTGCGCTGCCTCGCGGCGGGGCTGCCCGATGGCGTGCTCGAGCGGCTGGTGCTCGGCCTCCATCACGAGCAGCAGCATCAGGAGCTGCTGCTCACCGACGCGCTCCACCTGCTGGCGCAGAACCCGCAGGCGCCCGTCTATGCCGACGACGATCGCTTCGAAGGCCAGCGGCGCGCAGCGGCGAGCGTGCCGACTCGGCCGGCGGCGGCGTGGCGCCGCTTCGAGGGCGGGCTGGCGCAGATCGGCGCGGCGGGCAGCGACTTCACCTTCGACAACGAGCGGCCGCGCCATCGTGTGGTGCTCGAGACGTTCGAGCTCGCGACGCGACTGGTGACGCAAGGGGAGTTCGCCGCTTTCGTCGACGCCGGCGGCTACCGCGAGCCGCGCTTCTGGCTCGCCGAAGGGTGGGACTGGGTGCGCCGCGAGGGGATCACGGCGCCCGCGTATTGGCGCGGCGACGGCAGTGAGCGCCACCGCTTCACGCTGCGAGGCCTGCTGCCGCTCGAGCCCGAGGCGCCGCTGGTCCACGTGAGCTTCTTCGAGGCGGACGCGTTCGCGCGCTTCGCCGGCGCGCGACTGCCGACCGAGCAGGAGTGGGAGCACGCGGCGCGCAGCGCGCAGGTCCGGACGTCGCCGCCGGCGATCGGGCGAGCCGGCGCGGGCGGGAAGCCGCCGCCGCCGAGCGCGGTGCCGCCGGAGCTCACCGCCTTCTTCGCGCCGCCGCTGCCGCAGCGCGCGGCGAAGAAGCCCGACGCCGCCGGCGCGCCCGCGGCCGCTCCGCCGCTGCTCGAGCTGTTCGGCGAGGCGTGGCAGTGGACCGCGAGCCCCTACGTCGGCTACCCCGGCTACCGGCCGGCCGCCGGCGCGATCGGCGAGTACAACGGCAAGTTCATGGTGAACCAGCAGGTGCTGCGCGGCAGCTCGCGCTTCACCCCCGAAGGCCACGCGCGCCTCACCTATCGCAACTTCTTCCCCGCGACCGCGCGCTGGCAGCGGACGGGGCTGCGCCTCGCGCGCGACGGGTGAGGGGGCGCGAGGGGCGGGGCGGACGTCAGCAGGTGGGGGAGCGGGCGATGATCGATCGGTTCGTGCTGCTGATCGGGGCGATGAAGGCGGGCACGACCACGCTCTTCGAGCTGCTGGCGCAGCATCCGCAGATCGCGCCGTGCCGCGACAAGGAGCCCGACTTCCTCGCCGAGCGCGAACGGTGGCGCCAAGGGCTCGCCGAGTACAGCCGCCTGTGGGATTGGCAGCCGGGGCGCCATCGCTACGCGCTCGAGGCGTCGACCAAGTACACGAAGCTCCCCGCCTTCCCGAGCGCGGCGATCGCGACCTCGCGCTACGCGTTCGATCACCACGCCCGCTTCCGCTTCATCTACCTGGTCCGCCACCCGATCGCCCGGCTGCGCTCCGAGTACCTCCACTCGATGGCGGCCGGCTGGATCCGCGAGCCGATCGAGCTGCGCATCGCGCCGCACGCGGTGATGCACTCGAACTACCACCTGCAGCTCCACCCCTACGTCGTGGCGCACGGCCGCGAGTCGATCGCCGTCGTCACCTTCGACGAGCTGAAACGCGATCCGGCCGGCCTGACGCAGCGGTTGTGGCGCTGGCTCGAACTCGACGAGCGCGCGGCTCCGCTCCCGGTCGGCAAGGCGAACGCGGGGGAGAACCATCGCGAGCGATTGCTGCAGCGCCTGCTGCCGCGCTGCGGTGGCGACCGCGCCGCCGCGCTGCGCGAGGTCGAGCGCGCCGTCACGCCAAGCGCCGAGCAGGCCGCCGCGATCCGCCGCCTGCTCGAGCGCGACCTCGCCGCGTTCCGCGACGACTGGGGCATCGACCCGTGGGCGCTGCAGGGCGATCGCGAGGGGCGGACGGCGGGCGAGCCGGCGCCGCGCGAGCAGGGCGCGTAGGCGGAGGGAAGCGCGCGGCCGCGGTCGCTCGGCGGGCCGCTTCGCATCCGCCCGCGCCACGGCATCATTCGCGCCTCACGTCGGCGGGGGGCCGGGATGGCGCCTCGCGAGCTCCGTCCAAGCCGCCTCTCCACGGGGAGCGCGGGGTCGGAGGCGTGGGCCGTGGCGCGGGGTGCGAGGAGTCGTCGATGAGCGAAGGTGCGGCCAGGCGGGCACCGCTCTGGTTCACGGCGGGCGGGCTCTGCCTGCTCGGGGGGCTCTGCGTCGCGCTGGGTCCCGTCCTCTTCGAGGTGGCCGGAACCGGCGCGGCGCCGCTCTCGCTCGGCTGGTTCGCGGGGGCCGGTGGTGCGCTCCACTCCGCCGCCGCGGCGCTGCTCGGTGCGGCGCTCTTCGCGCGCGGGCGCAAGCGCGCTGCCGAGTGGGTGCCGCCGCCGCCGGCGATCGACGAGGAGCGCGCGGCCGAGGAGGCGGCGAAGCCGGCCGAGCCGCCCGCGCCGCCGACCGCCGCCGAGCTCGCGAAGGGACGCCATCGCGCGCTGGTGCGCGCCGCGTGGGTCGAGGCGGGGCTGGTGCTGCTGGTCGCCGGCTCGGGCGTCGTGCTCCGCTGGCGCTGCTGGCCCACCGCCGATCCGCTGGCCTACTCGCTGCCGCTCGGCGTGACGGCGCTGGTCGCCTGCTTCCCGCTGCTGGTGCTCGAGCGCCGCCTCGCCACGCTGCCCAATTCCGAAGCGGCCGAGGCGGCCGGCATCGCGCGCGTGCTGCGCGCCGTCCTCTTCGAGCTCGCGCTCACCGCCATCGACGCGCTGGCGCGCAAGGTCGGCTTCGCGTCGACCTACTGGATCGGGCGGGTCGGCGCCGGGCTCGGCCTGTTGGTCGGCGGCGAGCTGGCGCTGCGCGCGCTGGTGCGGCCGCTCCTGCCGGTGGGCGACGCGAAGGGGGCCGTCTCGCTGGTCGACAGCTTCTCGGCGAGCGTGCTGCTGGCGAAGTTCGGCCCGGCCCGCGGCTTCAGCGACGCGCTGCGCGAGCGGTTCGGCGTCGACCTGTCGCGCCTCTGGGCGTTCCGCTACCTGCGCAGCGCCGCGGCGCCGCTGGTGGCGGGACTCTGCTTCGTCGCGTGGCTCACGAGCGGCCTCACGGTGCTGCAGCCCGACGAGCGCGGCGTCTACGAGCGCATGGGCGAGCCGGTCGCGGTGGTGCCGTCGGGCCTCGCCGTCCACCTGCCGTGGCCGTTCGGCACGATCCGCAAGGTCGAGTTCGGCGTGGTCCACTCGACGCCGGTCGCGCTCGATGTCGAGGCGCCGGTCGAGGCGCCGATCGAGGTCGAAGCGGCGCCGCCGCCTTCCGTCGATCGCCTCTGGAGCCAGTCGCATCCGACCGAGGGCTCCTACCTGATCCCGGGCGTCGGCATCGCCGCCGGCAGCGATGCGCAGAGCTTCCAGCTCGCCACCGCCGACGTGAAGATCGGCTGGCGCATCGGCCTCGACGACGACTCGGCGCGCCGCGCGCTCTTCCAGGTGGCCGATGGCGATGCGCTGGTGCGCGCGCTGTCGGGGCGCCTGCTGGTGCGCGACTTCGCGACGCGGCCGCTCGACAAGGTGATCGGCGACGATCGCGACCGCCTCGCCAGCTCGATCCACGCCGAGCTGCAGCGGCAGCTCGACGCGCTGCAGAGCGGCCTCGAGGTGACCGCGGTGCTGATCGACGCGATCCATCCGCCGGTCGGCGCGGCGGGCGCCTACCACCGCGTGCAGGCCGCCGAGATCGCCTCCAACACCGCCATCAGCGTCGAGCGGACGCGCCGCGCGCGCCTCGAAGCGGAGGCAGCCGGCGAGGCGATCGACCGCAAGTACTCGGCGCAAGCGGTCGCCGGCGAGCGGATCGCCGCCGCCACCGCCGCGCGCCACCGCTTCGACGCCGACCAGGCGAGCTTCACGCTGGCCGGCCCCGTCCTCGCGCTCGAGCGCTGGCTGCAGACGCTGGCCAAGTCGCTGGTGCGCGCCCGTTTCGACCTGATCGACCACCGCCTCGAGCTCGAGCCCGGTCCGACATTGGACCTGCGGTCGAGCTCGCCGGCCCTTCCTGCGTCGGGGTACGAATGAACGCTCCCGTGCCTGCTCCCGCTGCTGCTCCTGCGGCTGCATCTGCTGCTGCCTCCGCTGCTGGCGATGCCCCGCCCGCGCGTCGCGGCAAGGGCCGCTACTTCGTGGCGCTGCTGCTGCTGATCTTCGCCGTGCTCGGCGCGACGACGGTGCCGGTCCGCCAAGGCAGCGCGATGGTGATCACCCGCTTCGGCGATCCGCGCCGCGTGCTGGTCGAGCCGGGGCTCGCCTTCAAGTGGCCGGCCCCCTTCGAGCGCGCCGTCGAGGTCGACCTGCGGCTGCGCACCACCTCGAGCGGGCTCCACGACGTCGGCACCAAGGAGGGGTTGCGCATCCTCGTGCAGTCGTTCGCTGCATGGCAGGTGCCGGCCGACGTCGACCAGATCCGCCTCTTCCTGCGCGCCGTGAGGAACGAGCCGAAGACGGCGGCTGACCAGCTGCGCACCTTCCTCGGCTCGACCATGGAGACGGCGACCGCCAACTTCCAGCTCGACGACCTGATCAACACCGACGCCGCGAAGCTGCGCCTCTCCGACTACGAGGCGCGCATGAAGGAGGGGCTCGCGCAGCGCGTCCGGTCGGTCTACGGCATCACCGTGCAGCAGGTCGGCGTCGAGCGACTCACGCTGCCGACCACCACCATCGACGCGACGGTGGAGCGGATGAAGATGGAGCGCTCGACGGTCGCCGAGGAGGTGCAGGCGCGCGGGCGCAAGGCGGCCGGCGAGATCCGCGCGGCGGCCGACACCGATGCGCGCCTCGTGCGCGCCAAGGCGAACGAGGAGGCGGCGAAGATCGAGGCGGAAGGGCAGACGACCGCCGCCAAGATCTACGGCGACGCCTACCAGGCCGATCCGCAGCTCTACGAGTTCCTCCGCTCGCTCGAGGTGCTCGACCAGATCATCCATGACGGGACGCGGCTGATCCTGAAGACCGACGCCGCGCCGTTCCGCGTGCTGATCGAGGGGCCGGAGAGCCTGCGCGCGATGCAGGAGCAGGGCGAGAAGCCGCCGGCGGAGGGCTCGGGCGAGAAGCCGCCCGCCGAGGGCGCTCCGGCCGGAGGAGGCGGCTCGTGAGCGGCGCCGCCAAGGGCGAGGGGGCGCTCTCGCAATCGATCGGCATCGCCTTCCGCTTCCTTCAGCTCGGCGTGGTGGTGCTGGCGGCGGTCTGGTTCGCCTCCGGCCTGAAGCAGGTCGAGCCCGACCAGCGCGCCGTGATCCTGCGCTTCGGCGAAGTGGTGCGCGAGCAGGGCAGCGGCCTCGTCTTCGCGTGGCCCGAGCCGATCGAGAAGGTCGAGCTGGTGCCGGCGGCCGAGCGCCTCCTCACCGTGCCGGTGCGCGCGTTGACGCTGCGCGAGACGCAGAGCAGCTCGCTCTTCCCGGGGCGGCTGCCCGGCTTCGACCTGCGCCGCGACGGCGGCCACCTGCTGACCGGCGACGAGGGCGTGGTCCACCTCGACGCGCAGGTCGTCTATCGCGTGGTCGACACGCGTGCATGGCTGGTCGCGCGCGACGTGCTGGAGCCGGCGTTGGAGCGCCTCTTCTGCGCGGCGGCCATCGGCGCCTGCGCGCGCCGCACGCTCGACGGCGTGCTGGTGGCGCGGCCCGACCTGGTCGATCGCGGCGACGTCGAGGCGGCGCGCCGCGAGATCGATGCGGCCGATCGCGAGCGGCTGCGCAGCGACCTGATGACCGGCATGAACGAGCGGCTGGCGCAGCTCGAGGCGGGCGGCGGCGCGCTCGGCGTGCGGATCGAGCGGGTCGACGTGACGGCGCAGCTGCCGCCGCGCGCGGCCGGCGCCTTCCAGCAGGTGCTCTCGGCGCGGCAGGGAGCGGAGCGCGACGTGGCCGAGGCGCGCAGCGAGGCGCAACGGGTCGCGCAGGCGGCCGAGTCGGAGCGCACTGCCGTGCTGCAGGACGCGGAGGCGAAGGCGGGCGAGCTGGTGAGCGACGCCAAGGTGAAGACCAGCGGCGTCGTCTCGCTGACGCAGGCGCGCAACATGGAGGAGCGTCGCCTGCTGCTGGCGCGCCTCTACCGCGAGCGGATCGAGGCGATCCTGAAGGACGCGCAAGACGTGACCGCGATCTCGAGCGATGGCGCGCGCGTGCTCCTGCCGGGAGGCAAGTGATGGCCGCCGGCACCGCGCCGATGCACGACCACGCGCACGACCACGCGCATGCGCACGACCATGCGCATGACCACGCGCACGCGCATGCGCACGCGGCCGACGGCGGCGACGACTGCTGCGGCCACGTCCACGGCCTCGGCGCGCCCGAGCTGCTCGACGTCGGCGCGCGCCGCATCCTCGCGCTGCGCCTCACGCTGGCGGTGGTGGCGGCCGGCTTCCTCTTGCTGGCGCTCGCGGTCCGCTTCTGGTGGCCGGAGCAGCAGGACGTCGCCGACCTCCTCGCGGCCGGCGCCGCCATCCTGGTCGGCATCCCGACCTTCGTCGACGCCTGGAAGAGCCTGCGCCACCCGAGCCTCCACGGCGTCACCGATCAGCTCGTGGCCGCGGCGCTGCTGGCGGCGTGGGCTTCGGGCGACTTGGCCAGCGCGGCGCTCGTCCCGCTGGTGATGGTGATCGGCCACGTGCTCGAGGATCGCAGCCTGCTCGGCAGCCGCGAGGCGATCGCGGCGCTCGGGCGGTTGACCAAGGGGCGCGTCCGGCGGCTCGACGCGGAGGGCGGCGTCACCGAGGTCGAGAGCGAGGCGCTGCGGAAGGGCGATCGCGTCGAGCTGCGCGCCGGCGACCGCGTGCCGGCCGACGGCCTCGTGCGCGCCGGCAACTCGAGCCTCGACACCGCGCCGATCACCGGCGAGTCGGTGCCGCTCGAGGTGGCGCCGGGCGATGCGGTCGACGCCGGCTCGATCAACCTGTCGGGGCGCCTCGAGATCGAGGTGACGCGCACCGGCGGCGAGACGACGCTCGGCCGCGTGGTGGAACTCATGCGCGACGCGGAGCGCGCCAAGCCGCCGATCACGCGCCTGCTCGAGAAGCATGCGCAGAGCTACCTCGTGCTGGTGCTGCTGACCGCGGCGGCGACGTGGCTGCTCACCAGCAACGTCTCCTTCGCGCTCGCCGTGCTGGTGGCGAGCTGCCCGTGCGCGCTGGTGCTGGCGGCGCCGGCCACGTCGATCGCGTCGCTGGCGGTCGCGGCGCGCCACGGCGTGCTGGTGCGCGGCACGGCGTTCCTCGAGGAGTTGGCCGAGGTCGACACCGTCGTGCTCGACAAGACCGGCACCGTGACGCTCGGCGAGCTGAAGCTGCTGCGCGCCGCGCCGGCGGCCGGCCACACCGAGCGCGAGATGGTCCGCCTCGCCGGCAGCCTCGGCGCGGCGTCGAGCCATCCGGTGAGCCGCGCGCTGGCCGGGTCGCTCGCGGCGGGCGAGCGGTGGCGCGTCGACGACGTGCAGGAAGTGGGCGGGAAGGGGCTCTACGGGCCGGTCGAGGCCGGGCCGAACGGGACGCCGATCGAGGTGGTGCTGGGGCGGCGCGAGCTGCTGCTCGAGCGCGGCGTCGCCGCGCCCGAGGCGCCGCACCACGACGGGCCGGTGGTCGGGCTCGCGGCGGGCGGCGTGTTCTGCGGTTGGCTGCTGCTCGCCGACGAGCCGCGCGCCGAGGCGCGCCATGCGCTGGCCGACCTGCGCGCGCTCGGCCTCACCCGCCAGCTCCTGGTGACCGGCGATCGCAAGAGCGTCGCGCAGAAGATCGCGGCGCAGCTCGGCATCGACGAGGTGGCGGCCGAGGTGCTGCCCGAGCAGAAGCTCGAGAAGGTGCTGGCGGAGATCGCCGCGGGGCGCCGGCCGCTGGTGGTAGGCGATGGCGTGAACGACGCGCTGGCGCTCAAGGCGGGCGCGGTCGGCGTGGCGATGGGGGCGCGCGGCACCGACGTCGCGCTGGCGTCGAGCGACCTCGTGCTGATGACCAGCGATCTGCGGCGGCTCGGCACCTGCATCCGCCTGTCGCGCCGCGCGCGCCGCGCCATCGCCATCAACGTCGCGATCGGGCTCGGCTGGACGGTCGCGGTGCTGGCGCTGGCGGCGGTCGGCCAGGTGAACGCGCTGCTCGCCGCGCTGCTCCACAACGCCGGCACGCTCGCCGTGCTGGCCAACGCCGGCCGGCTGCTGCGCTTCGACGAGCTGACGGTGCCGGTCGAGGTGGAGGAGCCGGCGGCGTGAGCGGGGCCGCGGGCGCGACGCATCCGTCGAGAGGGCGCGCGCCCGCGAGCGGCTAGTTGCCGCCCTTCTCGACCGGCGTGTCGGTCAGCGTCTGCTGCAGCTTCTTGTGGAGGGCGCCCGCCTTCGCCTCGTCCTTCTGGACGTCGCTCTTCTCGAGCTCCTGCAGCGACTCCTTCGCCTCGCCGCGCTGCGCCTCGAGCGCCCGGATCTGCCGCTCGAGCTCCGGCTTGGTCTCGTTGCTCGCCTTCGCCGCCTTGTTGCGCAGCTCGTCGATCTTCTGGTCGAGCGCGTCGAGCTTCTCGTGCGCCCACTTGGTCATCGCGTCGAGGTCGTTCGACATCTTGTCGTTGTCGATGGTGACGCCGTAGCTGGTCTTGCCCTGCGCGTCGCTCTTGGTCACCTCGAACCACCCCTTCCAGTAGCCGTAGCCGGCGACGCCGAGGGCGACGAGGAACAGGAAACCGAGGAACTTCATCATCGAACTCGCTCCGGAAGGCGGCGGGGTGCCGCGGGGCACGACGGCGAGCGATCAGGAAAAGGGGCGCGCTCGCGGTCGACGTGGCGGCGAAGTGTAGCAGTGGCCGTCGGGCCGGGGAGGGCGCGGTCGCCGCGGCGATGGGAGTCCTATGCTCATCGCCCGCCCTGCGACCGGGACGGAGCGAGAGTGGGCGGCGCGCCGCCGCGATCCCCGCGAGCCCGGCGCGAACCTGGGAGTGCATCGATGGCGATCCGCACGTGGATGAGCTGGGAGGGCGGCGTCGACCTCGCCGCGATGACGAAGCCGGGGCTCGCGCAACCGAACGTCATGGTCCACGTCGCGCGCATGGTCCACACGCCGATCGGCTCGGCGCCGAGCGGCATGGTGCTCTGGCAGCCCGATCCGGCGGCGCCGCCCGCGCTGATCGGCTTCGTGTCGAGCGACGAGAAGCTCGCGCGCTGGTTCGGGCCGAACCTCTTCGCCGGGACGCCCTTCGAGAAGGCGCCGGCGCTGGTGGGGACGATCGAGGTGAGCGTCGCGGCCGACGCGGTCGGCGCGCGCGTGGCGGTCGGCGGCCTCTGCTTCGAGACGCGCCTGTCGAAGCTCGGCGCGCTCGAGCTGGTGCACCGCGCGGCCGGGGCGCACGCGCCGTTCGCGACGCAGGGGCTCGAGGCGGGCGCTCTGCAGGCGACGCTGTCGGTCGATGGCAAGCCGGTCGCCCTCACCGTGCCGCCGTCGCCGCCAGGCCTCGCACCCGCGGCGCTCTTCGCGCCGTCCGGCCTCTATGCGCGCTGAATCGCGCCGGGCGCGCTGAGTGGACTTCGCAGCGTCGACTTGGGAGTTCCTGAGGAGCCTGTCGCAGGCGCACGCCGCCGGCATCACCCTCTTCTCGCTGCTCGTCTTCGCGCTCGACCTCTGGGCGATCGAGCGCGCCTGCTCGCGCGGCCACGGCGTGCAGGGGACGTTGACGTGGATCTTCGCGATCCTCGCCTTCCCGCTGGTCGGCGCGCTCGCCTTCTTCGCGCTGGCGAGCCCGAGCGTGCGGCGCGTGAAGCTCGCGCGCCGGCGCGCGGCGGCGCAGCTGCGGCACGAGCTCGGCGGCAAGCAGGCGACCCCGGATGCGATGCAGGGCGACTCGCTGCTCGACCTGGCGGCCAACCTCACCGGGCTCGCGCCGAACGCCGGCAACGACGTCACGCTGCTCACCGAGAACGAGGAGACCTTCGCGCGCATCGAGAAGGCCCTGCGCGGCGCGCGCCGCTTCATCTGGGCCGAGTACTACATCATCCAGAACGACGAGACGGGGCGCCGCTTCCTCGAGGTGCTGGCCGAGCGCGCGCGCGCCGGCCTCGAGGTGCGCCTCCTCTACGACGCGGTCGGCTCGCTGCACATCAACGCCGAGCGGCTGCGGCAGCTCGAGGTCGCCGGCGGGCGCGCGCGCGCGTTCCAGCCGATGAACCCGCTGCGCCGCCGGCTGTCGGTCCACCTGCGCAACCACCGCAAGCTGATCGTGGTCGACGGCGAGGTCGGCTTCACCGGCGGCATGAACGTCGGCGACGAGTACTCGGGCAGCCGCCGCCGCAGCGGGCTCGCCGTCTACCGCGACTCCCACCTCGAGCTGCGCGGGCCGGCCGTGAGCTCGCTCGCGCAGGCGTTCCGCGAGGACTGGGTCTTCGCCGGCGGCCGCGCGCTGCCGCCCTTCGCCGTGCCGGAGGCTGCGGAGACCCCCGGCTCGATGGTGGCCATCGTGACGAGCGGCCCCGACCAGGAGCACAACGCCAGCGCCTTCGTCCACTTCGCGGCGATCGCCTCGGCGCGCCGGCGCGTCTACCTGTCGAGCCCCTACTTCATCCCCGACGAGGCGACGCTGGCGGCGCTGGTCAGCTCGGCGCTGCGCCGCGTCGACGTGCGCGTGCTGCTGCCGGCGCTCTCGATCTCCGACGTGAAGATCGCCGCCTACGCCGCGCGCTCCTACTACGGCAAGCTGCTGCGCGGCGGCGTGCGCATCTTCGAGTACGAGCCGTCGATGCTGCACGGCAAGACGCTGGTCGCCGACGGGCAGATCGCCTGCGTCGGCTCGGCCAACGTCGACCTGAGGAGCTACCGGCTCAACTTCGAGATCGGGGCGCTGATCAACGACACGCGCTTCGCCGCGACGCTCGAGCGGCGCTTCCTGCGCGACGTCGCCCACGCCAACGAGGTGACGCTCGAGCTGCTGGCGCGCCAGACGAAGTCGATGCGCTTCGTCTGCGCGGCCGCGCGCCTGCTGTCGCCGCTCCTCTGATCGCTGCCGTGACCGCTCCCGCGCACGCGCTCCGCCGATAAGGTGCCGCGATGGCCTTCCTCGCTGCGTTCGCGCTCTACCTCTTCACCTTGTGCCCGACCGTCTGGGTCGGCGACTCGGGCGAACTCACCGCCGCGGCCCACGTGCTGGGCATCCCGCACCCGACCGGCTACCCGCTCTGGCTGCTGCTGGCGAAGGCGTTCAGCGTCGTCGTGCCGATCGGCACCGTCTCGTGGCGGATGAACCTCTTCAGCGCGCTCTGCGCGGCGGCGGCGGCGCAACTGCTCTGCGCGTCGCTGCGGCGCGTGGGGTGCGGCCGGCTCGCGTCGTTCGCGGGCGCGCTCGCCTTCGCGCTGCTCGGGCCGATCTGGGGCGAGGCGACCGTGGCGCGCACCTATCCGCTCGCCGCGCTCTGCAGCGCGAGCCTCTGGTGGTGCACCGCGCGCTTCCTCGGCGAGCGGCCGAGCGGCGGCGGCAGCGCAACGAGCGGCAACGCAACGAGTGGCGCCGCCGGCGCGAGCAGCGCCGCTGACCGCGACCGCGCGCCGCGCTGGATCGTGCTCCACTCGCTGCTGCTCGGTTTCGGGCTGGCGAACCACCCGATGGTGATCGCCCACGCGCCGGCGCTGCTGCTGCTGCTCGTGGCGCGTCGCCGCGAGCTCCTGCTGCGCCCGCAGCTGATCGCGGCCGCGCTGCTCGCGCTGCTGCCGGGCCTCGCGCTCTACGGCTACCTGCCGTGGCGCGCCGCGGCCGATCCGCCGATCGAGGCGCGCGTCGGCATCGTCGAGGGGGAGAAGCAGCGGATCGCCGAACTCGAGGAGCCGCGCGCGCTGCTCTCCTACCTGCGGCGCGAGGCGCACCACGAGCGGCGCTTCGCCGAGTCGATGGGCGACCACGTCACGATCGTCACCCACCACCTCGGCGAGGCGGTGCGCGAGTGGGGCGTGGTCGGCGTGCCGCTGCTGCTGATGGGCGCGTGGACGTTGCTGCGGCGCGGGCAGAAGGCGCTGCTGGCGGCGGTGGCGGTGATCTGGGCGGTGAACCTCGCGCCGCTCGCGCTGCACGGCGCGTGGTGGGATCTCTTCCTCTACTCGCGCTACCTCACCTGCGGCTGGCTCGCGACGGCGCTCGTCGTCGGCTTCGGGCTCGAGGCGCTGCTGCGCGCGACGCGCGAGTCGACGCGGTTGCCTGCGGCGTTGCGCGGTGCGGCGGCGAGCGGCGTGCTGGCGGCGCTGCTGCCGGCGGCGCTGCTGCTGCGCAACTTCCCGCTCTGCGATCGGCGCGAGGCGTGGCTCGCCGAGGACTACGCGCGGGCGCTGCTGGCCGAGCTCCCCGAAGGCGCGCAGTACATCGGTTCCGGGGACGTCGCCCTCTACCCGCTGCTGGCGCTGCGCTACGCGGAGGGGGTGCGGCAGGACCTCTCGATCGTCTCGCGTGGGCAGCTGAAGGGCGAGGCGGACCTCGTGTTGGCGAAGCAGGCGGCGAAGCGCGGCGAGCCGATGCCGGCGACGCTGCGGCCGCTCTTCAGCGCCGACCTGATGGCGGGGGTGCAGGAGGGGCTCGTCGCGCAGCGGCGCGGACTCCTCTGGCAGCTGGTGCTGCCGCTTCCGAACGGCGCGGCGCCGCCACCCGCGCCGCGCGCGCCCTTCGTCGCGCCGCCGATCCGCGGGCTCGAGCGCGACGAGCGCGACCCGTTCGCTCGCTCGGTGATCGGCGCGATCGAGGCCGACCTCGCCGATGCGGCGGCGGTGCGCGGCGATCGGGCGCAGGCGCGCGCGCGGCTCGAGCGGGTCGTGCAGCTGCGCTGCCCGCGGCCGTGGGGCGCGACGACCGGCGTCGAGACGCTGCTGGCGCTGGCGCGCGACGCGCAGCAGTTGGCCGGCGCGGCGGCGAAGCGCGGCGAATCGCCCGCGCCGCTCTGTGCGCAGGCGCGCGAGGACCTCGCGCTGGCGGCCGATCTGGCGCGCGTCGCGCTCGAGTGCGGCGACGCTCGCGAGGCGCTGCCGCGGCTGCAGGCGCAGCAGATCGACGGCTGGCAGGGGATGGTCGACGCGCTCGAGTTCCAGGTCAGCGATCCGCCGCGCGGCGTGCAGGGGCTGCTGCGCGCGGCCGACGGGCTCGGGCGCGCCGACGTCGCGGTCAGCGCCGTGGCGGCGCTGGCGCGGATCGGGCAGCGGAAGCAGGCCGAGGAGGCGCTGGCGCGCTACCTCGATCGCTTCCCCGCCTCGGCCGAGCTCGCGCAACTCGCGCGCGAGCTCGGCGTGGTCCATCTCAAGGGCGCTTCGGGGAGCTGAGCGGCCGCAGCGGCGAGCGGGCCGGCGCTTCCGGAGGCGGCGGCACGTCGGGCCGGACGGTGGGGCGCAGCGCCGGACGCGGCGCGGCGGTTGGCGATGCAGCGGGCGGCGGTGCACTGGATCGTGGTGCCGCGGGAGCGGGCACCTTCGCGACCGGCGCGGGCGGCACCGCGCCGCAGCTGCCGCAGCTCGCGCCCGGCGCGAGCGTCAGCACGGTCGCGCGATCGCGCCCCGCCTTCTTCGAGTCGTAGAGGCAGCGATCGGCCGCCTCGCGCACCGCTTCGGGGCTCGCCGCGCCGTTGGCGTCGGGCACGAACGCTCCGCCGATCGACGCGGTGGGCGACAGCGTCGCGCCGCTCGGCAGCGCGATCGCGAGCGACCGGATCGCGGCGAGCAGCTCGACCGCGCGCGTGCGCAGCGTCGCCTCGTCCGCGCACGGCAGCAGCGCGCAGAACTCCTCGCCGCCGTAGCGGGCGAAGAGCTCGTTCTCGCGCGCTCCCTTGCGCAGCGCCTCGCCGAGCGCCTGCAGCAGGTCGTCGCCGACCTGGTGGCCATGCGTGTCGTTCACCTGCTTGAAGTGGTCGAGGTCGATCATCAGCACGGCGTAGGGGCTGCGCTTGGCGCGCGCCGCGGCGAACCGCTCGGCGGAGCGCGTCTCGAGCTCGCGGCGATTGGCGAGGCCGGTCAAGCCGTCCTGCGCGGCCTGCGTCGCCAGCGTCTCCGTCTTGCGCTCGAGGTCGCCCATCCGGCTCGCCATCGAGGCCGACAGCGACACCAGCACCTGGCTGGTGCGCACCTGGATCTCGTCGAGCGTGCGCGGATCGCCGAGGTTCACGTCGAAGACGGCGGCCATCTCACGGCGCCCCTTGCGGATCTCCTGGAAGATCAGCGAGACGTCGTCGTCGCTGGCGCCGAAGCTCGCCGCGAGGCGGCGGCGCACCAGGTCGAGGTCGGCGCGCAACTGCTCCTCGTCCTTGTCGACCAGCTCGTTGCGGAAGCACCGTTCGATGATCGCGGCGATGGCGACGACGTTGGTCAGGTTGCGAGTAGCCGCTGGCGCGGTCGCTTCGAGCGCCTCGAGCTGGTGGTGGCAGGCGACCGCGTCGCAGATCGGCGCCGGCAGCGACCAGTTGCGCAGCAGCGCCGAGCCGAGCGCCATGTGGTCGGCGCCGAGCGCCATCCGTTCCGCTTCGAGGCCGTCGTCGCGCCGCTCGCGCATGCGCGCCAGCAGCGGGGCGGCCTTGTCGGGCCAGGCGAGCTTCGCGGTCATCACGCCGATGTCGCAGAGGAGCCCGGCGACGAAGCACTCGTCGGCCTGCCGCGGCGCCCAATGGGCGGCGAGGATGCGCGCGGCGACCGCCGACGTGAGCGAGTTGCGCCAGAAGGCGCTCTCCTCGTCCGAGGTGTCACCTCCCGCGGGACGTACCAGCGAGAAGCTGAGCGCCATCACCTGCACGGCGCGCAGCCCCAGCGTCATCAGCGCCTGCTTGATCGTGGCCACCTTGCGCGCGCCGAAGAGCGGCGTGTTGGCGACGCGCAGGATCTTCGAGACGAGCGCCGGGTCGCGCGAGATCACCGCGGCCATCTTGTCGACGTCGGCGTCCTCCCGCTGCGCGAGGGCGAGCAGCTCGAGCGCGACGGCGGGCGGCGTGGGCAGGCGTTCGGCGCTGGCGAGCAGCGTCGCGAGATTGACGGCCAAGGCGATCCTCCTGGCGTGCGCGGCGGGCGAAGGCACGGCGGCCGACGCTTCATCGGCGCGTGGAGGGCGGCAGGCCTACTGCGAAGGAAGTTCCGGGCTCGCGGAGGCGGCGGGTCTCACTGCTTCTTCGGCGGGTTGCACTTCTCGCAGAGCTTGCCCTCCTTGGCGGCGGCGATGCAGCAGGGGTGCTCGCACGCCTTGCTGGCCGCCTCGGCCTTCTCGCAGCAGGTCGACGCCTGCTCGGGGTGGCACTTGAAGCAGGTCCGCGACGCGGCGCGCGCCGTCACGCAGCAGGGGTGGTCGCACTCCTTGCCGGCCGCCTTCGCCTCCTCGCAGCACCCCTTCGGCGGCAACGGCGCGACAGCGCCGCGCACGATCGCGAGCTCCGGCAGCGCCGCCTTGAGCTGCGCCACGCCGTCGTCCGTGACCGCCGTCTGCCAGAGGTAGAGGCGGCGCAGCTTCGAGAGCTTCGCGAGGTGGGCAAGGCCGGCGTCGCCGACTTTGGTGCCGTAGAGGTTCAACGACTCGAGCGCGGCGAGCGGCTTCAGGTGGGCGAGGCCGTCGTCGCTGATCGCCGTCTGGCGCAGCACGAGGCGGCGCAGCGCGGTCAACTTGCCGATCGTCGGCAACGCGGCGTCGGTCACCTTCGTGCCGCCGAGGTCGAGCTCGACGACGTTCGCCAGCTGCGCGAGCGGCGCGATCTCGGCATCGCCCGCCTTCGCGCCGTGGATCGCGAAGCTGACCGTCCACTCGGCGCTCTCCTGCGCGACGGGCAGGACGAGCGCGCCCGCCTTCTCGAGCGCCGCGCGCGCGGCGGCGGCCGCTTCGTCGGGTGCGGGCGCCTGCGGGAGGGCGAACAAGGTGGCGAGCAGGAGCGGCAGCGCGCGGACCATCGGCACTCTCCATCACGGCGGGGCCGCCGGCGGCCGCGGAGGCGCGGCGCGCAGCGGACGCAACTGGGCGAGAAGCTAGCGAGCGGCGGCGGCTCCGTCCGCCGCGGGCGGCGGCGGAGTGAACTCCTGCGGTGGGCGGCGACGCGCCACCAGCAGCAGCGCGACGCCGGCGACGAGGAGTCCGCCGGTGAGGATCTGCCCGCGCGTCAGGCCGAGCCACTGGTAGCCGATGTGGCTGTCGGGCTCGCGGAACTGCTCGCAGACGATGCGGCCGATGCCGTAGAGCAGCAGGAAGAGGCCGGAGAGCGTGCCGGCGCGCGGCAGCGCCTTCTTGTGGATCGCGAAGAGGACGGCGAAGACGATCAGCCCCTCGCCGAGCGCCTCGTAGAGCTGCGACGGGTGGCGCGGCACGAGGCCGCGCTGGAAGAGGGCGGCGAGTTCGGGGTGGCTCGCGATGAAGTCGGGCGAGGCGGGCGTCGCCTTCGGGAAGAGGACCGCCCACGACACGGTCGTGACGCGTCCCCACAGCTCGCCGTTGATGAAGTTCGCCACGCGGCCGAGGAAGAGGCCGACCGGCACGGTGAGCGCGCAGAGATCGAGCACGTGGAGCAGCGGCACGTGGCGGCGGCGGGCGAAGAGCCACATCGCCACCAGCACGCCGAGCAGGCCGCCGTGGCTCGCCATGCCGCCTTCCCAGATCTGCAGGATCTTCAGCGGCGAGTCGAGCCAGGCGTAGCGGCCGGTCGCGGCGTCGACGTCGTAGAAGAGCACGTAGCCGAGCCGTCCGCCGACCATCACGCCGAGCAGCGCGTACGGGATGATCAGGTCGGCGACGCTCACTTCGTCGAGCGCGATGCGCCGCTGCCGCGACAGCCGCCGCATGAACCACCACGCGAACGCCAGCCCGAGCAGGTAGGCGAGCGAGTAGAAGCGGATCGGGATGCCGTTCTGCAGCGGCCCGATCTGCGGGAACGGGATCACGAAGAGGTTCGGGTCGAGGTCGTGCTCCCACCACGACGTCGCGGCGGTGGCGGCCGATTGCACCATCGAGAGCAGGGTCATCGCGTCCTCATCGCAGGGAGTCGAAGGTCGGGGCAGTCCATTGCGCGGGCGGGCGAGCGCGCGTCGATCCGGCGCGCACGAAGAGCGCGTGGAAGCGGCGGCTCACGTCGGCGTACTCGGGCGCGAGCGTGCTGCCCGTGCCGCCGACCAGTTGCGGCATTGCGGCCGGCACGCCGACCTCGTCGCGGCCGGCGCGGCAATAGAAGCCGGCGAAGTCGGGATGGCGGTAGAGCTCGGCGAAGGCGCGGTAGCCGTGGTGGGGGCTCGCCGGGTTCAGGTACTTCTCGGCCAGGAAGGCGAGCGTCGCCGCGCCGCCGTCGCCGCCCACGATGACGTCGGGCTGCTGCGCGAGCGAGTGGGCGAAGTCGTACTTGTTGTGGCCCGGCTTCAGGAGGCCCGCCTTCGCCTCCTGCCGCGCGATGACCGCATCGCACTTGCCGAGCAGGTCGAGGCCGCGCCGCTGCGAGAAGTAGGCGGCCGCACCGGCCCAGAAGTGGGCGACGGTGGCGTCGGGCTCCGTGTTCGCGCGGAGCAGGTAGCCGATCATCGTGTTGGCGCGCTCGGCGACGGCGCGCGTGATCTGCGCCGGATCGCGGGTGAACGGCACGTAGCTGCCGCCGATCGTCCCGAAGGCCAGCAGCAGCAGCGGCGCGACGGCGAGGCCGGGATGCGGCTCGGCGGCGGGGCGCGCGCTGGCGCCCGCGAAGCCGAGCGCGAAGAGGAGCGGCACGGTCGGCAGCAGGAAGCGCTCGAGCGGCAGCTCGTCGCCGCCCGCGTAGAGGACGTAACCGCCGTGCAGCAGCACGGAGCCGAGCAGCGCCAGCGCCCCGCGCGCGGCGAGCGGCGTGCGAAGCGCGGCTGCGTCCGCCCCGCGCGGCAGCGTCGCCAAGCGCAGCGCTCCGAGCAGCGCGGCCGCCGCGAAGCCGAAGTGGTGGAGCAGGCCCGCGGCGACGTAGGCGACGCCCGCCTCGGTGCGGCCGCTCCAGCCGGTCATCTTGAGCCAGTAGGTGTTGGGCAGCGGGCTGCCGTAGTAGGCGAGCCGGAAGAGCGTCGCCGCCAGCGGCAGCGCGGCCGCGGCGGCCGCCACCTCGAGCGCGCGGCGGGCGCGGCCGTCGGCGCTCCGCGGCCACGCGAGCAGCGCCAGCAACGGCAGCAGCGCCGGCAGCGCATCGGGGCGGGCGAGCCAGGCGAGGCCGGCGAGCAGCGCCGCGCCCACCGCCTCACGCCGCGTCGGCTCCGCGTGCAGCGCGCGGCGCGCCACCTGCACCAGCAGCAGCGCGAGCAGCGCCGCCTCGCCGCCGCCCGCCACCCAGTGGAGCGTCGCCTGATGGGTCGCCAACGCGAGCGCCGCCAGCCCCGCCGCGAGGCCGGAGCCGCCGAGCTGCCGGACGAGGCGCACGGTCGCGAAGAGGAGCAGCACGAACAGCAGCGCGTTCAGCGCGATGGCGCCCGCGGCGACGCGCTCGGTCGGGAGGATCCAGTGGAGCGGCGCCAGCAGCAGCGCCCAGAGCAGGTTGGTGATCCCCTCGACCCGCTCGCCCGCGTTCCAGACCAGGCCGTCGCCGCGCGCCAGGTTCTGCGCGTAGCGGAGCGTGATCATCATGTCGTCGTCGAGTGCGTAGACCGTCCCGATGCCCGGGATGTCGTGCCGCTTGCCGGTCGTCACCAGATGGACGAGCGACGCTCCGGCGAGCAGCAGCGCCATCGCGATGCCCGCCCACGCGACCTGGTCGTCGCGGCCGCGGAGCAGCCGCTCGGCGGCGAGGAGGAGGAGGGCGAGCGCGCCCGCGAGCAGCGGCCAGAGCAGCGGCGAGCCGGCCGCTCGCTCGCCGAGGAGGCCGCCCGCGCCGAGCGCGATCAGCAGGCCGGCAGCGCCCCACGGCAGCGCCAGTTGCGCGGCGGCGGGAAGACGTTGCGCGAGCAGGGCGACCAGCGTCGCGACGACGCCGGCGCCGAGGAGGAGGCGCCACGGTCCCGGCTCGCGATGGAGCGCGAAGCCTGCGGCCGCCAGCGCGATCGCGACGATGAGGAGGAGGAGTCGCCTCGGCACGACGGTCATCCAGGGCAGTGTATCCTCGGAACATGAGCGCCAACTTCACCTCGTCGCGTCGCGTCGCCTCGTCGTCGGCGCTCCGGTCGCTCCCGCTGGCGGTGCTGCCAGCGGTGCTGCTGTCGCTGCTGCTGGCGGTGCCCGCAGGCTGCGCGAAGCGCGACCTCGCCGAGGTCGAGCCCAAGGCTCGCAAGGTGCTGCTGATCGGCGTCGACGGCTTCGACTACGAGATGATGAAGCCGCTCTTCGATGCGGGGCAGCTGAAGAAGCTGGCCGAGCTGCGCACGCGCGGGATCCTCGTCCCGCTGCTCGGCGAGCAGGCGACCCTCGATCCCTACAGCGTCGGCCTCGATCCGGCGGAGAGCTTCACGACGATCGCCACCGGGCTGCCGCCCACCAAGACGGGCAGCGGCGACAACAAGGCCGACATCGTGCGCGGCCACGGCGTGCGCGACCTGACCGTGCCGGTCGTGCAGGGCTACGAGCGGGCGCCGGTGACGTCGGCCCACCGGCAGGCGCCGAACTTCTGGGACGTCCTGTCGGCGGTCGGCGTGAAGTGCGCCATCACCAACTGGCCGGCGACCTGGCCCTCCGAGCCGCTCGACGGCTACCTCGTCACCGATCGCTTCTTCCTCGAGAAGCTGAACCTCGGTCCGTTCGGCCCCGCCGGCCGCGTCGACCTGCCGACCATCGACCCGGCGTTCCGGCAGCACGGGCAGCACCTCACCTGGCCGGCCGATCTCGCCGATCGCCACGCCGGCGAGCTGGCGGCGGCGCTGAACGGCAAGCTGCCGCCGATCTTCGACGCGATGAAGCGGCTGCAGTCGATCGCCACCGACGCGCCGACGCTGCGCAACCTGAAGCAGCTCGAGCAGTCGCTGCGCACCGACTTCGCCGCCAAGCAGTCGCTGCAGGCGCTGCTGAAGGCCGACCCGTCGATCCAGTTCGCCGCCTGCTCGCTCGACTCGTTCGACGTCGCCTGCCACCTCTTCTGGATGAACATCCAGCCCGACGGGTGGCTGCGCCACGCCTCGCCGGCGATGCGCGCCAAGGTGCCGGCCGACTTCAAGAAGTTCGCCGACGTGATCCCGATGGCGGCGATCGCGCTCGACGCGATGGTGCGCGAGCTCTGCGACGCGATGGGGCCCGACACCACGGTGCTGCTGGTCACCGACCACGCGCTGATGCCCGAGCTCGAGCTCTCGAACCGCGACTTCAACCTGAACCGCCTCTTCGAGGAGGTCGGGCTGCTGAAGCGGCTGCCCGACGGCTCGATCGACTGGGCGCAGACGACCTGCTTCGATCGCACGACCTGGCCGACCCACTTCATCCGCCACGTCTCGATCAACTTCGCCGGCGAGTGGCCGCAGGGGTGGATCCCGAAGCCGACCGCGCAGGAGCGCGCGGTGCGCTGGCGCGAGATCCAGCAGAAGCTCGTCTCGTTGCCGATCGACCGCAACTGGCGCGACGCGAACGGTGGCGTCCACAACTCGCTGTTCTGGGACGTGAAGATGGGCGAGGAGGACTCCCACTTCATCATCTTCTCGACGCTCCCCGCCGAGACGCAGGTCACCTTCCCCGACGGCAAGGTGCTCGGCCTCAACACGCTCTTCCCGCTGCGCTACACCTACGCCAAGCACACGCGCGCCGGCGACAAGATGGGGATGCTGCTCCTCTCCTATCCGGGCGAGCAGGGCGACGCCTACGGCAAGCGCGGCGTGCCGATGGGCAAGGGCGGCGGACGGAGCTACCAGATCGCGCCGCTGGTGCTCGGGCTCTACGGGATCCCGCTGCCCGATGCGCGCGACGAGGCGACGCCGACCGCCGACTTCCTCTACTGGATGCTCGACGTGCGCGAGGCGCAGGAGATGGCGCTCAAGCCGCGGGTCGAGAGCTACGAGGCGCTGGTGCGCTTCGCCGATCCGCAGAGCCCGCTCGGCGCCCACCGTGCGCGCATGCGCGAGTACGTGCAGTCGCTGCGCTACTCGTTCGACAGCATGGCGAGCCTCACCGCGATCGACCTCGGGCCGGGCGGTGCGGCTGCTGGCAGCGCGCCCGGCGACGACGCGAGCGGCGCCGTCAGCGATCAGGCCGACGACGGCCGCTGAACGGGCGCGGCGCCGACCCGCGCTGCGCCGGCGGCAGGCGCCCCTTGCCGAACTTGCCGCCGCCCTTCCCGCCAGCGCCGCCCTTGCGCGGCGCTCCCGGGCGCGCGCGCGTCGGCATGCGCGCCGCATCGGGGCCGCCCGGCCGGCGGTGCTGGCCGCTCCGCGGCGGGAGCGCGCCGGCGGTCGGGCGCTGCGGCTGCTCTTCCTGCAGCGCCTGCACCTCCCACGGCGCCAGCAAGCGCCACTCGCCGCGCTTCAACGTGCCGAGCTTCACCGAGCCGACCTGCACGCGCAGCAGCTTGGTGACCGGCAGCTCGACCTTCGCCAGCATGCGGCGCACTTCGCGGTTGCGCCCCTCGTGCAGCGTGATCAGGATCGTGGTGAACTCGCGCGTCTTGCGCAGCGTCATCACGCGCGCCGGCGCCGTCTTCCCTTCCGACAGCCAGACGCCCTCCATCAGCTTGGCGAGCGCGGTCGGGTCGGGGATCCCGCGCACGGTGACGCGGTAGACCTTCGGCACCTCGTAGCGCGGGTGGGCGACCTTCTCGGCGAAGTCGCCGTCGTTGGTGAGCAGCAGGAGCCCCTCGCTGTCCTCGTCGAGCCGCCCGATCGGGAAGAGGCGCGCCGGGATCGACGCGACCAGGTCGATCGCGCGCGGGCGGCCGGCCGGATCATCGCCGGTGCAGACCACGCCGACCGGCTTGTTGAGCGCGACGTACCAGCGGCGCGTCGGCGCCTTCACCCGCTCGCCATCGACACGGACCTCGTCCCGGTCAGGATCGACCTTGCTGCCGAGCTCGGTCACGGCAGCGCCATTCACGTCGACGCGGCCGCTGGTGATCAGCTCCTCGCAGCGCCGGCGCGACGCCACGCCGCACATCGCCAGCCACCGTTGCAGTCGCATGTCGCTCATGGAGAACTCCGGCCGGCAGCGGCCGGCGCCGGCAGGAAGCGCAGCAGTTCGGCAGGCGCTTCCGGCGTCACGACGTAGTCGCCCGTCGCCGCGGGCATCAGGAAGGCGTGGCCGCGCGGCACCTCGGCGGCGCCCGCCTCGCTGCGCACGCGCAGTGAGGTGCCGAGCGAGACGAGCAGCTCGCAACGATCGCCGTCGGTGGCGAGGTGGGTCGGCGCGGCGATCTCCATGCGCTCGACGCGATAGGCGTCGCAATCGACGAGGCGATCGCACGGCGGCGAGCGGGTCCGGTCGGGTGCGGCGGTGAGCAGGCGCGGGGACTGGTCGGCGGTCGCGTCGCGTTGCGCCTCGGCGAGGTGGAGCTCGCGGGCCGGGGCGCGTCCCCAATCCCAGATGCGCCACGTGGTGTCGCCGTTGGTCTGGAACTCGATGGCGACGATGCCGGCTCCCAACGCGTGGAGCGTGCCCGGCGGCAGATGGGCGAGCAGCCCGCGCTCGGCGCGATGGCGGGCGAGCAGCGGCTCGGGCGAACGACCGGCGCGCGCGGCCGCGATCACGTCGGCCGGCGTCGCTCCCGGCACGAGGCCGAGCCAGAAGGTCGCGTCGGGACTCGCCTCGACGACGTACCAGCTCTCGGTCTTCCCCTCGCCGGGCAGCGCCGCGTCGGAGGGGTGGACCTGCACCGAGAGCGGCGCGCTGGTGTCGAGCAGCTTGAGCAGCAGCGGGAACCGTTCACGGTGGCGTGCGGCACCGCGCGCGCCGAGCAGTGCCGCGGCGTCGCGCGCGAGCAGTTCGGGCAGCGTCGCGCCCGCGAGCGGGCCGGCGAGGACGCGCGACGGATGGCGTTCGCGCGCCGAGACGAGCCACCATTCGCCGATCGACGTCGGAGCGCTCGGCGCGGCGAGGCCGAGGTGCGCCGCCGCGCGTCCGCCTCCCCATGGACGTTCGACGGGAAGCGGTGCGAAGACGAGCGGCGGCAGGACGGCGGTGGCCATGAGGGCGGGGCAATATGCCAGATCGCTGCGGCAGGCGCTCGCGCCGAAGCGCGGTGCCGAACGGAAACTGAGACCGTGCCGAGCGGTGCGGGAACGAAAGCGGCCGGGAGTCGCCTCCCGGCCGCATTGCGTCAGCTCGTGCGTTCGAAGACGCGTCGGCTCAGCCGTCGCTGCCGTTGTCGTCGCCGTGGTCGGGCGCCGGCGGCGGCGTCTCGTCGCCGCTCGGCGTCTCGTCGATCGGCAGCTCGTCGCTCGGCGGGAGCTCGTCGTCGCTCGACTCGTCGTCGGCGGGCGGCGTGGTCTCGTCGTCGCTGCTCGGCGCGGCGTCGTCGCTGGTCGGCTCGGTCGGCTCCATCGGCTCGGTCGCCGGAGCGGTCGCCTCGTCGATCGCCTCATCGGTCGCGGGAGGCGGCGTGTCGATCGGCGCGCCGGTCGGGTCAGCGGGCACGTCGGCGGGCGGCTCGGCGGGGACGGGCTGCGGCTCGGTCTCCGGCGGGTCGACGGGAGTGCCGGTCGCTTCGTCGGTGGATTCGTCGGCGGGGGTCGGAACCGGCTCGGCGGGCGTCGGCTGCTGCGGCTCGACGGGCGCGGTCACCGGCGTCGCGTCCTTCGGAGCCGCGGGCGGCTCGACCGGCGCGGGAGCGGGCGTCGGCGGCGGCGCGAGCGGTCGCACGGCCTTCGCCGGCGCCACGGTCGGTGGCGTCACGGGCGTGCTGCCGGGCCCGGTCGCCACCTGCGACTGGCGCAGCATCGCGACCTGCGCCGAAGCGCGGTCGAGCAGCGCCGCGACCAGCTTGTCCTCGGGCAGCGAGGCCCACGCCTGCTGCAGCGCCAGCAGCGCGCGCTCCGGCTGGTTGGCGGCGAGCGCCACGCGGCCCTCCTCGCGACGCGCCTGCGCGATGAAGCGCGGCGGCGCCGAGAAGAGGCGCGCCATCTCGATCTCGAGCAGCGCGCGGTCGAAGTCGCCGTTGGCGGCGAGCGCGTGCGCCTTCACGAGGTGGCGCAGGTCGGTGGTGTCGAGCTGCGCGCCGACCTGCGTCAGCTGCAGCACCTCGATCCACGCGCGGCCCTGCGCCATGCTGCGCACGATGCAGCGCGCGCTGAACCACGTGTAGGGCTTGAGCGACAGCAGCGACTGCTGCAGCGTCGTGTTCTTGCGCTCGTAGTAGAAGAGCGGGTGGTCCTCGACGTACTTGTCGCGCTCGAAGATCGCCGCTTCGGCCGGCCACGCCGCGAAGTTCGCGTAGCTCGACGGCTCGAAGACCGTGAAGAACGGGTTGTAGAGGCTGCGCGGCCCGTGGTAGAGCAGGTCGAGCTCGAACGGGACCCGGCAGTACGCCTCGGGGAACGCGCGCACCTCATCGAGCGTGATCGCGATCCGCTTGGCATCGGCCTGTTCCTCGGCGCGCGCGTACCCGGCGAACGTCGCCAGGGCGCAAGCTGCCAGGAACTGCGTGCAGCTCCGCTTCTTCAAGGCCTCTCTCCTTCCTTCGCGTCACGACGTTCGCTGCAGCTCTTCGAGCAGTCGCGTCATCACGCGGTCCAGGTCGTCTTCCTTGATCCGTCCTTCAGCGATCGCCTCTTCGAGCTGCCGCACGCGCTCGGCGCGCGTCAACGGTCCGTTCGGAAGCTCGAACAGGAACTCGCCCAAGCCGGAATCGGCTGCGTGTCGGAGGTCCATGGTGTCGTCGTGTCCCGGGTGCAAAGCATGGTGTGGGCCTCCTTCTCGAAGCTCGCGAAGGGTGATCGGCACGCGATGGGGAGGGGCTTGAGGCGCGGCGATTTCCCGTCGCGACGGGTGCGCGGCGGGGCGGCCGCGGCGGGGGCGGAAGGAAACTCCCGTGCGTCCGGCAGGGCGTGGGCGGAGCGGTCGCGCGCTTCGCGTCAGCCGCGGTAGCGCAGCCGCCGCAGGCGCGAGGTGGCGCCGTGCTCGCGCCGCTCCTCCTGCTCGAAGCCGGCCGGGATCGGGGCCGGGGCGTCGCCCGGCTCCTCGAAGAGCAGCAAGGCGCCCGGTCGCCACCAGCCGAGCGGGCCGGCCGCCGCCAGCGCGGCGATCAGCTCCGCGCGCGTGTCGCTGCTGCGCACCATCGCGAAGGGCGGGTCGAGCGAGATGAAGTCGAACGGGGCGCCCGCCGGCGGCGGCGTGTGGAGCAGCCCCGGCAGCCGGCCGGTCAAGAGCTCCGCCTCGGGCGGCGCGAGTTCGAGCCGCGCGAGGTTCTCGCGCAGGCAGCGGATCCCCTCGCGTCCCGCTTCGACCAGCGTCGCGTGGGCGGCGCCGCGCGAGAGCGCTTCGATGCCGAACGCGCCCGACCCGGCGAACAGGTCGAGCCAGCGCGCGCCGACCACCGCGTCCTGCAGCGAGTCGAACAGCGAGCGGCGCACCAGGGCGCGGGCGGGGCGCGTGACGAGCCCCTCGGCGACGAAGAGCGCGCGACCGCGGAAGCGGCCGCCGAGGATGCGCGGCGAACGTTCAGGATCGGGCCGTCTCATGCGTTAGAACTGCCGCCTCGCCGTGCCTTCCGCATGGTTCCCATCCACTGGAGCGCTTCCGATGTTCGAGGGGTCGATCGTCGCCCTGGTCACGCCGTTCCGCAATGGTCGCATCGACGCCACCGCGCTGAAGACGCTGGTCGAGAAGCAGATCGCCGGCGGGACCGCGGCGCTGGTCGCGTGCGGGACGACCGGCGAGGCGCCGACGCTCTCCGAGGAGGAGCAGGCCGAGGTAATCGCGCTGGTGGTCGCGGCCGCGGCGGGGCGCGTGCCGGTGATCGCCGGCACCGGAACGTACGACACCGCGGAGACGATCCGGCGCACGCAGGCGGCGGCGGCGGCCGGTTGCCGCGGCGCGATGGTCGTCACGCCCTACTACAACAAGCCGACGCCGCGCGGATTGAAGGCGCATTTCCTGGCGGTCGCCGACGCGTCGCCCGTCCCGCTGATCGTCTACAACATCCCCGGCCGCACCGGCACGCGCATCCCGCCGGCGCTGATCGTCGAGCTGGCGCGCCACCCGAAGATCGCCGCGCTGAAGGATGCGACCGGCTCGCCGACCGACTGCATGGACGTCGCCGAACTCTCGCCGATCACGATCCTCGCCGGCGACGACGCGTTGACGCTGCCGTGGATGGCGCTCGGCGCGAAGGGGATCGTCTCGGTGGCGGGCAACGTGGTGCCGGAGGAGATCGCGGCGCTGGTGAGCGAGGCTTCGCGCGGCGACTACGCGGCCGCTCGCAAGCGCCACTACCGGCTGCTGCCGCTCTTCCGCGCGCTCTTCGTCGAGAGCAACCCGGTGCCGGTGAAGGCGCTGCTGGCGATGGAGGGGATCGGCACCGGCGAGGTCCGGCTGCCGCTGGTCGGGGCCGAGGAGGCGACGCGCGTGCAGTTGCGAGCGGCGCTCGAGGCGCTGCGCGGGAAGCGGGCCGGGGCGGCGGGTTGATGCCGCGCCGCGGTCGTTCCGGGGAGCCGGCGCGACTTGGTGTCCGCGCCAGGGTTCGAGCGATAGAGAGGGACTGCCGCGCGGCCGCCTCGAAGCGCACTTGAAGCGCACTTGAAGCGAGTCCGGCTCGAGCGACGGAGCCCCCTCCTGCCCGGAGCATGAGCGCGTCGTGACGTCGACCCCCACCGAGTTCATCCTGCGCCTCGAAGGGGGCGGTGCCGAGCTGTTGCGGCTGCGGCCGGGGGTGGTGGCGTCGATCGGTCGCGATGCGCAGAACCGCGCGCAGCTCTCGCACGGCTCGATCGAGCCGTTCCACGCGACGCTGCGCTGCGACGACTGGGGGGTCTGGGTGCGAGCGCTGCCCGGCGCGGTCGTGCGCATCGCCGGCGAAGCGATCACCACCGACGAGCGGCTCCTGCCGGTGAACGGCCGCATCGAGTTCGGCGCGCTGCGTTTCGATCTCGCCGCGAGCGCGCCCGTGGCTCCCGCCGCGGCCGCCGTCGCCGCCGTGCAGCTGCGCCGCTCGCTCGCGCGCCTCTTCGACCGCTCGGTCGGCATCGCGCTCTCGGCGACGTTGCACGCGCTCGTCCTGTGGATCCTCCACCATTTCGTCGTCGAACCGGCGCCGCCGCCCGCCGCGCTCGCGATCCAGAGCGACGCGCTGGTGGCGCCGGACGACTCGTTCCACGCCGAGGCGATGCAGTTGCCGGCCGAGCCGGAGCTGCTGCCCGAGGCCGAGCCCGACATCGAGCCGCTCACCGATGTTCCCGCGCCCGACCCCGTCCCGGTCGCCGCGGCCGAGCCGGGGCGGGCCGAAGACATGCTGGTCGAGGCGGGCAGCTACGACCTCGGCATCGGCGCGATCCGCGGCGGGAGCGGCCTCGCGGGGGTCGGTCGCCTCTCGCTCGAGGGGCAGCCGGGAGTCGGCGCCGCCGTGCTCGCTCGCTTGCAGGCGCTGCGCGGCAGCGGCGTCGACTTGATGTTCGTGATCGATGCGACCAGCAGCATGCAGCCGTTCCTGGCGCAGGCGCGGCTGGCGGTCGATTCGATGGTCTCGACGCTCGCCACGCTGGTCGGCGATCTGCGGCTCGGCGTAGTCGCCTATCGCGACGGCGAGGACGAGTTCACCACGAAGCTGCTGCCGCTCAGCGCCGACCGCTACGCGATCCTCAACTTCCTCTGGACGCTGCGCGCGGAGGGCGGCGGCGACGTGCCCGAGGCGGTCGCGGCGGGGCTCTCCGAAGCGATCCAGCGCGGCGGCTGGCGGCAGGGGACCCATCGGGTCATCGTCGTGGTCGGGGATGCGCCGCCCCACGAGCGGGACGCCGGGCGGATCAAGTCGCTGATCGGGGGCTTCGTGCGGGGCGACCCGAAGGCGATCCCGGGCTCGGTCGTCTCGGCGATCTACACCGGTCCGGAACGTGCGGCTCCCAAGCCAGAGGAGGACGGAGCGGGCGCCTTGGCCCATCTCGCGAGCCTCGGCCGCGGCGACTACCTCGACCTCGGCGCTGGCGGGGAGCTCGGCGAGCGATTCATGTGGCTCGTCCTCGGCCCGCACCACGCCAACGAATTGCGCCTGCTCCTCTCCCGGGTGCGCGACGGCCCCCGCGAGGAGATCCTGCGCGTCAAAGTGGCCGAGGGCGACAAGGCGTGGCTCTTGTCGAAGCTGCGTCGCCCGCCAATCCACCCGCTGGTGGTGGAGGCGCTGCTCGATCAGGCCGATCGCTCCGTGCTCTGGGAGGCGCGCAAGCTGGTGGCCGACCGCGAGGAGGAGCGGGCGGTCCGCGAAGCAGCGCTTTACCTGCTGCGCCGAGCGTTCCCGCTGGCGCTCGAGCTCTCGCTCGACGTCGACCCCGAGTTCCAGAAGCCTTTGCTGAACCGACTGGACGCCCAGATCCTGCGCCGCTAGCGAGAGCGGCGGATGGGGCGGAACGTCGGTGGCGGGGCGGGGTTGCGATGGCTTGCGATGGCTTGCGAGAGCGGCGGGACGGCTTACCATGCGGACGCGCCTTCGACCTCCGCAGGTCGACGTTCCCCCCCCGACGCGATGTGAGGTGCGCCATGGACCTGTGCCGACCCGCGCGTGCCAGCCGCTGGTGTTTCGCCAGTGCGAGTCTGGTCGGCGTCGCCGCCGCGTACTTCGGTGTGCCGAGTCCCAGCGGATCGGAGCGAGCCGCAGGCGGTGACGGACCGCTCGGCCCGGCGCTGGCGCGCGGCGACTACGCCGAAGGGACCGACAGCGACGGCGATGGCCTGTCGGACGAGTTCGAGCGCTTCACGGCGACCAACGACCACGACGACGACAGCGACGACGACGGCTACGGCGATGGCGCCGAGTGGGTGCTCTGGTCCGATCCGAACGACCCCGCGGCCGTCCCCGATCCGCGTCCCGCGGTCCGCTCGTGCGCCTTCGAGTCGGCGGGCGTCTTGCGCGTCTACACCGCCTTCTATCCCGCGAACGTCGACCTGATCGACTCGTTCCATCTCCTCGCGGCGAGCCCCGAGTTCGTCTTCGCTCCCGAAGGTGATCCGGGCAGCGGCCTCGGCGTGATCGAGCTGACCTCCGCGCTGCCGTCGATGGCGAGCGGATTCTGCGGCAGCCAGTTCCTCGGCCTCGATCTCGTGGGCTTCCACATCGACCTCGATTTCTCGGTGATGCGGACCGCTGCGCCGCTCTGCCTGGCCTATGCGGCGAAGCTCGCGGGGACGACGGCCATCGACCAGATCTACCTCGGCAGCGAGGGGGCGACCTGCTTCGTGGTCGCTGCCGGCCCGACGCTTCCGACCGGGGCAGCCCTGTTCACGGCGGAGCCGCTGCAGCCGATTCCGCCTCCCGACGAAGAGACGCCGGAGTACTGCGCGGTCGACTTCAGCGATGGCAATCCGGTCGGAGTGGCGACTCTCGAGTTCGTCGTGACCTCGGCGCAGTGCGAGCCGGACGGATTGCTCTACTGCATCGACACCGATTGCACGGCGCTCGCGAACCAGACGTTCCTGATGCTCGACTACGGCTACCTGCAGGCGAAGTCGGACCAGTGATCGTCGCGCGAGCGGAGCGGTCCGCCGCTCCTCGTCAGATCGGGATCCTGGACCGAGCATGAGCGAGGACCCCGACTTCGAGCTGATCCGTCGCTGCCAGCGCGAATCGGGCGCGGCGGGCGAGGCAGCTTTTCGCGCCCTCTTCGATCTCTACCGCGACCGTGTCTTCAATCTCGCGTCGCGATTGCTCGGCAATCCGGCCGACGCGGAGGACGTCAGCCAGGAGGCGTTCGTCACCGTCTTCCGCAAGCTCGGCGAGTTCCGCTTCTCCTCCCGTTTCTACACTTGGCTCTACCGGGTGGTGTTCAACCTGTGCGTCGATCACCGCCGCAAGAGCAACGCCGTGCTGCTGCCAACCACCGGCGGCGATTCCGGCGAAAGCCTGTTGATGCGGCTCGCCGACCCTGAACCCGATCCGTCGCGCACGATCGCGGAGGGAGAGGAGCGCACGCAGCAAGTCGAGCGCGCGCTGCGGCGGCTCAGCGAGCCGTTACGCGCTGCAGTGGTGCTCCGCTACATGGAGGACATGCCGTACGAGGAGATCGCCGATGTGCTCGGCATCTCGCTCGGAACGGTGAAGTCGCGCCTCAATCGAGCGCATCAGCAGTTGCAGGAGCTCCTCGAGCGTGGCGTGTTCGGGCCGCGCAGCGATCGGCCCGGGGCTGCCGAGCGAGGTGCGGAGCACTGAACGAAGGGCGAACGGCGGCGGGCGCGCGGGGCGAGCGAGCGCGCAAGACCCGATCTCGGGCGGCAAGGAAGGTCCTTCTGCCGCCATTGCCGCGGGAATTGCGGAACCAACTGGGGCTGGAAAACAGTCTGAAACGGCAATGAACGGGGGCCAAAACACGCAAGGGTGCGGTCGGTACTCGGAGGCGCTGCTTCCGACCCGGCCGGCGGAGGCGGAGCAGGAACTGCTCCGGCACGCGGCGGCGTGTCCTGCTTGCGGCGAGCTGCTCGCCCGCCGAGCGGCGATCGCGGCGGAACTGGCGGCGCTCCCGCGCCGCGCGGCGCCGACCGATCGCGGAGCCGCCCTTTCCTACCCGGCCGTCGGCGCGCAGCTCGATGTCGCACGGTTCGAGCGCGAGCTGGCAAGGGGCGAAGCGACCATGCGCGCCCTCCTCCAGCGGGTGCCGCACCATCGCGCACCGTCGACGCTCGACTTCGAGCGGATCGCGTCGGCGCTTCGTCCCGCGCTGCAATCGTCGCTGGGAACGCCGCCGAGATCGTCGGGGGTGCTGACGTTCCGGCGCAGGGTCGCCTCGTGCGCCGCTGCCGCAGTCGTCGGCCTCTCGCTTTGGCCGCTGCTGCAAGACGCGCCGCCTGCGTCCGGCTTCGCGGCCGAGACCGCGGCGCTCTCCGATCGCCCATCCCTCGTCCTGCGCATCGTCGAGCTCGAGTCCCAGCCCGACGCGGACGGCGTGGAGCGCGGCCGACTGCCACCCGCCGCACCGCAGTTGCCCGGGCGCGCTTGGCTCCCGGTGCGAGGCGGACCGTGATGGGCCGCCTCTCTCGTTTTCGAAGCTTCGCGGGCGCGTTGCTCGGCGCGGCGCTGCTGTTCGCGGGCTCTGGCTGCGACGAGGCGGCGCTCGAGGAGGCGTGCCAGAAGGTCGTCTTCGACTATCGCACGCACGCGTTCACCGTCGAGCGGCGCTACAGCGTCGACGACGGCGTTCGGCAGCACCACTGGCTCGAGCGGGTGAAGTCGAACGGCAAGGGGCGCTTCGAAGTCGAGTTGCTCGAGCGCAACGGCTTGCCGCGCGCCGCGCTGACCGATCCGCGCGAGATCGAATCGTTCGACCGGTTGGCGGCGCAGCTCGCCACGGGCGGCGGCATGCGCGCCCTCTTCCAGCGCGACCCGGGCCCGGACGATCTCGATCGGATGGCGGCGAACTACTGGATCTCGCTGGTCGAACTCGGTCGCGAGCCGATCACGGCCAAGGGCGAGCCATCGCTCACCTACCTCATCGAGCCGATCGCCGACGACCGCCCGTTCTATGTGCTCACCGTCAGCACGCGTCGGGGGCGCGAGGGGTTCCCGCTCGAGTGCCAGGAGTACGTGAAGGAGGGGAACGGCTCCCGGCTCGTGAGCAACATGGTCGTCACCTCGCTCGTATGGGGGGTGCCGGCGGAGTTCGCGCCGATCGAGTCGCCGGTCGTGGCGACCGCTGAGCTCGCCACGCTGGACGAAGCGCGGACGCGCGCCGCGGCGGCGAACGTCGTTCTGGTGCTGCCGAAGGATGACTCCTTGCCGCCGGGATTCGTGCTCACCCGCGTCGAGGAGGTCTCGATGCGGTCGGAGGCGAACCTCGCGCGCACCGAGCAGGTCATCAAGTTGTGGCGCTTCGTCTACAGCGACGGAGTCGAGCACATCGACTTCATCGAGCACGCTCCGCTCGACACCATGCCGCCGGGCTATGTTGCAGCGAGCCACTTCGACGTCGCATTCGTCTCCCGGTTCGGCGCGATCAGCTCCGCTTCGCTGCTGCACGGCGGCACGCAGGTGACGATCGAGTCGCGGATCTCCGCCGACCGCTTCCGCACGCTGCTCGGATCACTCGTCACGCTGTGATGTTGGCGTGACTCGCGGAGCTCGTCACGCGGTGATGTTGGCGTGACTCGCGGAGCCCGTCACGCGGTGATGTTGGCGTGACTCGCGGAGCTCCGCACGCGGTAATGGTTGGCGTGCCTCGCGGAGCTCCGCGCGCGGTCATCGTGGGCGTGCTGCGAGGGGCTCGCGCGGCGGCGATCAGCGGCCGCCGCCCTCGGGCTTGCCGCCGAGTGGGACGCCGCCCGGAACGCCGCCGCCCGGGGCCTTCATCTTCGGTTCGCCGCGCGACATCGTCTTCACCCACTCCGCCCACGCCGCATCGATCTGGCCCATCGTCTCGGGCGCGAAGGCGTCGTTGAACGCGCGCGTATTGGTCACCAGCTCGTCCTGGAACTTCGTCTTCGAGGCGCGCACGAAGTCGAAGAACTTGTCGGCGCGCGTCTCGAGCAGGAAGAGGACCATGCTCCACGCCTTCGCTTCCTCCGCGACGGTGAGCTCCTCGACCGGCTTCTCCATCAGGTCGGAGAGCGACGGCAGCCGCCCCGCCTCCGCCGGGTTGGTGAGGTTGTCCTTCCAGCGCGGGAAGCTCTCCCAGCCGTCCTGCGACCACTTGTCGACGAACGGCTCGTAGTGCGGGTACTCGACGATCGAGAGCGTCGCGTAGCCGTTGAACTCGCCCTCCGCCCAGTGGCCCATCCCCGCTTCGGCCCAGCCGCACAGGCCGCCGCCGCGCTTCAACCGCCGGATCAAGATCTGCCCGAGGTGGACGAGCGCCATGCCCGCCTGGTTCATGTCGCGCGACTCGCTCGACTTCAGGTGGCGCCCCTCGCTCAGCACGATCAGCGGGATCGGGAAGTAGACCGAGAAGTTGTCGGCGTCCTTCTGGTCCTCGAGCACGGTGAGCGGCACGTAGTGGCGGCGGATGTAGCCCGACTCGATGAACTGCGTCACGCTGCCGGGCGAGTCGTGGACGTAGACGTAGATGCGCGAGTAGAGGCTCTGCGCCGGATCCATGAACTTCAGTTCCTTCTCGTCCGGCTTGGCCAGCGCCACGAACTCCGCATGCGCCGACTCGCACAGGTCGAGGATCTCCTGGAAGTCCTCGGGCGGCAGCGGCGTGCGCAGCTCGAAGTGGTCGGTGGTGACGATGTTGAGGTCGGTGCCGAAGGTCGCCTTCCAGTCGCGGATCGCCTGCAGCCGCTCGACCTCCTCCTTGCTGACCCACTTGCCCTCGAGCTGCACGAACCCCTTCGCCGTCATCGCCTCCGCTTCGGTCATCCAGCGGCCGTCATGGAGGACCATGCCGGCGGCCTCCATCTTCTTGCGCTCCTCGTCCTTGTACTTCTCGAGCGCCTCCTTGGTGAACCACTTGCCGTCGTACTGGATGCGGCCGACCTCGCGGTTCGCCTGGTCGTGCTGCGGGTCGATCGCGAGGATCTCCTCGAGGAGCTTCTTCCACTCCTTGGTGAGCTTGTTCTCCTTGCAGAAGAGCGCCAACTCCCAGCGCCCCGCGACGTCGCCCGCCTTCAGCGCCGCCTTGCGCTCGGTGTACTTGTCCTTCGGCGTCTGCCCGCGCTCGATCTTCGCGACCCGCGTGCGCTCGACGTCGGTGGTGCCGAACGGCGTCTCGATCCGCAGCGACGTGGCCGTCTCGCTGATGATCTTCCCTTCGAGCTTCTCGCCGCTCTTCAGCACGATCACGTCGGCCACCAGCGCAGGCGCGAAGGCGGCGACCGCGCTGACGAGCAGGGCGAGGCGGCGCAGGCGGGAGGCGGCGCGATTCATCGAAGACTCCTTGCGGCGATCGGGCAACGGTCCGCGGGGCAGCGGGTTCGGCGGCAGCTTACGCCGGGCCCCGTCCCCCGGCAGCGGGGCTATGATCGCGCGCCGTTGCCGGCAACGCCGCGCCCGACCCCGCCGAGTGCCTCGCGATGATCGACCTGCCTCACCCGATCGGCGGGCGCTACCAGCCTCTCGAACAGCTCGGCCGCGGCGCCACCGCACGGGTCGCGCTGGTCCGCGATCGGGCGCGCGGCGGCCCGCCGCTGGCGCTGAAGCGGGTCACCGCCCGCCGCGCCGCGCTCCTCCACGACGAGTTCCGCCGGCTCCAGTCGTTGCGCTGTCCCGGCATCCCGCGCGTCGACGAACTCGGACAAGACCCCGAAAGCGGCGACTGGCTCTTCACCTGCGAGCCGGCGCGCGGTCGCCCCTGGCACGAGGAGCTGCGCGGCGCGCCGCTGCTGGTGCAGCAACGCGCGTGCGCCGATCTGCTGCGCACGCTCGCGCTGCTCGAGGAGCGCGGCGTCGTCCACCGCGACCTGAAACCGGACCACCTCCTGGTCGAGGGGGGCGCGACGCCGCGCGTGCTGCTGCTCGACTTCGGGCTCGCGACGGCGGGCGGGGCGGCGCCGGCGGCCGGTTCGCTGCCCTACCTCGCACCCGAGCTGTTCCGCGGCGCGCCGGCGAGCCATGCGAGCGACCTCTACGCGCTCGGCGTGGTCCTCTTCGAGCTCTGGTGCGGCGGCGCGCCCTTCTCCGCCGATTCGCCCGCGGATTGGGCGCGCGCCCACCTCGAGCAGCCGGTCCTCTTCCCCGCCGACTTCGCGGCGCCGCTCGCGCTGCGCGAGATCGTCGCGCGCCTGCTCGCGAAGTCGCCGGCGGAGCGCTACGCCCATGCGGCCGAGGTGCTCGCCGACCTCTCGCGCGTCGCGCCGGAGCCGCTGCCGCGCTACACGCCGGCGACCCTGCTCGGCCGCATCCGTTCGGTGCCGCCGTTCGATCCGCCGTGGCACGAGCAGCTCGCGACCGGCGACGCACGACCGGGCGGGACGGTGACCTGGGTGACCGCGCCGACGCGCGCCGGGCGCGATGCGCTGCTGCGCGAGCTGCGCGCGACGGCGCTGCTCGGCGAGGCGCGTCCGCTGCTGGTCGCCTGCGCGCCCGCCGAGGGCGCCGCGCCGCTGGCGGAGACGCTCGCCGAGCAGCTGCGCGTCTTGCTCGACGCGCCGCCGGACGCGGACGTCGAAGCGCTGCTGGCGCAGTTGCAGCGCGGCGAGTCGACCCATCGACTGGTCCTCTTCCTCGAGGAGCTGCCGCAGCGCCGTGCGGCCGACGAGGCGCTGCTCGGCTTCCTGCTGCGCGCGCGGGTCGAAGTGGTCTGCAGCGGCGCGGGGGCGGCGCGCGACGACGCGCTGCTGGCGGCCGCCTGTCCGACGGCGGAGGAGCTGCGCACGCTCACGCCGCGCGCCCTCTCCTTCGACGAGCTCGCGCGCACCTTCCCCGGCTGGGTCGGCGGCCCGCTCACGCCGGAGCTCGCCCGCTTCCTCGGCGCGCGCGCGACCGCGGCGATCGACGTCTCGCGCGTCGTCGAGCTGCTCTGCTACGCGGTCGATGCCGGCGCGCTCACCGCCGATTTCGGCGGGCTCCACTTCGATCCGAGCCGTGTCGACCTCGCGGAGGCGCAAGGCGACCTGCTCGAGGTGGTGAAGCGGCGCTGGCGGACGGTCACCGGCGCGCGCCGCGCGGCGCTCGAGGCGCTGGCGCTGCTCGATCACGACGCGACCGAAGCGCAGGTCGCGGCGCTCGCCCCGCAGGCGAGCCGCGCCGACCTCGAGGCGCTGGAGGCGGCGGGGCTCGTCCTGCGGGTCGGCGCGGCGTGGCGCTGCAGCGAGAGCGGCGTCGCGGCGCTGGTGCGCGCCGAGCTGCCGACGGAGCGGGCGCGGCCGCTCCACGCGCTCGCCGCGGCGGCGCTCGCGACGGATGGCGGCGAAGGCGTCGCGGGTCGCCGCGTGCGCCACGCCTTCCTCGCGGCTCCGCACGATGTGGCGGCGGCGCGCGCCTATGCGATCGAAGCGCTGGCGCGGGTCGACGCGCAACGGCTCGCGGAGGGGGATGCGGCGGCGCGCGAGGTCGAGGCGCAGGCCGAGGACGAGACGGCGCGGCGCCGTGCCGCGCTGGTCCGCGGCATCGTCGAGCTGCGCCGCGGCTCGCACGCAGCGGCGGCGGCGCTGCTCGCCCCTTTGCCCGAGCAGCTCGACGACGAAGGCGCGCGCGGTCGCGCCCTGATCGAGCACGCGCGCGCTCTCGATCGGTGCGGGCGCCCGGCCGAAGCGCTGGCGCGGCTCGACGCCTTCCCCGAGCGGCTCGGCGAGCGGGCGCCCGGCGCCGCCGCGCTGCGCGCCTTCCTGCTCCACCAGCTGCAGCGCGACGCCGAGGCGGAGGCGGTCTGCCGGGTCGCCTTCGCGCAGGCGCGCGTCGCCGGCGACGGCGGCGACCATCGGCTCCGCTCGATCCACGCGATCACGCTCTGGCGGCTGGCGCGCTTCGGCGAGGCGCGCGAGGCGTTCGCCGCCGCGCTCGCCGCCGCACGCGCGACCGGCCAGCCGCTGCAGGTCGCCACCATCGAGGGCAACCTCGCGCGCTTCGAGGAGGACCTCGGCCACCCCGAGGCGGCGGTGGCGGCGTTCCGGCGCGCGCTCGCCGCGGCGGTGGCGTTCGGCGATCGGCAGCAGGAGGCGATCCATGCGCTGAACTTCGCCAACACGCTCTTCGACCTCGGCCGCTTCGTCGAGTGCAAGCAGGAGCTGCAGCGCTCGCGCGAGATCGCCCACGCGATGGCGCGCCCGAACGTGCTGCGCCGCCTCGAGCTGATGCAGGCGCACGTCGCGCTGAACGAGGGGGACTTCGCGGCGGCGCACGCGGCGCTCGATGCGTGCGTCGCCATCGCGCGGCAGATCGACGACGCGCCAGGAGCGTGGCGCGCGCAACTGGTGCGCACCGAGGTGCTGCTGCGCGAGGGGCGCGGTCGCGCGGCGCGTGCGCTGGTGGAGCAGGTCGCGGCCGATCCGGTGGCGAACGGCCACCCCGACCTGCAGGCGCTGGTGGGCGAGTACCGGCTGCAGTGGGCGACCTTCGCCGGCAGCCGGCGCGCGGTGGAGCAGGCGCTCGCGGCGGCTCCCGCCGATCCCGCGTCGCGCCGCCGCCGCCTCTTCCTGCGCGATGCGCGCCTCTCGGCACTCTGGCGGCTCGGCCGCGCCGACGAACTGGCGCAGGCGGCGGCCGACCAGCTCGCGGACCTGGAGGGGAGCGACTACGCGGCGCTGCGCGCGCGCGCGGCGGCGATGGCGGCGTTCGCGGCGGCGCGCACCGGAAGCGCTGCGGCGCCGGCGCGGCTCGAGCAGGCACGCGCGGCCTACGACGCGGCGCAGGCGCCCGGCTTCCTCGCGCAGAAGGCGGAGCCGGCGCTCGTGCTCGGCGTCGTGTCGCGCGATGCGCGCCTGCTCGAGGAGGCGGAGGAGTTCGCGCGGCGGGCCGGCCACCGCCCGCTCGAGCGGCGCGCGCGGACGCTGCGGCGCCGCCTCGCGCCGCCGACCGCGGCCCACCACGACGCGGCGACGGAGGGGCGGCCCGACGCGCTCGAGCGGCTGATGCAGGTGGCGAAGGAGATCTCGGCGACGCTCGACGGCGAGCAGCTGCTGCGGCTCGTGCTCGACCACGCGGTCGAGGCGACCCGCGCGGCGCGCGGCTTCCTCATCCTCGGCCGCGGCGGCGAACTCGGCGTCCGCGTGGCGCGCAACCTCGACGCGGCCGACATCGAGCGGCCCGAGCTCTCGTTCAGCTCGTCGGTGGCGCGCAAGGTGGCGCGCGACGGCACCGCGGTGCTCCGCTCCGACGTCAGCGCCGACGACGAATGGCGCGATGCGGCGTCGATCTCGCAGCTGAAGCTCCTCTCGGTCCTCTGCGTGCCGCTGCGCAGCAAGAACGAGGTGATCGGCTCGCTCTACCTCGACGAGCCGACCCGCATCGACGCCTTCCGCCCCTCCGACCTGCGCTACGTCGAGAACCTCTCCGACTTCGCGGCGATCGCGCTGCAGAAGGCCGACCTGCTGGCGGCCAACCGCGCCCGCGAAGCCGACCTCGAGCGGAACCAGCAGGAGATCGCCCGCCTCAACCGCGAGCTGCAGAAGGCGCTGCTCGAGCAGCAGGGCGAGCTGCGCGCCGCGCAGGCGTCGCTCGACCAGGCGCGCAAGTTCGCCGGCCGCGTCCCGCAGTTCGAGGGGATCGTCGCGCAGAGCCGCGAGATGGAGGAGGTGAAGCGGCGCATCGAGCTGTTCGCCGACGCCGAGCTGCCGGTGCTGATCTCGGGCGAGAGCGGCACCGGCAAGGAGCTCGTCGCGCGGGCGCTCCACCGCCGCAGCCGCCGCGCCGAGCAGCCGTTCGAGCCGCTCAACTGCGCGACCACGCAGCCGGCGCTGATCGAGAACGAGCTGTTCGGCCACCAGAAGGGCGCCTACACCGGCGCGACCGAGGAGCAGCAGGGCCTCTTCGAGCGGGCCGACGGCGGGACCCTCTTCCTCGACGAGGTGTGCGAGGCGTCGCCCGAGCTGCAGGCGAAGCTCCTGCGCGCGGTGCAGAGCGGCGAGGTGCAGCGGCTCGGCGGCGGGCCGGTGCGCAAGGTCGACGTGCGCATCGTCGCCGCGTCGAACAAGGACGTGAGGAAAGAGGTCGCGGCCGGCCGCTTCCGCGAGGACCTGATGTACCGCCTCATGGTGCTGCAGGTCCACCTGCCGGCGCTGCGCGAGCGGCGCGACGACGTGCCGCTGCTGCTCGACCATTTCGTGGCGCGCGAGTCGGCCAAGCTGAAGCGCCCGCCGCCGAGCTTCACGCCGCTCGCGTGGCGGCGCCTCGTGCTGCACGACTGGCCGGGCAACGTGCGCGAGCTCGAGCACGCGGTGCAGCGCCTGCTGGTGCTGAACCGCGACGTCGCGGAGATCGGCATCGATGCGCTGCGCAGCGAGCTGCCGAGCGCCGTGGCGGGGGAGCCGGAGCGGCTGCTGCCGTTGAAGGAGTACCTCGAGGCGCAGGAGCGCACCTACCTGCAGGAGGTGCTCGCGCGCTGCGCCGGCAATCGCGCCAAGGCGGCGCGGGAGCTCGGGATCTCGGAGCGCAACCTCTACCAGCGCCTGTCGCGCCTCCGCGGCGGCGAGGCGGAGGGCGGGGCTCCCGAGCCGACGGGCGAGGTGGGGGAGTCGCGGTTCGAGACGGGGAAGCGCTGACTCGGGTGGATCGCCCCGGCGGAGCTCCCGGCGAGGCGCTTTGGATCGCATTCCGAACCGTCGCCGCCAGAATGTCGCGGAGATGACGGAAAACCGTCGATCTTTTGGGGCGGTTGCACGCCTCTAATGAGCCGCCGAGTTCCGCCCCGAGGCGTCCTGACCGCACTTCGGGAAAGCCCTCGCCGGTTCGCACGCAACTTCAAGCCCTGCTTGGAGTTGCCGCCGCGGTCCGGTGCGCTACACGGCCCGCCAGATTCCTCTCAGGTGCCACCTGTGACGGTCATGAATAGGTTCGCTCGGGCGGTGCGCCGCTGCTCCCTGCGGTCGGTCGCGTTTGCGTTCGCCTGCGCGCTGTCGCTCGGCGCACTCTCCCTCTTGGTCGGCGGTCGCGCCGGCGCGCTCCTCGAGTGGGTCGAAGTCGGTCGAGCCGATTTCACCGGCGTCGCCGACGGACCGGGCGATGGCAAGACCCACCCCGCCGCGATCGGCACCGTCTCCACCTCCACGGCCTCGGGCCGCTCGCTGAAGGAGGTCGCCTCCTCCTCCGGGATCTCGCGCGAGCGGTTGGTCCTCTCCGACAACGGCACCGGCGGCTGCACCGACATCGGCTACCGCATCGGCGCTTCCAGCGCGGCGAGCGGCGCGTTCTACGGCTCGTTCGTTGTCGAACCGCAGAGCGACACCGGCAGCTTCGACTTCGCCTGCACCGACAGCGACAAGAGCGACTTCTGCGTGCCGGGCAGCGCCGGCGATGGCGCCACGGTCGAGATGTTCTGCATCCGCGTCGACGACGGTGTCGTCACGGTCGGCGGCAAGGCGCTGAAGGGCGTCCTGAAGAAGGGCGGGCGCTACCGCATCGAGGCCGCCCTCTACGACGTCACCGAAGGCAGCGACGCCTTCGAGTTCTGGCTCACCAACCTCTCGACCGGCGAAGTCGAGTACGCCACCGGCGCGCTCGGCAGCTCCTACAAGTCGGTCCGCGCGCTCACGCTGAAGAAGCGGGCGGGCAAGGTCGGCGACTTCGCCTTCGACGACTTCCTGCTGCTCGCCCCGGCCAAGTGACCGCGCCGAGCGTCCCGCTTCGCATCTGGATCACCGGGGGCGGGACGCGGGAGCCGCTCGACGCGGTGCGCTGGATCGGCAACGTCTCGACCGGGCGGATGGCGGCCACGCTCGCCCGTACCGCGGCGGCGCGCGGCCACGCCGTGACCCTCTTCCTCGCCGAGCACGCCGTCGCGCCGCGCTCCGCTCGCGTCCGCGTGGTGCGCTTCGTGACGACCGCGCAACTGAGGGCAGCGCTGCGCGCCGAGCGCCCGTCGCCCGACGCGATCCTCCACGCGGCCGCCGTCTCCGACTACGCGCCGCGCCCCCTGCGCGACAAGTTCGCGAGCGGCCAGGCCGGGTGGCAGCTCGAACTGCGCCCATTGCCGAAGATCGCCCCCGAACTGCGTCGCCGCCACCCGGCCGCCGCGCTGCTCCTCTTCAAGCTCGAGTCGGGCATCGCCCCGGCCGAGCTCTTCCGGCGCGCCACGAAGACCGCACGCGCCGCCGGGGCCGACGCGATCTTCGCCAACCTGCTCGAGCAGGTCGGCGCCGACCATCGCGGCTGGTGCATCGACGCCGCGAGCGGCGAGGCGACGCTCGCCACCTCGCGCGACGCGGCGGCACGCCTGCTGGTGCGCCGCTGCGAGGCGCTGGCAGCAACGCGTCGTAAGCTCCCGGCGAAGCGCCGCCGATGAGGCGCCGCCGATGAAGAGGCACCGATGAAGAGCCGCAAGACCGCCGAAGCGCCGCGCGATCTGCCCGCCGCGAGCGCCCGCGTGCTGCTGGTGGTGACCGGCGGCATCGCCGCCTACAAGGCGTGCGACGTTGTGCGCGAGCTGCGTCGCGCCGGCGCGACCGTGCAGGTGATCCTCACGCGCGAGGCGACGCAGTTCGTGACGCCGCTCACCTTCGAAGCGCTCTCGGGACGGCGCGCCCTCGTCGAGCTGCTGCCGGGCGTCACCGACGGCGCGATCGACCACATCCGGCTCGCCCGCGAGATCGACGTCGCAGCGGTCGTCCCGTGCACGGCGAACTTCCTCGCCAAGCTCTGGGCCGGCCTCGCCGACGACCTCGCCACGGCGACGCTGCTGGCGCTGCCGCAGGCGCTGCCGCGGGTGGTCGCCCCGGCGATGAACGGCGAGATGTGGGACCACCCGGCGACGCGCCGCAACCTGCGGGAGCTCGCGGCGCTGCACGGCGCGCGGCTGCTGCTGATCGATCCGGTGGTGAAGGAGCTCGCCTGCGGCGAGGTCGGCCAGGGCGGCCTCCCCGAGCCGGCGCAGCTCGCGAGCGCGATCCTCGCGGCGGCGGCGGGCGCGAGCGGCGGCGCGACGGGGCGTTCGCGCCCGGCCTGAGGCGGTCGCGAGCGGCGCCAGCCGCGCCGTCCGCTCGTCGTCGCCGACGCTAGAGTGGCGCCCCTTTCGGGGATCGTGCCACTCATGACCGACGGTTCGCCCTCGTCCGAAGACCTCGCCGCCGAACTCGCCGCGCTGCGCACCAAGCTGCGCTCGATCCGAGACTGTCTTTGACGTCCCGGTGCTGGAGAAGGAGCGGGCCGAGATCGAGGTGCGGATGGCCGCGCCCGGCTTCTGGAACGACCTCGGCAAGAGCCGCCCCGACATCGAGCGGCTGAAGATCCTGCGCAGCCGCCTCGATCCGCTCGCGCGGCTCGACAAGGAGTTCGCCGACTTCGAGGCGACGCTCGAGCTGGCGCGCGAGGCGGGCGGCGAGGAGCTGCTGCCGGAAGCGGCGCGCCTCGCTCTCAAGCTGCGCGGGGACGTCGATCGCTTCGACCTCGAGGTCACCTTCAGCGGCAAGTACGACCACGTGAACGCCTACCTGCTGGTGCAAGCCGGCACCGGCGGCACCGAGTCGTGCGACTGGGCGCGCATGCTGGTCCGCATGTACACGCGCTTCGGCGAGCAGAACGGCTTCAAGGTGACGCAGATCGACTCGGTCGCCGACGACACGTCGGGCGGGCTGCGCTCGGCGACGCTGCAGGTCGAGGGGCCGTACGCGTACGGTTGGCTGCGCGCCGAGAACGGCGTGCACCGGCTGATCCGCATCTCGCCGTTCGATGCCAACGCGCGTCGCCAGACCTCGTTCGCGTCGGTCGACGCCTCGCCGATCATCGAGGACGAGGTCGAGCTCGAGATCGACGAGTCGCAGCTGCGCATCGACAAGTTCCGCGCGGGCGGCGCCGGCGGCCAGCACGTCAACAAGACCGAATCGGCGGTGCGCGTCACCCATCTCCCGACCGGCATCGTCGTGCAGTGCCAGAACGAACGGTCGCAGCACATGAACCTCGCCGCCTGCATGAAGATGCTGAAGGCGAAGCTGATCACGATGCAGGAGGAGAAGCGCGAGGCGGAGCTGAAGCAGCTGTCGGGCGAGAAGACCGAGATCGGCTTCGGCCACCAGATCCGCACCTACACCTTCCAGCCCTACCAGCTCGTGAAGGACCATCGCACCAGCCATGAGTCGGGCAACGTCGACGCGGTGATGGACGGCGACATCGGCGGCTTCCTCGAGGCGCACCTGCGCGCCAAGCGCAAGGACGGCAACAAGAAGGAAGGCGAGCGCGCTGCGGACGGCCGGGGCGGTGGCCCGCCGGCCAAGTGACCGAGGCGTCGTCGCCGCCGGCGCGTGAGGCACGACGACGCGCCCGAAGCACATCGCGCGACGACGAACGACGACCAGCGACGACCCGCGACGACGAACGACAGGGGGAGCGAACGTGGCGACGGCAGGACGACTCGCGCTGCTGAGCGTGACCGACAAGACGGGGATCGAGGAGTTCGGCCGCGGCCTCGTCGCCGCGGGGTTCGAGCTGCTCTCGACCGGCGGAACGGCGAAGGCGCTGCGCGCAGCCGGCCTCGCCGTCACCGAGGTGGGCGACTTCACCGGCTTCCCCGAGATGCTCGGCGGCCGCGTGAAGACGCTGCAGGCGAAGCTCTTGGCCGGCGTGCTGGCGCGCACCGAGCTCGCGAGCGATGCGGCCGACCTCGCTGCCCACGCGATCCCGCCGATCGACGTGGTCGCGGTCAACCTCTACCGCTTCGCCGACGCGGCGGCGCGCTACCAGGCGGCGGGCGGCGGCGTCGCGCCGCTCGAGGCCGAGGCGCTCGCCCACGTGATCGAGGAGATCGACATCGGCGGGCCGACGGTGATCCGCGCCGCCTGCAAGAACTGCGCGCGGGTGACCACCGTCGTCGACCCGGCCGACTATCCGCGCGTGGTCGCGGCGGTCGCCGGTGGCGCACGGCCGCCCTCCGCGTTGCGCGCCGAGCTGACCGCGAAGGCGTTCCGGATCATCGCGCAGTACGACCGCGACATCAGCGCCTTCTTCGACACCTTCGTCGCGCCGCACTCCGCGCCGAAGCAGGCGCTGCCGATCGACGCGGCGGCGCTGCTGCAGGGCGACCTGCCGGCGACGCTCGCGCCGTTGCTGGCCGCGAGCGACGGCGAGCCGGTGATCGGCGCCGACGCGCGGCGGCTGCGCTACGGCGAGAACCCGCACCAGAAGGGGTTCGTGCTGCGCGGCCGCGCGCCGGGCGAGGCGAGCGTGCTGCACGGCCGCGTGCTGACCGAGCAGAAGGAGCTCTCCTACAACAACTTCCTCGACGCCGACTCGGCGCTGGAGCTGGTGAAGGAGTTCGCCGAGCCGGCCGCGGTGATCGTGAAGCACAACAACCCGTGCGGCTGCGCGATCGGCGCCACGCCGAGCGAGGCGTTCGAGCGCTGCTACGCCGGCGATCCGCTCTCCGCGTTCGGCGGCATCCTCGCGCTGAACCGCCCGCTCGACGCGGAGCTCGCCAGGAAGATCGCCGTGCCGGAGCGCTTCCTCGAGGTGCTGATCGCGCCGTCGGTGACGCCGGATGCGCTGGCGGCGCTGCGCGCGGGCGCGCCGTGGGGCAAGAACCTGCGCGTGGTCGCGTGCGGCGAGATGGGCGGCAGCGGGGCGGGCGCTGGCGGCGTTGCCGCGACGCCGCGCTTCACCGTCCGCTCGATCGTCGGCGGCGCGCTGGTGCAGGAGCGCGACCTCGGCCGCCCCGCGGAGCTCAAGTGGCCGACGAAGCGCGCCGCGACGCCCGCCGAGCAGCGCGACCTCGACGTCGCGTGGCGGATCGTGAAGCACGTGCGCAGCAACGCGATCGTGCTGGTGAAGGACGGGCAGCTCGTCGGCGCGGGCGCCGGCCAGATGAGCCGCGTCGACTCGGTCGAGATCGCGGTGAAGAAGGCGGGCGAGCGCGCGAAGGGGGCGGCGCTCGGCTCGGACGCCTTCTTCCCGTTCCGCGACGGACTCGACGCCGCGGCGGCCGCTGGCGTCACCGCGGTGATCCAGCCGGGCGGCAGCCGGCGCGACGACGAGGTGATCCGCGCCTGCGACGAGCAGGGCGTGGCGATGGCGTTCACCGGCATGCGCCACTTCCGGCACTGAGCGCCGCGCGCGGCGGCGGCGAGGAGAGCAGCGGATGGACGCGACGCAGCAGCTCCGGCGCGCTTGGCGCGTCGCCCTCCTCTTCGCGGGAATCGCGGCCGGCGCGCTGGTCGGGATGGGGTGGCTGCTGTTGCGGCCCGCCGCCGGTGGGGCGGGTGACGGCGGCGCCGGCAGCGGCGAGAACACGGCGCTCTTCGATCCCGAGCTGCGGCGCGAGGCGCTCGCCGAGCTGGTCGCGCGCGGGCAGGGCGTCTGGGATGCGCATCCCGATCCGGCGGTCGCGCGCCTGCTGCAGCCGAACCTGAAGGGGCGCGCGCTCGAGGCGATCACGATCGACAGCAACGAGCTCGGCCTGCGCGAGAAGAGCTTCGCGTTGCCGAAGCCCGCCGGCACCACGCGCGTCGTCTTCCTCGGCGACTCCTTCGTGATGGGCTACGGCGTCAAGGCGGACGATCGCGTCGGCGTCCATCTCGAGAAGCTGCTGCGCGAAGACGATCCGAGCGGAGCGCCGCTCGAGTGCCTCCACCTCGGCGTCAACACCTGGAACGTCTACTCGGAGTGCGCCTACCTGCGCCGGCAGCTCGCGGTCCTGAAGCCCGACCTCGTCGTGCAGATCGCGATCCGCAACGACCTCGACGACAACCCGGCGGCGCGCGGCATGGGGGCGCTCGGCATGTGGTGGCCGCGCTTCCCGGAGCGCGCCGACGCCTTCCTCTACGTCGAAGGGCCGCGCTTCGCGTTCGGCACCAAGGAGAACAGCTGGCTCTTGTTCGGTTTGGATTGGGAGAGCCGCCAGCGCTTCACCGAAGCGGGGAGCGAGGTCGGTCGCCTCGCGCGCGCCGTCGAAGCGGCGGGCGGCAAGTACCTGCTCTTCAACAGCTATTCGGGGCTGCTCGCCACCGCGCAGCAGCACTTGGCGAAGGAGCTCGCGCCCGCGCAGTCGGTCCCCTTCCCGTCGTCCTTCAACAAGGACGAACGGTTCCGCAACAGCAAGAGCGACGCCCACTGGAACCGCGCCGGCCACGAGCAGGTGGCGCTGTTCCTCCACGAGGTGATCCGCACGCGCGGGCTTTTGCCGAAGTGCAAGCTCGTCGAGCGGCCCGCCGCGAAGGCGGTGGTCGAGCGCCTGCTGCCCGAGGCGGAGCGCGAGCTCGAGCGGCCGGCGACGCTGAAGGGGCTGCTCGAGCGGCGGACCATCGCGCCGGCGCTCGACTTCCGGCGCATCGATGACGACAGCGCCGCGCAGGTGCACGGCGGCGTGGTGCGCGGCGGGCTGCTCTCGGCCTACGCGTCGCTGATCGTGCGCTGCGAGGGGCGCGCGACGCTGAAGGTGAGCGGGCGCGGGCTCGGGCGCCCTGAGATCGATGGCGTCACCGTGACCGTCTTCGTCGACGACCAGGCGGTCGGCACGCTGCAGCCGAAGGGGGCAGCGCCCTTCGCGGCGACCTTCGCGGTGCCGCCGGAGCTGGCGAAGCAGACCTTCGTGAGCGTCCGCTTCCAAGCCGACGACTTCGCCTACGCGCTGCCCGACCTGCGCGCCTGCCAAGTGGCCGTGCTCGAGACGGTCGAGCTCACCGGCGGATGAGCCGGCCAGCGGCGGGCGCAGTGGCGGGCGCAGTGGCGGGTGCTGCAGCGAACTCAGCGGCGCTCGCGCGGGCCGAGCTCTTCTACGCCGTCATCGCGAGGATCCCGCGCGGCCGCGTCGCGACCTACGGCCAGATCGCCGCGTTGGCCGGCCTGCCGCGCCACGCCCGCCACGTCGGTGCTGCGTTGCGCGCGCTGCCCGACGACCGCGCGATCCCGTGGCACCGCGTCGTTTCCGCCGGCGGAACGATCCCGGATCGAGACGACGGAATCGCGCGCCAGATCCAGCGCGAGCTGCTCTGCCGCGAAGGGGTGCCGCTCGACGCGAAGGGGCGGGTGGTGCTGGACGAGTGCGGGTGGAGGGCGAGGGGGTGAGCCACGCCGCTGCCGCCAAGCCGTCGCGGCGCTGGCCGCTGACGCGCGCTCAGCCCCCGCTCTTCAGCTTCTTCACCGCCTCGGTCAGCGCCGGCAGCACCTCTTCGACGTCGCCGACGATGCCGTAGTCGGCGACCTTGAAGATCGGCGCTTCCTTGTCCTTGTTGATGGCGACGATCGTCTTCGAGGTGCGCATGCCGGCCAAGTGCTGGATCGCGCCCGAGATGCCGACGGCGAAGTAGAGCTTCGGCGCGACCGTCTTGCCGGTCTGGCCGACCTGCTCGCCGTGGGGGCGCCAGCCGGCGTCGACGACGGCGCGCGAGGCGCCGACCGCGGCACCGAGCGCGGCAGCGAGCGGCTCGAGGAGCTTGGCAAAGGTCTCGGGCGTCTTGAGGCCGCGGCCGCCCGCGACGATGCACTCCGCTTCGGTGAGCTCGATCCGGCCGCCGCCGGTGGCGACGCGCTCGACGAGGCGGCCGCACTTGGCGGGCGGCGCGGCGGGCGCCAGCGTCTCGACGCTGGTCGTGGTGCCGGCGGAGGGCGTCGCGGCGAAGACGTTCGGGCGCAGGCTCGCGAGCGCGGGGCTCGCGGCGAAGGCGACGCTCTGCAGCGCCTTGCCGGCGTAGACGGGGCGGCGCGCGGTGAAGGCGGCGCCGTTCGCGCTGATGGCGACGCAGTCGGCGGCCGGGCTCGAATCGAGCAGCGCGCCCAACCGTCCGAGGAGGTCGCGCGCGAAGCTCGTCGCGCCGAGCAGCACCAGCTTGGCGCCGCGCGCCTTCACGACGGCGGCGAGCGCGGCGGCGTACGCCTCGCCCGAGTAGGGGGCGAGCGTCGCGCCCTCGAGCGCGATCGCGTTCGCGACGCCGAAGGCGCCAAGCTGCGCCGCTGCTGCGGCGGCGCCCGGTCCGATCGCGAGTCCGACGACCGGGAGGTTCGCGCTCTTGCCGAGGCGCAGCGCCTCGGAGGCGACCTCGCCGGCGACCTTCTTCAGCTTCCCGTCGGATTGTTCGGCGATGGCGATGATGCAGGACATGGGGGCGTTCCTCGTGGCGAGTCGGTGATGGGGAAGGAGCGGCGGCTCAGAGCGCGTGCGCTTCGTCGCGCAGCGCCTTCAGCAGGGCCGGCACCGCGGCCGCTCCCTCGCCGACGATCTTCCCGGCGGCGCGTTCGGGCGGCAGCTCGAGCGCCGTGACGCTGCTGGTCGACGCGGCCGGCGCGGCGGTGGCGGGCGCGATCGTCTTCTTCTTCGCCGCCATGATCCCCTTCATGTTGGGCAGCCGCGGCTCGTTCAGCCCCTTGTGCGTGGTGATCACGCACGGCAGCGGCAGCTCGCTGGTCTCGATCGCGCCTTCCACTTCGCGCGACGCCTTCGCGGTGGCGCCCGTGACCTCGAGCTTCACCACGTCGGGCAGCGCCGCGTAGCCGAGCAGCGTCGCCACCATCAGGCCGACCTGCCCCTGGTCGCCGTCGATCGCCTGGCGGCCGAAGAGCACGAGGTCGGGCGCCGTCGCCGCGATCGCCGCCGCCAGCACCTTCGCGGTGGCCAGCGCGTCGCGCGGCGTCGCATCGGCGGCGACGTGGATCGCCGCGTGCGCGCCCATCGCGAGCGTGTTGCGCAGCTCCTTCGTCACCGCCTCGGGCCCGAAGGCGACCACGGTCACCTCGCCGCCCGCCTTCTCGACCTGGCGCAGCCCCTCCTCGACGGCGAACTCGTCGTAGGGGTTCAGCACGTACTCGACGCCGGTCTCGTCGATCGACTTGCCGTCGGCCGCGACCTTGATGCGGGTCGTCGTGCTCGGCACGCGCTTCACGCAGACGGTGACCTTCATCGCGAGCATCCACTCCGGGAAAGGGGGGAGCGGACGCTAGGGGGCCGCCGCGGGACGATCAAGCCCGCGGAGCGACCGCGAAGGAGGCGCCGGCAGCGTTTTCCCGCCCGCGGCGGGCGCGGTCAGGCGCCGACCGGCTCGACCGGTTCGATCGAGTCGCCGACCGCATCGCGCGACTGCCACGGGGCGACCTGCAGCAGCTCGACGAAGGAGCGCACCAGCGGCTCCGGGAACGCGCGTCCGCACTCGCCTTCGAGCGTGGCGCACGCCTCGCGCAACGTCATCGGCTTGCGGTAGGGGCGGTCGGAGGTGATGGCGTCGTAGTAGTCGGCGATCTTGACGATCTGCACGGTGAGCGGGATCTGCTCGCCGGCGAGCTTGTCGGGGTAGCCGCTGCCGTCCCAGTTCTCGTGGTGCGAGCGGACGATCGGCACGTAGGGGCGCATCATCGCGATCGGCTGGAGCAGCTCGGCGCCGCAGATCGGGTGCTGCCGCACGATCTCCCACTCGGCGGCGTCGAGGCGGCCGGGCTTGTTGATGATCGAGTCGGGCGTGCCGAGCTTGCCGAGGTCGTGGAGCCGGCCGCCGGTGGTGACGATCTTGAGCTCGCGCGTCGAGATGCCGAGCTTCTCGCCGAACGCGCGCGAGTAGACGCCGACCCGCTCGCTGTGGGCGCGCGTGTAGGGGCTCTTCGCGTCGATCATGCCGGCGAGCGAGACCATGAACTCGCGCTGCACGCCCTTCAGCGCGTCGTGGCGCGCCTGGAGCCGTTCGAGCTCGCGCGCCTTCTCGAGCAGCCGGCGCCGCTCGATCGAGCGCTGCACCGCGTGCTTCAGCTCGTCGAAGAGGAACGGCTTCTTGAAGTAGTCGGCGGCGCCGCGCTTGAGAGCATTGATGGCGAAGTCGAGGTCCATGTGACCCGTCATCAGGATCACGTCGGTCTCGGGCGAACGCTGCTTCACCGCGGCGAGCAGGTCGAGGCCGGTGTTGCTGCCGGGCAGCGCGATGTCGGAGAGGACGAGGTCGAAGCGGTGGTGGTCGAGCAGCTCGACGGCGGCGTCGGCGGTCGCGGCCTCGACGACGTGGTAGCCGAGGCGGCCGAGGAAGAGGCAGAGCGATTGGCGGATGCCGGGCTCGTCGTCGGTGACGAGGATGGTGCCGAGGCACGCCGGGGCGACGACCGACCGGACCGGCGCGCTGCCGGCCGACGACTGCGGATGCACGCTGCTCATCGAGCCTCTTCCCTTTCGCCCTTCCGCCAACGGAGAGATGTATCGGACGGAGGGGGGCCGCGGCTTCGGGTCTTGTCTGCGGCGCACTGCGTGCTTCCCCGCGAGGAATCCTCCGGGGGGAACGCGATGCGAACGAATGACCGGCGAACGAAGCGCGAGCGAAGGGCGGCCAGCCGCGGCGCCAGGCGTGGCGCCAGCCGGTGATGCAGCCGGCGGTTCAGCCGGCCGCGGGCGCGGCGTGCGAGTCGTCGCCGAGGTACTGGCGGCGCACCTCGGGGTCGGCGAGCAGCTCCTGCGGCGTGCCCTCGCGCAGGACGCGGCCCTGCGTGATCACGTAGGCGCGGTCGGTGCTCTCGAGCGTCTCGCGGTAGTTGTGGTCGGTGATGAGGACGCCGATCCCCTTCTTGCGCAGCTCGGCGAGCAGGCGGCGCAGCTCGTTCACCACCTTCGGGTCGATGCCGGCGAACGGCTCGTCGAGCAGGATCAGGAGCGGCTCGATGGCGAGCGTGCGGCTGATCTCGAGGCGGCGCCGCTCGCCGCCCGAGAGCGTGTCGGCGCGCTGCTTCGCGAGGCGCGCGAGGCCGAGCTCGTCGAGGAGCTCGCTGCAACGCCGCAGCCGCTCGGTCCGCGTGAAGCCGCGCATCTCGAGCACGGCCAGCACGTTCTGCTCGACGGTGAGCGCGCGGAAGATCGACGGCTCCTGCGAGAGGTAGCCCATGCCGCGGCGCGCGCGCTGGTACATCGGCATGCGCGTGACGTCCTCGCCGTCGAAGCGCACGCTGCCGGCGTCGGGCGCGATCATCCCGATGGTCGAGCGGAAGCTGGTGGTCTTGCCGGCGCCGTTGGGGCCGAGCAGCCCGACCACCTCGGCGGCATCGACGTCGAAGCTCACGCCGTCGACGACGCGCCGCTTGCCGTAGCTCTTCACCAGCCCGCGGACTTCGAGCAGCGCCACCGCGGCCGCCTCAGCGAACCCACTTCAGGCGCCAGGTCGGCGACGCGGGCGGCAGCGGCCAGAAGACCGCGAGCGCCTTGCCGAGCAGGAAGCGGCGCGGCACCGAGTGGACCGCGACCACCTTCGGGTCGTCCTGCGCCGTCTCGTTCTCCGCGAAGCGGTAGAGTTGTCCGTAGCGGTTGCGGAACTCGATGTAGGCGCCGTCGAAGGCGGGGTTGCTCTCGGGGTTGTCGCCCTTCGGTCCAGCCGAGAAGTAGTTGCCCGAGATCTGCCGGCCGTCGGCGAGCGTCCAGGTCGCCTCCTCCCACTGGCGGCAATCCCACGAGTTCTGCGTGTTGTCGCCGAGCACCATGAACTCGCCGTCCGGGATCGTGAACACGGCGGCGCGCGCGCCGTCGTCGCGCCCGTCGGCGAGGTAGTGGATGTCGCGCCAGAGGCCGACGTCGGTGAGCGTGAAGGCGCCCTTCGCCTCGATCACCGCGTGGGTGACCAGCAGCGCGCGCGTCTTCGGGTCGTGCTCCGGATCGACGCCGTGGGTGCGGTAGGGACGGCGCAGCACGACTTCGCCGTCGAGCTCGAGGACGAGTTCGTCGTCGACGTTGCGCAGCGAGACGTGCGTGGTGACCCCCGCGGGCAGCGCCGGGAAGGTGGCGTCCTGCGCCTGGTCCTCCCACTCGACGCCGTCGAGCCCCTCGATCGCCTGCGTCAGCAGCGTGCCGCGGCCGCTGCCGATGGCGAGCTCGGCGCGGTGGAGGCGGCCCGACTCGCGGATCTCGAACGTGATGCGCGTCGCGTCGGCGCCCGGCGTCACGTCGGCGGCGAGCTCGGCGTCGCTCACGATCCCGCCCTTCTTGTTGGCGTAGTAGAAGCGCGCGCCGGTGCCGGGCGACGGCGACGCGTAGGCCTCGACCCACTCCGACTCGTAGCCGTCGAGGTAGCCGTTGCGGATCCCCTCGCGCGTGCGCAGCGTCGCGTCGGCGCCCGCCGCGAAGACGATCTTGTCGCCGGCCGCGCGTGCCTCGCCGCGATCGACCTGGAAGACGCGGGCGAGATCGATGGCGCCGCCTTGCTCGCGGATGATCTCCTTGCGGACGGCGCGCCAGACGTCGTCGGGCTTGCGGGCGATCGCCTCGTCGCGGCCGCCGGGCGGGGTCACGAAGAGGTCGCCGTTGCGGATGCCGACGCGCTCGCCGCCGAAGCCGACCAGCCGCTTGATGTAGTTCTGCCGCTGCCAGAGCGGGTTCTTGAAGACCACCACCTCGTAGCGGCGCGGCTCGCGCAGCAGGTAGACCAGCTTGTTGACCAGGACGCGGTCGTAGATGCCGACCGTCTGGTCGCCCATGATCCCCGGCTGCATCGAGCCGGTCGGGATCTTGTAGGCCTCGATCAGGAAGTGCTTCAGGATCAGCGCCATCACCACCGCGATGGCGAGCGCCTCGACGTTCTCCATCACCACCCGCACCAGCCCGGGGCGCGCGGCGCCGGGCGCGGCGGCAGCGGCCATCAGCGTTCCACCTGCAGGACGGCGAGGAAGGCCTTCTGCGGGATCTCGACGTTCCCGACCATCTTCATGCGCTTCTTGCCTTCCTTCTGCTTCTCGAGCAGCTTGCGCTTGCGGGTGACGTCGCCGCCGTAGCACTTCGCGGTCACGTGCTTGCTGAGCGCCTTGATGCTCTCGCGCGCGACGATCTTCCCGTTGATGGCCGCCTGCAGCGCCACCTCGAACATGTGGCGCGGGATCTCCTCGCGCAGCTTGACCAGCATCTGGCGGCCGCGCGACTCCGCCTCGTCGCGGTGGACGATGATCGACAGCGCGTCGACCTCGTCGCCGCCCACGAGGATGCGCAGCTTGATCAGCGGCGCCTCGCGGTAGCCGATGAACTCGTAGTCCATCGTGCCGTAGCCGCGGGTGATCGACTTCATCTTGTCGAAGAAGTCGAAGATGATCTCGGCGAGCGGGATCTCGAAGGTGAGCAGCACGCGGGTGGCGGAGATGTGCTCCTGCCCCTGCAGCTTCCCGTGGCGGTCGATCGAGAGCTTCAGCATCGCGCCGAGCGTGTCGGCGGGCACCACCATGCGCAGCCGCACCATCGGCTCGCGCATCTCGAAGATCAGCGTCGGGTCGGGGAGTTCCGCCGGGTTGCTGAGCCGCATCACCGAGCCGTCGTGCTTCACCACCTCGTAGGTCACGGTCGGCGAGGTCTGCACGATGTCGAGGCCGGAGTGGCGCTCGAGGCGCTCCTGCACGATCTCCATGTGCAGCAGGCCGAGGAAGCCGCAGCGGAAGCCGAAGCCGAGGGCGTCGGAGGTCTCCGGCGCGAAGGAGAAGCTCGCGTCGTTCAGCTGCAGCTTCTGGAGCGCCTTGCGCAGCGCCTCGAAGTCCTTGTTCGCGGTCGGGTAGATGCCGCAATAGACCATGTGCTGCGGCTCGCGGTAGCCGGGCAGCGCCTGCACCTCGGCGCCGCGCAGGGTCACCGTGTCGCCGATCTTGATGTCCTCGAGCGACTTCACGTTCGCGATCAGGTAGCCGACCTCGCCGGCCTTCAGCTCCGCGCACGGCTCCATGTGCGGGCGGAAGCGGCCGAGCTCGAGCACCTCGTACTCGGCCTTCGCCTCGATCATCTTGATGACGTCGCGCTTGCGGATCACGCCGTCGACGAGGCGCAGGTGGGCGATCACGCCGCGGTAGTCGTCGAACTCGGCGTCGAAGAGCAGCGCGCGCAGCGGCTTCGCGGGATCGCCCTTCGGGGGCGGGATCTCCTTGATGATCGCCGCGAGCACCTCGTCGATGCCGATGCCCTGCTTCGCGCTGATCGGGCGGCAGCGCTCCTTCTCGAGCAGCAGCAGGTGCTCGATCTCCTCGGCCACCTCGGTCGGCCGCGCGTGCGGCAGGTCGATCTTGTTGATGACCGGGATCAGCTCGAGGCCGAGCTCCTGCGCGAGCTGCGAGTTGGCGATGGTCTGCGCCTCGACGCCTTGCGACGCGTCGACCAGCAGCAGCGCCCCCTCGCACGCGCGCAGGCTGCGGGCGACCTCGTAGGCGAAGTCGACGTGGCCCGGCGTGTCGATGAGGTTCAGCAGCCAGTCCTGCCCCTCGTAGTGGTAGTTGAGGGCGACCGCCTTCGCCTTGATGGTGATGCCGCGCTCGCGCTCGAGGTCCATCGAGTCGAGCACCTGCTCCTGGCCGGCGTCCTTGCGGCGCATCGAGCCGGTGCGGTCGAGCAAGCGGTCGGCGAGCGTGGACTTGCCGTGGTCCACGTGGGCGATGATGCAGAAGTTGCGGATGCGGTCTTGGGTCACAGGAGCGGTGCGTCACGGAGGAAGGCGAGGAGGGGCGCGAGTGCGCGGCCGCGATGGCTCACGCGGTCCTTCTCGGCGGAGTCGACCTCGGCGAACGTCCGCCCGAGGTCGGTCGAAAGGAAGAGGGGATCGTAGCCGAAGCCGGAGCCGCCGCGCTCGGCCGCGAGGAGCGTTCCCTCGGTGGTGCCGTCCGCCTCGAAGAGGATCCCCTCCTCGTCGGCCAGCGCGAGCGCGCAGCGGAAGCGGGCGGTGCGCCGCTCGGCCGGCACGTCGCGCAGCGCGGCCAGCAGCGCGCGCCGGTTGTCGGCGTCGCCGGCTTGCGGGCCGGCGTAGCGGGCCGAGCGCACCCCGGGCGCCCCGCCGAGCGCGTCGACCTCGAGGCCCGAGTCGTCGGCGAGGCAGATCTGGCCGGTGGCGCGCGCGTACCAGAGCGCCTTCGCGCGGGCGTTCCCGGCGAAGGTCGCCTCCTCCTCGGGGGCGGTCGGCACGTCGGGGTAGAGATCGAGGTCGAAGAAGTGGATGCGCAGCGCCGCCGCCGCCGCGATGCGCTCGAGCTCGCGCCGCTTCTTCGCGTTGCGGGTCGCGAGCAGGATCGCGAGCGCCGAGTCGCCCGAGTCGGCGGGTGCGCCCATCACTCGTCGGCCGGCAACGGCCCGGCGAGCGCCTTCTGCTGCAGGGCGAAGACCTCGTCGAGCGCGCCGCGCGCCGCCGCCAGCATCGCCTCGAGCTGCGCCGCGCTGAACGCGCCGCGCTCGGCGCCGCCCTGCACCTCGACGAAGCGGCCGTCGGCGGTGAGCACGACGTTCAGGTCGACCTCGGCGCGCGAATCCTCCTCGTAGCAGAGGTCGACGAGCACCTCGCCGCGCAGGATGCCGACCGACATGGCGCCGACCGGCGTGGCGAGCGCCTTGCCGCGCACCCAGCCGCGCTGCTCCATGACGCGGAAGGCGTCGATCAGCGCGACCATCGCGCCGTTGATGGCGGTGGTGCGCGTGCCGCCGTCGGCCTGCACGACGTCGCAGTCGACGCAGATCGTGCGGCCGGGGAAGCGGGTCGGATCGACCGCGGCGCGCAGGCTGCGGCCGATCAGTCGGCCGATCTCGAGAGCGCGCGCGTCGGGCCGGCCGCCGCGCTCGCGCGGCTTGCGGCCTCCGGTCGAGCCCGGGAGCATCGCGTACTCGGCGGTGAGCCACCCCTGGTTCGTGTTGAGCAGGAAGGGCGGCACCGTCTCCTCGACCGTCACCGTGCAGAGCACCTTGGTGCGCCCGGCGACGGAGAGGACCGAGCCGAGCGGCGCGTCGGTGAAGCGGCGCTGGAAGCCGAGCTTGCGCAGCTCGTTCGATTGGCGGCCATCGGGGCGCAACGGGATCTCCTGGCGAGTGGGCCGCCGGCGACGGCGTCGCGCAGCGAGGGGGGAGCGGAAGGGCGGGGGATTCTAGACCTCGTCGACCTCGCGCAGCGCCGTGACGTGGGCGCCGTGGACGATTCGCCGCCCAGCCGCCTGCTCGAGCGTGAGTTCGCCCGCGGTCGACAGCGCGACCAGCCGCCCGCGCAGTTCCCCCTCGGCGAGGGTCGCGACGACCGGCCGGCCGGCGAGGCCGCTCCCGCGGAGGAACGCGTCGCGCAGCGCCTCCGCCCCGCGCGAAGCGTCCTCGAGCAGCGCGGCCGTGCGCCGTTCGAGGGCGTCGAGCAGCCGGCGCGCGACGAGCGGCGGCGGTTCGCGGACGCCGTGCAGTGCGAGCGAGGTGGGGGGCGTCGCGCAATCGCTCGGCAGCTCGGTACGGGCGTGGCCGACGTTCACGCCGATGCCGAGCGCCACCGCGATCGCGCCGCCGCGGCGCACCTCGGCCAGCACCCCCGCCACCTTCTCGCCGCGAAGCAGCGCGTCGTTCGGCCACTTGAGGCGCGCCGCCAGCCCGAACTCGTGGAGCACGTCGCTCACCGCCACGACCCCGAGCCAGGTCGCCAGCGCGAGCGGCGCCTCCTCGGGCCACTCGAACCGCGCCGTCAGCGCCAGCGAGCGGCCAGGGCGATCGCTCCACGGCCTCCCGCGGCTGCCGTGGCCGGCGCGCTGCCGCTTTGCGACCAGGACCTCGGCGGCCGGTGGCGCCCCGCGATCGATGCGGCGCAGCGCCTCGGCGTTGGTCGAGTCGACCTCGGGCAGCAGCACCGCGGGGCCGAGCGCGCGGCCGCGCCAGCCGGCGAGCGGGGACCAGTCATCGAGCGTGTCCATCGGGTGGCGATCGTCGCGGCGCTCGGGACGCGCTGCAAGCGGCGGGGGCGCGAGCGGCCGTCCGGAAACGGTGCGAGCCGGCGCAGGGCCGGCTCGCATCGGAGGCTCGCAGGGCTGTCCTCTCGCCCCTCCGGTCGCGTGGAGGGTGCGTCACGACTTCAGATCACCAGCTTCTTTCGCATCTTCTCGAGCTGGACCTTGAGCTTCGCCATCACGTTGCTGCGGATCTGGCAGACGCGCGATTCGGTGAGGTTCAGGATGTCGCCGATCTCGCGCATCGTGAGCCCTTCGTAGTAGTACATGATGATGATCAGCTTCTCCTTCTTGGTGAGGGAGCGCGTGATCGCGCGCAGCACGTCCTTCTGGTTCAGCGTCTCGATCGGGTCGAGGCTCGCCTTGTCCTCGAGCATCTCGACCTTCTCGAGCGAGTCGTCGTCGTCGTTGTCGTCCCACTTCTCCGACAGGGAGAAGATGTTGCAGACCGACGCCTCCTCGACCATCCCCGACAGCTCTTCCAGCGAGACGCCCATCTTCTCGGCCATCTCGTAGTCGGTCGGCTCGCGGCCGAGCTCGATCTCGAGCGCCTTGTAGGCCTTGGCGAGCTGGTGCGCCTTCAGGCGGACGAGGCGCGGGACCCAGTCCTGGCTGCGCAGCTCGTCGAGGATGGAGCCGCGGATGCGGGTGGTGCAGTAGGTCTTGAACTTGATGCCGCGCTCGAGGTCGAAGCCGTCGATGGCGTCCATCAGGCCGAACACGCCGGCGCTCTGCAGGTCGTCGACGTCGATCGACTTCGGCAGCGAGACGAGGAGCCGTTCCGAGATGTAGCGGACGAGCGGCAGGTAGCGCTCGATCAGCAGGTTGCGGAGGTTCGGGTCGCTCGTCTGCTTGTAGGTGCGCCAGACCTGCTCGATCTCGGGGCCTTCGGGGACGATCCCCTTCGACTCACGCGTGACACGCTTCGGCGCGGCCGTCGACCCGATCGCGGAACCCTGCCCCATGTGAACGCTCCAGATGGGGGGCGGTCGCAGACGGGGAGGCGGGAACGGGCGGCCACCCCTCGCGTCACGAGGGGTGACCGAACGCCCCGGTCGCCCGGTGCGGCAGCTGGCTGCCATTCCGCTTCGCTCGGCGGGCCGAGTGAAGTGCGGAGAAGGCCCTTTAGCTTTGCGCCCCTTCCTTTCGGAAAGTTTGCCCTTTGTCCCTGTCGCTGAGAGTCAAGTTGCGAGTCTTGGACAAACTGTACAACGAATCGCGGTTGTGTCAAGTGCGTGCAAAAAAAAATCTGCGAGCGAGCTGCTCCCCCGGGCGGCAAGGGGGAGCGCGACCGTGGCGCCGCTCAGGATTCGCGACGCCGAACGACGACCTTGGCCCCCGACTCGCCGTCGCCGAGCGCCTGGAAACGACGCCGCCCGCTGCGATCGGCAGCGGGCGGCGGAGGCGAATCGGCCGTTCGAGGCGCGCGCGGCGCCGCGTGCAGTTCAGTGCAGTTCAGTGCGCCGGCTGGGGCGCCGCCGCCGGCACGCGGCCGGCGAAGTACTCGGTCGCGAAGCGCAGCATCTGCTCCTCGCCGAAGCTGCGGAACGCGGAGAGGTCGCCGGCGTGGCCGAGGTTGCCCTCGATCAGCGCCTTCGGCAGGTCGCGGTCGCGGATGGTCAGCTTGGTGGTGATCGAGAAGCGGCCGTCGGCGGCGCACGGGTCGAGCAGGAAGTTGATCCGCGTGAAGTGCTTGCGCAGGCCGCGGCCATCCTCGAGCAGCGGTTCGTCGCACGACAGCGAGAGGACGTAGCGCCCCTCGAAGAAGCCGTGGCCGATCTCGAACATGGGACTCTCGGCGATGAACTCGTTCATCAGCCGTTCGAGGTCCTTCACCAGCTCGCCCCGCGCCGCGAGGAACTTCTCCGCGGGCTGATCGAGGCCGAGTTCGTGGTCGGAGAGGGGCACGCGCTGGCGAGACCGTTCGGCCTCGCTCGCGCGGATCTCCTTCAGCTTGTCCCGGAAGCTCGTCATGGTCTGCCCTCCGGTCGGTCGCTCCCGTCCCTGCGAGCCCGCCTGGCTGCCTTTCGTTGGAAGCACGCGCTCCCAAGAGCGGGATCGGTTCTGCACGCTGGCTAGCGGAACTCTGCCACCATAGCCACGGGTTGTCGTCCGCGTTTCCGCGACAAACTGGCGCCGAGGACGGGAAAGCCATTCCCCTGCGCGACGACCCCCCGCAACTCCTCGCGTCGCCACGTCGGCGAACGCTACTGCATCCTCTCAGTACCTCAGCAACGACTCGACGGGAACTCCGGCGAGCTTCGCTCGGCCGCCGAGGAACGTCAACTCGATGACGAAGAGGCAGGCCGCCACTTCGCCGCCCATCCGCTCGACGAGTCGCCGTCCCGCGCTCATGGTGCCGCCGGTCGCGAGCAGGTCGTCGACCAGCACCACCCGCTGCCCCTTCTGCACCGCGTCCTCGTGCATCTCGAGCGCGTCGTGGCCGTACTCGAGCGCGTACTCCTCGCGCACGCGCCGGTAGGGCAGCTTGTTGGGCTTGCGCAGCGGGACGAGCCCGACGCCGAGCCGCACCGCGAGCGTCGCGGCGAACAGGAAGCCGCGCGATTCGATGCCGGCGATGGCGTCGATGCGCTTCCCGTCGAGGCGAGCGGCGAGCTGGTCGATGCAGTCGCGCAGCGCCCCGGCATCGCGCAGCAGCGGCGTGATGTCCTTGAAGAGGATGCCGGGCTTCGGGAAGTCGGGGACGTCGCGGATGTAGCGGTTGAGTTCCATGAGGCGCGGCATGGTACGCCACGCGGCGCTTCGTCGGACTCGACCCGGGATTCGATCGCAGGCCCTATGCTCCGCCGCCTCGCATGCACCCGCTGCCGACCCATCCGCGCCTGCGCGCCGTCGATCTCGCCCCGCTGCCGGGCGCTGCGGAGGCGCGCGGCCGGGCGTGGCTGCTGACCGATCCGTCGGGCTACCTCGAAGCGCCCCTCGAGCTGTCGGGGGCGGCGCTGCTGCTGCTCGCGCTCTGCGACGGGACGCGCGACCACGCGGCGATCTGCGCCGAGTTCACCGCGCGCTCGCGCCAGGCGCTCTCGGTCGCGGAGCTCGCCGAGTTCCTCGCGTCGATGGATGCGCAGCTGCTGCTCGACTCGCCGCGCTTCGACGCCCACCGCGCGCGCCTGCTCGTCGAGTGGCGGACGCAGGAGTGGCGCGCGGCGGCGCACGCCGGTGGCGCCTACGACGCCGATCCGGGCGCGCTCGCCGCCGCGCTCGACGGCTGGCTCGCGGGCCCGCCTCCCGTGGCGCCGCCGGCGGGGCGGCTGCGCGCGCTCGTCGCGCCGCACATCGACTTCCACCGCGGCGGGGCTGGCTACGGGCGCGCCTACGCGCGGCTGCTCGACTTCGAGCCGCCCGAGGTGGTGGTGCTGCTCGGCACCGGCCACGGCGCCGAAGAGGGGCGCTTCATCGTCGCCGACAAGGGGTTCGAGACGCCGCTCGGCCGGCTGGCCATCGATCGCCCGCTGCTCGCGCGCCTCGAGCAGAGCCTGCCGCGCGACCATCGGCGCGGCGAGCTCGCCCACCGGCAGGAGCACTCGCTCGAGTTCCAGGCGGTCTGGCTCGCCCATCTGGCGCAGCGCGCCGGGGCGCCGCCGCCCTCGATCGTGCCGATCCTTGCCACCTCGTTCGACGACCTGCTCGAGCCGGGCGGCGGCCCGCTCCACGAGGCCGAGACGCGCGACTTCCTCTGCGCGCTGCGCGGCGCGGTGGCGGCCGAGCCGCGCCGGCTGCTCGTGGTAGTCGGCGCCGACCTCGCCCACGTCGGCCCCCGCTTCGGCGATCCGCGGCCGCTCGACGCGGCGCAGCTGCAGCAGGTGCGCGCGCGCGACGACGCGGCGCTCGACGCCTTCGCCACCGCCTCGCCGCAGCGCTTCCTCGACGCGGTCGCGAGCCATCGCAACCAGGACCGGATCTGCAGCGTCGCCGGCCTCTACGCGGCGCTCTTCGCCGTCGAGGCGCGCGCCGGCGAGCGGCTCGTCTACGATCAGGCGAGCGAGCCGGGCGGGGCGCTCGCGGTCACGTTCGGCGGCGCGGCGCTCTACGGCGAAGAGGCCGGTCCGGGCCTGCGCCGCCGCGATGCGAGGAGGAGCGGGTGAGCAGCTGCGATCGCCAAGTGGCGCGTGCGACGGTGCGCGCCTGCACGCCGGCCGGACGCGACGGCTTCCTGCTGCGCGTGGCGCTGCCGGCGCCGTTCGCCACGCCGCTCGAGGGCGGCCACTTCTTCATGCTGCGCACCGACGGCGCCGACTTCCCGTTCTTGAACCGGCCGTTCAGCGTGCACTCGGCGACGCCCGACGGCCGCGGCCCCGAACTCTCCTTCATCTTCAAGGCGGTGGGGCGCGGCACCGGCTGCCTCTCGCGGCTGCGGCCCGGCGATGCGGTGACGCTGGTCGGCCCGCTCGGCCAGCCCTTCCCGGCGGCGACGCCCGGCACCACCACCGTGCTGGTCGCCGGCGGCGTCGGCCTCCCGCCGCTCTTCCGCTGGCTCGAGCGGCGCCGCGAGCTCGGCTCCCGCGAGCCGGCGCTGCTCCTCTACGGCGCCCGTTTCCGCGATCAGCTCTTCGAGCTCGCCGCGGCGGAGCAGCTCGGCGTGCCGGTGCGGACCGCCACGGAGGACGGGAGCCACGGCCTGAAGGGGCGGGTCGACGCGCTGCTCGCGGCGACGCTCGACGAGCTGGCGCCGCGGCCGGTGGTGGTCTACACCTGCGGTCCCGACCCGATGATGGCGGCGGTCGCGCGCCTCGCCGCCGCGCGTGGCGTGCGCTGCCTCGTCTCGCTCGAGACGCTGATGGCTTGCGGCTTCGGCGTCTGCAACGCCTGCGCCGTCCCGGTGACCGACGGCGACGGCGCGCTCGCCCGCTACGCCCGCGCCTGCATCGACGGCCCGGTGATGGAGGGCACGAAGGTGCTCTGGCAGGCCGCCGCGCACTGAACTATCGTCCCGCCCCTTTCCCGCGGCCCACGCCGCGGCCAGCGTCCGCCAGGAACGAGCGACCCGCCATGACCACTGCAGCCGTCTCCCACGAACGTCTCGTCTTCGCCTTGCAGCGCGCGATGAACGGCACGGTCGGCAAGCGCAACCCGCCGCCCTTCGTCCTCGACGATGCGCGCAACGGGGCGCACGACGCGGTGGCGGCGCTCGTCGACGGCTCCGGGAAGCTGGTCGAGAAGACCTACGACCACCTGAACGGCCAGCTGCCGGCCGACCTGCGCGCGTGGCTGCTCGAGCTGCCCTCCTTCCTCGCGAAGAAGGGGCGGCGCGCCGAGGGCGAGGAGCTCTGCGGGCGCCTCGAGACGCTGTTCGGCAAGCCCTACCTCGATGCCGAGCGCGGCGTCGTGGCGTGGGAAGCGGGCGACAAGGAAGCGGGCACGAAGCAGCTCGATGCGGCGCTCGCGGCCCATCCCGACCACTGCTGGCCCGAGCTGCGCAGCGGCTACGTGCGCGAGCGGGAGGGGCTGCTCGATCGCGCGCAGAAGCACTACGAGGCGGCCGTCGAGAAGGCGCGCAAGGGCGACACCAAGAAGGATCTGCGCTTCTCGTGGGACGGCCTCGTCCAGTTCTGGCACAACAAGGGCGATCGCGCCAAGGCGATCGACCTCTCGCGCCAGATGCTGAAGGAGTGCCCCGACCTCGAGGAAGAGCTGCGCGTCGAGACGATCCACGCCGCGCCGAAGGTCGGCCGCAACGACGCGTGCCCGTGCGGCTCGGGCAAGAAGCACAAGAAGTGCTGCGGCGCGAAGGGGTGAGCGCCGCCCGCTGACGGCCGCGGCGCGCGGCGCGTCAGCGCGTCCGCCGCCGCTCGAGCCACGCCAGCGCGACCGGCAGCGCCACGAGGTCGAAGAAGGTCGCCAGAGCGATCCCTGCCACCGCGCCGACGGCGAACTGGCGCCACGCCGGCAGCTCGCTCGCCGCGAAGAGCGCGAAGCCGGCCGCGAGGCAGCCGCTCGAGCGCAGCATGCCGGGCGCCGCGCTCGCGAGCGCCCGCTCGGTCGCCGTCGCGCCCGCCGTCGCGCCCGCCGCCACCGAACGCGCGTGGCGCCACTCGACCAGCAGGTGGAGCGTGTTGTCGATCACCACGGCGAGCAGCGCCGCGACCAGCAGCGTCGCGTGCAGGTCGACCGCGCGGTCGCTCCACGCGGCGAGCTCGAGCAGGCCGCTGATCGACAGCGCGTTGGCTGCCACCGCCAGCAGCGCGAGCGGCAGGTCGCGCAGCAGCACCAGCAGCAGCAGCGCCAGCACGCCGCCGCCCGCGGTGAGCGAGGCGAGCTGCGCCGCGCGCGCCTCGTCGGCCATCTCCGCCACCAGCAGCGCGTGGCCGGTCGCATCGATCGAGCGCGCCCCGAGCCGCTCGCGCCAGCGCGCGAAGCAGCCGTCGCGCAGCCGCTGCGCCAGCGCCCGCACCTGCGCCGGCGGCAGCGCGCCGATGCGGCCGCCGAAGCGCAGCCGCGTGCCGTCGGGCGTCACCACCTGCGCCAGCGGCTCGCGCAGCGCGGCGTAGAGGAGGGCGGCGACGCCTTGCGGCGGCTCGGCGCGCTCGAAGGCGAGCCACGGCCGCAGGATCCAGTTCGCGACGAACTCGGCGGCGGCGCGCGGCGGATCGGCCGGCGCGACCGCCTCGACGAGGCGCCGCTCGACGTAGCGCAGGAAGGTGATCGGCGAGAGGAGGCGGGCGAGATCGGGGCCGGCGTCGGCGCGGAGTTCGCGTTCGAACTGCGCCAGCTCGACGAGGAACGCCGGATCGAGCAGCTGCGCTGCCGCGCGGCTCGCATCGAGCTCGACGACGATCTCGAAGGACTCCTGCGCGTGGAACGCCGCATCGGCGCTGCGCGTCGCGACGACGCGCGGATGGTCGGCCGGCAGCTCGTCGAGGAAGCTCGCGAGCGGGGCGGGCGGCCGTTCGCGCAGCAGGAACCACGGCAGGCAGGCGAGCGCGATCGGCGCGATCCACCACGCCGGCGTGCGCGCGAGGCGGGCGAAGCGCGACGGCGCGGGGACGCTGGTGGCCGGCGGGCGCGGCGCGGCCGGAGCGCGCGCGCCGACCGCGGGCGCGAAGGCGCAAAGGAACAGCAGCGTCGCCGCGAAGGAGAGCGCGCTGCCGAGCGCCACCTCGCCGCCGAGCCGCGCGAGCGGCGCCAGCGGCGCGAGGAGGAGCGTCGCGAAGCCGAGCACGGTGGTGGCGCAGGTCCACGCGCTCGTCCGCACCACGCGGCGGCGCAGCTCCGCATCCTCCTGCGCGAAGGCGCGCGCGACGTGGACGAAGCCGGAGCCGTTGGTGACCAGCAGCAGCGGCAGCAGCGCGTGGCTGAAGAGGTGGAGCGGCCGCTCGGCGACCCACATCCAGGCCGCCAGCGCCCCTGCCACCGGCAGCCACGACGCGAGCCACGCCGCCGCGAGCCGCAAGGGGACGCCGGTCAACGCGACCAGCCCGCCGACCAGCAGCAGCGCGCCCGCCAGCAGCAGCGCCCCGTCGCGCGCCAGCAGCTCGAGCGCCGCCGATTGGAGCAGCGGGAAGCCGGTCACCGCGACGGCGAGGCGCCCCTCTTCGGGCAGCGGGGCGGGGACGCGCGCGGCGACTCGCTCGACCTCCGCGAGGTAGTCGGGCGCGTGGCGCAGCGCCGGCGCCAGGAGCAGCCAGCAGGCGGCGGTGCGGCCATCGTCGGAGACGAGTCCTTCGCGCAGCAGCGGATGGGCGGCGAGCTCCGCCGCGCGCGCCCCGGTCACGCTGGCGCGGTCGCGCGGCACCAGCGGTTCCGGGGGCAGCGGCACCGCCACCCCGAACGCCGCGGTGATGCGCAGGTCGTCCAGCGTGGCGAGCGACATCGCGCCGGCCAGCGCCCGATCGCCCGCGAGCGCCGCATGGAGGCGGTCGAGGTAGGCGAGCGCGCCCGGCCGCAGCAGCGGCGGCTCCTCGTCGTCGCGCACCGTCACCAGCAGCGTGTCGTCGGTGCCGAAGGCCGCCTCGAACGCGGCGAACCGCGCGCGCGACTCGCTCCACGCCGGGAAGAACTGCGCCAGCGAATCGTCTCGTCCGAGCCGCGGCAGCGCGAACGCCAGCAGCAGCGCGCCGAGGAGAGCCGACAGCAGGCATGCGCGCTTCATGAGTTCGCGAGCATACTGGCGCGCTCGGAAGGGACCACGGGAGCGCGCGCGTGATCGAGGTGGTGTCGTTCGCGAAGAGCTACGGATCGAGCGGCGGCGAGCACGCGGTGCGCGAGCTCTCCTTCACCGTCGCGCCCTCCGACATCCTCGGGCTGGTCGGCCCCAACGGCGCCGGCAAGACCACCACGCTGCGCGCGCTGGCCGGCATCCTGCGCCCGACCAGCGGCCAGATCCGCATCGGCGGCTTCGACGTGGTGAAGGAGCCGGTGCGCGCCAAGCGGCTGCTCGCGCTCGTCCCCGACACGCCGAACCCCTACGAGATGCTCACCGTCCGCGAGCACCTCGAGTTCGCGCGGCTCGCCTACTCGGTCGACGACGGCCGCGATCCCGACGAGCTGCTCGCCCGCTTCGAGCTCGACGGCAAGCGCGACGAGCTGTGCGGCTCGCTGTCGCGCGGCATGCGGCAGAAGCTCGCGATCTGCTGCGCGCTGCTCCATCGGCCGGCCGCGCTGCTGCTCGACGAGCCGCTCACCGGCCTCGATCCGCACGGCACGCGCGTGATGCGCGACGCCATCGCCGCCGCGGCCGCCGAGGGGACGGCGATCGTCGTCTCCTCGCACCAGCTCGAGCTGGTCGAGCGGGTCTGCACGCGCGTGCTGCTGGTGAAGAAGGGGCGGAAGATCGTCGAGGGGACGCTCGACGAGATCCGCGCGTTCGCGGCGCTCGGTGCCGGCGCGACGCTCGAGGAGGTCTTCTTCCGGCTGATCGACGCCGCGGGGCAAGAGGCCGGCGCCTCGTGACGGCGCTGCTGCTCCGTCTCTGGTGGCTCCGGCAGCGCGGGGTCCTCCGGCAGTTCGGCCGGTCGCTCCGCCATCCGAGTCGCCTCTTCGGCGTGCTGGTCGTGCTGGCCGCCGTCGGCTTCCTCGCGTGGACCTCGACGGCCGGCGAAGGCGCGCCGCCGCTCACGCGCGAGTCGTTCGCCGTGCTCGGCGCGATGATCTTCACCATGTCGATCGCCAGCGGCTTCGCGCAGCAGGGGCCGCGCTTCGCGCTGGCCGACGTCGACTTCCTCTTCCCGGCGCCCTTCACGCCGCGCCAGCTGCTGGTCTGGCGGCTGCTGCAGATGTGGCCGCTGACGCTGGTCTCGGTCAGCTTCATGCTGCTCGCCTTCGGGCTGCGCCTCGAGCGACCGGGCCGCTTCTTCGTCGGCATGGTCTTCCTCCAGGTGACTGCGCTCCACCTGCAGCTGCTGGTCGCCGTCCTCATCACCCGCTGCTCCGAGGCGGTGGCGGCGCGGCTGCAGTCGGCGGGGCGGCTGCTGGCGTTGCTGGCGCTGTTCGGGTCGCTCGCCTACCTCGTCTGGGCGATCGCGGAGCGCGGCGGCCTCGTCCAGCTGATCGGCCCCGCAGCCGCCTCGCCGATCGCGCGCGTGCTCTTCTTCCCGGCCGCGGCGTGCAGCGACTTCGTCTACGGCGAGACGCCGCTCGCGATCGGGTTCGCGCTCGGCCGCCTCGTGCTCGGCGCGGCCGGCTCGCTTGCGCTGCTGCTCCTGCCCGAGTTCGACTTCCTCGAGGAGTCGGTCGCGACGACCACGCGGCTCGCCAAGGCGACGCGGCGGCGCGACGGCGTCGTGGTCGAGCTCACCGAGGGGCGGCGCGGCCGCTCGCTGGCGCTGCCGCCGTCGCGGCTCCTCTTCCGCGGCGCGGGCGCGCTGGTCTGGAAGAACCTGATCGTGCTCGGCCGCTCGTGGCGCACCGTGCTGCCGGGGATCCTGATCGGCTTGATGGTGGTGCTGCCGGCGGCGTTCACCGTGCGCCGCGGCGTCGGCGCCAACGTCGCGCTCGGCTCGCTGCTGGTCGCCACCATCTTCTGGTCGAGCGCGCTCGCCTTCGACCTGCGCCGCGAGTTCGACCGCCTCGCCGAGCTGCGCGCGCTGCCGCTCGCGCCGGCCGCCCTCACGCTGGCCGAGCTGCTGGTGCCGTGGCTGGTCGGCGTGCTGCTGCAGGAGGCGCTGCTGCTGGCGCTGATCGTCGCCGACCCGACCGGCGAGCTGCCGGCCGCCGGCCCGGCGCTCGCGATCCCGCTGCTGATGTTCCTCGCGGTCGTGATCGACAACCTCGCCCCCTTCCTCTTCGCGGGGAAGGGGGGCGCCACGCGCGGCGCGCCGGGCGGCTCGCCGATGCAGATGCTGCGGCCGATCGCGTGGCTCGCCGCGGCCGCGCCCGGTGCGCTGCTCTGGTGGTGGCTGCTGCCGCGCGTCGCCGATCCCTACTGGGCGGTGGCGGCGGCCATCGGCCTCGAAGTGGCGATCGCCGCCTCCCTCTTCTTCCTGCTCGTCCACCTCTACGAAGCGCGCTCGGCCGAAGCGGCGGAGTGACGCGCCGCCGCGCCGCCGCGCCCGGCCGCTGCGCTCACGCGCGCTCGCGGCGCCCCGCGCGCACCAGCAGGAAGCTCGCCACCGCGAGGAGCAGCAGCGCGGCGACGTTCTCCGCGCCGTTCGGGTGGGGCAGCTCGCCGAGCCGCTTCGAGTCGGCCGCGAAGGCGTAGCCGACCAGCGTCACGCCGGCGAGGCCGACGCCCGCGACGAAGCCCGACGCGCAGAGCACGCCGCCCTCGACCGCCTGCGCATCGCCCTGCGCGCGCGCCTCGACGAAGCGGCGCACGCAGCCGCCGACGAAGATCGTCGTCATCGTCGCGAGCGGCAGGTAGATGCCGAGCGCGATCTGCAGCGGCGCCAACCCGACCAGCGCGCTCACCAGCGTGATGCCGCCGCCCATCGCGACGAGGTCCCACGGGAGCGACCCGCCGACCACCGCCTCGATGATCGTCTTCATCAGGTTGGCTTGCGGCGCCGGCATCGCGTTCGGGCCGGTGAAGCCGCCGTCCTCCTGGCTGCCGATCATCATCACGACGCCGGCAACCACCCAGCTCGAGAGCAGCGCCGCGGCGATCTGTCCGACCTGCTGGCGCGCCGGCGAGCCGCCCACCAGCCAGCCGGTCTTCAGGTCCTGCGAGATGTCGCCCGCCTTCGACGCGGCGACGCAGACGACCGTGCCGACCGTCAGCACCGCCGCCTTCGTGCCGGGCTCCTCCGCGCGGCCGAGCAGCACGAAGAAGAGCGCGGTGCCGGCCAGCGTGATCAGCGCCATCGCGGAGGTCGGGTTCGACGAGACGCCGATCACGCCGACCAGCCGCGAGCTGACCGGCACGAAGAGGAAGCCGAAGAGGATCACCGCGCCGGCGGCGAGCAGGCGCAGGTGGAGCGGCAGGTCGCCCGCCAGCACGCCCGGCACGAACGCCAGCACCGCGCCGAGCGCCGCCAGCCCGACGATCAGCGTCCACGCCGGGAGGTCGCGATCGGTCGCCACGTCGCCGTTCGCCGCGCTGCCGCGCTTCAGCCCGCGCGCGACCGCGGCGAAGCTCTTCCCCATGGTCGGCGCCGTCTTCAGCACGGTGATGAGGCCGGCTGCCGCCACCGCGCCGATGCCGAGGTAGCGCACGTACCCCTTCGCCGCGCCGAAGCTCAGCTCCGCGGCGGCGCCGCCGTCGGCCGCGACGCCGACCGCGTGCATCTTGGTGACCAGCGGATAGAGGACCAGCGCGGAGAGGAGGCCGCCCGCCACCATCACCGACGCCGCGCGGTAGCCGACGATGAAGCCGACCGCCAGCAGCACCGCGTCGATGCTGAGCGTGAGCGCGCCGTTCGGCAGGAAGTCGAGCGTGAGCTTCAGCTCCTCCGGCACGTAGCGCAGCCCGCCGGCCGCCGCGTCGGGCGCGGAGAGGAGCGGCCAGCCGCTGATCAGCAGCTTGAGCAGCGCGCCGACGCCGAGCCCGATGAAGATCCAGCGGCCGTTGCTGGCGCCGCTCTTCGCGTTCTTCAGCACCTCGGCGCAGGCGCGCCCCTCGGGGTAGGGGAGCTCGGCGTCGCCCTGCACGATCAGGAGCCGGCGCAGCGGCACCATCGCGAAGATGCCGAGCAGCCCGCCGCACAGCGCCAGCAGCGCGATCTGCGCGTAGCCCGGCCGCTCGCCCCACATGAAGAGCGCCGGGATCGTGAAGATCGTTCCGGTCGCGAGCGAGCTCGACGCGCTGCCGATCGTCTGCGAGAGGTTCGCCTCGAGGATCGTGCCGCCGCCCATCAGGCGGAAGGCGGCCGCCGAGAGCACCGCGATCGGGATCGAGGTGGAGACGGTGAGCCCCGCCTTCAATCCGAGGTAGGCATTGGCGGCGCCGAACAATGCGCCGAAGAGGAGCCCGCAGGCGACCGACTTGACCGACAGCTCGCGGGAGGGATCGGACGCCGAGTTCTCTGCCATCGTCTGCGCTCCGTTCGCGCCGGCGCGGCGCGGGCGGGCGATCTTCCCATGCCGGGCGCCGTTCGTATCGTCGCGCCGCCTCGAAGGATCCCGCGAAGGATGCGAGCCTTGGTGCGAGCGATCGACGTCGGCGGCGGCCTGCTGATCGGCGCGCTCGCGTTGCAGGAAGCGCCGCCCCCGGTCGGCGGCACCGCGACCGCGCCGGTGGTCGCGCCGGTCCCGGTCTTCGCCGACGAGCGGCCGCCGGTCACCGGGATCCGGCCGCCGGTCGATCGCGCCGACCCGCGGCGCAAGGCGCGCCTCGCCAAGCAGAAGGAGGCGCTCGACCGGCAGCTCGCCGCGATGGAGCGCTTCGGCCACGAGCCGGAGTGGGTCGAGGCGACGCGGGCGCTCCACACGGCGTGGGTCGCGGAGCACGCCGAAATCACCTACGTCGAGGTGGGCGACTGGGTCTTCACCGAGACGCTGATGCGCAACATCGCGACCTCGAAGATCCCGGGGCCGCTCGAGAAGCGCGAGCCGAACGAGGACGGCACGCTGCCGGCGCTGCTCGACCTGGTCGACCTCGATCGGCAGTTCGCCGAGCAGGGGATCGACTTCCTCGTGGTCACCGTGCCCTCGAAGCTCTCGGTCTATCCCGAGGCGGTGCTCCCCGAGCTGCCGCTCGAGGGGTTCGCCGGCTTCGGCTCGAACCTCACGCGCCTGCTGGTCGAGGCGACGCGCGAGGGGGTCGAGGCGCTCTCGCTCACCGCGCCGTTCGTCGCCGCGCGCGGCGCGATCGGCGGCAGCGACGACCTGCTCTTCCTGAAGAGCGATCCGCACTGGACCGTGCGCGGTTCGACGCTCGGCGCCGAGAAGGTGGCGGAGCGCATCGCGCAGTACCCGTGGTTCAAGCCGGGGCCGTGGCCGGCCGGTCGCCACTACCACGTCGAGGAGCGCGGCATCCCGTACGTCGCGGGCAGCGACCTCGCCAGCAAGGGGGCGCGCGACGAGACGATGCGCGGCCACGTGCTGGTGGCCAACTCGCGCCCCTTCAACGTGGTCGACGCGAAGAGCCCGATCCTCGTCTTCGGCGACAGCTACGTGCGCGTCCACAACGAGTGGGCGGCCGACTTCTGCAGCCAGCTCTGCCGCTTCACCGGCTGGAAGATCGACGCCGTCTTCGCCACCAGCGGCGGCCAGACGCAGGTGCGCCAGAAGCTCGCGCGCCGCGAGCGGGGGCAGTGGAAGGGCAAGAAGCTCGCGATCTGGCTCCTGCCCGAGCAGCTGCGCTTGAAGGCGGTGAAGGTCGACCCGATCGAGCTCTTCCCGATCGACGAGGGCGAACGATGACGCGCGTCGCGCTGCTCGCCGCGCTCTGCGCCGCCCCGTTCGCGCCGCAGCAGCAGCCGCCGCGCCCCGTGCCGCCGGCCGCGCCCGCCGCCGCGCCGCAAGCGGTCCTCGAAGCGCAGGAGCGCGCCGCCCTCGCGCGCCACGCGGCGATCGTCGCGTTCGGCCAGGAGGAGCGCTTCCGCGCCGAGCTGGCGCGCCTCTGCGCCGAGCTGCCCGAGGACGCCGACGCGCTGCCCTTCGTCCCGCTGAAGGAGGGGTGCCTGCCGCCGCGCATCCTGCGCAACTTCGCGCAATGGCACGCGCCGGTCCGACCGGGGCGACCGGTCGCCGCGCTCGACGTCGAGCTCGAGCACCATCCGCTCGCGGCCATCGTCGACTTCGCCGAGCAGCTGCGCGTCCGTGGCATCGACCTGCTGGTCGTGCTGCTGCCGACGCGCATCGAGGTCCATCCCGAGCACGTGGTCGACCTCGATCTCGCCGGCTTCCCCGGGTTCGGCAGCGCCACGCAGCAGTTCGTTGCCGAGCTGGCGGCGCGCGGCGTCGCCGCCGAGAGCCTGCTCGACGAGTTCGTGGCGGGGCGGCGCGCCGATGCGCCGCTCTACCTGACCACCGATCCGCACCTCACGCCGCGCGGCTACGAGCTCGCGGCGCGCGTCGCGGCGCGGCGGCTGAAGGAGCTGCCGGGCCACGTGCCGGGGAAGCTCGTCGCGGGCCGCGACTTCACGATCGTGCAGGAGGACTTCAAGTACGCGCCCGAGCCGACCATCGCCAAGCGCGGCGCACAGCCCGCCGTGGTGAACGGCGCCACGCTCAAGTCGGGGCGCAACTACTTCGACTGGGTCGATCCGCAGGCGCCGATCGTCGTGCTCGGCGACAGCAACGCGCGGATCTACTCGATCGGCGGCTGCGACTTCGTCGCGCAGCTCGGCCGCTTCACGGCGCAGCGGCTCGACTTCATCAAGGCGGACGACGGCTCGCAGGAGGCGGTCCGCAAGAAGCTCGCGCTGCGCGACGCGGAGCGCTGGAAGAGCATGAAGCAGGTGGTCTGGCTGCTCTCCGAGGCGGTGCTGATCCCGTCGCCGCGCTGGAAGCGGGTCGCCCTGCCGGAGTGACGGCGCGCTGGCGCCACGCGTCGCACCGGCCGCGGCGGGTGCCCCGCCTCAGCGCGCCGTCTCGCTCCAGGTGAGCGGGTAGTGGATCACCTTGCCGGCGTCCATGTCCATCTGCCACGAGACGTTCTCGTCGAAGCGCAGCCGCATGTCCTCGAGCACCATCTCGAGCCGCATGCCCGGCGCGTAGCGGGCGGGCGGGACGTCCTCGCCGTCGACGCGGCCCGGGAAGGCGACCCAGACGCGGTCGCCCTTCAGCTTCGCCGGCAGCGTCCCTTCCACGACCCGCTCCACCGCGCACTCGTGGATCACCAGCGTGTTCTCGTAGTCGAAGTCGGGCGGGATCTTCGACACCGCGGTGAGCGTCCCGATCAGCTTCACGCGATCGGTCGGGATCGTCGCGGGCGGCTCGTAGTCGGGCGTGCGGATCGAGTCGGTCGTCTTGCCCTTGGTGCCGATCGGCTGGCCGAGGAGCGGCAGCGCGCGCGGGTCGCTGCCGCCGGCGGTGGTGGTGGTGGCGGCGCCGGCCGCGCCGCTCGCCGCGCCGTCGTCCGGGCGCGGCAGCGCGACGTTCTGCCACTCGCTGGCGCCCGACGCGAGCATGCGCACGCCGAACTGCCACAGCACCAGCCGCTTGCCGGCGAGCCCGTCGCCGTCGCGTCGCGCGAGCGCCTCGCGCGTGCCGGTGGCCGAGCCGCCGGGGATCGCGATGACGTCGAGCGGACGGTCGAGGTGGAAGGCGAGGTGCTCGGCGAGGCCGGCCCCTTCGCCGAGGCCGAGCGTCGCGTCGGAGAAGACCTTGGTGAGGCTGTCGCCCATCAGCAGCACGTCGGAGCGCGGATCGGGGGCGATCGGCGCGCCGCTGGCCGCGTCGACGATCGGCTCGAGCTCGATCGTCATCGGCGGGTAGAGCGCCTGCCCCTCCGGCAGCGAGAGCATGCGCAGCAGGTCGCCCTGCCCCTCGATCGTGCGGCGCTGCTTCGCGAAGCGGCGGGTCGCCGGCGCCGCCTCGTCGAGCAGCTCGCGCACGCGCGCGGCGATCCGCTCGGCGCAGAAGGCCATCGTGGCGGGGGTCCAGTGGGTGTCGCGCGGCAGGGCGAGCGGCGCGGCGGGATCGGCGGCGGCGGCGCGGCACTGCGCGAAGAGCTCGTCCATGCGGACGAAGAGGTGGCCGCGCGCGGCGAGCTCGGCATAGAAGCGCTCGAGGTCGGGATTCGGCGCCGATCGGATGCCGGCGGTGAAGGTCGAGAGGCGGTCGGCGTCGAGCAGCTCCTTGCTGTACGACGGGACCAGCAGCAGCGTGATGCCGCGCGCCTCGAGCTGCGCGCGCGTGTCGTCGAGGACGGCGAGCGCCTCCTGCCCGCCGACGCCCGGCTCGAGGTAGCCCGGCCCGTAGGCGCTCTTCAGGTCGTCGGCGAAGAAGAGCCAGCCGTCGCGGCCGGTGACCGCCTTCGAGTTGCCGTGGCCGAGCCCCGCGGTGAGGAGCCACTGGAAGCCGGGCAGCAGCTCCGTGGTGAGGAACGAGACGTCGTGCAGGTCGGTCTCGAAGCGGCGCAGCCGCTGATCGTCGATCAGGTCGCGGCCGAGCTCGGAGAGCCACTGCGGCAGCGGGCGGTCGCCCGGTCCGTGCGCGAAGGGGCGGAAGTAGTCGAACGCCTGGAACGGCGCGCCGCGGCGCGCTTCGTGGGCGAGCTGCAGCAGCGGCGTCGCGAAGAGGAAGGCGGTGAAGCACCAGCCGGCGGCGCGCAGGGGGGCGCCGGCCCGCGGGAGATCCGCGCGCGGGAGGCCCGCGCGCGCGACGTCGTCGATCGGCTTGCTCTCGGCCATGGTCTCGCCTCGCTGCGCCGCCGCCTCGGGAGCGGGAGCCTCAGAATCGGAAGTAGAGGAAGGGGTTCTCGGCCTGCGCGAAGAGCGCCAGCACGCTCGCCGCGAAGACCGCGACCACGAAGAAGGCGACCGCGAAGCTCTTCTGCGCCTTCACCACGAGGTGGCGCGTCTCGGTGCCGAGGAAGGTGACCGCCGCGCAGGCGAGCAGCGCGACGACGTAGAACGGCGTGACGATCTGCCCGGCGAGGACCGCCTGCCCGGCCGCCGTGCCGTTGCCGCCGAACATCGCGCGCAGGTACTCGGCACCGTCGTGCAGCGTCTCGCAGCGGAAGACGATCCAGTTGAACTGGAAGATCGCCACCATCACGGCGGTGCGCGCCACCTTGGGCAGGAACCACCAGAGGCAGCCCTTCCCCGACAGCCGTTCCAGCACCAGCATCAAGCCGTGCGCGCCGCCCCAGATGATGTAGCGCCACGCCGCGCCGTGCCACAACCCGCCGAGCAGGAAGGTGATCATCGTGTTGCGCGCCGTCTGCCACTTCGAGCCGCGGCTGCCGCCGAGCGGGATGAAGACGTAGTCGCGCAGGAAGGTGGTGAGCGACAGGTGCCAGCGCTGCCAGAACTCGGTGAAGCTGCCCGCCTTGTAGGGCGAGGCGAAGTTCTCGACGAAGGTGAAGCCGAGCATCCTGCCGAGCCCGATCGCCATGTCGCTGTAGCCGGAGAAGTCGAAGTAGAGCTGGAAGTAGAAGCAGACCAGCCCGAACCACGCCGTCCCGACCCCGAGCGCGGTGGCGTCGTCGAAGCAGAGGTCGGCCGCCTGGCTCACCGTGTTGGCCAGCAGCACCTTCTTGGCGAAGCCGCACATGAAGACGAAGGCGCCGGCGGCGAAGAGCTCGCCCTTCTGCGGACGGTGGCGCAGCTGGTCGGCGACGTCCTGGTAGCGGACGATCGGCCCGGCGACCAGCTGCGGGAAGAGCGAGACGAAGCACATGTAGTCGATGAAGCTCTTCGCGCGGGTCGCCTGGCCGCGGTAGAGGTCGATCGAGTAGGACATGGTCTGGAACGTGTAGAAGCTGATGCCGACCGGCAGCGTGATCAGCAGCACCGGGCTCGGCGTGCCGCCGCAGAGCTCGACCAGCCGGTTCCAGTTCTCCTGCGCGAACATCGCGTACTTGAAGTAGCCGAGCAGCGCGAGGTTCGAGACCAGCGAGAACCAGAGCCCCGCCTTGCGCTGCCGCGGGCTGGCGCCGGGCGCGGTGATCGCCTTGCCGGCGAACCAGTCGATCAGGCTCGACAGGAACATCAGGCTGACGAACCACGGGTTCCACCAGCCGTAGAAGACGTAGCTGACCAGCGTGAGGAAGAGATTGCGCCAGCGCACCGGCAGCAGGTAGTTGCCGAGCAGCGTCAGCGGCAGGAAATAGAAGAGGAAGATCTGGGTCGAGAAGACCATCGCGATCCTGCCGTGGCTCCGGTGCCTCCGTCCGCTCGAGGGCGGGCATGGTACTACGATGGCGCCGCCGTGACGGTGACGCCGAGCCGCCACCATCGACACGCCGACAGGGGATGACATGAGACGGTCGCTGCCGTTGCTCGCGAGCCTCGCCTGCGCGGCGCTGCCGTTCGCGCACGCGGCGGCCGCGGCGCAGGCGGCCGCGGCGCAGGCGGCCGCGGCGCTGCCGCCCGGCACTCCGACGCCGCGGGCCGAGCGGCTCGCCGCCGATCGCGCCCGCCTCGCCGCCGACCTCGCGGCGGTGGAGGCGTTCGGCCACGACGATGCGTTCGGCGCTGCGCTGCAGGAGGTGCGGGCGCAGGCCAACGGCGAGAAGTGGTGGCCGGTCGCCGACGGCAAGGTCTCGCTGGTGACCGTCGAGCACTGGCTCGACTGGAATCGGCCCGCGGCGGGGCGCACGCTGCCGACCGCGCTCGACCTCGAGCTGCCGGGCCACCCCTTCACCGCGCTGCGCGACCTCTCCGACCAGCTGCACGCCCACGGGATCGAGTTCCTCTACGTCTCGTTCCCGACGCGGCTCCAGCTCGAGCCGGCGCTGGTGGTGCCGGGCCTCGCGACGCCGCGCGCCGCCGGCGGGGCGGCCGACGGTGCCATCGAGGCGACGCCGCTCTTCCGCGGCATGGTCGCGGCGCACACTCGCTTCCTCCAGGCGCTGAACGAGGCGGGCGTCGAGGTGCTCGACTTGGCGCCCGAATTCGCCGCGCTGCACGACGCCGGCGAGGACGACCCGCGCCGCCGCTTCCTCTACCACCGCTTCAACATGCACTGGACGCCGCGCGCCATCGAGCTCGCCGCCCAGCGCACCGCCGAGCGCGTGGCGCAGATGGAGTGGTGGAAGCCGGGGCCCTACCAGGAGGGCAAGGCGTTCGCGGTGCGCCGGCGCGTGTTCGAGTTCATGGCCGAGGGGAACGGCCACGCGCCGGGCGCCACGCCGGAGCCGATCGCGGTGAACTCGATCGCGCCGCTCGGCGCGCCGCTGCAGAAGGAGGCGAAGCAGCGCGGGCCGATCGTGCTGCTCGGCGACAGCTTCGCCGACTTCCACAAGGAGTACTCGGGCGCCTTCCACGACCAGCTCTTCCGCTTCACCGGCTGGCCGATCGACGCGATCGTGCCGGCCGGCGGCGCAGAGCTGCAGTGCCGCGAGAAGCTGCGCCGCCGCGGCGACGGGCTCGCCGGCAAGAAGGTGGTGATCTGGCTGATGCAGGAGGCGGCGCTGGTGGTGTCGCCGCAGTGGAAGCCGGTGGCGCTCTTCGAGTGAGAGCGTGAGATGAAACCTCGGACCGAGCGCGACGATGCGAAGCGTCCGCAGCGCGAGCCGCGCCGCCGTCGCCGCCGCCACCCGCTGCTCGAGCTGCTGCGGGAGCTCTTCTCGTGGCTGCGCTGGCTGCCGTCGTTCCCGCTCTTCGCACTGCTGGCGGCGCTGCCGTCCGCCGGCTGCGGCGAGGCGTTGGACGGAGCGGCGGCAGGAACGCGAAGCGAAGCAGCGGTCGATGGGGCGAGCGATGGGGGCGGCGAGCCTGCGCCCACGCCCGCCCGCACGGCCGTGCCGCGTGCGCAGCGCCTCGCGCGCGACAAGGCGGCGGCGCTGGCGCGCGCGGGCGAGCTCGAGCGCGGCGACGCGGCGGTAGTCGATCGCGAGTTCGCTGCGGCGTTGCAGGGGCTGGTCGACGAGCCGAGCGCCAAGCGGTTCGGCCGCTTCGGCGACGACTGGTTGCCGAAGAGCGCGGCGCGCGGCTGGCTCGCCTGGAACGGGCGCGAAAGCGACGCGGGGCTGCCGCTGGCGCTGCGCGTCGAGGCGCAGGACCACCCCTTCGCCGTGCTGGTCGATCTGCAGCAGCAGCTCGCGGCGGCGGGGGCGCTGCTCCTCTTCGTGCCGATCCCGTCGCGCGCCGAGCTCGAGCCGGAGCTGCTGCTACCGGCGCGCGCCGGCGCGACTCCGCTGCCGCCGCGCGTCGCGGCGACCACCCGCTTCCTCGCGAAGCTGGCCGAGGCGGGGGTCGAGTCGGTCGATCTGGCGCCCGCCTTCACGGCGCAACGCACCGACCCCGACCCGCGCCGCACGCGCCTCTACCTGCGCGGCAACAACCACTGGACGCCGCGCGGCGCCGAGCTCGCGGCGGAGCAGGTGGCGGCGCGTCTCGCCGAGTTCGAACCGGCCGAACTCGCGGCCGTTGAGCTCCCGCTGCCGTCGCACCGCTTCGTCGAGGGGCGCGACTTCGACGTCGTGCGTCGGCTCGGGCAGGTGCGCGGCGAAGGGATCGGCCAGGCCGAGGGGGCGCCCTCCGAAGCGGTCGGCGTGAACGCCGTCGAGTGGCGAGCGGGCGGGGGCCCGACGGCCGAGCGGGCGCGCGGCAGCTCGATCGTGCTGCTCGGCGACAGCTTCGCGGCGATGCACAAGGAGCTGCACGGCTCCTTCGTCGATCAGCTGGTGCGCTTCACCGGCCTGCCGATCGACGTGATCGCCCCGCAAGGCGGCGCCGAGCTCGCCTGCCGCGAAGCGCTCTCCCGCCGCGACGCGCCGCTCGCCGGCAAGAAGGTGGTGATCTGGCTCCTGCCGGCGCCGCTGCTGGCGCCGTCGGGGCTGTGGAAGAGGGTGGCGATGGGCGGCGGGTGAGGGGGAGCGCGCGGCGAAGGGAACGAGTCGGCGACGGATTCACTGGAAGCGGATCGTCTCCACGACGGTGCTGAGCGCGCCGCGCAGCGTCGGTTTCTGGCAGAAGCCCTGCAGCTCGATGGTCATTCCGGAGAGCGACGGGTCGGCGACGTCGCTGTAGGCCAGTTCGCCGTTGGCGTCGAGCGGCGCCAGCGCGACCGGCGCGAAGAGCGGTGCGCCATCGATGGCCACCACCGCGATCAGCCCGAGCGCTCCGGGCGATCCACCGCGCAACTCGAGCGTGATCGGGTCGTTTTGCTGGTACTCGACTTGATCGCCCTGCAGGAAGATCGGGCGACAGGCGAAGAGGTAGGCGCGACCCTCGAGGCCGCCGGTCGAACTGAAACCGCCGTTGGCACCGATCACGAGGTCGGGCACGCCGTCGCCCGTGACGTCGCCGATCGGGGTCCCGGATACGCCGAACAGGTCATCCAGGCCGATCTCTGGGCGAGAACGGAACTCGTAGAGAAGCCGTCCTGTGCGGCCGCTGTAGATCAGCTCCACTCCGAGCATGCAGCCAGCACGGACACGATTCGGTCATCCGATCACGATGTCCGTCCAGCCGTCGCCGTTGGCGTCGAACTCCCCAAAGCGAGGCGGTACTCCGCCGAAGAACTCGCTCGCCGCGGGGCCGTCGAAGGTGAAGAGGCGCGAGTACGTCGATCCGGAAACGACGTAGACCCTGCCCGCGAAGACGCCGGCTGTCGAGTGCCCGGGAGCGCCGATCACGACGTCTCTCGCGCCATCGCGATCGACGTCACCGATTCGGCCGCAGCGACCGAAGGAGTCCTTCGCACTCTCGCCGGCGATCTGCAGCAAGGACTGTCCGCTCGCGCCAGATACGACATCGAACGTCCCTTCGCCGGCGGCGCCCGAGCCAGTGCCGATCGATCCGAACCCTACCTCGGGAATCCCGTCGTTGTCGTAGTCATCGAGGGGACAGCAGCTGTACATCCACTGATCCTGCTGCGTGCCATCGAACGTCCACAGCAACGTCCCGCGCCGGCCGGAGTAGCAGTAACCACGGCCACATTGACCGAGCCCCGCGACCGGATCGTCCCACCACCGAGCGACGACCACGACCTCGCACGTGCCGTCACCGTCGAGATCGTCGACGAATGAAACATCGTGTCCGAAACTGTCCGAGAATCGCTCCCCGTCCAGCGCGTAGAGCTCTGCACCGGTGGCTCCCGAATACACATGGACGCGTCCACTGCTGTTTTGCCGGCCGCGCTCAACGGGGGCTCCAACGATGTAGTCCGCCACTCCATCTCCGTCCAGATCCGCACCGCCGTCGACGGCATTCCCGAACAGGCCGAACTTCGCCGATCCGAAGTGGCTGCGCAGGAACGACCCGTCCTTCGTCGACATGACGAAAGCCGCGCCGGCCTCCGGGAAGGCCCCTGACGTGTTGTATTTGTAGGCGGCGATGATCACTTCAGGCCACCCGTCGGCATCCAAGTCACCGAGCGGCGCCATCGAGTTGCCGAACTGATCGTCGACTTTCGCGAGGCCGTGTTGCGAGTCCCACTCGGCCAGCAGTTCCTGGGCATGCGCCTCAGAAGTGCCGATGCGTGCGGATCCGACGGCCACGATCAGGCCGAAACCACGACGGCAGGTGCTGCGCGGCTGTCTCGTGATTGGACTCATGGCGGATCCCCAACGGGACTGGGCAGCAACCAACGTGCAGCGAAACCATCGTCGCCATCAGTGACCGGTGCGTCGCCAGCGGCGACCCGCTCGATCCCGTTCCACGTTCCCGGTTCGTGGACGCCATCTAGCCTCGAATCGGCGGTTGACCACCGAGGTCTCTCCCGAGGAGCAGGTCCTCGCACCCTCCGCGCCTCGCGGCGGCACGCGGCTCCCCGGGGCCGGCGGAGATCGAGTGCTGCGCCGCAACGCCGCACGACCGGCACCAGTGAGGGAGTGCAGAGTGTCGCAGCTCACGGCACTCTGGCCGAGTCGCCCGAGCGCGATGATGGGCGATGCTTCCAGGAACCGCGGCCGACGCAGTTGCCGCTGCCCGTGCGTCGTCGAACGGGTCGCGCGTGGGCATCGTTCCCGTCGTTGCTCGAGCGACACCGACACAGCGCTCCACCGAGGGCGCGCCTTGGAGGACTCTGCTTGCGCACCGTCCGGGAGGTCGCGGCTGCGTTCGGGAGCTTTGCCCTCGTCGCGGCACTCACGTCAGCGCCCCTCGCCGCCCTCGCCACCCCCGCCTCCGCCGACGAGGGCTTCTGGCCGCTCGTGCCGCCGCCGGTCGCCGCGGCGCGCGTGGCGTGGGGCGGCGAGGTCGACCCAGCGCTCTTCGAGCGGCTCTCCGGGGCGTCGGTGCGCGTCTGCTTCGTCGACGCTCCGCCCGAATGGGCGGCGAGCGGCAGCTTCGTCGGCCGCAACGGGCTGCTCCTCACCTGCCGCCATGTGGTGACGCCGCTGCTCGAGCGCGGCGGGACGGAGCTCGCGAGGCTCGAGCGCGACGGCCACCTGGCCACGATCCCGCCGCGCGAGCTCGCGATCCCGGGGCTCGCGATCGAGTGGGTGCGCAGCGTCGAGGACGTCACCGAGCGGGTGAACGGCGGGCTGCCGCGTGGCGTCCACGCGTCCGACGTGCGACTCGCCCGCGAGGCGGCGCGCGCGGCGCTGGTCGCCGAAGTGGAGCGGCAGGAGGCGGAACTCGCCGCCACGGAAGGCACCGCCCCGGAGCGCGACGCTGTGGTGCTGCGCGCGCGGGTGGTCGGCGCGTGGGGCGAGGAGCGGCAGCTGCTCGAGCGGTACGAGCGGTTCGACGACGTGCGGCTCGTCTTCCTGCCGGAACAGCTCGGCCCGCACGTCGACGAGATCGATCCCGATCCGCCGGCGCTCGATGTCGCATTGCTGCGAGTCTTCCGCGACGGCGCGGCGGTGCGGCCCGATCGCTGGCTCGAGATCGCGAACGAACCGGCGCGCGAGGGCGATCCGGTCGCCTCGCTCGGCCATCCGGCGCGCAGCTCGCGGGCGAGGAGCGCGGCCGAGCTCGAGTTCCTGGCCGAGGTCGGGTTGCCGCTGCAGATCGAATGGCTCGAGATCGCCACCGCCGCGATCGCGGAGTTCCCCTGCAGCGACCGCTCGCGAGACGTGCGCGAGACGCTGCGGCGGCGACTCGAGCGGGATCTCGCCGGCGTTCGCGACGTCGGGAGGACACTGCAGCTGCCGAAGACGCGCGCCGAGCGATCGGCGGAGCGCGAGCGGTTGCGCGCGGCGCTCGCGACCGATCCGGCGCGACTCGCCGAGTGGGAGGCGCGCGAGGCGGCGCTGGCGGCGGCCTTCGCCGCCTATGCGCCGATCGCGGCGCACGACTTCTGGAGCGAGCAGCTCGAGGAGGCGGCCGACGCGGCATTGCGGCGCCCTGCCCCCGCGACGTGGTGGTGGCGCGAGCGGCTCTTCGGCGCCGGCGGAACCGCGCCCCGCCGCTTTCCCCACTGGTTGCCCGACGCGCTCGATCGCGTCCGCTGCGCCGATCGGCTGCTCGCCGCGCTGTTGACGAAGGTGCGCGAACGGTTCGAAGGCGAGGCGCCGCTCGCCAAGGCGCTGGCCGGCTTCGAGCCTCCGCAGCTGACCGCGGGCTCGCTCGCTTCGGCGCTCGGGCGGCAGGAGCGGGGCGCTCGCGACTTGCGCTACGAGGAGCTGCGCCGGCGACTCGTTCCGGTGATCCGCGAGCAGGTGGCGGCCAGCGAAGCGGCGCTTGGCGCGTGCTTCATGTACGCCGACCCCAACGCCGAGGAGCGCTGGCGCTTCGACGGGTTCGGCGTCACGGAGCCCGCCGCCGCCAACGGCTACGCGCGGCTGTCGTTCGGCCGGATCGCCGGGTCGGAGCCGGGCAGCGACTCCTGGCGGCTCACCTACCCCGACCTGCTCGCCACGTTGGCGACCGCTTCGTCCGACTTCCCGGCGCGCTGGCGCGAGGCGGAGCGGATCGGCGATCGCTTCGCCTGCACCGTCCAATCGAGCTGCGACGCGCTCGGCGGTTGCTCCGGCGGCGCGCTGGTGGGGCGCGATGGCGCGCTGCTCGGCGTGCAGTCGAGCGGCAACTCTCACGACGAGCGATTCGATCCCGACGCGCGCTCGACCGCGGTCGACGTGCACGGCCTGCTCGCCGTGCTGCGGCGGGTCTACCGAGCCGACTGGCTCGCCGAACAGCTCACGGGGCGCTAGTCGCGGTGGTCGCCGCGCTCGTCGAGTTCGCCGCTGCCGCTGCCGCTCGCCGCGCGTGCTGGCGCGAGAGCCAGAACGAGAGCACCACGCCGAGCGCCATCACCGGCGCGACGAGGAACGCGCAGGTCGAGAGGGCGAGGCCGAAGCCGCTGTCGCTCGAGCGCAACCGCGTGGTGCCGACCACCGAGATCTGGTCGAAGGCGCGGTAGAGGCCGGTGTCGATCAGGCTCTTCGCCTGGTACTTCTCGTCGCGCGTCACCACCGTGAAGAGCGTCTCGCGGCCCGGCTTCGAGAGGCCGTACTCGATCCCCTTCTGCAGCACGAAGAGGATCAGCACCGCGGCCAGCGCGACGTTCGGCGGCGCGGCCGGCATCTGCAGCCAGCTCCACCAGGTCGAGTCGGTGGCGAGCGGCGCGCTCGAGTCGACCGCGAAGCCGAGCGCCACGAAGCCGAGCAGCACCACCACCATCTGCACGGCGAGCGTGACGCCGACGCCGGCGCTCCTCAGCAGCCGCGCCGCGACGAACCCCTGCAGCAGCAGCGCGAGCGTCTGCGTGGCGAGATCGTTCCAGCCGAACAGCGCGGTGCGCGCGTCGCGGGCGAGTCCCGAGGCGCCCATCAGCTCGGTGCGCTGCGTGTAGAGGAGCGTCGAGGCGAGGATCGAGAGGAACTGGTAGCCGATCAGCCCGAGCAGGAAGGGCGAGCGCGCCACCCCCTCGAAGCCGGCGACCCACTTGCGCCACGCCGAGCTGAGGCCGCCGTTCGCGCCGCTGGCCGCCGGCGGGGCGATCCGCCCCTCGTCGCCCGCCAGCCGCTGCCCGAGCTGCGTCGCCCCCTCGATCAGCGCCGCCGCCACCAGCAGGAGCCCGTCGGTCTTGAGTTCGTCGGCGCCCCACGTCGCCACCAGCGAGCCGGCGATGGCGCCGACCGTGATGCCGATCGCGATGCGCCCGAAGAGGCGCTTGCCCTGCGCCGCGTCGTGGCGATCGGCCATCGCGCTCCAGAAGAGCGACAGCAGCAGCAGGTTGAAGACGCTGATCCAGACGTAGAGCGCCGCCGCGTCGAAGCGGAACGACCCGGCCGCCGCCTGCTCCGCGGTCGCGAGGTGGTCGGGACGGAAGAGCGCGAACCAGCAGAAGAACGCCACCAGCGAGAGCGAGACGGCGCGGTGGACCCACGCGATGACGCTGCGGCGCGAGCGGCCGGCCGCGAGGCGCCAGTAGGGCGGCAGGATCGCGACCGTCACCGCCAGCGTCCCGAGCCAGAGCCACTCGAGGTTGCGCGCGCCGCATTCGACGCCGAGGTTCTCGCGCAACGGCTTCAAGAGGCCGTTCGCCGCCATCAAGCAGAAGCCGTAGAGCTGCGCGAGCAGCACGGTGCGCCGCTCGCTGCGTGGTCCAGCGGCGAACGGCGCTGCGGCGGTGTCGAGCGGGTCGCTCGCCACGGTCAGGGCCGCTTCCCGCCCGCCTTCTCCGTCCCCTTGCCCGCCTGCTTCGCCGCGGCGAAGGCGGCGAGCGCCGCCGTCTCCTTCTCGCGCGCCATGCCGGCGCGGAGCGCCCGTCCCTTCTGCGTGTCGCGGTACCACTGCAGCGTGTCGCGCGCCGTCTCGACGATCGGCCGCTGCACGAAGCCGGCGTCGAGCGCCCGCTGGATGCTGACCGCGCCGATGCCGCCGTAGTCGCGCCGCGGCGACATCCAGGTCGGCAGGTCGCTCCACGCCGCGATCTGCTGCGCGTCGAGGAAGTCGTCGGGGACCCAGGTGAACTTGGCGTCGCTGCCGGCCGCCTCCTTGCACGCCTCGAGCATCCTCCCGATCGGCATGCCGCCCTGCGGTCCGGTCACGTTCATCACGCCGACCTTCGACTGCTCGAGGCAGTGGATCGTGAAGGCGGCGAGGTCGCGCACGTCGACCACCTGCACCGGGTCGTCGGGGGTGCCGGGCGCCAGCACCTCGCCGCCCGCGGCGACGCGCACCGGCCAGTAGGTGAAGCGGTCGGAGTCATCCTCCGGCCCTACGATCAGCCCCGGCCGCAGGATCGTCACCTGTCCCGGCATCGACGCCTCGGCCCGCTGCTCGCACAGCGCCTTCAGCGCGCCGTAGGTGCCGCCGGTGAGCTGCACCTTCTCGGGATCGAGATGCTCGGCGAGCGTCATCACCGGGAACGTCTCGTCGGCGAGCGGCTGGCTCATCGGCTGGTAGACCGAGATCGTCGAGATGAAGAGGTACTGGTCGCAGTGGTCGGCCAACACCTCGAGCGCCTCGCGGACGTACTTCGGGTAGCTCGGCCAGAGGTCGACGACCGCGTCGAACTCCTCGCCCTCGAGCGCCTTCAGGTCGCCGGTCGCCCGATCGCCGATCAGCTTCCTCACCGGCAGGTCGGCGAAGGCGTTCGGGTCGCTCTTGCCGCGGTTGAAGGTGGTCACGTCGTGGCCGCGCGCGACCGCCTGCTTCACCAGGAACGGCCCGATGAAGCCGGTGCCGCCGAGCACCAGCACGCGCAGCTTGCGCGGCGGCGTCGCAGCGGCGGGCGCGCCTTGCGGGGCACCCTGCGCGGCCGCCTGCAGCAGCGGCAGGCGGGTCGCGGCGAAGGCGGCGGCGAACGCGGACGAGTGGATCAGGAACTGGCGGCGGTTCTGCACGGGACGAGGCTCCGGTTCCGGGTCGAGGCCGGCTCGAGTCGGGCTGCGCACGGTACGCGGCGCGACCCGGGGAGTTTCGCAAAAGGGGAGCGGACGCCAGAATCGCGCCCTTCCGCTGGCGCCGCTCGCACGACGCGCCGCCTCCTCGCCTGGAAGACCCCCGACCGATGGAAACCGAGATCGTCTCGCTGCGTGCGCTCGAGATCCTCGACTCGCGCGGCAACCCGACCGTGAAGGCGTACGTCGAGCTCGCCAACGGGGCGCAAGGGGCGGCGGCGGTGCCGTCGGGCGCGTCGACCGGGACGCACGAGGCGGTCGAGCTGCGCGACGGCGACGCGAAGCGCTACGGCGGCAAGGGCGTGCAGAAGGCGGTCGGCAACATCCTCGAGCGGATCGCGCCGGAGCTGATCGGCCGCGACGCGAGCGACCAGGCGGGCTGCGATCGGGCGATGCTCGACCTCGACGGCACGCCGAACAAGGGCGAGCTCGGCGCCAACGCGGTGCTCGCGGTCTCGCTGGCGCTGGCGCGCGCGGCGGCGCAGGCGAGCGGGCTGCCGCTCTACCGCTACTTGGGCGGCGCGGGCGCGCGCCTCCTGCCGATGCCGATGATGAACGTGCTGAACGGCGGCGCGCACGCCGACAACCAGCTCGACTTCCAGGAGTTCATGATCTACCCGATCGGCTTCGCGTCGTTCCGCGACGCGCTGCGCGCCGGCGCCGAGATCTTCCACCAGCTGAAGAAGGTCTTGGCCGCCAAGCACCTGAACACCGCGGTCGGCGACGAAGGCGGCTTCGCGCCCGACCTGCCGAGCAACGAGGAGGCGCTGAAGCTCCTGATGCAGGCGGTGGAGAAGGCGGGCTACCAGCCGGGCAAGCAGGTCGCCTTCGCGCTCGACGTCGCGGCGACGGAACTCTGCAAGGACGGCAAGTACTCGCTCGAGGGCGAGGGGAAGGCGGGGCTGCCGGCCAGCGCGCTGATCGACCTCTACGAAGGGTGGCTCTCCCGCTATCCGATCGTCTCGATCGAGGATGGCCTCTCGGAAGACGACTGGGACGGCTGGGCGCTGCTCACGAAACGGCTCGGCGCGAAGTGCCAGCTGGTCGGCGACGACCTCTTCGTCACCAATCCGCAGCGCCTCGCGCAGGGGATCGCCGGCGGCCAGGCCAACTCGATCTTGGTCAAGATCAACCAGATCGGCAGCCTCACCGAGACGCTCGACGCGGTGAATCTGGCGCGCCGCCACCAGTACGGCACGGTGATGTCGCACCGCTCCGGCGAGACCGAGGACACGACCATCGCCGACCTCGCCGTCGCCACGCTCTCCGGCCAGATCAAGACCGGCAGCCTGTCGCGCACCGATCGCGTCGCCAAGTACAACCGCCTGCTCGAGATCGAGGAGGAGCTCGGCGGCTCGGCGCTCTACGGCATCCCGTTGCGCCGCACCTGAGATGGCGCGCTCCCGCCAGCTCCTGCGCGACTACGGGCTCACGCTCGTGCTGCTGCTGGCGGCGGCGTTGATCTATTGGCGGACCGCGCAGCCCGCGTTGAAGAAGAACGCCGAGCTCGAGGCGGAGCAGCGGCGGATGGTGGAGGCGAAGGAGCGGCTCGACGCGCAGGCGGAGAAGCTGCGCGCGACCGAGCGCGGCGCCAACGATCCCGAGACGATCGAGCGGCTGGTCCGCGAGCGCGAGGGGGTGAACGGGCTCCCGTCGAACGAGGTGATGGTGCCGCCCGATCCCGCCGAAGCGAGCGACGATGGCGAGTGAGCGGCGGCGCTGGTTGCGGCTGCTGCAGCGGCCTCTGCGGCTGGCTTCGGCGGCGCTGCTGCTGGCCTGCGGCGCGCCACCGCTCGTCGCGCAGGCGACGCTCCCCGAAGCGGTCGACTTCGCCAACTCGGCCGATGTCGGCGACGAGCCCGAGGCGGCGCGCCTCGCTTTCTATCGCGCCGAGGAGCACCTCGCGGCGGGGCGCGCGCGCGAGGCGGGCGACGAGGTGATCCGGTTGCTGCGCGGCGCCACCGACGGGCGCGTCCGCGTCGGCGAGCGGCTCGTCGTGCCGCTCGAGACGGCGGCGCTGCTCTTCCTGCTGCGCCTGCCCGCCGACGTGCGCGAGGCGCTGGCGCGCGAGGAGGCGGCGGTGGTCGGCGCGCCACCGCGCGGCGGCGATCCCGCGGCGCTGCGCGCCTTCGCGGCGCGCCATCCGTTGCAGCCGGCGGCCGAGCGGGCGCAGCTCGAGGCGGGGCTGCGCGAGCTCCTCGCCGGTCGCTTCGCGACCGCGGTGGCCGACCTCGAGCGGCTGGTCCACTGGCCGAGCGCCGGCCCCGGCGCGGTGCGCGCGTTGGCGGCGGCGCGCCTGCTCGAAGCGCACGCGCGACTGGCCGCCGGGCTGCCGCAGGAGCCGCTCGCGCGCTGGCCCGAGGGGGCCACGCGGGTGGCGCATGCCGACGCTGGCGCGCCGGCCGACCTCGCCGCTTGGCGCGCGCGCGCCGAGGCGGCCGCTCGCCCGCCCTTCGACTTCGGGACGGCGCTGCCGACCTTCGTGCACCGCTTCACGCCGCCGCCCTCGCAAGAGCCGCTGCGCGACCCCGAGTACGCGCTCCATCGCAACCGCTTCCTCCTCGTGCAGCACCAGACGACGCAGGACGAGCCCGAGCTGAAGGACCTGCCGACGCGCGCGCCGCTGGTCGCGGGCGAGCGGTTCATCACGCTCGAGCCGCTCGTCGCCGGCGAGGGCGGTCCGGTCGCGCTGCGCGTGCGGAGCCTCGCCACCGGCGCCGACCTCTTCGCGCCGATCCGCAGCGACTTCGACCTCCACCTCGATCCGGAGCGGGACGAGGTGGTGCTCGATCGGGCGGGGCTCTCGCTCGACGGCGAGGCGCTCTTCCTCACCCTCGAGCTGCGCGAGCCGGGGCAGGCGGCGCGCGAGCTGCTGCACAGCGGCCAATCGGCCCGTACGGCGCTGTTCCGCCTCGATCTCGCCCGCGAGGGCTACGTCGACTTCCGCGTCACCTCCGACGACCTCGCGGCGCGGCGCGACTTCGCCGGCCACGTCTTCTCGGGTCCGGCGGTCGCGTGCGACGGGCGGCTGCTGGTGGCGGCGTCGCGCCTCGAGGTGAAGGAGAGCGTCGCGGCGCTGCTCTGCTTCGATGCGCAGAGCGGCGCGCCGCTCGACGCGACGTTCCTCGCGCGCGCGGCGGCGATCCCGCGGGTCGCGTCGCGCTTCGGCACCGAGGACGCGCGGCGCGTGAACCCGTCGCCGGTGGTGGTGGAGGGGGGGCTCGCCTTCGTCTGCACCAACCTCGGCGTGATCGCGGCGGTGCGCGCCGCCGACGCGACGCTCGCGTGGCAGTTCCGCTACCACCGCGCCGTGCCGCCGGAGGGCGACCGCTACGAGCGCTCGGCGCGCCACGACCTCGGACCGTGGATCGGCCGCGCGCCGATCGCGCTGCCCGACCGCGTGGTGGCGAGTCCGGCCGATTCCCACTACCTCTACTCGCTGTCGCGCTGGCCGAGCGAGCAGGGCCACCTCCTGCTGAACGAGCCGATCGAGAAGCAGCAGCGCCTCTGCCTGCTCGGCGCCGACGCGACCCGCTGCTTCTTCGTGCGCCGCGAGGCGGACGACGGCGGGCTGCCGAGCTACCAGATCGAGGCGACCGACCACGACGGCGCGCGCCTCTGGAACCAGTCGATCTCGGTCCTGAAGGGCAACCGCATCACCGGCGTGCCGGCGCTGACGCGCCGCTGGCTCTTCGTGCCGACCGACCGCTGCATCTACCGCGTCGACCTCGAGGGCGGCCTGCTGGCGTCGATCGCGCCGCCCGCCGCCGTCGGCGTCCCCTATCCCGAGTTCGGCACCTTCGGCGACCTCGCGCTCGCCGGCGACGCGCTCGTCTCCACCAGCGCGAGCTTCACGCTGCTCTTCCGCTAGCTCCGGTCGTCCCCGCACCGGGGGCCGCCGCCTTCGCCCGCTGGCGCAGATAGAGCCACCCGACCAACATCCCGCTGCCGAGCGTCCAGGCGAAGACCCAGAAGCCGAGCTGCGCGGCGGCGGCGGCGCCGAGCCGGCCGGCGAGCGTGGCGGGGTAGCTCTCGGGGCCACCGGGGCCGTACTTGGTGAGGTGGGTCTCCTGCCAGCCGCGCACCTCGGCGATCCAGGTCAGCGCGAAGACGGGGAGGCGCGCCAGGAAGCCGTAGGCGATCAGCGTCTTCGCCAGCTCGCGCTTCGGCCGCTCGCTCTTGCCGGCGATCTCGCGGGCGAACCACCCCCCGAGCAGCGGCGGCAGCCAGGAGATGCCGATCAGTGCGCCGCCGCCGCCCGCCGAGCGGTTCACCAGCCAGTCGGGGAGCGAGCCGAGCTCGCCGAAGACGCGGACGAGGGTGATGCCGAGCGTGACCAGCGCGGGGAGGGCGACGCGCTGCAGGAGCGGCCGCAGCGGCGGGGCGCCGGTCGCGGCGGTCGGCGGGACGGTGCGGGAAGGGGTCGACGAAGGGTTCACCGAGGGACGCTCCGCGCCAAGAAGTGGGGGCGACCGGTCGGTCGCGGCGCGCCGGTTTATCCACCGGTCGTGCGATTCGGCGGCAACGAACCTGGCTGTTGTTCGTTCCGGGTCGTACCGAGGTCGCTACGAAGAGGTCGACCGACCTCGACTCGGATGGCGGTCAGCAAAAATCGCCCTTCGACCCCGGGACGGTCGATGCATAGTGGGCCGCACCGCGAGTGCCCCGGCTCCCCGGGGAAAAGTGCGGAATCAGATCAGAAGTTGCGGATCAGCATCGGAACGGCGGCACGGCGCCCCGACGGCGGGCGCGACCGTGAGCGAGGAGAGCGCGGATGGAGACGGCTTCCGACCCGGCCCTGCTGCAGCAGCTCGGCGCAGCCTATCGGCGGATCAAGGACGAGCTCGGCAAGGCGATCGTCGGGCAGGACGAGGTGAAGGACCAGCTCCTCATCGCCCTCTTCGCGCGCGGTCACTGCATCGTGACCGGCGTGCCGGGCCTCGCGAAGACGCTGCTCATCTCGAGCTTGTCGAAGGCGATCGGCCTCTCGTTCAACCGCATCCAGTTCACGCCCGACATGATGCCGGCCGACATCACCGGCACCGAGGTCCTGCAGCAGAACGTCTCGACCGGCCAGCGCGACCTCGTCTTCATCCGCGGGCCGATCTTCGCGAACGTGATCCTCGCCGACGAGATCAACCGCACGCCGCCGAAGACGCAGGCGGCCCTGCTCGAGTCGATGCAGGAGGCGCAGGTCACCATCGGCGGCAAGCGCTACGAGCTGCAGAAGCCGTTCTTCGTGTTCGCCACGCAGAACCCGATCGAGCAGGAGGGGACCTACCCGCTGCCCGAGGCGCAGCTCGACCGCTTCATGTTCAACGTGAAGATCGGCTACCCGACCGAGGAGGAGGAGCTCGAGATCGTGCGGCGCACGACGGCCGGCGCGACCGTCTCGCTGCAGCCGGTGGTGAGCCAGCAGGAACTCCTCTCGCTGCAGGAGTTGGTGCGGCGCGTGCCGGTCAGCGACCACCTCATCAAGTACGCCATGAAGCTCGCGCGCTGGACGCGCGGCACCGAGAAGGACGCCCCCGGATTCCTGAAGGAGACCGTGGCGTGGGGCGCGGGGCCGCGCGCGACGCAGTACCTGGTCCTCGGCGCGAAGGCGCGCGCGGCGCTGCAGGGGCGCCCGGGCGTCGAGCTCGAGGACATCCGCTGGGTGGCGAAGCCGGTGCTCCGCCATCGCGTGCTCCTCAACTTCGCCGCCGAGGCGGAGGGGATCACTTCCGACGATCTCGTCGACCGCATCCTGGACAGCGTCGACCCCACCAAGAGCGAAGCCCTCGCCGATGGCCGACTCCCGAAGGTACTTGGATCCTAAGGTCGTCGATCGGCTCGGGCGCCTCGAGGTCAAGGCGCGCCTGATCGTCGAAGGCTTCCTGCAGGGATCGCACAGGAGCCCGTATCGCGGCGCCTCGGTGGAATTCGCCGAGCACCGCGAGTACGTGCCCGGGGACGATCTGCGCCACCTCGACTGGAAGGTCTACGGGCGCAACGACCGCTACTACGTGAAGCAGTACGAGGAGGAGACGAACCTCCGCTGCCTGATCGCGCTCGACACGTCGGGCTCGATGCGCTTCCCCGAGGGGTTCGACACCACCCGCTACCAGTACGGGACGCTGCTCGCCGCGGCGCTCGCCCACCTGCTGATCCGCCAGCGCGACGCGGCCGGCATCGCGCTGTTCGACACGCAGGTGCACCACTTCGTCGAGCCGCACACGAGCCCGGCCCACCTGCAGTCGATCTTCCGCACGCTCGAGAGCGGCCCGCGCCCGCCCGAGACGCGCACCTCGCTGCTGCCGGTGCTGGCCGACCTCGCCGAGCGCACCCACCGCCGCAGCCTGATCGTCCTCATCTCCGACTTCTTCGCGCCGGTCGAGGAGACGCTGCGCGGCCTCGCGCGGCTGCGCACCCGCAAGCACGACGTGCTGCTGCTGCAGCTCCTGATGCCCGAGGAGCTCACCTTCGAGTTCTCGCGCAACACGCTCTACAAGTTCGTCGGCCTCGAGGGCGCCGGCGAGCTGATCGTCGATCCGCGCGCGATGAAGGGCGAGTACCTCGCCGCGCTCGAGCAGTTCCGCCGCGACCTCAAGCGCGGCTGCCTCAAGGAGAAGATCGACTTCGAGTCGATCGACACCTCGACCTCGCTCGACGTGCCGCTCACGGCGATCCTCTCGCGCCGCGCGCGCAAGGCGGCGCGCCGATGACTCCCGCGCCGCTCTCGAGCCTGCTGCCGCTCGGCGCGCTGATGAACCCGGCGCTCGCCGGCTTCGCTGCGCTGCTGGCCATCCCGCTGGTGATCCACCTGCTGAACCGCCGGCGCTACCGCACCGTGCCGTGGGCGGCGATGGAGTTCCTGCTCGCCGCCTACCAGAAGCGGCGCAAGAAGCTGCAGGTCGAGAACCTGCTGCTGCTGCTGCTGCGCTGCGCGATCCCGGTGATCCTCGCGCTCGCCTTCGCGCGGCCCTACTTCGGCAAGGACAGCGTGCTGGCGGGGATCGGCGAGCTCAAGCGCGAAGTGATCGTGGTGCTCGACGAGTCGTACTCGATGAGCCGCCGCGTCGGCAACGGGACGCTCTTCCAGGCGGCGCTCGAGCAGTCGCGCCGCCTCCTCGCCGGGCTCAAGTCGGAGCGCGAGGACCGTGTCACGCTGCTCACCTTCGGCCGCGAGCCGCGGCTCCAATGCGTCTCGGCCGGCTTCGCCGACTTCGAGCGCAAGCTCTCCGCCCTCGCCCGTCCGCAGCACGAGCGCGGCGACCTCGCGCGGGCGCTCGACCTGCTGCTCGACGAGGTGCTCGACAAGCAGGTGCTGGCCGATCCCGAGGTGTGGCTCCTCTCCGACTTCCAGGCGCTCACCTTCGACGACCTCGCCGCCGGCATCGCCGCGCCCGCCGCCGATCCGACCGCGTCCGACGGCGCCACCGCCGACGCCTCCGCGGGCGACGGCTCGCTGCAGGGCTCGCTGGCCGGCTCGCTGGTCGCGCGGTTGCGCAAGCTCGGCGAGCGCAGCACGCTCCACCTCGTGAACCTCACCGACGGCGCGCTGCCGCCGGAGAACGCCGCGGTCACCGACCTGCGCGCGAGCGAGTCGCTGGCGATCCAGGGGCAGGCGCTGCGCCTCACCGCCAGCGTCACCCGCCAGGGGCGCGCGCAGAGCGGCAGCGGCCGCTTCCGCATCGGCGACCTCGAGCGCCCGGTGAACTTCCGCTACGACGCCGAGGGCAAGGCGAGCGTCGAGCTCTACCACTCCTGCTCGACCGAGGGCGACCTCGGCGTCGAGTTCCGCCTCGACGAGGACGAGCTCGCCGACGACGACGCGCGCTTCCTGCGGCTGCCGGTGAAGCAGAGCCTGCCGGTGCTGGTGGTCGATGGGGCGCCGTCGGGCGGCGATCCGCTCGCCGGCTCGGCGGGCGGCCTCCTGCTGATCCTCGACCCGCTCTGGAACGACCTCGAGGCGGCCGACCATCGCCGCTGGTTCCAGCCGACCGTGGTGCCGTGGTACGACCTCTCGCGCACCAAGCCCGACTTCGCCAAGTACGACGCGGTGATCTTCGTCGACGTGCGCGAGATCGAGGCGGAGCGCGTCCTCCCCGAGCTCACCGCCTACGTCGAGGGGGGCGGCGGCGTCCTCTTCCTGCTCGGCGAGGAGGTGCGCGGCGAGACGTGGAACGAGCGGCTCTGGAAGGGCGACGGCAGCGGGCTCCTGCCGCTGCGGCTCGGCGCCGAACCGCTCGGCGAGGCGTACGACCCCGCGTCGGGCAGCGCGCGCCGCGACGCGCCGTTCCGGCTCGAGATCGCCGACGAGCTCCACCCGGCGATCCGCACCTTCGCCGACGACCGCCGCCGCCTCTACCTGCGCTTCCCGATCTTCCGCTACTGGCCGTTCGATCCCGAGCCGGCCGGCGGCTACGCGCTGCCGAAGGACGCCCGCATCGTGCTGCGCCACGAGGGGAGCGGCGCGCCGGCGCTGATCGACCACCGGGTCGGCCGCGGCCGCACGCTCTGGCTCAACCTGAGCGGCGTCGACGACGGCTGGTCGAACTTCGCGCGCACCGCGAGCGCCTACTTCCCGCTCGTGTGGGACATGCTGAACTTCCTCTGCCTGCGCGATCCGGGCGACCACGAGCTGCCGATCGGCGGCGCGATCGTGCGCGGCTTCCCGGCGCCGCCGCGCAGCGCGAGCATCACCGCTCCCGGCGGCGTCGCGCGCACGTTCGACTCGTCGCCGCGCGAGGCGGTGCGCGGGCTGTGGCGGCTCGAGCCCTACTCCGACACGCGCGTGCCCGGCCTCTACGCGCTCGACGTGCAGTTCGACGGCGACGAGCTGCCGGTCCACGAGCTCTTCGCGGTCAACCTCGATCCGACCGAGAGCGACCTGCGCTGCCTCGAGCGCGAGGCGGTCGAGTCGCTGCTCGCGCGCGTGAAGCACGAGTACCACGCCCGCGAGATCCCGACCGACGTGGCCGAGCAGGCGCCCGAGCGGCAGGGCGAGATCTGGAAGCGGCTGGTGCTGGCGCTGCTGGTGCTGCTGCTGCTCGAGACGCTGCTCGCCTGGCGCTTCGGAGCCTACTCCGCATGAACTTCGCCGCGCTGCCGACGCTGCTTGCTGCGCGCATCGCCGATCCGGCGCAGGCCGCGATCGCCGAGAAGGTGAGCGAGGAGTTCGCCTTCGCGGCGGCGCCGCCGGCGTGGGTCGTCGTGCTGGTGATCGTGCCGCTGCTGGTGCTCGGCGTCGGCGCGATCTACCGGCGCGAGGGGGCGAGCGCGAACGGCCGCGCCAAGCTGCTGCTCGGCGCGCTGCGCCTCTCCGCCATCGCGATCCTGCTGCTGGTGCTGTTCCAGCCGGTGAGCGAGAGCAAGGTCTTCGCCGTGCACCGCTCGACGGCGGGGCTCCTGTTCGACGAATCGCTCTCGATGGACCGCGCCGAGGAGTACGAGCAGGACCTGGCCCGCGAACTCGCGCGCGCCGCCGGCCTCGACGAGGCGGCGCTGGCGCAGACGACCCGCGGCGAGCTGCTGCAGCGCGTGCTGAAGCGCGGCGCGGCGGGCAGCGAGGGCGGCGTCGACGTGCTGGCGCGGCTGCAGGAGCAGGTCGACGCGCGCCTCTACGGCTTCGCCTCGAGCTACCGCGCCGTCGCCGGCCTCGACGACCTCCTGCGCGGCACCAGCGATCCGACGCGCGGCGCGACCGCGCTCGGCGACTCGCTGCTCGCGGTGCTGGCCGAGCTGCGCCACCGCCAGCTCTCGACGCTGGTGCTGGTGAGCGACGGGCAGGGCAACGTCGGCAAGGACGCCGTCGAGGTGGCCGCGGCCGCCGCCGCCGACGGCATCGTGGTGCACACCGTCGCGGTCGGCAACCCGGCGCAGCCGCAGAACGTCGCGCTGCTCGGCGTCGACGCGCCCGACCTCGCGATGGTCGAGGAGACGGTCGCGCTGTCGGTGTCGCTCTCGGCGCGCGGCTTCGCCGGCGAGCCGGGCGAGCTGGTGGTGACCGACAAGGTCGGCGGCTCCGAGCTCGCCCGCCACGGGCTCACGCTCTCGCCGCGCGGCGGCCAGCAGACCGAGACGATCTTCTTCCAGCCGTCGCGCGAGGGCGAGTACCAGCTCGAGGTGAAGTTCACCCCGAAGCCGGGCGAGCAGTTCACCGACGACAACGTGCGCGTGGTGCCGCTGCGCGTGCAGCCCGAGGTGATCAAGGTCCTCTACGTCGAGGGGCGGCCGCGCTGGCAGTACCGCTACCTGAAGGACGTGCTGCTGCGCGCGAAGAACCTGAAGGCGCAGTGCCTGCTCAAGTCGGCGGCGGTCGACTTCATCCAGGAGTCGAGCAAGGACGTGCCGGCGCTGACGCGCTTCCCGCCGACCCGCAAGGACCTCTTCCAGTACGACGTCGTGATCCTCGGCGACATCGCGCCGGACGACATCGACCGCGGCTTCCAGTCGCGCGCCAGCACCGCCGACCTGCTCGCCGAGCTGCGCGAGTTCGTCGAGCTCGGCGGCGGGCTGATCATGATCGCGGGGCAGCTGCACGCGCCGCGCGACTACCGCGACACGCCGATCGCCGACGTGCTGCCCGTCGAGATCGGCGATCCGGAGGAGGAGGCGGCGGCGCAGCGCGATCGCGGCCAGTTCCGCCCGCACCTGCCCGACTGGGAGCTGCCGCACCGCATCGTCGCGCTCGAGAACGACACCAAGCTGAACCAGCGCCTCCTCGAGGACGCGCAGGTCGGGCTGCCCGGCATGTGGTGGTACGCGCCGGTGCGCCGCGCCAAGCCGGGCGCCGAGGTGATCCTCGTCCACCCGACCAACAAGAACCGCTTCGGCGAGCACGTGCTGATGGCGGCCACGCGCGTCCCGGCCGGCCGCACGCTCTGGGTCGGCTTCGACGAGACGTGGCGCTGGCGCATGCCGTACGCCGACCGCTACACGGAACGGTTCTGGCGCGCCGCCATCCGCGACGTCGCGCTCCAGAAGCTGCGCAGCTCCGACAAGCGCTTCGACCTGCGCACCGACAAGGAGCGCTACAACCTCGGCGATCCGATCGAGGTGGCGATCCGCGTCTACGACGAGGAGTTCCGCCCGTCGCGCGACGAGCAGCAGCTGCTCCACGTGCAGCGCGGCGACCGGGCGCCGGAGGAGCTCGTCGCCCACCGCTCCGGCATCGGCGAGGAGGGCTCCTACTCGCGGACGCTGCGCGCCGACGCGCCGGGCACGCTGCGCCTCTGGCTCGAGGATCCGGGGCAGGCGGGCAAGCGCCTCTCGCAGCGCACCGTCGAGGTGCAGGTGCCGATGCTCGAGTTCATCAACCCGTCGCTCGACCGCCCGCGCTTGGAGGCGATCGCAGCGGCCGGCGGCGGCCGCTGCGTCGGGCTGCACGAGCTGCCGGCGCTGCTCGACTCGCTGACCGGCGATCCGCGCCGCGTGCCGATCCGCACCGAGCGGCGCGACCTCTGGGATCGCGCCGAGGTGCTCTTGGCCGTGATGGCGCTGCTCACCCTCGAGTGGATCCTCCGCAAGAAGTTCAACCTGCTGTGAACCGCATCGCGACGCACCCGCCCGTCCGCTCGAGTGCCGCTCTCCGCGCGGCGCTGGCGGCGGCGTGCGCGCTGCTGGTCGCCGGCACCGCGCGCGCGCAGGAGCGCTTCCGCGGCTTCGAGAAGATCGTCGACCCGCGCTGGAAGTTCGATCCCGACGCGCACCAGGTGCGCGGCTTCCAGGCGGCCTGCGTGCCGGCGGTGCGCGAGTCGATCGAGGCGTGGGAGTCGCTGCGCCGCGAGGGCGCGCTCGTGCCGGCGCTGCGCGAGCTGCAGCAGATCCTCGACGATCACGGCACCTCGGTGCTGCAGGTGGCGGCCGATCGCTACGTCGGCGCCGCCGAGTACGCGCGCTGGCTGCTGATGCGCGCGCCCGCCGACCTGCGCGCCGCCTACTCGCGCCTCGCCGAGCAGCTCGGCCGCGCGGCCTACCAGCGGGCGCGCGCCGATCGCGACCTCCACGCGCTGCGCCGCCTCGCGCGCCGCTTCGCCAACGCGAAGGTCGGCCAGGAGGCGCTCCTCACGCTGGCGCGCCTCCATCGCGAGCGCGGCGCCGCCGCGGTCGCCGCCTACCACGCGCGGCGCGTGCTCGACTTCACCGCCGTGCCGCTGCCCGGCGAGGAGGCGGCCAGCGCGGCGCTCGCGGCAGAGGCGCGCGCGCTGGTGGCGCTGGCCTCCGGCGACGCATCGCTCGTGCTCGCACCGGAGTCGGCCGACGCGCCGATCGAGCTCGCCGGCGTCGAGCAGCCGCTGCGCGCGCTGGCCGGCTCGCGCGCGCTCCCCGAGGTCGCGCCGGCGCAGGACGAGTGGCCCACGTACGGCGGCGACGCCAGCCGCGCGCGCCACGGCAGCGCCCCGCGCCGCCCGCTCGATCCCGACCGCGCCTTCGACCTGCCGGTCGAGCACGTCCGCTGGTCGGAGGGGCGCTCGCCCATCAAGGAGATGAGCCACGCGGCGATCCAGCCGGTCCGGCTCGGCGACCGCCTCTACGTCAACAACACCCTCTCGGTGAAGTGCTTCGACCTGCTCTCGCGCGCGCTGGTCTGGGAGCACGAGGGGGCGCAGTCGCTGCTGCGCGGCCGCGACGAGGACGGCTTCCTGTCGGTCGACGACTTCACGCCGCGCAACAGCAACGACGACCCGACCTGGAGCAAGGCGCTGATCGCCGGCCTCACCGCCGGCGAAGGGGTGGTGCTGGCCAACCTGCAGGTGCCGCTCGCCTACAACGTGAAGACGCACCAGGGGTTCCGCATCAACGACCCCTGCCCGATCCGCGGCCTGGTCGCGCTCGATGCCGAGTCGGGCGAGCTGCTCTGGGAGCAGCGGCCGCTGGTGAAGAACCGCCTCACCGGCCGCCTCGAGCGCGTCGAGGAGAAGCGGCGCGGCGATCCGGAAGGGGTGCTCGCGCGGCTCGACGTGCCGTCGCCGCCGGCGCTGGTCGACGACATCGTCTTCGCGCTCGGCCACTTCTTCGAGGGGGCGGTCAACACCTACGTCGTCGCGCTCGAGCTGAAGAGCGGCGAACCGCTCTTCACCGTCCCGCTGGCCACCGGCCAGCAGGAACTCTCGATGTTCAACATGCCGTTCCAGGAGTTCACGCTCGGCTGCCCGGCGTTCCACGACGGCACGCTCTACGCGTCGACCAACGTCGGCCTCGTCGCCGCGGTCGACGCCGCGTTCGGCGACCTGCGCTGGCTCAAGGAGTACGACGCGCTGCCGATCATCGAGCCGCACAACTACTTCCGGAACCAGCCGCGTCCGGTCCACTGGTACAACCGCGGCGCGCTGGCCGGCGCCGACCTCGCGCTCTTCGCGCCGCACGACTCGCGCGTGCTCTTCTCGCTCGATCCGGCCACCGGCATCTCGCGCTGGGAGCGGCCGCTCGCGAGCCTCGAGACCGACTACCCCTCCTCGCAGCTGATCGGCGTGACCGCGAAGCACGTGATCTACGCCAGCGCGGGGCGCGTCACCGGCGCCGAGCGCGGCTCCGGCCGCGTGCAGTGGATCTGGCCCGACTCGACGCTGGCGCGCAGCCGCCCGATCGAGCTGCGCGGCACCGCGGCGCTGACCGGCGACCGCGTCTGGCTGCCGACCGACGACGAACTCATCGTGCTGGACGCCGCCGACGGCCGCGAGGTGGCGCGCCAGGCGTGGTACACCGGCGAGGCGAAGAACCTGCTGGTCTTCCAGGACCTGCTGGTGGCCGCCGGCCAGTCGTCGGTGCGGATCGCCTTCGATCCCGAGGAGGCGCTGCGCGAGCTGCGCCTGCAGGCGACGCGCGGCGAATCGCTCGAGCTGCTCACCCGCATCGGCAGCCTCGAGCGGCAGTCGGGCGCGCTCGAGGCGGCGGCGGCGACGCTCGCGCGCGCGCTCACGCTGGCCGCCACCGCGACCCCGACCGAGCTGCTGCGCGCCCGCGCGGCGCGCTGCGCGACGCTGCTCGAGCTCGCCGCGCGGCACAAGAAGAGCGGCGACGAGTCGCGCTACGCCGCGGCGCTGATCGAGGCGGAGACGCTCGCCGACGAGCCGCAGGAGCGCGCTGACGTCGTGCAGGAGCTCCTCTCCGAGGTGGCGCCCGATGCCACCGACGAGCGGGCGCTCGCCTGGCTCGCGCGGTTGCGCGACGCCTTCCCGACCGCGCGCGTGGTGGTGGCGCCGCTCGCGGCGCGGCCGATCCCGATCGGCGTCTGGGTGGCGCTCGCGCTGGCCCACCGCCACGAGCAGCGCGGCGAGTTCGAGCTCGCGCTCGCGGAGCTGCAGCGGCTCCAGTCCGATTGGCCGAGCGAGCCGCTCGCCGCGGGCGAGTCGGCGCTGGTCGCGCAGCGGCGCGTCGACGCGCTGTTCGCCAAGGGGCCGCCGAGCCTGCGCGAGCGCTACGACCGCGACGCCGAGGCGGCCTTCGCTGCGGCGGTCGCCGCCGCCGACGTCGAGCGGCTCGCGCTGCTGCTGCACCGCTACCCGAGCGCCCGCTCGGCGCCGAGCTACGTCGCGCAGGAGCTGGCGCTGCTGCGCGCCGCCCGCCGGCCGCTCGACGCGCTCGCGATCGGCGCCGAGATCCTGCGCGGGCGCGCCGAGCGCGGTCTCGAGCGCGCGGCGCTGCTCGAGCTCGCCTTCGCGGCGCGCGAGATCGGCAACCTGCCGCTGGCGCGCGCGCTGGTGGCGCGGCTCACCGTCAGCGCGCCGCCCGACGGGGCCTCCGAGCCGCTGCCGGCCGAGCTCGCGGCGCTGCGCGAACCGCTCGTCGAACGCCCTGCCGCGGCGGGGCGCCTCGAGCCGGCCGCGACCCTCACGTTGCCGCAGAACAGCGTGCTGCTCGGCGGTTCCGAGCGGCCGCTGCGCGGCGAGCCGCTGCCGGCCGGCTTCGACGCGGTGCTGTCGCTCGAGCAGGGCTTCGCGCTGACCGTGTCGCGCGTCGCGCTGCCGTCGGGCGAGCAGCGCTGGCAGCGGGCGCTGCGCGAGCCGCGCCAGAACAAGTTCGCGCTCAGCTTCGTCCACGCCGCCGGCGTCGTGGTGGCGAAGCGCGGGTCGCTGCTGACCGGCATCGATCTCGGCGACGGCAGCGAGCTCTGGACGCGCGAGCTCGACCGCGAGATCGCCGAGCTCGCGGCGACCGACGGCATGGTGCTGGTGACGTTGCGCACGCCGCCGGTCGCAGGCGAGGCGGGCGAGCCGGTCACGCTGCTGCTCCTCGAGCCGAAGAGCGGCACGCAGGTCGCCGCGCTCGGCTGCGCCGGGACCGACTCGCGCGCCGGACAGCTGTTGGCCAGCAGCGGCGTCGCGCTGGTCACCTCGTTCGGCACCGGCGGCCAGACGGTCGAGGCGTTCGATGCGGTGACCGGCGCGCGGCGGCTCGACCCGAAGCCGGCGCCGGTCGGCATCTGCCCGCCGCTCCTGCTGCCCGCGCAGCAGCTGGTGGTGGTGCCCGACACGCGGCCGGTGCAAGGCGAGCTGCCCGCCCGGCAGGGCGGCGTGCAGCGCGTGGTCGCTTGGCGGCTCGACAGCAGCGAGCGCGCCTACGAGGTCGACCTGCTGCCGCTCGCCTACAAGCTGAAGACGACCTACCTCGCCGCCGAAGGGCTCGCCCTGCTCGGCGGCGCGAGTCCCAACGCCGGCGTCCTGTTGGTCGACCCCGCGAGCGGCGCGCCGCTCGGCCCGCCGAACCTGCTCGCTCCCGACGTGGCGGAGACGTTCCGCCGCCTGCTGGTGCTGGGCGAGGAAGCGCTGGTGCGGGTCCAGGGCTATGTCGACTGGAGGAAGGGCGAGCCGGCGCGCCTCGAGTTGGTGGCAGGGAACGGCGTCTCGCTCTGGCGCGAGGGGCTGCCCGTGCCCGACAACACCGTGCAGATCATCCTTCCCGATCGGCTGCAGCGGCGCGGCGGGGCGCTCCTTGGCGCGCTGCAGTACCACGCGGGCGGCCGATACCGCACCGAGCTGCTCGTGCTGGACGAGGCGAGCGGGCGGACGCTGTCGCGCGAGTCGTTCGAGGGCGGCCGGCCCGGGCAGCGCGACGACGTGGTGGTGAGCGGCGAGTGGGTCGCGTTGCGGCAGGAAGCGACGTTGCGCGTCCTCGGGTGGAGGTGACAGCGATGGCACGAGACGTCCTGCGACCGCGGAATCGGGTGGCCCGCGCGGCGCGCGTGCGGCCGCTGCTGGCGTGCGGGCTGCTGCTCTCGATGAGCCTCGCGCTGCCGCTCGCGCATGGCGGCCCGGCGCGCGCCGTCGCCGCTGCACCCGCGCCCGCGCCCGCGCGCGCCGACGACGACGTCGCCGTCGAGATCACGCCGCGCGTGGTGGCGGCGGTGGAGCGCGGCCTCGACTACCTCGCCAGCAAGCAGCAGCGCGACGGCTGCTGGATCGGCAGCGTCGGCTTCAAGCTGAACCAGGACTACACGGTGCAGGAGAGCGACGTCCCGCACATCGGCGTGACGGCGCTCTGCGGCATGGCGTTCCTCGCCGGCGGCCACCTGCCCGACCGCGGCGCCTACGGCGTCGTGCTCGACCGCGCGGTGAAGTTCCTGATCGCCCACCAGAACGACCAGGGCTACATCACCTACCGCCAGTCGCGCATGTACGACCACGCCTTCGCGACGCTCTTCCTCGCCGAGGTGTTCGGGCAGACGACCAGCAACGAGGTGCGCGCCGCGCTGCAGAAGGCGGTCGACCTCATCAAGAACTCGCAGAACACGCGCGGCTCGTGGCGCTACCAGCCGTTCGCGCTCGAGTCGGACATGTCGATCACCGTCTGCCAGCTGATGGCGCTGCGCGCCGCGCGCAACGTCGGCATCCGCGTGCCGGCCGAGACGATCGAGCGCGCGGTCGACTACGTGCTGGCGAGCCAGGTGCAGGAGGATCCCGGCTGGGCGGGCTTCCACGACGTCTACGAGGGCGGCTACTACTCGCTCGGCAAGGGGGCGTTCCGCTACCAGTACCAGGACGAGGACATGTCGCGCTCCTCGTTCGCGCTGACCGCCGCTGGCATCACCTCGCTCTACCACGCGGCGCGCTACGACACCTCGATCCTGAAGAGCAGCCTCGAGTTCCTGCAGGAGCAGCAGCGGCGCGTCTCGCGGCCCGAGTGGCGCACCCACTACTTCTACTGGTACGGCCACTACTACGCGGCGCAGGCGATGTTCATCACCGGCGGCCGCTGGTGGGAGAGCTACTGGCGGTCGGTGTCGGGCGAGCTGCTCGAGACCGGCACCGCCTTCTCGCAGACGGCCGACGGCGCGTGGCCCAATCCGGTCGGGCCGGGGCAGAACTTCTCGACCGCCGTCGCCTGCATCGTGCTGCAGGTGCCGAACCGCTACCTTCCGATCCTCCAGCGCTGAACTGCGCGCGACCGCGCGAGCGCCCGGACTGGCGAACGACCGCATGACGAACGCCGCAACCATCACCGCCCGCCTCGCCGTGCTGCGCACCGCGCTGCGCACCCGCTGGCTCGCCGCCGGCGCGCTGCGCCTCGCGGTCGAGACGGCCGGCTTCCTCGTGCTGCAGTACGCGGTCGACCGCTTCCTCTGGCTGCCGGTCGAGGCGCGCCGCTTCGTCGCCGTGGCGGCGGCGCTCCTCTTCGCGCTGCGCTTCGCCCAGCTCGTCGTGCGGCCGCTGCGCAAGCGGATCGACGCGCGCGACATGGCGCTCGCCGTCGAGCGGCGCCATCCCGAGCTGCGCGGCGCGCTGGCGTCGATGGTCGAGGTCGAGGCGGCGGCGGGCCCGGCCGCCGACGTCTCGCCGACGCTGCTCGCCGAGTGGCGCGCGGCGGTCGCGGCGCGCGCGGCCGGCGTGCCGTTCGACGCGATCTTCGCGCCGCAGCTGCTGCGCCGCCTGGCGGGCGCGGCCGCGGCGGCGCTGCTGCTGATCGGCAGCTTCGTGGCGCTGCGGCGCGACGAGTCGCTGATCTTCTTCGAGCGGCTCGCCGGCGCCGATCGCGACTGGCCGCGCCGCACCCACCTCGAGCTCGACGTGGTGGCGGCCACGGAGTCGACCCACCTGCGCGTCGAGCGCGACGCCGACGGCCGCGCGACGCGCGTGCTGGTGGCGCGCGGCGCGAGCCTGCCGATCGTGGTGCGCGCGCGCGGCTCGGTGCCCGACGAAGTGGTGCTGATCGTGCGCGAGGAGGGGCGCAGCGGCTCGGAGGAGATCCGCATGGCGCCGCGCGAAGGGGGCGCCGACGACTTCGGCTACCGCTTCCGCAACACGACGCGCCCGATGGAGCTCTCCGCCGCCGGCGGCGACGACCCGGGCCACCAGATCGCGCTGGTGGTCGAGGTGGCGGCCCCTCCCGCGGTCGAGCGGCTGGTCGCCACCATCACGCCGCCCGCCTACACGCAGCGCCCGACGATCCGCGAGGAGCGCCAGGACTTCGCCGTCCCGGCCGGCACGCGCCTCGACCTCGAGATCGCCACCAGCGGCGACGTCGCGGAGGCGGCGCTCACGCTGCACAGCGATCCGGGCACCGCGCGCCCGCTGGTGCGCGACGCGAAGACGCCCGGGCTCTGGCGCGGCAGCGTGATCGCCGAGGAGTCGGGCACGCTGAACGTGCACCTCACCGCCGAGAACGGCTTCAAGAACCTCCACCCGATCGACTACCCGCTCACCGTGCTCACCGACCGCAAGCCGGTCCTCGAGCTCGCGCGGCCGGCCGTCTCCGACCTCGAGGCGACTGCGCGCGCGGTGGTGCCGTTCCGGCTGCTGGTCGACGACGACTACGGGGTGACCGAGGTGGTGCTCGAGCTGGTCCGCGGCGACGATCCGGCGAAGAGCCGCGTCGTGCTCCAGGGGCCGGGCAGCACGCGGCCGGAACTCCTGCAGGGGGTCGGCGAGCCGCACGTCCTCGACGCGCTCCTCGACTTGGCGACGCTCGAGTTGCCGAAGGGCGAGGCGATGCGCCGGCTCGCGGAGGGGGAGTCGCTGCTCTACGTGGCGCACGTGGCCGACAATCGCGAGGAGCTGCAGGAGGGGGTCGACGGCGCCGCGCGCGCCGCCGCGCCCGCGCCGAACGTCACCTCGTCGCCCGGCCGGCGCATCGACGTGGTGAGCGACAGCGAGAAGCAGCGCAAGCTGAACGACCGCCAGCAGCGCGTGAAGCAGACGGTGATCACGGCGAAGAAGGCGCAGGAGGAGCGCGCGGCCGGTCTCGGTGCCCTGCTCGCGGCGCTGCAGCCGGCGTCAGGCGAAGGCGCGCTCGAGACGCGCGAGCTGACGGCGCTCGAAGTGGAGCAGGGGCGCGTCGGCGGCAGCGCGCGGCAAGCGGCGCGCGACCTCTGCGAGGTGGCGGCCGAGTTCGCGCTGAACCGCCTCGATCCGACGCCGACCGCCGAACGCGCCGTCACCTACCTGCTGACCGAGCTGCAGGCCGCCGACGCCGGCCCGAACTTCGACTTCGCGCCCTACGGCAAGCTCGCCGCCGCCCACGCCGCGGGCGAGTTCGGCGTGCTGCAGCAGCTCGGCAACCTGCTCGCGATGGTCGACCTCGCCTTGCAGGCGAGCGAGACCCACGCGCAGCGCGCGCTCGAGCAGCTGCGCGGTGCGCGCCTCGCCGGCCGGCCCGCCGATCGGCTCGAGCAGCTGCGCGGCGCGCAGGCGTCGCAGCAGAAGGTGATCGAGGTCTACGCGCTCCTGCTGCAGAAGATGGAGGAGTTCGAGGACTACCAGGAGATCCTCGACCTCTGGCGCGGACTCGTCGACGACCAGCAGGAGATCAACCGCCGCGCGCGCGAGGGCGTCGCCCCCGCGTCGTCCGGCGGTGGACGTTGAACGGAGATCGGGCCATGACGTACCGCCCCTCGATCCGGACGCCGCAATCGCAGCCGCGCCGCCGCACGCGCGCGCTGGCGCTGCTCCTCTCGGCGGCCGCGCTCTGGCCGGCCGCCCCCTTCGTGGCGCGCGCCGCTGCGCCCCGCGGCGACGACGAGCGCGAGCGGGTGCTGAACGACCAGTCGCAGCTCTTCGACCGCCTCTCCTCGCTGAAGAAGCGCATGGAGCGGCTCGCCGCCAAGCTCGACGCCGAAGGCAAGGCGCGCCAGGCCGAGCTGCTGCGCAAGGCGATGGGGGAGATCGACACGCGCAACCTCGAGGCGCGCAAGGACAAGCTGCTCGAGCTGCTCTCCGACCCGAAGAACCTGCAGTCGCCCGAGCAGCAGGAGCAGCTGCTGAAGGACCTCTCCGCGGTCCTCGACCTGCTCCTCGACCAGCGCGCGCTGAACGAGCTCGAGAAGCAGCTCCTCGAGATGAAGCAGTCGATCGCCGAGGTGGCCGACCTGCGCAACGAGCAGCGCGAGCTGCGCGAACGGACCGAGCAGTCGGTCGGCGACCCGGCCAAGCGGCTCGCCGACTTCGCGCAGAAGCTCGCCGAACTGGCCGAGCGCCAGCAGGCGCTGCGCGAGGAGTCGGCCGAGGCCGCCGCCGAGCAGCCGCCCGGCACGCCGCAGGAGCGCGCCGCCGAGGCGGCCGCGCGCGGCGAGCTCGCGAAGGAAGTGGCCGCGCTCGCCGAGCAGCAGCGCGCCGTCGTCGAGCAGCTCGAGCAGCAGGCGCGCGAGCGGGCCGGCGCTGCGCCGTCGGCGCTCGCGCAGGCGAAGCGGGCGCTCGAGCGCAGCCGCGCCGCGCTGCCCGAGCGCGAGCGGACCGAGGCGCTCGAGGAGGCGGCCGGGCGACTCGCCGAGGCGCGCGAGGAGCTCGGCGAGCGGGCGCCCGAACTCGCGGCGGCGCTGAAGGAGAGCGAGGCGAAGCTGCGCGACGGGAAGCCAGAGCCGGCGGCGCAGGCGCTCGCCGAAGCGGAGGCGGCGCTCGCCAAGACGCTCGCCGGCGAGGGGCGCCCCGATGCGCCGAGCGCGGCGAAGGCGGCGGCGGAGGCCGAAGCGGCGCTCGCGCCGCGCGCCGAGGCGCTCGCGAAGCAGGCGGCCGAGCAGGCGCAGCGCGCGGAGTCGCAATCCGGCGCGCAGGCGGCGCAGCGCAAGGAGGCGTCGAGCGCGGCGCAGGCGGCGCTCGAGCAGGCGAAGGAGCGGCTCGAGGAGGCCGAGCAGCGGCTCGGCGAGCAGTCGGCGCAGGAGGGGCTCGCGGCGGCGAAGGAGGCGTTGAAGAAGCTCGAGGAGGCGAACCGCGCGCTCTCGTCGCAGCAGCAGGCCGAGGCGCGCGCCGCGGAAGCGCGGGCCGCGCGGCAGGACTTCCTGCGCGCCGAGACGGAGGCCGCCGCGCGCGAGAGCCGCAGCCTCGCGTCCGCCCCGAAGCCGCAGGAGGGCGCGTCGGCCTCCCCGCCGCCGGGCGCCCTCTCGCCCGAGCAGCAGCAGCAGATGCAGCAGGCGCTGCAGGAGGCGGCGCAGCAGATGAGCGAGGCGACCGCGGAGCTGAACCGCGGCGAGCCGCAGTCGGCGCAGTCGCCGCAGCAGCAGGCGCAGCAGGCGCTCGAGAAGGCGGCCGCGCAGGCGAAGGCGGCGGCCGAGCAGGCGGCGGCGCAGGCGACGCAGCGCGACGAGGCGAAGGAGCGCGCCGAGCAGGAGAAGCTCGCGCAGGAGCAGAAGGAGCTCGAGGAGAAGCTGCGCGACCTGATGCAGCGCATGAAGGAGCGCAAGCAGAGCCAAGGGCAGCAGCAGGCGAACTCGGCGCAGCGCAGCATGCAGCGCGCCAGCCAGCAGCTCGAGCAAGGCGAGGAGGAGGAGGCGGTCGACCAGCAGCAGCAGGCCGAGAAGAACCTCGAGGAGATGCAGAAGGAGCTCGAGCAGGAGGAGCAGCTCTACCAGGAGCTGCGCTCCGAGGAGATGCTCTTCCGCCTCAAGGAGAAGCTGAAGGAGCTGCGCACCCGCTCGGCGGAACTCGAGCAGGGGCTGATCTCGATCGACACCGATCGCGCTGGCGCCGACAAGCTGCCGCGCCGACTGCGGCCGCGCGTCGAGAAGCTCGCGGGCGACGTCGAGGCGATCAGCAAGGAGAACCAGGCGCTGATCGAGAAGCTCGCCGGCGAGGCGTCGCCGACCTTCCCGTGGGTGCTCGGCAAGAACGAGTCGGACTTCGTGCAGCTGCGCGAGCGGCTGACCGGCCGCGACGCGGAGACCGGCGAGTTCGTGCAGGTGCTCGCCGCCGACGTGGTGTCGCGCTACGACCGGCTGCTGCAGTCGCTCGACGACGAGATGAAGCGGCGCCAGGAGCAGGCGAAGAAGGCGCAGGAGGAGGAGAAGGAGCCGAGCGACGGCCAGCCGCCGCAGGGCGGTCAGCAGAAGCCGCGCCTCGTGCCGCCGGTCGCCGAACTCCTCCTGCTGAAGCGCCTCGAGCAGGACGTGCAGGACGACGTCCGCTCGCTGCGCGCCTCGTCGCGCGAGGAGCAGGACGGCGAGCTGCTCGAGGCGCGCTTCGAGCTGCTCGAGCGCCTCGGCCACCGCCACTCCGAGCTGACCGAGATCTTCGAGAAGCTCGTCGAGTCGGTGACCGCCGGCGCGGACGAAGAGGGCGCGGGCGACGGCGCGGCGGAAGGGGAGTCGACGGGCGAGCAGGGAGACGACCGATGAACGGGCGCAGCAGGACGATCGTCACGGCGGCCGCGTTGGCGGCGTTCGCGTGCGCAGCGGCCGGCGAGGCGCGCGCGCAGGCGATGGATCCCGAGGCGGAGCGGGCGCGCCAGCTCGTGCTGCGCATCCGCCGCTCGATGAAGGAGATCGACGCGCTGCTGCTCGGCGGTGCGGCGCCCGAGAAGATCGAGAGCGAGCTCGCCGCCAACCAGAAGCGGCTCCAGCAGCTGCTCGACGACGCGGAGTCGAAGTCGGGCGCGGTGATGCAGCAGCTCGACGAGCTGATCGAGATGTCGAAGTCGGAGGAGTCGAAGCAGAAGTCGCCGTCGGGCGGCGAGTCGGGGGAGCCGCCGCCGAAGGGCGGACAGGGGCAGCAGGGCAAGCCGCCGGAACGCGAGCGCTCGCAGGATCCGCAGGAGCTGCAGCAGCAGCCGCAGGATCAGCCCGGCGGCCAGAAGCCCGAGCCGAAGGGGCAGGAAGAGAAGCAGCCGGCCGACGACGACCCGAACAAGGGCGGCCCCGATCCGAACAAGGGCGAGCAGCGCGACGCGAAGGGCGATCCGCCGCCCGGCGCCACCGGCGAGTTCGAGCGGACCGACCTGTCGGGGCGCTGGGGCATGCTGCCGGACAAGGAAGCGGAGCTGCTCCAGCGGCGCAGCGTCGAGGAGTTCCCGCAGCGCTACCGCGTCTGGATGGAGCAGTACTTCCGTCGCGTGAGCCGGCTGCCGGCGCGCGACTGACGCGCGACTGACGCGCGACGGACGGAGCGCGGGGGCGCACCGAGGATCGATGGCGATGGAGCGCAAGGCGTCGCGTACGAGGGCGTTCGCAGTCGGGGCGGCCGTGCTGGTCGTCGCGGCGGCCGCTCGGTCGGGCGTCGCTGGTGCGGCGGCGCCGCGGCGGGCGGCGGGCGACGATCGCTCGTTCGCGACCGGCGAGTCGAGCGAGTCGCGCGACCTCGTGCAGGCGCGCCGGTTGGTCGACCGCTCGCTCGGCTGGCTGGCGGCGCGCGTGCGCAGCAACGGCGCGCTCGAGATGACCTCCGCTCCGCAGCAGCCGACCATCGCGGCGACCTCGCTCGCGATCCTCGCCTTCATGGCGGGCGGCCACACCGCGGAGGAGGGCGAGGATGGCCACGGCGCGCGGTTGCGCGCGCTGATCCACTGGCTGCTCGGCCAGGCGACGCTGCAGGAGTGCACCTGCACGCGGATCGCCGGCCCGCACCTGATCGGCAAGTTCAACGACCCCGGCTTCGCGACCTCGCAGATGCACGGCCACGGCTACGCGACGTGGGCGGTGGCGATGGCCGACGGCATGTCGATGGGGGCGCAGAACGTCGACTCGCGCGAGCGGCTGAAGCGGACGCTGCAGGGCGCCGTGCACGCCATCGAGCTGGCGCAGCACTCGACCGGCGGCTGGGGCTACCGCCTCGAAGCGGAGAAGTTCCACGAGGGGTCGGTCACCGTCACCGTGCTGCAGGCGCTGCGCTCGGCGAAGGAGGCCGGGATGCGCGTCGACCCGGCGGTGATCGCGCAGGCGATGAAGTACCTGCGCGACTCGCAGGTGCGCCAGGCCGACGACCCGCGCTTCGGCGGCTTCCGCTACATGCTGAACGACAACCTCACCTCGTTCGCGCTCACCGCGGCTGCCGTCTCGTCGCTGAACCAGGCGGGCGACTACGACAGCAAGTACGTCGAGCTCGGCATCGACTACATGCGGCAGAAGGATCCGCTGGTGCGCTTCGGCGTCGAGCCGGAGCAGTGGCCGTGGTACGGCCGCTTCTACGCCACGCAGGCCTACTGGCAGTACAAGGAGCTGCGCCACTTCCGCGGCTGGTATCCGGCGCTGGTCGCCGCGGCCGAGCGCGAGTCGCGCGACGGCGTCTACAGCGATGACCTGTTCGGCGACGTCTACGCTACGGCGATGGCGACGCTCACGTTGGCGGTCCCGTTCGGCTACCTGCCGTCGTTCCAGCGCTGATGGGCGCGAAGCTCTCGTCGCTGCTCGGCTCCGCGTTGCTGCTGCTGGCGGGCGCCCTCTCGCGCGCGCCCGGCGCCGGCGGACCGGCTCCCGACGCGGCGCCCGATCCGGCCGTCCGCTTCGAGGTGCGCGAGTGCGGCGGCGCCGGCGCGACGGCGCTGCCGGTCACGCTGTCGGCGCTGCTCGCCCCCGGCGTCTTCCGCGACGGCGAGCTCTGCGCGGTGGTGCGCGACGGCGGGCCGGGCGGCGCGCCGGCCGTCGTGGCGACGCAGGTCGACCTCCTCTCGCGCCATGCCGACGGCTCGCTGCAGCACGCGCTGGTGACGCTGCCGCTCGACCTGGCGCCGCACGCGACGCGCGAGGTCTGGCTGGTGCCGTCGCCCGCGCCGCCGCTCGGCGGGCCGTTCGAGCCGCACGAGGGGACGAGCGCCGCCGCACCGCCCGTCGCCGTCGAGCTGGTGACGCGCGCGGGGGCGCGCTTCACCGCGATCGTCGAAGCGCCGCCGCCGGAGCGAGCGAGCGCGCGCGGGCCGGTCGACGGGCCGCTCGCGCGCGAGTTCGAGCAGGTGGCGCGGCTCGTCGGCAGCGACGGCGCGCTGCCGCAGCTCGAGGTGCGCGTGCGTTGGCGGCAGCTGCGCGGCGTGGCGGGGGCGCGCGTCGAGGTGGTCGTCGAGAACTGCGCGCTGCTCGGCGGCGCGGGCGATCCGCCGCCGACCGACATCGAGTTCGCCCGCCTCTTCGTGCTGGCGGGCGATGCGGTGGTGGCCGACCTGCGCGACGGCGTCCTCTGGGATCGCACCCGCTTCGCGGTGCGCCGCCACGTCGGTGGCGCCGCGCCGCCGCGCCTCCTGGTCCGCGAGGAGCTCGCCTACCTCATCCGCCACGGCTGGATCCCGCCGTACGACGCCCGCCGGCCGCTCGCGCCCGCGCGCGCCGATGGGCTGGCGCAGCGGCTGATCGACGGGACGCAGAACGGGACGCTCGACGCGGGGCAGTTCGAGCTCGGCGTGCCGCTCGACTCCGGTCCGATCGCGCGCCACATGCCCGGCACCGGCGACCGCGGCGACATCGGCCCGATTCCCTACTGGGGGGCGCTCGCGCTCAACTCGCGCGGGCTCCTGGCGGACGACGTGCTGCGCGCCGCCGACGGCAACGGCGCCGCCTCCTTCCCGATCCACGTGCGCGGGCGCGACGGCGTGATGGGCGTCGAGTTCGGGCCGGCCAAGCCGCTCGCCAAGCGCTCGACCGGCCGCAAGTGCCCGCAGACGCCCGATCGCGCCCACGCGCCGCTGCTCGGCGCGCTCTCCTTCCTCTTGACCGGCGAGCGCTTCTTCGAGGAGGAGTTCGCTGCGCAGGCGGCCTACTGCTTCCACGACTGGCCGCACGACGGGCGCTACCGCTATCCCGGCTCGCGCGACTTCGCCTGGTCGCTGCGCACCACGATGCTGGCCGCGCAGCTCCTGCCCGATGCCCATCCGCGCAAGGCGTACTTCCGCGAGCGGGTGACCGAGAACCTCGCCGGCCTGCGCGCGATGCTGGCCGAGTCGCCCTCGCCGCTGCATGCGTGGGGGAGCGGCAGCTTCCAGTCGAGCGGCCGCAAGAGCTGGCCGTGCGCGACGCAGTGGAGCCCGTGGCAGGCGAGCTGGGTGGCGGCGAGCTGCGAGTGGACGGCGCGACTGCTCGGCAACGCCGACGCGCGCTTCCTCTACGAGTGGCAGGCGGCCTACTTCACGCGCGCCTATGCCGCGATCGGCGAGACGTGGCGCGCGCCCGACGGGACGCTGGTGCGCTGGGAGAACGGCCACGTCGCGCTCGCCTATTCGTTCCCGGTCGCGACCTACGTGCCGATCGTCGAGCGCGGCGAGTGGAAGCAGCGGCCGGAGAGCCGCCGCTTCATCGAGAGCTTCGCCGAGGCGAGCTGGTGGCTGCGGGTGAACCTCGACCACGAGTTCGACGGCGGCAAGGCGCCGACGCTCGAGCTCGGGCCCGACGGCGTGGCGAGCCGGCCGCCCGAGCAGTGGCGGCCGCGCGCCGGCTTCGCGCCGCCGCCGGTGCCGGCCGCGAGCTGGATCGTCTACGCGATGCACTGGTTCAGCGCGGTCGCGGCGGCGGATGGGCTCCCCGGCGCGGCGGCGATCGACGCGGCGGTGCGGCCGCTCGTCGAGGCGGAGATCGACGAGCCGGGGCTGCGGATGGTCCCGATCGCGCGCGACTAGCGGCGCGCCGCTCGGACGATCACTCGCGCGTGAACTCCATGCCGCGCCCGACGAGCCCGCGGCTCGGGAAGCGGACGCTCTTGCCGCGCCCCTTCTCGACGCGGCCGATCACCGAGGCCTTCGGCCAGCCGCGCTTGCCGAGCACGGCGAGCGTCGCGTCGACGTTGCCGGCCGGCACGACGAGCACCATGCCGACGCCGAGGTTGAAGACGCGGTGCATCTCCTCGTCGGTCACCTTGCCCTCGCGCTGCAGGAAGGCGAAGACCGGCGGGATGGCCGGCGGCGTGTCGATCACGAAGGTGATGTCCTTCGTCGCGGCGCGCAGCAGGTTCAGGTAGCCGCCGCCGGTGATGTGCATCGCGGCGCGCGGGCGCAACGACTTCGCGGCGAGCGCGCGGAACTGCGGGACGTAGATCGCGGTGGGGCGCAGCAGCTCCGCGCCGAGCGTGCCGCCGAACTCCGCCACCTGCAGGTCGACCTTGAACTTGCGCCGCTTGAAGCAGATCTCGCGGACGAGCGTGTAGCCGTTGCTGTGCACGCCGTTCGACGCGATGCCGATCAGCACGTCGCCCGGCTCGATCCCCTGGCCGTTGCTCGCGTGCTGCTTCTCGACCGTGCCGATCGCGGCGGCGGCGAGGTCGAGCCCCTGTCCCGGCTTCACGCCGCGGATCATGTCGGGGAGCTGGGCGAGCTCGCCGCCCGGGATCGAGATGCCGGCCTGCTTGGCGGCGAGGTAGAGGCTCTTGCCCAGGACGTCGCCGACCGCGGCGGGCGGCGCCTGCAACGCGATGTAGTCGACCAGCGCGGTCGGCAGCGCGCCGACGCAGAGCAGGTCGTTCACGTTCATCGCGACCACGTCGAAGCCGAGCGACGAGTAGTCGCCCGCCTCCTCGGCGATCAGGATCTTGCTGCCGACGCCGTCGGTGGTCAGCGCGATCGCGACCGGCAGCCCGAGGTCGAGGACGCTCGCGTAGTAGCCGTTCGGGAGGAGCGGGCGCTGGTCGGCGGCCGGGATCGACTCGGTCCGCTTCACCCAGTGGAGCAGCGCCCCGAGGAAGGACTCCTTGCGATCGAAGCTCACCCCCGACTGCGCGTAGGTAGCGGCGGACGACTTGGCCATGCGCGGGACGCTCCGGAAGGGCGCCGTGCCGGGGCCGTCGTGGCTCCCTCGGGCGCGAAGGGCGCGGGATGTTAGCGCCGGCGCGGCGGGGCGCGGCCGACCGGTTCGGGCGGCGGGCTGCAAAACGGAGGGGCGGCTCCTACACTGCTGCGCCTCGTCACGACTTCCCCGGGAGATGTTGCGCCGTCCCTGCCGGCGGCTACTCGGGGGTTGCCGCAGACAAAAGGGATCGGGCCCTCGGACCGCGCGGAGCGCTGAGCTCTGCGGCGGTCGTTCGTTGCTGGAATTCGGTACTGAGCCTTGGTGCTGAGATTCGTTGCTGGGAGACGAAGAATGGTCCATCGATCGGTTCGGATCCGTCGCGCGGCCCGCCACGGTGTTCCAGCGCGGTTCGGGGCGACCGGGATCGCGGCCGCGTTGTTGGCGGCATGCAGCGGAGGGGGCGGCGGCGCCGGCTCGCCGGGCAGCTCGAGCGCCTCGTTCCAGCTCGAAGACGCGAAGTACGGGCGCCTCGTCGATGACGGCACCACCGAGTCGCTGGTCAGCCCGCTCACCACCGCGCAGATCGACCCGCTCACCGGCGTGCTGGTGCCGGGCACGCTGAAGGCGCTCGGCGTCGGGGTCGATGTCGAGCAGCCGCAGTCGCTCGGCCTCGGGACGAGCTACCTCCCGCGCGTCATTCCGCGCAACGGCGTGATCCAGCTCGAGTTCTCGGCGCCGATCGCCGCGAGTTCGGTGAGCGGCGACGTGATCGACGCCAACGGTGCGCTGGTGACGGCGGGGTCGGTGCAGTTGCGACTCGCCGACGACACGCCGATCCCGGCCGAAGTGCGGCTGGTGGGGGGGCGCACGATCTGGATCAACCCGGCGGCCAACGGCCAGATCGGCCTCCCGGCGAGCCCGGTCGACTTCGGCCCCGATGGCGCTCCCCGCGCCGATGCGACCGGCTACATCAAGCTGCGCCTGCCCCGCACGGGCAGCGCGATCCTGCGCTCGACCAACGGCGCCTTCCTCGGCAAGCGCGACGACGGCCTCGGCGACACGGCGACCCCGATCGGGCTGAACCCCGGCAACCGGGTGCTCGACTTCATCGCGCAGAACCAGCTGATTCCCACCAACGAGACCTTCAACGGCTTCCTGCCGGACACCTCGATCCCGCGCATCGTGCGGACCTACGAGGTGGCGCGCACCTTCGATGTGGTCGCCGGCGACACTTCGACCGCCACGACGCTGACCGACGTCGACTCGGTCGACAACACGACGGCGAAGGGCGGGCTCGGCGAGTGGTCGGGCGCGAACCTCGTCTTGCGGCCCGGCACCGGCAGCGAAGAGACCCTCACGGTCGCCTCGAACGACGGCGACACGCTGACGCTCGCCACGGCGTTCACGTTGGCGCCGCAGGATGGCGACGCCTACGCGCTGCGCCGCACCGAGTACTTCGAGCCCGAACTGACCGATCCGATCGACGACGACCTCTTCGACCCCGACAACCCCGAGAACGTCAACAACAAGAGCCTCGCCAACTTCGTCGAGGTCTGGGAGATCGACGCGGCGGGCAATGCGCTGGCGGGGCCGACCAACCTGCGCACCTCGGTGCCGGCCTTCTCCGAGCTGCGCGTCCGCTTCAACGAGCCGATGGCGGCCGATTCGTTCCTCCAGTGGGAGTCGTTCCGCGTCTCCGCCAACCCGGACGGCGGCGAGGGGCAGGAACTGCTGACCGACGTCTTCCTCGACTCGACGCAGACGATCGCGACGATCCGCCCGGCGCGCGTCGACCAAGTGGCTGGCACCTCCGAGGTGATCGGCTGGGGCAAGAGCACCAAGAACCTCCAGCTGGCGATCACGACGATCCCGCGCGCGACCTTCCTGCAGCAGTTCTTGAACACGACCGAGTACGACGACTTCGTCGACCTCGGCTACCGCGGCGTGCTCGACCTCGGCGGGCAGCCGCTCGGCTTCTCGGTGTCGCAGTTCGACCCGGCCAGCCCGCGCGTGCGCTACTTCGCCGCCTTCACGTCGGCGGAGAGCGCCTCGACGCAGCCGGTGCCGCCGGTGGTGAACAGCTGGGGCGTCATCGTCCACCGCATGCGCGGCCGTCCGGTCACCGGCCTCGATCCGGCGACCGGCAATCCGGGCGTCGGCTTCCGCGATCAGGTGAACTACTACCTGCCGATCGCCGACGTGAACCTGCAGACCAACGGCCTCCTTGCCGGCTCGCCCGTCGTCTTCATCACCAAGATCCACGACGAGTTCTTCCCGCCGCCGGTCGGCCAGTTCTCGAAGCTCTTCAACGGCCTTCCGGAGCCGATCACCAGCAACCTGACCGCCCAGAACCAGGCGCACGATGGCGCGCGCTTCCAGGTGGTCTTCCGCGACATCGACTGCTCGCCGAACAGCCTCGGCTTGGCCGGCACGCTGCTCGATCTCTATCGAGTGAGCTGGGCCCCGATCGGCGGCAACGTCTCGACCGACAACTACGACGACATCTCGATCCACTGCGCCCATTCGCCGATCCGGCCGAACTCGGCCAACGACACCGCGGCGGCGACCTATCCGCAGAGCGGCCTCAGCATCCCGTTCGACCTGCAGACCTGGATCGATGACCTCGACGGCGGCACCAACCCGTGCCCCTCGGCCAACTGCACGTTGAACGATGCCCCGAACTACTGGGACACGCTGGTCACCGTCGTGCAGCCCGGCACGAGCTACCGCATCTCGCAGGGGAGCATCTTCACGCCGCCGTTCGACGGCAACGCGTGGCATCCGTGGCCAGTCTTCACCACCCGCTTCCAGTACAACAACGGCGACATCCCGACCGCCGAGTCGGACCTGTTGAAGTCGATCAACACCGACTACGACTGCTCGGGCGGCAACCCGTGGGTCGACTACCGCGACTTCAGCAGCGACCCGTTCGTCGACAACAAGGGCGGCGACAGCCTCCTCTTCGAAGTGCGCATCCGGCCGCAGCAGACGACGATCACCGGCCAGAACGGCTTCTCCTACGTGATCGGCTGCCTGATCGACGCGGGCGGCAAGCCGAACTGGCGCGCGCACTCGGAGGGTTCGCCGACGTCGCGACTGCAGCCTGACAACATCAACGGCGCGGTGGCGGCGCGCTGCGCGTCGGGGAACGCGACCTCATCGGCGAATCCGATCAAGGTGGCCGACAGCTCGCGCTATCTCGGCGTCTTCGACTACGTGAAGACCACCTCGCGGATCACGTCGCCCTACGTCCGCGTCTTCCCGACGAACACCCTGCTGCCCGACTACTACCCGGCGATCGTCTCGCCGCCGGCGTCGGCGCAGCCGGCGGGGACCTCGATCACCCTCGAGTTCGAGGGCGCGACCGGCATCAAGGGGTCGGGCGGCACCGGCTTCTCGACCAACATCGATGTCGCCGACACGAAGCAGAACATCGCCTTCCGGGCGACGCTCGTCGGGAACATCTCGACGTTGCTGCTCCCCAACTGCGAGACGGTGGCGATCCCGTACCTGCGGCCGTCGGGCACCTGATCGGCGGGCCGAGCGCCAAGCGCCGTTCCGAGCGGACGGCTCGAGCGGCCTGCGGACGGGGCGGAGGCCCCTCGCGGAAGAGTCATGAATGAGATCGGGCGGGTCGGCGAGTGCCGGCCCGCCCGGCTCGTTTTCCGCCCGGAAGTGAAGCGCGCGCCGAGCGGCGATGAATGTTCGCTCTCGCACGATCCCCGCGGAGCGGCGTATCCTCTCCCCGGGCGCCCCTGGGAGATGCGAACGGCACACCCTGCGCGAGGTAGGGACCGGAACATCGCTTGGGCGTCGATCGCACCCCCGTGCCGACCCCACTGCGCGGTGGCCTCCGTCAGGGACCTCTCGATGCGAAACCGCCAGTCGTCCGTCTCGAACTCGCGTGCGCTGTGGTCGCTCGCGCTCCTCGCCGGAGCGGCCTGCTCCGGTGGTGGCGGCGGCTCCTCGGCTGGCTCGAAGGCCGCGGGCTTTCGCCTCACGGACGTCAAGTACGGCCGCGTCATCGACGAGGGCAACGGGCCGCGCCTCGTCAGCCCGTTGACCACGGTCGACGTCGACCCGGTGACCGGGCGCGTGTTGCCCGGCTCGCTGCAGCCGCTCGCGAGCGGCGTCGACGTCGACGCGCTGCAGTCGCTCGGCCTCGGAACGAGCTACCTGCCGCGCGTGGTGCCGCGCAACGGCGTGCTGAAGCTCGAGTTCACCGCGCCGATCGATCCGGCGTCGGTCTCCGCCGACCAGCTCGATGCGAACGGCGCCCTGGTGACCGCCGGCTCGGTGCAGGTGCGCCTGCAGGACGGCACTCCAGTGGCCGTCGAGGTGACGCTGGTCAACCCGACCACCATCTGGATCGATCCCGTCGCCGCGAGCGGCATCGGCTTCCCGCCGAGCCCGGTCAACTTCGGCCCGACCGGCGCGCCGCGCGCGGACGCCACCGGCTACCTGAAGCTCCGCCTGCCGCGCACCGGCAGCGCGGTGCTCCGTTCGACCAACGGCACCTTCCTCGCCAAGCGCGACGACGGCCTCGGTGAAGTCGCCACGCCGATCGGCATCAACCCCGGCAACCGGGTGCTCGACTTCATCGCCCAGAACCAGCTGATCCCGACCAACGAGACCTACAACGGCTTCCTCCCCGACGAGTCGGTGCCGCGCATCGTGCGCACCCACAGCGACACGCGGGTGGTCGACGTCGGCGGCGGTGACGTCGTGGGCGCCGACACCGTGCAGTTCTCCGGCGCCACCTTCTCCACCCTCGCGAAGTCGGGCAGCGGCGAGTGGGCGGGCGCCAACTTCGTGGTGCGTCCCGGCGCGCCCGACGAGGAGACGATCGTCGTCGTCGGCAACACGGCCGACACCCTCACGCTCGAGGCGCCGTTCGTCGTCGCGCCGATCGATGGCGACACCTGCCGGCTGGAGCGGACCGAGTACTACGAGCCGGAGCTCACCGACCCGATCGATCCGGCGCTCTTCGATCCCGACAACCCCGAGAACGCCACCAACGCGAGCCTCGCGAACTTCGTCGAGGCGTGGGAGATCGACAGCGCGGGCAACGTGGTCGCCGGCCCGATCTCGCTGCGCGATGCGCTGCCGACCTACTGCGAGCTGCGCGTCCGCTTCACCGAGCCGATGGCGGAGGACTCGTTCCTGCCGTGGGAGACCTTCCGCGTCTCCCCGAACCCCGACGCGGGCGAGCTGCAGGAGCTGCTGACCGACGTCTCGCTCGATGTCACGCAGAAGACGGCCATCATCCGGCCGATCCGCCTCGACCAGGCCTCCGGCACCTTCCAGCTGGTCGGCTGGGGCAAGTCGTCGAAGAACCTGCAGCTCAACATCACGACCGTCCCGCGTGCGAGCTACCTGCAGCAGAAGCTCGGCTCGAGCGCCTACACGACGTTCCTCGACGATGGCGTGCTCGGCGTGGTCGACCTCGGCGGGCAGCCGCTCGGCTTCCCCGATTCGCGCTTCGATCCGGCCAACCCGGCGATTCGCTACTCCACCACGTTCACGGCGACCGAAGCGGCGATCACCCAGCCGTTCCCGCCGCTGGTCGAGAGCTGGGGCGTGATCGTCCATCGCATGCGCGGGCGCCCGGTGACGGGCATCGATCCGGCCACCGGGCTGCCGGGCGTCGGCTACCGCGACCAGCCGAACTACTACCGGCCGATCCCCGACGTGAACCTGCAGTCGAACGGCATCCTCGCCGGCTCGCCGGTCGTCTACGTCACCAAGATCCACGACGAGTTCTTCCCGCCCGAGGGGCAGTTCTCGAAGCTCTTCACCGGCCTGCCCGAGCCGCTCACCTCGAACGTGACGGCCCAGAACCAGCCGCACGACGGCGCGCGCTTCCAGACGGTGTGGCGCGACTTCGACTGCTCGCCGAACAGCGCTGCGCTGGCCGGCACGCTGCTCGATCTCTACCAGGTGAGCTGGGCGCCGATCGGCGGCAACGTCTCGACCGACGTCTACGACAACATCTCGATCCACTGCGCCCACGCGCCGATCCGCCCGATCTCGCAGAACAACACCGGCGGCGCCTCCTACCCGTCGAGCGGCATGAGCATCCCGTTCGACTACGCGACGTTCATCGACCTCATCGACGGCGGCACGAATCCCTGCCCGGGCGCGGGCTGCGGCAGCGACCACGCGCCGAACCACTGGGACACGCTGGTCACGGTGGTGCAGCCGGGCACGCAGTACCGCGTGACCCAGCCGAACGTCTTCACGCCGCCGGGCGACGGCAACGCGTGGCACCCGTGGCCGGTCTTCTCGGTGCCGTTCCAGTACAACAACGGCGACCTCCCGCAGGCGGAGATCGACCTGCGCAAGTCGGTGAACAGCTCCTACAACACCTGCGGCGAGGAGTGGGGCGACTACCGGACCTCGAACAACGGCAACCTCGGCGGCGACAGCCTCCTCTTCGAGGTGCGCGTCCGGCCGCAGACGACCACCGTCACCGGGCAGAACGGCTTCTCCTTCGTCATCGGCTGCTTGATCGACTTCAACGGCAGCCCTCGCTGGCGCGTCGGATCGCAGGGCTCGCCCACCACGAGGCTCAATCCCGACAACTTGAACCAGCCGGCGGCGCGCTGCGCGAAGGGCAACACCACCTCGACCGCGCCCGTCCCCGGCGACAACTCGCGCTACCTCGCCGTCTTCGACTACGTGAAGACCACGTCGCGGATCACCTCGCCCTACGTCCGCGTCTACCCGTCGAACACGGCGCTGCCCGACTACTTCCCGGCGATCGTCTACCCGCCGCTCTCGTCGCAGCCGGTGGGCACCTCGGTCGTGCTCGAGTTCGAGGGGGCGGTGAACACCAAGGGGGCGACCGGCACCGGCTTCTCCACCTCGGTCGATGTCGCCGACACGAAGGGCAACATCGCCTTCCGCGCCACGCTGACCGGCAGCAAGACGTCGCTCCTGCTGCCGAACCTCGACACCATCGCGATCCCGTTCCGGCGCCCGACGGGCAGCTGAGCGAGCCGTTCGCGGGATCCGTCGTCGCGCGGCGCGGCTTGCGCCGCGCGACGACGGCTCGCTGGCGGATCCTCTCGGCGCGGAGAACCGCTCAGCGAGCGGCTCCTCAGCGCGGCGGCGCGCCGGCGCCGCTCGCGCGGTGGAGCGAGCCACTGCGATAGCCCTCGAGGTCGAGCGCGACGAAGCGGAAGCCGGTCGAGAGGACGTCAGCCACCACGCGCTCGCGGGCGGCGAAGAGCCGCTCGACGTCGTCCGGCGGCACCTCGATCCGCGCGACGTCGCCGTGCCAGCGGACGCGCACCGACGGGAAGCCCTGCCGCCGGATCAGGAGCTCGGCGTGGCCGATCTGGTCGAGCATCGCCGGCGCGATCGCGGTGCCGTGCGGCACGCGCGAGGAGAGGCAGGCGAGCGCCGGCTTGTCCCAGTTCGCGAGGCGAAGCTCGCGCGCGAGGCCGCGGATCGCCGCTTTGCCGAAGCCCGCGTCGAGCAGCGGGTGGCGCACTCCCGCCTCGTCGGCCGCGCGCGTGCCCGGCCGGTCGTCGGCGACGTCGTCGGCGTTCATGCCGTCCGCGACGTGCGCGAAGCCGTGCGCGCGCGCCCACGGCAGGACGTGGCGGTAGAGCTCGCTCTTGCAGAAGTAGCAGCGGTTCACGGGATTCGCGGCGTAGTTCGGGTCGGCGAGCTCGTCGGTGTCGATCTCGACGAGGCGCGCGCCGATCGCCGCGGCGAGCGACCGCGCGTCGTCGAGCTCGCCGGGCGGCAGCGACGCCGAGCGGCCGATCACGCCGACGGCGCGCGCGCCGAGCCGGTCGTGCGCCACCTTGAGCAGCAGCGTCGAGTCGATGCCGCCCGAGAAGGCGACCGCCACGCTCCCGAGCGCGTCGAGGGCAGCGTGCAGGCGCGCGCGCTGCGCGGCGCTCGGCGCGACGGCCTCCGGCGCGGCGGGAGGCGGCAGCTCGCGCAGCAGCGGCAGGAGGGCGGGGTCGTTCGGCGTGGCGCTCATCGCCCCGACAATACGCGGCTGCCCCTCGCCCCGCGTCGCCGCGCGCTCAGCCGTCGAGCAGCCCGTGCCGACGCAGCACTGCGTAGGCGGCGCGCGCCACCGCCCAGCGCTCCTCGCTGCGCTTGGCGACGAACTTCGCGATGGCCGCATCGGCCCGCGCGTCGGCCGCGATCTCCGCGTCCATCGCCTCGATGAACTGGTCGCGCGTCGCCAGCGCCTTCAGCCGCTTGGCGATCTTGTCGACGTCGCCGTCGCAGGTCGCGAAGAGGTGGAGCAGGCGGCGGCGCATCGGCTCGTGCGCGTCGCGCAGCGGCGCGTCGGGGTTGACCCAGATCTGCGCCGCCCCCTCGATCCAGACCCAGTAGCGGAACCACTCGAGGAAGCCGGCGCTGAGCGAGTCGTAGAGCTTCTGCCGGCGCGCGTCGGCCGGCAGCGGCGCGACGTACGACTTGTCGTTCATGATCCGGCGCGCCCACGCGATGGTGTCGACGTCGGGCATGTCCATGCCGGTGCCCGACGACCAGGCGTCGTGGAGCGTGATCTCGGGATAGACGTGGCCGGCGAGGTCGCAGTAGGAGTGCGCGAAGTAGTCGGCCTTCGCGTCGAGCTTCTCCTCGAAGTCGAAGCGCGCGAGGAGGGACGCCACCAGCAGGTCGCTGTCGCGGTCGTAGCCGTTCAGCGCATTCCAGAGCTGGCCGTAGCCGTCGATCGGCGCCTCCTGCCGGCGCACCGCCCGATCGCCCGCCCAGTCCCACTCGACCACGCCGAAGAAGGGCGGGTCGTTCTCCCACGGACGGAAGCGGCCGCGCTGCGCAGCGGCATCCTCGCTCTCCGGCGTCACCGGCGCGCGCACGACGCGGCCGCGCGCCGCCTCGCCGGGGGTGAACTCCTGCGGCGAGAAGAAGGGCGGTGGTCCGATCGCCGGGACGACGGTGAGCCCCTTCGCGGCGCGCTCGCGCTGCTTGCGCAAGGGGCCGGCCGGCAGCGCGTCGAGCGTCGCGGCGAGATCGGCGAGCGTGGCGGCCTGCACGTCGGCGAGCGAGTTGGCGAAGGTCTCGAGCGCCTCGTCGCATTGCGCCGGGGTCGGATCGGCGACGGGGGGCGTCTGCTGCGGAGCGGCTGCCGGCGGTAGCGGCGGGCGCGGCGCGAGGGAGGTGCAGAGCGAAGCGGCCAGCGCGGCCAGCAGCGACGAGGCCATGAGATCTCCCGACCGGGCTCGGTGCAGCGGGGCGGCAGACTAGTCTTTCGGCCCGGGAGCACCATGGTCACGCCACCGAAGCGATCGCCACCGCCGCCGCGCGAACTCGTCGTGCTCGTGCACGGCTTGCTGCGCACGCCGCGCTCGCTCGGCTCGCTGGCGCGGTCGCTCGAACGCGACGGCTTCGCCACCTGTCGCTTCGGCTATCCGAGCGTGCGCGGCTCGCTCGATGGCCATGCGCGCGCCTTCGCGGCGGAACTCGCCCGCCTGGAGGCGACGGCGGGCGGAGCGCGCCTCCATGTCGTCGGCCACAGCATGGGCAACGTGGTCGCGCGCGCCGCGTTGGCGCTGGCGCGGCCGGCGACGCTCGGGCGCGTGGTGATGCTGGTGCCGCCCAATCGCGGCTCGCCGGTGGCGCGCTGGCTCGCGCCGCTGCTCGGCGGGCTGCTGCCGGCGTTGCGCGAGCTCTCCGACCACGCCGACAGCCGCGTGCGGCAGCTCGCCGCGCTGCCCGGCGTCGAGGTCGGGATCATCGCGGCGCGGCTCGACCACCTCGTCCCCGAGGCGAGCACCCACCTCGTCGGCGAGTGCGACCACGTCCGCCTCCTCTCGACCCACACCGGCGTGCTGCGCGATCGCGCCGTGCATGCCCATGTGGTCGCTTTCCTGCGCGACGGCCGCTTCCCGCGCGCGCGGCGGTAGCGTGCCCACCGGCCCCCTAGGAGCAGCGCCGTGATCGATCGCCCCTTCGCCCTCCGTTCCGTCGTCGGCTCCGTCCTCGGCAGCGTCGTGCTGCGGCTCGCGGGCCTGGCGGGCTTGGCGTTCGCGGCGGCGGGTGGGTCGAGCGCCGCGCCCGCTGCGCCGCAGCCGGCGACCGCGCCGCGCAGCGAGGATCGCGTGGTGCTGAAGAGCGGGCGCGAACTCGTCGGCGAGCTGCTCGAGGCGCGCGTCGACCTGCGGCCCGGCGCGGGCGGCCACCACGTCCGCTTCCGCGATCGCGAGCGCGGCGAGCTCGAGCTGCCGCGGACGCTCGTGCGCAGCCTCGTGGTCGGCGACGCACCGCCCGATCTCTTCCGGCCGCTCTGGCTCGACGAGCCGGACGGGGCGCCGCCGAAGAGCTGGACCCGCTTCACGGCGCCGCGCGGCGATGCGCCCGGCGCGCTCGAGATCGGCGTCGGCCGCTTCTTCCATGCGCCGACGCGCACCACGCTCTTCCTGGTCGGCGCGGTGCACATCGCCGATCGCTCCTACTACGACGCGCTGCAGGACGTGCTCGATTCGTGCGACGTCGTGCTCTTCGAGGGGGTCGGCCCGAAGGCGGGCGATGCGCCGCCGAGCGACGAGCAGATCGCGCGCATGGACGCGCTCTTCGAGCTGCAGCTGCGGCTGAACGCCGCGCTCGGCCTCACCTTCCAGAAGGACGGCCTCGACTACCAGCGCCGCTTCTGGCGCAACGCCGACGTCGACTTCGGGTCGCTCACCGGCGAGCTTGATGCGCGCGGCGTCGCGCTGCCGACCGACAGCCCGCTGGTGCAGGGGCTCTTGAAGATGGTGCTCGGCGGCCTCGATCTCGCGCAAGCGGGCGTCGATCCGCGCATGCGCGCCATGCTGAAGCGGCAGGTCGCCGCGGCGCTGGCGATGGCCGACTCGATGATGGCGCTGCAGATGAAGGGGCTCTCCGAGGTGCTGCTCGACTGGCGCAACGACGCCGCGCTGCGCGTGCTGGACGAGGAGCTCGCGGAAGGGGCGGCGGGGCGCTGGCTCGCGCTCTTCTACGGCGCGGCGCACCTGCCCGACTTCGCGACGAAGCTCGCGGCGCGCGGCTTCGAGTTCGAGGGCGCGACCTACCTGCCGGCGTGGCGCGTCGACTGAAATCGATCCGTCGACGGCTTGCGACGCGTCGTCCGGGCGCGGCGCGTCACTCGACGCCGATGTGGGAGCGCAACTTCTCGACCCAGTCGCGCGGGCCGTCGGCGACCTGCAGCGTGCGCGGCGTCACCAGCCGCACGTACGGCTCGATGCCGGCGCCCGCGACCAGCCGCCAGCCGTAGTCGGCGGGCAGCCCGCGCACCGCGAGCTCGAGGCGCAGCGCGCCGGTCAGCTCGCGGATCGCCTGCGCGAGCCCCCAGCGCTGGTTGCCGCTCAAGTCGGAGAGCGCGCCGGTCGCGCCCGGCCGGCACCAGATGTAGAGCTCGAACGCGCGCTGCGGCGCGGCCGCGACCGCCGCCGCGAGGCCGCCGCGGAACTCGCCGACCAGCAGGTCGGCCGGCGTGCGCGTCTCGAGGAAGGAGGGGAGGCCGGCGCCGTGGCGCGCGACGAACTCGCGCTCGCGCAGCAGCCACTTCGGCGGCGTGGCGTGCAGCGTGAGCGATTGCGTGCCGTGGCCGCCGTCGTGGTGGCGCTTGGCGATCGAGACGTGGCCGCGCCGGCCGGGCGACGTCTCGGGGAAGCGCTCGTCGCCGCCCGTCGCGAGGAACGACTCAGCGCGCGCGAGCGCCTCGAAGACGGTGATCGCGTCCATCGGCGGGACGCTGTCCAAGTCCTCGCGGTGCTTCGTGCTGGTCACTTGCTTCAGCACCAGCGACTCGCCGCGCAAGCCGTGCGCGGTGAGGAAGCAGGTGCCGCGGAAGAGCTCCGTCGTGTCGATGACCGGCCCGAAGCGGCCGCTGCAGATGCGGCAGGGGCCGCCGCGCGACTGCGAGAGCGGCCGCTCGGCGGCGGCGGCCCAGACGGCGGCGAAGTCGATCGCGGCCAGCGTGCTGGCGAGGCGCTGCTCGGCGAGCAACGCGGGTTCGACGCGGCGTGGCCGCGCCGTGCTCATCGGGGGGCCGCCGCGATCTTGCCGTGTTCGGGGCTGCTCGCTTGGCCGTGCTCCGTGACCGCGATCCGGCCGGCGAGGAAGCCGATGCGGCCGGCGAGGTAGGCGTGCTTCATCGCGGCGGCCATGCGCGCCGGCTCGCGCGCCAGCGCCACCGCCGTGTTGAGCAGCACGCCGTCGACGCCCATCTCGAAGGCGAGCGTCACGTCGGACGGGGTGCCGACGCCAGCGTCGACCAGCACCGGCACGCGCAGCGACGCCTTGATGAGGCGGATGTTGCGCGGGTTGTTGATCCCCTGGCCGGAGCCGATCGGCGAACCGAGCGGCATCACCGCGGCGGCGCCCGCCTCCTCGAGACGGCGCGCGAGGATCGGGTCGTCGCTGCAGTAGGCGAGCACCACGAACCCCTCCTTCACCAGCACGCGGGTCGCCTCGAGCGTCGCCACCGGATCGGGCAGCAGCGTGCCGGGATCGGCCAGCACCTCGAGCTTGACGAGCTCCGAGAGTCCCGCCTCGCGGCCGAGCCGCGCCGTGCGCAGCGCGTCGTCGACGGTGAAGCAGCCGGCGGTGTTGGGCAGCAGGGTGATGCGGTCGCGGTCGATCCAGTCGAGCAGGCTCTTCTCGCGGCCGGAGAGGTCGACGCGCCGCACCGCGACGGTGACGCACTCGGTGCCCGACGCCTCGTGGCAGGCGCGCATGACGTCGTGGCTCGGGTACTTGCCGGTGCCGAGCAGCAGTCGCGAGCGGAAGGCGTGGCGACCGATGCAGAGCGGCTCGTCGGCGAGCAGCGGATCGATCGCGGCCGAGCGGCCCGCGGGCGGTGCATTCGGGGATGGGGTGCGCAGGGGGTCCATTCAGCCGCCTCCGACGAAGGTGACGATCTCCAGCCGATCCCCGTCCGCGAGCCGCCGCTCGAAGTCGGCGCGCGGCAGCAGCTCGCGGTTCAACTCGACCGCGAGCCGCGGCGCCGGCAGCGCCAGCAGCTCCAGCAGCTCGCGCACGGTGAGCGGCGCCGGCAGCGAGCGCGGTTCGCCGTTCAACTCGATGGTGATGGGGGACGGCATCTTCGGTGCGATCTTCGGTGCGAAGTTCGGGCGACGCCGCGCGCGCCGGTCAGGAGCGCGGGAAGCGCGGGTGATCGCGCAGCGCGGCGAGGTCGTGGTCGCGAGCAGCGTAGCGCACTTCCTGCGCGCGCGTCGCCGGCGTGCGGCCTGCCCAGCCGAGGTGGCGCTCGAGCTGCGCCAACGCGGCGTCGGTCTCGCCGCACCACGCGTGGAAGCAGGCGAGGTCGTAGGCGCGGTCGACGGTCGGGTCGACGCGCAGGAGGCAGGCGCGCGCCTCCGCGAGGCGGCCACGGCGCGCGAAGTCGGTGGCGCAACGCAGCCAGCGATCGCCATCCCACGGCCACGCGCTCCCCGCCTCGAAGAGGTCGTGCGCGGCGCCGATCGCATCGCCGAGCAGCGTCGCTTTCACGCCGGAGCGGGTCACCAGCGCGCGGACCACGAGGTTCGCGGAGGGCAGCTCGCTGCGGCCGATCCGCTGGGCGGCGGGGGGCGGCGGGACCTCGCCTTGCGCCTGGCGCTGCCAATGGTCCGCCACCAACCCGGAGTGGATCTCGCGAGCGATGCGCAGCGCGGTGTCGCAGGCCGCCAGCGCGGCCGTGGGGTCGCCGCGCTGCAGCTCGATGCGGGCGCGCAGGAGCTCGGTCTCGCCGGCGAGCTCGCGCAAGCTCCAGTCGGAACTCGCTTCGAGCGGCGCGAGGCGCGGCGCCAGCAGCGCGGCCGCCGCGGCGGGGTCGCCGCAGCCAACGAGCAGCCCCTCGGCGACGCCGAGGAAGCACCACGCGGCGGGGCGCGCGGCGGTCGCCTCGTCGTCGGCACTGCTGCGCGCGAGCAGCCCGTGGCCGTGGCGACCGTGGCTCGCCTCGAGAGCGTCCTGCAGTTCGTGGCCGACCGCGCACCACTCCGCCGCGCGGCCCGCGAGGAGCAGCAACTCCCGCCCGAAGAGCGGCCCGAACGACCCGAACCAGGCGTCGTTGGCGATCGAGCGGGTCTGGTCGACCGGCGCTGCGGCGAGCGCCGCTGCGAAGCGTTCCTGGGCGTCCGTCGCGGCGGCTCCGTCACCGCTCCGGACGAAGGCGGCGACCATCGCGACGCGCAGCTGCTGCGCGTGGAGCGCGTCCTCCTGCGCCAGCAGCGGGCGCGGCGGCCGGGCGGCCCGCTCGAGCGCGCCATGTGCGGCGCTCGAGTCGCCAGTGAGGAGCGCGAGCCAAGCGACGCCGAGCTCGGCGCTGCCGCGCTGCTCGAGCGCTGCCGTGTCGAGCCGACCGTCGACGGCCGCGCGCACCGCCGCCAGCTCGGTGCGTGCGGCAGCGAGCGCGTGCGCGTCGATCGCGCCGTGGCCCTGCACGCTCGCCAGGAGCCAGCTCGCCGCCGCCTCGAGGCGCACTGCCGGCTGCTCGGGATGGGCGACGGCGAGCTCCGACTGGAGCGCGGCCACCTCGTGCGCCCGCCCTTGACGCAACCCGGCGGTGACGAGGCGGGTGAAGGCGTCGCGCGCGTCGCTCGCCCGCTCGAAGGTCGGCGCGAGGCTCTGCTCGAAGAGCGGGCGCGCCGCTTCGAACGGCGCCGTGCGCGCGTACCACCAGCGCACCAGCGAGGCGGTGGCCGAGGAGAGTTCGCCGGCAGTCGCGCGAGCGTCGGCGGCGGCGAGCAGCGTCCGCGCGCGCGGCAGCGGTTCACTGGCCGCTCGCTCGACCCAGAGGCGGTCGCGCAGGCGGTCGCCGTCGAGCGCGATGGCGGCCGCCTCCACGCCCGGCTCGTCGCCGGTGGTGCGGGCGCTCACGAACGGCAGACGGCGCAGCGCCTCGAGGGCGACCCCATCGGGCAGCTCGAGCGCCGTCGCGAGGGCGCGCTCCAGCTGATCGGAAAGCGATCCAGACTGCTCCGGCGCGGCGAGCAGCCACTCCTTCCCGAGCTCGAGCAGCGGATGCAATTCGGCGGACTCGCCCTGCGCCGTCGCCTCGTGGCCCCCCGAGAGGGCCAGGAGGAGCCCTACGACGGCTTGGCGCAGATGGCTCCAACCCGTTCGCCGAGGCCAGTTTGCGACGGCTGATCTGAAAGCGCTCGGTTGACCCGGGTCGGTCCCCCTCGTTACGATCCCCCCGCTTTTTCCTGGCGCCGCGCAAAGAAGTGGGCCCTGCCCACTTTTTTTCGTCTCCGTCCAGCTCGTCACCGCGACCGCGGCGGCGAGAGGGTCGGAGACGTAGGCGTTTGGGGAGGAGCGCGGTGCGCCTCGGCCCGGAGACCGGCGCGCTGCAAAGAGGCTCCGGTGCACGGGGGGTCCTTTCATGGACGGCGCAGAGATTCTTCGGATCATCGACGCCCTCCATCGGGACAAGGACATCGACAAGGAGTACCTGTTCCAGTCGCTCGAGTTTGCGCTGGCCAGCGCCGCGCGCAAGAAGCTCGAGGTCGGCGAGGAGCTGCAGGTCCACATCGATCGTCGCACCGGCAAGGTCGAGGCGTTCAAGGGCGATCAGAAGGTCGAGCTCGTCGATCTCGGCCGCATCGGCGCGCAGGTCGCCAAGCAAGTGATGATCCAGCGCCACCGCGAGGCGGAGCAGGACGTCGTGCTCGGCCAGTACGCCGAGAAGATGGGCCAGCTCGTGACCGGCACGGTGCAGCGCGTCGAGGCGGGCAACTACATCGTGAACCTCGGCAAGTGCGAGGGGATCCTGCCGCGCTCCGAGATCGTCCGCAGCGAGAACTACGCCGTCGGCGATCGCGTGAAGGCGCTGATCACCGAGGTGAAGAAGGTCGGCCTGCGCGTCCGCATCATCCTGTCGCGCACCAATCCCGACCTCGTGCGCCGCCTCTTCGAGATCGAGGTCCCCGAGATCGCCGACGGCGTGATCGAGATCAAGCGCGTCGCGCGCGAACCGGGCTACCGCACCAAGATCGCGGTCGCCTCGGCCGACATGCGCGTCGACTGCATCGGCGCCTGCGTCGGCATCCGCGGCACGCGCATCAAGTCGATCACCGAAGAGCTGAACGGCGAGAAGATCGACATCATCCGCTGGAACGAGTCGGTCGAGGCGCTGATCCTGAATGCGCTGCGACCGGCCGAGATCGCCGACATCAAGCTCGACCCCGCGAAGAACGTCGCGACCGTCCGCGTCACCGAGGACCAGCTCTCGCTGGCGATCGGGCGGCGCGGCCAGAACGTCCGTCTCGCCAGCCGGCTGACCGGCTGGGAGATCAACCTGCAGGCGATCCGCGCCGACGGATCGCTGGTGGGGCCCGGCGAAGCGGGAGCGCCCGGGATGCCGGCGGCCGCCGCTCCGCGCGCGGCGGCTCCCGCCGAACCTGCGGCGGAGTCCTCCGCGGAACCCTCGGCCGGAACGCCCGCGACGCCCCCCGAGGCGCCTGCGGCCGACGAGAGCAGCGCCTCGTCGTGAGTCGCGGCGTGGACTAGGTCGTTTCGAACGAAAATCTGAGCTGATCGTCCGAGGAGTCGTCGCTTGCGGTTTCACGAACTTGCCAAGGAACTCAACGCCGACTCCAAGGAGCTTCTCGCGCTCGCGAAGAAGCTCGGGCTGCCGGTCAAGAGCCACTCTTCCAACCTCGAGCCCGGCACGGTCGGGATCCTGAAGGCGGCGTGGCGCTATCGCGACCTGAGCGAGGACGAGATCCTCGAGAAGCTCGAGCAGGCCGAAGCGACGCGCGAGGCCGAGAAGAAGGCCGGCGAAGAGCAGGCCAAGCAGGACTCGGCGCGCGCCGCTGCCGATCGGCAGGAGCGCGAGGCGAAGGCGAAGGCGGACGCTGAAGCGGCCGCGCACGCCGTCGAGTCGGCCGATGGGCCGCTCGAGGCCTACGCGTCGCCCGATGACGACGAAGAGGTCGAGGAGGGCGACGAGGAGTTCGTCGAGGGCGAGCCCGACGGCGAGGCCGTCGAGGGCGAAGAGCCGCTCGCAGCCGAAGACGCGCCTGCGGCCGCTCCCGATGCCGAAGACGAGCCGCTCGCGGCCCCCGCCGCTGGGACCGCGGCGCCGCCGGCGGCCGCTCCCCAGGCTGCGCCAGCGGCCCACCCCGCCGGCACTCACGCTCCGGCCGCTCACGCCCCGGCCGCCCACGGCCCCGCCCCTGCCGGCGGGCCCGCCGCTCCCCGCCGCCCCGGCGCACCGCTCGCGCCCGCCGCAGCGGGAGGCCCCGGCGCGGTCGCGGCGCCCGGCACGCCCGGCGCCCCGGCAGCGCCGGTCCGGCGCGGCGCGAAGATCCTCGGCCGCATCGAACTCAACAAGGCCGATGTCGCCAAGTCGGAGGCGACCCACGCCGAGCTCGAGCGGACCCTCGGTCCGTCGCCGAGCGCCGCCGCGCGCGGCCGCAAGGCGGAGCTCGATCGCGAGCAGGAGCTCGCGGCGCAGCGCAAGCGGCAGAAGCTCGCGGGCGGCAACAAGCCGCTGCGTTGGCAGACCGAGACCGACGAGTTCGCGCCGGTCTCCGATGCGCAGGTCGCGAAGCCCAAGTTCTGGGAGCGCGGTCCGTCGCGCCGCCAGCAGCGCACCAAGCTCAAGCGTCCGCCGGGGATGCTGCAGAAGAACGCCGAGGGGAAGAAGTTCCAGGTCGAGCTGCCGACCTCCATCAAGGGGCTGTCGGCGCTGCTCGGGCTGCGCGCGGCCGAGATCATGAGCAAGCTGCTCACGGTCAAGGGCACCGCGTTCGGCATCAACCAGCCGCTCGACGAGGAGACGGTCCTCACCGTCGCCGTCGAGTTCAACCGCGACGTCGAGATCCTCCACGAGCGGACCGAGGAGACCGAGTTCCTCAAGAAGGAGAAGGCGAAGGCGGAGACGAAGGCCGGCCCGAAGAAGGAGGGCGAGCCGCGTCCGCCGGTGGTCGTGGTCATGGGCCACGTCGACCACGGCAAGACCTCGCTGCTCGACGCGATCCGCAAGACGAAGGTCGCCGCGGGCGAGCACGGCGGCATCACGCAGCACATGCGCGCCTACCAGGTGACCTCGCCGAAGGGCGGCCGGATCACCTTCCTCGACACCCCGGGCCACCGCGCCTTCACCGAGATGCGCTCGCGCGGCGCCAACGTGACCGACATCGTCGTGCTGGTCGTGGCGGCCGACGACGGCGTCATGCCGCAGACCGTCGAGTCGGTCGAGCACGCGCGCGCCGCCAACCCCGACATGCCGATCGTGGTGGCGCTGAACAAGATCGACAAGGGCGGCCCCAACGCGAACCGCGTCAAGCAGCAGCTGATGGGGCTGCAGCTCCTGCCCGAGGAGTTCGGCGGCAAGGTCGGCGTCGTCGAGACGTCGGCCACCACCGGCAAGGGCATCCACGAGCTGCTCGAACGCCTCGAACTCGAGGCGGAAGTGCACGACCTGCGCGCCAACCCGAAGGGGCGCGCGCAGGGCATCGTCCTCGAGGCGACCAAGGAGGAGGGCAAGGGCGTGGTGGCGACCATCCTGGTGCGCCAGGGCACGCTGAAGCCGCGCGATCCGTTCCTCTGCGGCAACACCTGGGGCCGCGTCCGCATGCTCGAGGACGACACCGGCAAGAAGGTCGACGTCGCGCTGCCGTCGATGCCGGTGAAGGTCTACGGCTTCAAGGGCGACCTCCCGTCGGCCGGCGACGAGTTCATCGGCGTCGAGGACGAGAAGGGCGCCGAGCAGGTCGCTGCCGAGCGGTCGCGCACCACGCGCGACGGCCAGGCGTACGAGCGGCCGAAGGTGACGCTCGAGAACCTCTTCGAGACGCTCGGCGCGGTGAAGCAGGTCGAGATCCCGCTGATCCTCAAGGCGGACATGCAGGGCTCGCTCGAAGTGCTGAAGCGCGAGCTCGAGGACATGAAGCACGCCGAGGTGAAGATCCGCGTGCTGCGCGCGGCCGTCGGCGCCATCACCGAAGAAGACGTGATGCTCGCCAGCACCAGCGGCGCGATGGTCGTCGGCTTCCACGTCGTGCCCGAGGGCAAGGCGCGGCGGCTGCAGGACCAGTACAACGTCCAGGTGAAGACCTACTACGTCATCTACGAGCTGCTCGACGACCTGAAGAAGGCGATGGCGGGCACGCTGAAGCCCGAGGAGAAGGAGAAGGTCATCGGCCACGTGGCCATCCGCGAGACCTTCAAGGTCAGCAAGGTCGGCACCATCGCGGGCTGCTTCGTGACCGACGGCCTCATCCGCCGCAGCGACCGCGTCCGCGTGCTGCGCGACGGCAAGGTGATCTACACGACCGGCCTCGACTCGCTGCGTCGCTTCAAGGACGACGTGAAGGAAGTGAAGGAGAACTTCGAGTGCGGCATCAAGCTGGCGAAGTTCGATGACATCAAGGTGGGCGACGTGCTCGAGGTCTTCGAGATGACCCAGCACGTGCGCGAGCTCGAACTGACCTGAGCTGGCGCCTCGCGAACGGGAAGTCGATCCGAACGACGCCGCGGCGGCTCCGGGGAACCGGGGCCGCCGCGGTGCTGTCGGGGGAGGCGGCGCGGAACGGCCGGCGCCGCGGGCCGCGCCCGCGTGCAAGCGGCCGCGCGGCTCGCGAGCTGGGTCAGCCCCGCTTGCCTTCGTCGCAGAAGGCGACCAGCAGGAAGGTGGCCAGCGGGCCGAGCAGGAGCGAGGCGAGGAACCAGTTGAGGCCGCTGCGCCGCTTGCCTTGCGCGAGCCCGGCATTGATGAGGGCGAGCGTGCCCCAACCGGCGACGTAGCTGGTGTTCGGTGCGATCGGCACGGTGGACTCCTGCAGCGGCCACTCCCGAGACGTCTCGCCGCGCGAGCGCCCTCTACGGCCGCGGCCGCCCGCCCCGTTCAGCAGGTGCGGCGGGGCGGCCTCCCGTGGCAGCGGCCTCCCCTCGCGGCGCTCACAGCACCTCGACCTGGTGGTCGAGCAGCTCGGCGGTCGGGTGGAGCCGCACCATCATCACGATCTTGTCGAGCAGCGAGCGGACGCGGGTGGCGTCGTTGCTGCAGGTCACCACGCCGATCGTCCCCTTCTGCCAGAGGTCGTGGTCGTCGACCTCGGCCACCGAGACGTTGAACTGCGCGTGCAGCTTGTCCTTGATCGACTTCAGGACGTGGCGCTTCTCCTTCAGCGAGTGGCAGCCGCGCAGCAGCACGGTGAACTGCAGGATGCCGACTTCCATCATCGCGGGAGCTCCTCGCCGGCGTGGCGCTGCCGGGCGCAGGCGCAGGCCGTCGCGGGCGATCGTAGACGGCGTGCGCAGCGTCGCGAGCGCCGCGTCGGGCCGCCGCGAGCCGCCGCCGCGACCCGCGCCGCGAGCGGCCCAGCGAGCGGCCCAGCGAGCGACGCAGCCGGGCGCGGCCGCGCGCCCCTTGCGGCGGCGGCCCGGCCCGCTCAACTGAACGCCCTTCCCGCTCCTGGCGGCGCCGTCTTCCGGTGCCGCCGCCCCGATGGGTCGTGCCGATGTCAAGCCGCGTGAACCTCCGCATTGCCGAGCAGATCCGCCAGCGAGCGGCGCACGTGATCCTGTTCGAGCTGAAGGACCCGCGCATGGGGTTCGTGACCATCACGCGGGTCAAGCTCGCGCCCGACTTCACCAGCTGCGTGATCTTCTGGTCGGTCTTCGGCAGCGAGGGCGACCGCAGCAAGACGCGCCACGCGCTCGAGAGCTCGAAGCTCTACGTGCAGCGGCGCGTCGCCGAGGGGCTGCGCACGCGCACGGCGCCGCAGCTCTCCTTCGAGTACGACGAGTCGGTCGAGGGCGCCATCAAGATGGGCGACCTCCTCCACAAGCTGCGCGACGAGCGGGGCGATCCGGTGCTCGGCGAGGATGGCCAGCCGCTCACGGAGGGCGCGGTCGCCGGCGATCCCGCTGGCAGCAGCGCGGCGCCCGCAGGCGAGGGCATGACCGGCGCGGCCGACGACGCTGCGGCCGACGATGGCGACGACGAGGGCGACGACGAGGGCGACGACGAGGAGGCGGCGGCCGACGAAGCGGCTCCCGCCGAGGAGGCGCCTCCCGAGGCGGCCGCTCCAGCGCGCAAGAAGGTGCGCCCGATGCGCAAGTTGCGCGGGAAGAAGCCGGCCGCTCGCAAGGCGCCGCGCCGCCGCTGAGCGGGGGAGGCGAAGCGCTTCCCGTCACCTCTGCCGTGCGCGTCGCTCAGCGCGCGAGCCAGCGCCGCCAGGAGAGCAAGCCGGGTCGCGTGCGACCGAGCCCGTCCTTCAGCCCCATGTCGCGGAAGTAGCGGTTCAGCGCATCCTGCGCGATCGAGCCCGAGCTCCACAGCGCGTCGTAGTCGCGCGTGAGGTACCAGTTGACGAAGAGCGCGTGGTGGCGATCGGCGGCGCCGAGCAGCGCCTCGACCCAGTCGCGCTGGTCGAGCGCGCTGGTGCCCAGCTTCCAGGGCCACGGCGCATCGAGCAGCTCGCCCGGCCAGCCGGTCTCGGCGATGGCGAACGGCTTCGTGGGATCGAGCCGCCGCAGCGCCTCGAAGTAGCCGGGCGGCAGCTCGGCGACGCGGCCCCGATACGTGAGCATGGCGGGGTAGCTGCTGATCGCGACGCAGTCGGAGAGCGCCACCACCTGCCGCGCCGCCTGCGCCTGCGTGAGGCCGGTGGTCGGGTCGGGCGGATCGGCGAGGCGCAGCCAGAACTCGTCGGCCTGCAGCGTGGCGAACAGCGGCAGGCCGGGATGGCTCGCGCGCAGCGCCGTGGCGACCTGCTGCGCTAGCGAGAGCCAAGCACTCCACTTCGCGGGCGCCAGCGTGTGGACGAGGTTCGCTTCGATCGACAGCGCGAAGTAATCGGGCTGGAAGAGCGCGAGCATCTCCTCGCAGTGGTTCGTGAACGCCGTCACCACCGCGGGGTCGTCGAACGGCAGCGTGTCCCACGGCGGCGTCAGCGGGAGGTTCGGCCAGCAGGGCGCGAGGCGGTCGCGCGAGAGGGCGATCGGCGTGACCGCCAGGTAGATGTGCTGGCCGCTCGGTACCAGCGAGCGCAGCCAGCTCAGCGTGGCGCGGTCGGGATGGGGGAGGCCGGCGAGCGCCTCGTTCCACGGCACGCCGTCGTCGTAGTGGAAGACGGTGAGGTCGCCTTCCTGCTCGATCGTGGCGAGTGCATCGAAGAGCCCCGCCGCGCCGCCGTCGTGGGGGAACGGCGTGAAGCCCATCGCGAAGGAGCGCTCGGTGCCGTGCAGCCCGCCGCTCGCCGGCAGGGAGGGCGGTGCGCCCAGGAGCACGGCGAGCGCCGCGGCCGCCGCCGCGACGGCGCGTGCGGCGACGTAGCGGTGCGGTCGGCGGAGCGGCCGCCTCGGGCGGTCCGCGTCCGGAAGCTCATCCGGAAGCTCAGGGGGGCAGGCGATCGCGTCGTTCGCGGACAAGCGCTTCTCCCACTCGCGCCAAGGGCACGGTGAGAGAGCCGCGGCTGGTCAGCGGCGTGAAATCGACGGTGCAGTGCCGGCGACCCGCAGTCGCGCCGCAGCCGCCGAGCCGCCGCTCGATCGCAGCCGCGGGTCGGGTTGCGCCGCCGTCGGTCTCAGCGCTGCACGCCGAGCGGCCGCTTGGCGACCAGCGGCGGCGGGAAGAGGATCGGCGTCGCCACGATCAGCCCGCCGATCACCACGACCATGAAGACGATGGCGAGCGTCGGCACCTCGACGCCGGCGCCGCGCGCGGAGGCGATCGTCTTCAGCGGCACCACGCGGTGGCTGCCCTCGGCGAGGTCGAGCGGCACCGGCCGCTTCCACGCCGCTTCATGGCCGATCAGGCTCGCCCCCTTGGCGTCGACCACCTCGAGCTTCCACGCGCCCGGCGCGAGGCCGTCGAAGCGGGCGCGCGCGACGTTGGCGTGCTCGTGGCTGCCGTCGGTGAGCAGTTCCATCTTGCGGACGAGCGGCTCGCCGCCCGCCGCCGGCCGCAGCAGCGCCTGCTCGCCGCCGACGAAGTGCGCCGGGTGGAGATGCGAGCCGGAGAGCTCGACTTCGATCGAGCTCGTGCTGGCCAGCAGGAGCGCGACTTCGCCGGTCGCGCCATGGGCGAGGGTGATCGCCTGCTTGCGATCGGGGAAGCCGTCGGCGGCGACCGTCCAGTTGCCGGCGACGAGGCCGTTCACCAGGAAGCGCCCCTTGGCATCGGTGTTGACCGCGAACTCGGCGCCGCCCGCGGTGAGCAGCACCTTGCGCTCGACCAGCGGCCGGCCGCTGCCGTCGACCACGCTGCCGCGCAGGCCGCAGCTGCCGCGCTCGACGCGCAGCTCGGTCTCCTGGAACTCGTTCGCCTTGGCGACGAGGCTCGCTTCGCCGCGCGCCGTGTAGAGGTAGTCCGGGTCGTAGGCGACCACGCGGTAGCTGCCCGGCGCGACGCCGTCGAAGGCGACGCGACCGGCGGCGTCGCTGCTCTTCTTCGCGACCGGCTTGCCGGCGCCATCGAGCAGCGAGACGTGGATCTGCGGCTGGCCGCGGCCGGCCGGATCGCGCACCGTCACCACGATGCTGTTGGGGTTGCGCGGCGGCGGCGGCAGCACCGGGGTGGCCGGGATCGACTTCACCAGCTCGCTCGACGCCGTCGTGCCATGCCCCGAGTCGGTCGCGGGGGCCGTGCCGTGCGCTTCCGGGGCGCCACCGTGCGCATCGGTGTGCGGTGCGGCGGCGTGCGGCGTGGCGCCGTCGTCCGCATCGGCCGGCTTCTTCGTGCTCACCCAGAGCAGCACGCCGAAAGCGGCGAGCACCAGCAGCGTCGGGGCCAGCTTCATCACTCTTCTCCCAGGATCCAGTTCGAGCGGCGCGGGGCCGCTCGGTTGCCGTACAGCTCTCGGCTCTCAGCTCTTCGCGTCGCCGCCGGGCCGGTCGCTGCTCCGCTTGAAGCGGACGCCGTCCTTCCCGTCGAGCAGCTCGATGCCGCGCTCCTTCAGCAGCACGCGGATTTCGTCCGCCCGCTTGAAGTCGCGCCGCTTGCGCGCCGCCTCGCGCTCGTCGATCAGCGCCTGCACTTGCGCATCGGCGAGGGCGGCCGATTCAAGCGACTTCTCGACCAATCCGAACACGCTCCACAACTCGCGCAAGAGGGCGAGGTGGGCGGCTGCGTCGGCGCCTTGCGGGGCGCGCCGGTTCGCCTCGCCGACCGCCTCGTCGAGGACGGCGAAGGCGACCGAGACGTTCAGGTCGTCGTCGAGCGCCGCCTCGAACCGCCCGCGCAGGTCGGAGAGGAGGGTCGCCATGGCGCTGCTCGGGGCAGCGGCGGCCGTGCCGGTCGCGGCGCCCGGAGCCGCCGCGCTGGCGAGCCGCTCGGCGACGTCGCGGTAGCGCGCGACCTTCTTCTCCGCCTCGTCGAGGCCGGCGAGCGTGAAGTTGAGCGGCTCGCGGTAGTGCGCCTTCTGCAGGGCGACGCGCAGCGCTTCGCCGCTGTAACCCTTCGCGCGCAGGCTCTGCGCCGTGTGCACGTTGCCGAGCCGCTTGCTCATCTTCGTGGCGTCGACCAGCAGGTGGCGGGCGTGCATCCAGTGGCGGACGAACGGCTTGCCGCTCGCCCCTTCCGACTGGGCGATCTCGCATTCGTGGTGGGGGAAGACGTTGTCCTCGCCGCCGGTGTGGAGGTCGAAGCTCTCGCCGAGGTACTTCTTCGACATGGCCGAGCACTCGATGTGCCAGCCGGGAAAGCCGCGTCCCCACGGCGAGTCCCACTGCATCTGGTGGTGGGCGTCGATCTTCCAGAGCGCGAAGTCGCGCGGGTCGCGCTTCTCCGGGTTCACCTCGATGCGGGCGCCCGCCTCGAGCTCCTCGGCGGTGTTGCCCGACAGGCGGCCGTAGGCGGGGAACTTGGCGATCTCGAAGTAGACGTTGCCCGAAGGGACCTTGTAGGCGAGCCCCTTCTGCTCGAGCACTTCGATCATCGCGATCATCTCGGCGACGTGGGTGGTCGCCTTCGGGTAGTGGTGGGCGCGCTTGAAGCCGAGGTAGTCGAGCCCCTCGAAGAACTCCTGCGTGTAGTGCTCGGCGATCTCCCAGGCGGTCTTCTTGGCCTTCTTCGCCGCCGCCTCGAGCTTGTCCTCGCCCTCCTCCGCGTCGTCGAGCAGGTGGCCGACGTCGGTGAGGTTCATCACCTGGAGCACCCGCAGCCCCTTCCATTCGAGGAAGCGGCGCAGCAGGTCGCCGAGCAGGAAGGTCCGGTAATTGCCGATGTGCGGCGTCGAGTAGACCGTCGGGCCGCAGTGGTACATGCGGACCTCGCCCGGTCGACCGGGCACGAACTCCTCGACGCGGCGCGTGAGCGTGTTGTGGAAGCGGATCGCCATGGCGTCGCGACCGACCGGTGACCGGACCGAGCGGATGGTCGAGGACGGTCGAGCTGTTCCTTAGTGCCCGAGAAAGGGCGCGGTAGTCTCTAGGAGCCGTGCGGTCGAGTCAAGGCGACCGCCACCCTGGCTCGAGCGTGATGCCAAGCCCCGCCACCCGTTTTCTCGCCCTTCCGGAGGAGCTCCGCGGCTACCGCATCCGCGGCCTCCTCGGGGCCGGCGCGATGGGCGCCGTCTACCGCGCCACGGTCGTCGGGCGACGCCGCGGCCTGCGCTCGGGCGACGAGGTCGCGCTCAAGGTCCTCGACCCGAGCTTCGCCCCCGACGCCCAGATCGTGCGCCGCTTCAAGCGCGAGGCGGGGGTCGGGCTCGGGGCTGGCCACGCCGGGATCGCCCGCGTCTACGAGATCGGCAGCTTGCGCCTCGGCGGCGATCGCCGGGTCCACTACATCGTGCAGGAACTCCTCACCGGCGGCAGCCTGCAGAGCCGCCTCGAGCTCGAGGGGCCGCAGCCCGAACCGGTGGTGCGCGAGGTCGGCCGCCAAGTCGCCGAGACGCTCGCCTTCGTCCACGGGCGCAACATCGTCCACCGCGACCTGAAGCCGGCCAACCTCTTCCTCGACGAGCGCGGCCAGGTGAAGTTGGTCGACTTCGGCCTCGCCCGCCTGATCACCGCCGAGGAGCCGCTGCCCCCCGAGGCGGGCGCCCATCCGACGCCGCCGCCGTCCTCGGGCGCCACCTCGTCGGGCCGTTTCCTCGGGACCGTCGCCTACGCCGCGCCCGAGCAGCTCGCCGGCGCCCCCGCGACGCCGCAGAGCGACCTCTTCGCGCTCGGCGTCGTCCTCTACGAGATGGCGGCCGGCCACCATCCGTGGGCGCGCGAGCGCGACCTCGGCTACGACGCCTACGTCGCCGCGCTCCAGACGCGCGACCCGACCCCGCTCACCGAGCTGCGCCCCGAGCTGAGCTACTTCCTGGAGCGAATCGTGCAGGCGCTCCTCGAGCGCGACCCGGCGGCCCGCCTCGCCAGCGCCGAACAGGCCGCCGCGGCGTTCGTCGGCGCCGAGCGCTCCGACTTCTGGCGCACCGCCACCGCGCCGGTCTCGCTGCAGGTCTCGGCCGGCCGCCGTCGCCTCGCGGTGCGGCGCGCCACCCGCCTGCTCGGTCGCCAGCACGAACTGGCGCTGCTGGTCGACGAGGCGCGCGCGGCCTTCGCGGGCAGCCTGCGTCGCGTCGTGCTCGAGGGGGAGCCCGGCGTCGGCAAGACGCGCCTCGTCGATGCGCTCGCCGATCGCCTCGAGCGGGTCGGGCCGCAGGGCTTCTTCCTGGTCGCGAGCGGTCGCGAGTCGGGTCAGCCGCTCGAGCCATTGCGCGAGCTGCTGGCCGACGCGTGCGGGCTCTCCGAGGCGGCCGCCGCCGGCCCGGCCGCGGTCGACGCGCGCGCCGAGCAGCAGCTGCGCGAACTGCTGCCCGAGCGGCCCGAGGCGCAGCAGCTCCTGCGCGCCTTCCTGCGCGAAGGGGCCGGCAAGGCGGCGCGCCAGCTCGCGCCGTTGCGCGCCGCGCTGGTCGAGCTGTTCGTCGCCATCACCCGGCAGGCGCCGCTGCTGCTGGTGCTCGATGCCGCCGAGCACGCTGACGGCGAGACGCTGCGCACGCTCGACGCGCTGGTGGCGGAAGCGCAGCGCGCGCCGATCCTGCTGGTGATCACCCGTGCGCACGAGCTGCCGACCGAGCGGACGCTCGCCGCGCTGCACGCCTCGCTGGCGAAGGGGAGCATGCGCCTCGCGCTGGTCGATCCGCCGCGCGAGGCGTTCACCACGCTGGCGCACGACCTCGGCTTCGACGAAGCGCACGTCGAGCGGGTCGCGGCGCGCCTCCACGAGGTCGCCGCGGGCAGCGCCGGCAACGCCGTCGAGCTCGCCTCGTGGCTGCGCTCGCGCGGCAAGCTCGACACGCTCGCCGCCAAGAAGACGGCGATCCGCTCGCTGCCGCCGCTCCTGGCCGAGCGCTACGCGCAGCGGCTCGCGCGCCTCGGCAGCGTCGAGCGCGAGCTGCTCGAGACGACCGCGGTGCTCGGCGCCGACGTGCGCGAACAGGTGCTGCGCGACATGCTCGCGCTGCCGGCGGCCGAGTTCGACCTGCGCCTCGCGCCGCTGCTGGCCGAGGGCGGTCCGCTGCAGCGCATCGCCGGCGAGCTCCGCTTCCGCGAGCCGCTCTTCCAGCGCCACGTGCTGCACGCCACCGCGCTCGAGCGGCGCCAGCAGACCCATCGCCTCGCCGCCCGCTACTACCAGCGCGAGCTCGCGCAGCCGTCGCCGCCGCCGCGCGCCGCGCTGAAGGCGGCGTGGCATGCCGACCTCGGCGGCGAGCGGACGATCCTGGCGGCGACGCTGCGCGGCGCGACGCGCGTGCTCGAACTCGAAGGGTCGCCCGAGCGGGCGTGGCGGCTGGTCGCCTCGGCGGTCGCCGCCGCGCGCGTGGCGCCGCCCGACGAGCGGCTGCTGGCGCAGGCGCTCGTGCTGCGCGGCGGGCTCGCCCATCGCCTCGGCCGGCGCGAGGAGGAGCGCGCCACCTGGACCGAGGCGGCCAAGCTCTCGGCGCAGCTCGATGACGCCGGCGTCCGCTCGCACGCCTTCCACGGCCTCGGCCGACTCGCCTCGCGGACCGGCCGCTTCCTCGCTGCCGAGTCCTACCTGCGCACCGCCGACGAAGCGGCGCAACGGTCCGCGCGCGGCCAAGGAGCGGAGCGCGCGTTCATCCTGCTCGACCTCGCCGAGGTGCTGCTCTGGAGCGGCGACGAGGAGCGCGCCGCGCAGGCGCTCGAGCAGGCCGAGCAGGTGATCGACGCCGGCGCGCCGGTCGCGTCGATCGGCCGCTACTTCAAGGAGCGCGGCAACCTGCTGCTCGAGCTCGAGCGGTTCGACGAAGCGGAGCAGGCCTTCTCACAAGGGCGCTCGATCGTGCGCGGGCCGGCGCTCCGGCCGCTCCATCGCGCGCTGGTGCTCGGCAGCGCCCGCCTCCTGCGCGAGCTGTGCGACTGGGACAAGGCGCGCCGCGCGTGCGAGGTGGCGCGCAAGTCGGCCGCCTCCGACCTCGACCTGCGCCACCTCGCGCAGGCGGAGTACGTGCGCGCCGACATCGAGGCGCGCTCGGGCGATCCCGATGCCGCCTTCAAGCCCTACGTCCGGTCGCTGCGCCTCGCGCTGCGCGTCGACGACGGCTACCTCGCGGTGAGCGCGCTCGGCTCGCTGAGCCTGCTCTACCGCTGGGAGCGCTTCTCGGGCCACTCGATCGACCGCGCCATCCGCTGCGCGCGGCGCGCCATCGCGCGCGCCCACTCGCTCGCCGTCGGCCGCCTCGAAGCGCGCGGACTGGCGGCGCTCGCGCTCTGCTACCGCGACATGAAGCGCGGCTCGTGGGCGCTGGCGATCGCGCGCAAGGCGCTGCGCGAAGGGTCGGCCGCCGGCATCGAGCGGCGGCGCGCGGCGGAGATCTACTGGGTGCACGGCTTGATCGCGGGCGAGTTGGGCCACTCCGAGGCGGCGGCGAAGTCGCTCGAGGAGGCGCGCCGGCGCACCGAGCGGCGCCTGCTCGGCGTCGCGTCGCCGGCGGTGCGCACGCGCATGAGCGAGCGCGATCCGTTGCTGCGCGCGATCCACGGGGAGGAGCGACGCCGATGATCCTCACGGTGACGCTCAATCCGTGCGTCCATCGCTACCTCGTCTTCCGCGAGGAGGCGCCGCCGCGGACCGTCGTGCGCGGCGTGAAGGAGCGTTCGAGCTCGGGCGGCAAGGGGCTGAACGCGGCGCGCGTGATCGTGCGGCTCGGCGGGCAGGCGGTGGCGCTCTCGACCGCGAGCGGCCCGACCGGCGCGATGCTGCGCGACTGCCTCGCGCGCGAGCGGGTCGAGGCGGAGCTCGTCGCGGTGGCGGCGCCGACCCGCCTCTCCACCTGCCTCTACGACGCCACGAACCTGCGCTTCCGCGAGTTCCTCGAGGAGGGGCGCGGCGGCGACGCCGTCGAGGCCGATCAGTTGCGCACCCGCTTCGCCGCCCTGCTGCCGCGCGTCTCGACCGTCACCGTGAACGGCAGCACGCCGGACGGCGCCTTCCACGAGCTCCCGCGCGAGTTCGTCGCCGCCGCGCGCGCCGCCGGCAAGCGGGTGGTGCTCGACGCCTATGGCGCCGCCGCGCACGCCGCCGCGCGCGTGCCGCCGCACTGGGTGCGCGCCAACCTCGACGAGCTGCGCTCGACCTACGGGCTCGCCGATGCCGCCGCGCTGCCGCAGCTGCGCCGCGAACTCGGCGCCGACGGCGTGGTCGTCTCCGACGGTCCGCACGCGCTCCACTGCGTCACCGCCGCGTCGCATCTGGTCGCGACGCCGCCGCCGATCCGCGAGGTGAACGGGGTCGGCTCGGGCGATGCGCTCACCGGCGCCTTCGCGCTGGCGCTCGATCGCGGAGAGCCGCTCGAGGCGGCGTTGCGCGCGGGCGCGGCGGCCGGCGCCGCCAACGCCGAGCAGCTGCTCGTCTGCGAGTTCGAGGCGGTCCGCTGCGCCGAGCTCGCCGCGCAGGTGGTCGTGCGGAGCGCGTCGTGAAGCGCAGCTCCGTCGCGCTCGGGTGGCTCGGCGCGGCGGCGCTGCTCGGCGCGGCGTGGCGGCTCGCGCAGACGGCGCCCTTCGAGGCGGACCGCACCGGCGCGGAGCTCGCGGCGGAACACCTCGCCGGCCAGCGGCTCGTCGGCGCGACGCTCGCGCTCGCCGGCCACGACGACCCGTTCGAACTGGTCGGTTCGTGGCGCGGCACGCTCGAGCTGCCGGAGGGGGCGCGACAAGTCGCCTTCCTCGCGCCGCTCGACGTGGTGGTGGAACGGGCGACGCTCGGCGGCGTCGCGCTCGGCGAGACGCACGATCCGTTCGCCGACTGGATCGCGCGCTCGGCCGAGGAACGCCTCCTCGGCGCCGGGACGGCGCTCCGTTCGGGGCCGTTCGAACTCGACTTCCGCTTGCCGCTGCGGCGGCGGGGCGACGGGACGCTCTGGTTGGGGCGGATCGAGTCGCTTCTGGTGGTCGGCGCGACGCCCGACCTGGCGGTCGCAGAGGTGGCACCGGGGCTCGCGCTCGAGCCACTCGAGTCGGCCGATCGCGCGAACGACGGCGCCTTCAAGCTCGGCGCGACGGCGAGCGGCCGCGGCGCGCGCCTGCTCGATCGCTACCCGCCGCTGGCGTCGACGACGCCGCGCGAGGCGTTCGCCGGCGCCGTGGCGTCACCGCCGTCGTCGCGGCCGCCCGCCTGCTCCTTCGCGCTCGACGAAGCGAGCGGCACGTTGGCCATCGCGACGCGCCGCACGCGGAGCGCTTCGGCGGGCGTGCTGCTCCTGCCGCTCGCCGCCGCGGGCGACGGCGACGACGACGGCGACTCGGCGAGCCGCGCGCGCTGGCACGACCTCGACGACGAGCCGCGCGCGGTCGCCTTCGCGGCCGGCGGCGCGGTGGTGGTGGTCGCGACCGAGCGGCCCGACGAGTTCGTGCTGCTCGAGCTCGCCACGGGCACGCGGCGGCGGCTGGTCGGCGAACTCTCCGTCTCGTCGGCGAGCGGCCTCGTGCTGGAGGCGGTGCAGCGCGCGCCGGGCACCTACGTGCAGCGCCTCCACGACCTCGCGGGGCCGCGCACCGTGGCGCGCCGCGTCGACGGGCTGCGCCGGGTCGCCTTCGTCGAAGGGGACGGGCTCCTGGTGCGGGCGCGCGTCGACGGTCGCGCCGAGTGCATCGATGCGTCCGGCGTCGCGGAGGCGGTGCTGCCGTGCGCGCGCGGCAGCTGTCGCGCCGTGCTGGCGCTTCCTTACCTGTGGTGCGCGCTGGTCGACACCGCGACCGGCACGCAGCTGCAGTTCTGCGCGCGCGACGGTCGTTCGCCGTGGCGCATCGAGCTGCCGCTGCACGTCTCGGCGGTGCAGCCGGCCGCCGACGGCGTCGAGCTGCTGCTCTTCTGCGAGTCGCCGCCGCCGCACGGCGACGACGGAGCGCCGCGCCACCAGGTGGTGCGCCTCGCGCCGCTGCAGGGCGAGCGGCCCGCGCTGGTCTGGGGTGGCGCGTTCGAGCCGCTGCCGATCCCGGGCAGCAACGGCCTCCTGTTCGCCACGCCGGCGAGCGCGCCCGGCAGCGCGCGCGGGCTCGCCTTCGCGACCTTCGTGGCGCTCGCCGCCGACGCGGCCGCGGCGCCGCGGCGCATCGGCGCGGCGGTGCGGCTCGACACGCCGCCCGCCTTCGGCGCCGGCGGGCGCTATCTCTACTACCTGCGCGCGCCCGAAGGGACGCTCTGGCGGCACGACTTCCTCACCGGCCACGACGAGCCGCTCGCGCTCGCGGCGCGCTGACCCAGCGAAGGGACGCATGGACTTCCTCGACCGACTCCGCGAGGTGACCGCCCGGGTGCGCGCCGGCGCCGTGCCGTCGCGCGAGGAGCTCGCCGCGCTGAAGGCGGAGAACCGCCGGCGGGCGCAGGAAGCGGAGGCGCGCGACGCCGAGGTGTGCGACTCGCTGCCGACCTGGATCAACACGACCAACTCCACCGTCTGCAACCTCTCCTGCAGCTTCTGCCCGCAGGCGTACGGCAAGGGGATCGACTGGCGGATGGAGGAGCCGGTCTACAAGCGGGTGCTCGAGGAGCTCTATCCGGCCGCGGAGATCGTCCAGCTCTCGGCGTTCGGCGAGCCGATGATGACGCCGCGCCTCGCCGAGAAGTTCGACGACATGGACCGCTTCGGCGTGAAGCTCGAGATGGTGACCAACGCCACCCTCATGAAGGGCGAGCGGCTCCTCGAGCGGATGGCCGGGATCATGGGGCTGCTGACCGTCTCGATCGACGGCGCCACCGCGGCGACCTACGACTCGTTGCGCATCGGCGCGCGCTTCGACGAGGTGGTCGCCAACGTGCGCGCCTACGGCAAGGCGCGCGCGGCGCTGCCGGCCGCGCAGCGCGCGCCGCTCCACTTCAACACGATCTTGATGAGACGGACGCTGCCCGAGCTGCCGGCGTTCCTCGAGCTGGCGAAGGAGCTCGGCGGCGACCACGTCACCGTCTCCCACCTCGTGCGGATGGTCGCCGATCCGGCGGTGCAGGAGGAGATGCTCGACGGCTCGCTCGAGTCGAAGCAGCGCACCAACGAGATGCTGCTGCGGGCCGCCGAGGTGGCGCGGAAGCTCGGGTTGTCGGTCAACCTGCCGCCGCCGTTCGCGGTGGCCGCGAGCGATGGGGCGGCGCCGCCGCCGCGGCCGCCGCCGATCCGCTGCTGGTTCCTCTGGCAGCGCATGTACGTCGGGCCGTTCGGCGACGTCGTGCCGTGCTGCCTCGCCGGCATCCACGTGAACGGCAACGTGAAGGAGTCGGACTTCTTCACCGAGTGGAACGGGCCGAAGTACCGCGAGATGCGCCGGCGCGTCCACTCCGACGATCCCTACGGCGCCTGCAAGAGCTGCTACCTCGTCAATCGCAGCGCCGACGGCGGCGACTTCGACAAGGTCGCGGCGCCCGCCGCGTCGAGTTGACCGCGGCGGACGCCACGGCTCGACCACCGCGCGCGGGAGCGGTCGGCGCGGCCGGTGAACCGCGGCGGCGCCCGGCCGGTTTCGGGGCGCGCCGAAGCGCGCCGCGCTCGGCGGCGTCGGCTGCGACCTATCATGCGCCGCCTCCCGAAGCCTCGTCGCCTGCGAGACGCGCGTGACCGCCACTGCCCCTGCGAACGACTCTGCCCACGACCCCGCTGGCGCTCCGCTCGCGAGCAGCAGCGCGCCCGTCTTCGAGCTCGACTCGCTGGTGGTCCGTTACGGGCGCAACGTGGTGATCCCGGGGCTCACCTGCGCGCCGCCCGCGGGCGCCGTCGGCCTGCTCGGCCCCAACGGCGCCGGCAAGTCGAGCCTCATCAAGACGATCCTCGGGCTGGTCAAGCCGGGCGGCGGACGGGTGAAGGTGCTCGGCTTCGAGGTGCCGCGCCACGCGCTCGAGGTGCGCCGCCGGGTCGGCTACATGCCGGAGAGTGCCGTCGTCTTCCCCGGCATGACCGGCTTCGAGAACGTCGCCTACGCGGGCGCCATCGCCGGCATGCCGCGCGGCGAGGCGCGCCGCCGTGCGCACGAGGTGCTCGAGTACGTCGGCTGCGGCGAGGAGCGCTACCGGCAGGTCGACGAGTACTCGCAGGGGATGCGCCAGCGGATCAAGCTGGCGAGCGCGCTGGTGCACGATCCGGAACTCCTGCTGCTCGACGAGCCGACCAACGGCCTCGATCCGGGCGGCCGCACCGAGATCCTCGAACTCGTGCGCGCGCTCGGCCACGAGAAGGGAATGAGCATCCTGCTCTCGTCGCACCTGCTCGACGACGTCGAGTTCGTCTGCGACCACGTGCTGCTGCTGGCGCGCGGCGAACTGAAGGCGGCCGGCTCGATCGCCGAGCTGAAGGCGCGGGTCGCCGGCCAGCACGTCCGCCTCACGCTCGAGGGGGACAGCGCCCGCTTCCTCGAAGTGGCGCGCGAGAAGGGCTTCGAGCCGCGGCTGCCCGATCCGCTCGACACCAGCGAGTGGCTGGTGAAGCTGCCCGAGGGCGCCGCGCCCGGCGCGATCCTCGCGCTGGCGTTGGCCAACGGCGTGCGCGTGCGCCGCTTCGTGCCGCGCCGCGCCTCGCTCGAGGAGGTCTTCCTCGACACGCTCGAGCAGGCCGGAGGGCCGCGCTGATGCCGGTCTACGACCGCTCCTACCGCCGCTGGGACGGCACGCTGAAGCGTCGCGCGTTCCGCGCCGCGCCGATCGTCGCGATGGGGGTGAAGAACGCGCTCGCCACCAAGGGCGGCTGGCTGCTCACGCTCTCGTTGCGCGGCTTCATGGCGGCGAGCTGCGTCCCGACGGCGCTGCTCTTCCTGCTCAACTACCTCTTCTACTTCCGGCCCAACTTCCTGCCGGTCGAGACCTTCGCGATCTTCGACCAGCTCGCGCCCTATCGGGTGATCCAGTACCCGGCGCTGACGCGGTTGAACTCGATGTTCCTGATGGTCTACGCGGTGATCTTCGGCTCGGGGCTGATCGCCCGCGATCGCGCGAGCGGTGCGCTGCCGCTCTACCTGTCGCGGCCGCTCACGCTCGGCGACTACGTGCTCGGCAAGCTCGGGATCATCGGCTGGTTCATGGCGATGTTCACGCTGGTGCCGAACCTGCTGCTCTGGCTGATGGGGGTCCTTTCCGATCCGGCCGACGGGGCGTTCACCGCCGCGTTGCCCCACTTGGTGCCGATCATCGTGCAGAACGGCGCGGTGGTGCTGGTCTACTCGCTCACCATCCTCGCGGTCTCCTCGATCTGCCGGCGGCCGATGTTCGCCGGGCTGATCTGGTTCTCGCTGGTGATCCTGCTGCCGTCGTTCACCTCGATGGCGGGCAGCCATCGCGGCGTCTCGGCGTTGGCGGCCGTCTCCATCAACGACGCGCTCTTCTCGCTCGGCTACCACCTCTACGACATCGGTGGCCTCTTCGAGAAGGCGACCAGCGAGGCGGACGGCGCGGTGCGCGGCAACCTCGAGGGAGTCTTCGAGGCGGTGAAGATCTTCGCGTCGTCGACGCCGCTGCAGGCGGCCACCTCGGTGCTCTGCTGGTGCGGCGCGTCGCTGCTGGTGATCGTCTCGGTGCTGCGCCGGCAGGACGTGGTCGTCGAGGCGGGCACCCGATGAGCGCGAACGAGTCGAACGGCGCGGCGACGGGCGAGGCGGCCCACGGTGCGGCCAGCAACGCAGCGAGCGGCGCGGCCGGCGTGAGCGGGGCGGCGCCTGTGCAGCTCGCGCGCGTCTCCCACTGGTATGGGCCGGTGATCGGGCTGAACGACGTGTCGCTCGCCTTCCAGCCGGGCGTCACCGGCCTGCTCGGCCCCAACGGCGCCGGCAAGTCGACGCTGATGCGGCTGGTCACCGGCCAGATGGCGCCGAGCCAGGGCGACGTGCAGGTGCTCGGCGCGCAGCCGTTCGCCAACGCGGCGCTGTTTGGCCGCATCGGGCACTCGCCGGAGCACGAGCAGCTCTGGGACCACCTCTCGGGGCGGCGCCACCTCTTCGCGCTGCTCCACTACGGCGGCTTCGCGGCGGGCGAGGCGAAGGCGCGGACCGAGCGGGCGCTCGAGCGCGTCGGCCTCGCCGCGGCGGCCGAGAAGAAGGTCGGCGCCTACAGCAAGGGGATGCGGCAGCGGCTGCGCATCGCGCAGGCGATCGCCCACGACCCCGAGGTGATCGTGCTCGACGAGCCGCTGAACGGCCTCGATCCGGTCGGCCGGCGCGAGATCATCGACCTCGTGCGCGAGCTCGGCGCGCTCGGCCACACGGTGATCGTGTCGGGCCACGTGCTGCACGAGGTCGAGAAGATGACGCGCCGCATCGCGCTCGTGCACCGCGGCCAGGTGCTGGCCGAGGGGACGATCGACGAGATCCGCCGCGCGCTCGACCAGCGTCCGCACCACGTGCGCGTCGTCAGCGACGATCCGCGCGGGCTGGCGCGGCTGCTGCTCGAGGAGCCGGGCGTGCTGTCGGTGCGGGTCGGCGCGAACGAGGCGCATTTCGAGGTGAAGGAGCCGGGGCCCTTCTTCGACCGGCTGGCGCGCGTGGCAGCCGATGGCTGGATCGTGGTGCGGGAATACGAATCGACCGATGACAACCTCCAAGCCATCTTCGACTACCTGGTCGCCTGAGCGGCCGCCGCGGCGCGGGCTGCTCGACGGCATCGCCGTGACGGTGCGCGTCTCGGGGCTCGCGCTGCTGCGCGGGCGGCGCGGCGCCACGCTGGCGCTGCTCTGCCTCTTGCCGCTGATCGCGCCGGGGCTCGAGCTCTGGCGCGAGGGGGCGGGCTACAAGGGAGGCGTCGGCTTCATCGCGGTGCTGACCAACCTCTGCTTCCCCGCCATCAACCTGATCGTGGCGCTCTTCGTCGGGTGCGGGGCGATCGGCGAGGAGATCGAGGGCAAGACGCTGCCCTACCTGCTGACGCGGCCGGTGCCGCGCAGCGCGCTGCTGCTCGGTCGCTGGCTCACCGCGGTGGTGACGTCGTCGCTGCTGCTCGGCGCGGCCTACGCGGTGCTCTACCTGGCGACGGTGGGGCAGATGGGCGGCGAGGCGCTGTGGGTCGACCTGCCGCTGCTCGGCACGGCGCTGGCCGGGATGGCGCTCTCGATGGTGGCGTACAGCGCGGTCTTCGTGCTGCTGTCGGTGGTGATCAAGTGGCCGCTGCTGGTCGGCCTCGTGCTGCTCTTCGTCTGGGAGCCGTTCGCGGCGTCGATGCCCGGCACCATGGCGCGCTACACGCTGCTCCACCACGTCTACACGCTGCTCGCCCGCCTCTCCGGCGACGAGCGCTACACGACGCTGGCGCGCCCTTACGAGCTCGAGCTGCTGCCCGCCGCCGATTCGCTCCAGGTCCTCGCCTGGGTCGGCGCCATCGCGCTGGCCCTCGCGCTCCTCAAGTTCCGCCGCAAGGCCTACCTCGTCTGACCCACCGATCGTGGTGGCGGGGTTGATTCTTCCGACCGGCCCGGCGGCGGACCGTGGTGGCGGGGTTGATTCTTCCGACCGGCCCGGCGGCGGAGTGCTCGCGAGGACGCGCTGCCGTGGACCGAACGGAGCGGCGCGACGGTCGGCGGAAGAATCCACCCCGCCACCGGGTGGAAGAATCAACCCCGCCACCGCGCCAGCGGGCGGGGGCTCAGCGACCGGCGCGCTTCCTCGAACGTGTCGTCGCAGGCTTCGTCGCGGCCTTGGTCGCTGGCTTCTTCGCCGCCTTCGTCGCGCCGCGGCTCGCGGCGGCACGCGCCTTCGCGGGGCGCGGCGGGTCGACGAAGCAGTTCAGCATCTTGTAGGAGAGCTGCGCGGCGAGGAACTCGCTGTGGTGGTTGACGCCGTCGGGCTTCAACTCGTTCACGTCGCAGGCGATCACCCGCTTCTTCGCGCCGATCTCCTTCACGAGGTCGACCACCTGCCACCAGTCGAGCCCGCCCGGCACCGGCGTCCCGGTCGACGGCATCACGGTCGGATCGAGCCCGTCGAGGTCGATCGTCACGTAGACCGGGTCCTCGAGCAGCGCGACCGCCTCGCGGATCCAGTCCTTGCGATGGCGCAGCGTGTGGCCCGGGAAGAGGTGGACCCCGCGCTCCTTCGCGTAGACGAGCTCGTCCTCGCCGACCGCCCGGATGCCGATCGAGACGATGGTCGCCTCGCGGTCGTCCTCGGCGATCGCGTGGATCGCGCAGGCGTGGTTGTAGGGCGAGCCGTGCCACTCCGCGCGCAGGTCGGCGTGCGCGTCGACGTGCAGCAGCGAGAAGCGGCCATGCACCGCCCGCACGGCGCGCGTGAGGCCGATCGAGACCGAGTGCTCGCCGCCGAGCCCGAGCAGGAACTTGCCGTCGCGCACCGCCGGCAGCGCCGCCGCCTCGATCGCCGCCACCGCCTTCGCCGGATCTTCGTCGACGAACTCGACCGCCGGCAGCGTCACGATGCCGCGCTCGCACACCTTGCGGCGCAGCTCGAGGTCGAAGAACTCGACCTGCCCCGACGCCTCGATCAGCTTCGCCGGCCCCTGGTCAGCTCCCTTGCCATACGTCGACGTGCCGTCGAACGGGCAGGGCAGCACCGCGATCCGCGCCGTCGCGTAGTCGCGCTGCTCGGGCGGCAGGTCGAGGTAGCCGTAGGGAGTCGTGGCAGCGGTCATGGCGGTGCTCGAAGGGGGACGATGTGAGCCGGCGGCGTCGCGCGCGCGGCGAAGGGGGCGGGAGCGTAGCGCGCGGAGCTGCGAGCAGCGAGCTACGGCAGCGCGACCTCCAGCGCCGTCGCGCCGACTTCGAAGCGCTGCTCGATCGGCGGCGTCCCGTCGTACTCGACGATCGCCTGGTAGCTCCCGGCGACTAGCCGCACGCGCAGCGCGTCGCCGGCCTGCAGTTGCGTCCGGCGCAGCAGCTGGCCGCCGCGAAGCAGGGCCACCTCGCACGCCTCATCGACTCGTCCGGGACGGAGCGCGGTGGCGACCCCGCTCCGGAGGACGACCTGCAACTCGCCGCCCGCCGCCTCCGCCGCCGCGACGTCGATGATCGTCGGGTCGAGCGCGTACTCGCCGGTGGACGGCTGCAGCCGCACGCGCGGGAGCGCGGTGGAGAACTCGAACCGGCCGTCGGCATCGGCCTCCACTTGGTGGAAGGTGCCCTCCAACGTCGGCTGCCCGTCGAGGCCGAGATGGACGAGGCGCAGCGCGCCGGCGAGCGGCGCCCCCCGCTCGTCGACGAGAGTGCCGCGCAGCGCCGTCGGCGAACGCACCAGAAGATCGCCGAGGTCGACGGTCTCGCCAGGCGGCAGTTCGACGATGAGGTTGAAGAAGACCTGACCGTCGAGCGCGATCGAGAGGTTGCGCCGCCCCGCTTGCTGGTCAGCCAGCGTGATCACGCCGCCGCTCGCCGCGGGCAGGTCGACCGCATCGCCGTGCGTCGAGCCGTTCAGTCCGGTCAATCCGGCGAACGCGCGCATCACGACGGCGCCGCTGTCGGCGTCGACCAGGCGGAAGCGCAGCGTCGCGCGCGCGGCGTCGAGTTCGGCGACCGGTACGTGGAGGTGGATCGACGCCTCGCCCTCGGCGAGCTCGGCGCTCGCCAGCGCGCGACCCGCATGGAGCGCGCTGACGAAGAGGGGCGGCGGCACGCTCAGCTCGAGCGTCCCGGGGCCGCCCTGCCAGTTCGGCCGCCACTGTCCGACGCCGCGCGTCGAGCGGGAGACCGTCGCTCCCGGCGCATCGAGGGTCGCGATCACGCGCACCTCCTGCGCGAGCTGCGAGTGGGGGAATCGTTGGGCGAACGCGCGGCTGAGCGGCGCGCCGGTCTCGTCCTCGAGGTGGACCTCGACCACCGTCGCGCGTTCGAGCGTCAGCACGACGGCCGGCGGCTCCCGATTGGCGGCGAGATCGACCTTCGCGAGGGCCGGCACGCAGCCGGTGGCGCGCGCCCGGAGATCGAAGCGGTCCGCGGCGAGCCCGGCGATCGCGAACGTCCCGTCAGCTTGCGATCGTCCGTAGCGCGCCGACCCGTCGAGCGGCGTCGCGGTGATGTTGGCGCCCGCGACGGGAGCGCCGGCGCCGTCCTGCACGCGGCCGACCAGCAAGATCCCGCGCACGAGTCCGGGGAAGGCGGCCGGCAACAGCGTCGGCAAGTCGGTCTCGCTGCCAGAGCTCGCGCGGTTCGCGGTCCCGCTCGCGTCGACCTCTGCGATGGTCGCTTCGGCAGCCCCTTCGGCGATGGAGATCCGCAGCGGCTTGCTCCCGACCTGGAAGGTGACGCGCCGCAGCTCGCGCCCCTCCTCGTGGAGCGTCCAGCACCACGATCCGGGCAGCAGGCGCGCTTGGAACCGGTGGTCGGTGCGCGACAGCGATGCCAGCTCGAGGACACCGTCGCTGCGCTGCAGCGAGGAGACGACGAAGCGTCCCGGCGCGAGCCCGGGTTCGAACTCGACCAGCGTCGCCGCCATCATCACCAGCGGTAGCGACGGCGGGCTGCCCGACGTCAGATCGACGATCGCGCGCGCCTGCAACGTCGGTTCTTCGTCGCCTTGGGCGCCGATCACGTAGCGCCCCTTGCCGAGACCGGAGATCTCGAACTTGCCCGGCTCTTCGACGCCCCAGTAGTGATGCGCGCCGAACGGGGCGCCGAGCGTGTGGCCGTCGAGCGGCCACGCATGCAGGCGCGCGCCGAGCGGCCGCCCGGCATCGTCGACGAGCGTGCCGCGCAACGTGAGGCCGACGTCGATGGCGAGGTCGCCGAGGTCGGTCACGACGCCCGCTTCGACCAGCACCGAACGCTGCCAGCGTGCGCGACCGGGCATCTCGACCTGCGCCGTCTTCCAACCAGGTTTCTCGAACGGGAGCGTGAAGCGGCCATCCGCTCCGCTGTTCCCGCCCTGGCGGAAGCTCTGCGAGTCGTTGAGCATCACGGCCGCGCCGGAGAGCGGCTCTCCCGTCGGCGCGTCGATCACCCGTCCGCGGACTTCGCCAAAGAGGCGGGCGAGCTGCGTCGGATCGATCACGAAGCGCACCGGCGCCTCGGCGCTGGTCACCCGCTGCGTCGCGACCACCTCGTGCATGAAGAGGAGGCTCACCTCGACCGGCAGCCGCGGCGTCTCGAGGGCGCCGAAGGCGCGGCTCGGGATCGCGGCCACCTTGTCGCCGCGGGGCGCCTGCTCGTCGGCGCGCCGGAACTCGCCGAGGCCATGCCGCTCGGCACGGCTTCCCGACGTCGGCGGGTAGCGCGCCGGCGGCAGCGCCTCGGTCGCAATGACGCCGGCGCCGCTCGCGAACCAGGCGACTCGCCGCGCCTCTTCGTCCGCAGCAACCCCGCCCGTGGGGGATGGGACGTGGAAGAGCGACCATGGGGATCCATCCGGGCGGACCAGTTGGATCGTCAGCGAGGCGGGGCGATCGAGCAGGAAGTCGTGCCGCAGCACCCCGCCGGCGCGCAGATCGAGCGCGAGCTCGAGCGTCGCGAACCCCTCGGCCTCGATCCGGAACGGCACGATGGCGGCCGGCAGCGAGGGCAGCGCGTACTCGCCGCCTTCGATCGCGCTGCGAGTTGCCGGCGTGCGATCGGCCCGGCCGCCAGGCTCGCCGAACCAGAGGGTCGACGTGTCGACGACCACGCCGGCGCGATCGGCGATGAAGCCGAGGAGGAGCGCTCGGCCGGGCACGACCTCGACCGTCGGCAGATCGCTGGTCGGCGTTGCGAGCGCCCGCTCCGGGACGATCGCGGCGTCGGCCGCGGCGCCGACGGCCGCGCGCTCCGCATCGTGCGGAAGCGGGACGGGCGGCGGAGTCGCCGGAGCGACGACGCTCGGACCATCGCTGGCGACCGTGCGCCACAGAGCGAATCCGAGCGCGAGCAGCAGCAGTGCGGGGATGGCGAGCGCGAGCGAACGACGCGGCATGGGCGGCTCCGGGTGAGGCGGGGCGAGACGCGGCTCCGGAAGAGAGCGGGACGATAGCGCCGCCGCGAACCGACCGTTGCCGGCGCCGTTGGTGTGGCTACAACTGTCGCCAAAGTGTCGCGAGCGGCGCGCCCATCGCGCGACTCGCGCGCGTTCGGCGCGCCGCCGCTTCGACCTCGCCGGAGCTTCCGATGGCCCCGAAACCGCCCGATCTCGGTCCCACCGAATGGACGTTGTTGCGCGCGCTGTGGCAATTGCGCGGCGGCACGGTGCGGGAGGTCCACGCCGAGGTCGCGAAGGCGACTGGCTGGGCGCGCACGACGGTGAAGACGCTGCTGGAGCGGATGGAGACCAAGGGGCTGCTCCGGTCGAGCGATGCGTCGGGCGTGCGCCGCTACGTCGCCGCGAAGCGACGTGACGAGCTGGCGCCGCGAGCGATCAGCGCCTTCCTCGATCGCGTGCTCGACGACTCGCTCGAGCCGCTGGTCGGCTACATCGCCGACGCGCGCGGTCTCTCGGCGGCCGACGTCGCGAAGCTGCGCGCGCTGCTCGAGCGGGGCGGCCAACCATGAGCGCGCTCGATCTCTGCGTGCGGGTCGCGGCGGCATGGGCGGTGGCGACGGCGCTGGCGTGGCTCCTGCGCAAGAGGAGCGCGACGCTGCGCCACGCGCTCTGGCTCGGCGTGCTGCTGGTGCCGTTCGTGCCACCGATCGCGGCCTGCGGGCGGACCGTCGTCGGCTGGGTCGCTGCGCGCGGCGGCGGCGAAGCGGAGTCGTGGCGTGCGCGGTGGATGGTGGCGCTCGGGGGCGCTGCGCACGGTGGGGACGAATCGCGTGACGACGCCACCGCTCTGGCGCACGAGGCGGCGCACGATGCGGCGCTGCACCGCGGTGAACCGCCGAACGCGCCGTGGGAGCGGACGATTGCCGCGGCGGCGCCGCTCGCGGGGTGGATCGCACTGCTCGGGGCGCTGCTGTGGGCCGGCGTCGAAGCGCGGCGTGCGTGGCGGCGACGGGCGTTGGCGCGGCGCGGTCGACTCGCCCCAGTGGCGCTCCTGCAGCAGGTCGAAGCGCTGGCGCGGCAACTGCGCGTCACGCCGCCACAGCTGCGGCTGGTCGACGCGATCGCCTCGCCGGGCGTGATCGGCGTCCTTCGGCCGCTCCTCCTTCTGCCGGCGAGCCTTGTCGAGCCGCGCACCGCGCGTCCCGCCGCGCCGCAGGACGCGCCGCACGAGGCGCTGCCCGTCGAGTCGCTGAGCGTCGAGAGGCGCGACCTCGCGCCCATCCTCGTCCACGAACTGCTCCACCTGCGGCGGCGCGATCCGTGGACGGCGGCGTTCGCCACGCTCGCGCGCACGCTGCTCTGGTTCCATCCCTGCGTCTGGCACGCGGCCGCGCGACTGGCGCGCGAACGCGAGCTCGCCGTCGACGAAGCGGTCCTCCTCGAAGGAGCCATCCCGGCCATGGACTACGCGAAGAGCCTGATCGAAGTCGCCGCCCACGCCGTCGATCGCCGCGCGCCGCGACCGGCCGTCGCCCTGTCGAACTCCGCGCAGCGGTTGCACGAGCGGATCGAGCGGCTGCTGCGGACGCCCGCTGAGCGCGCGGCGTCGCCGTCGCAAGCGCCGCGTCGCACCGATCGCCTCACGCGAGCGGTGGCGGGCGCGCTGCTGCTCGCCATCGTCGCGTGCGGTGCGGCGAGCTCGACGCAGTCGAGCGGCGGGGGAGCGGCGACGAGCGAGACGGGCGCAGCCGCGACTGCGGCGACGGACGCGGTCGCCGGCGAACGGGCGTTGATCGCCGCGATCACGGCGAGCGGCATCGAGCTGCCGAGCGTGCCGGCCGGCGGGATCGCGATCGCGCGCGGCGGCGTGGCGTTGCTGGTGGTGGTGGGGGCCGACAGCAAGATCGCGGCGCCGATCCGGTTCTCGCTGCCGGACGATGGGCGCGGCTTCGCGGTGCCTCAGCCAATCGAGATCTCAAGCGATGCACCGCCTGCGAAGGGCTCGCGAATCGAGGTCCTGGTGCGACCGCCGACGCGCGATGCCTTCGGCGCGTCCGTCGACGGCGTTCGCGCCGCGACTCCCGACGCGCTGGTCGATCTCGTGGCGGCGGCGCGTGCGGCCGCGCGCCCCGGGGCACCGCTCTTCCTCTACTGGGGATCCAAGTTCGTCTTCGCGCCGTCGGCGCGCTCGACGGCGGCGCTCACGACGGCGTTCCCCGACCTGTCGGTGGTCTATCCCGGTTGTCCAATCGACATGAACGAGGGACCGCAGATCCAAGCGGAACTCGCCAAGCTCAACCTCTCGACTCCGCTCGCGGGCGATGTGCTGATCGCCGCCGACGCCGGCGCGCTGACCTCGAGCGTGGCGCAGGTGATGCAGGCGTTCGGCGCGCGCAACCACGGGCGGCTCGCCTTCGTCGCGCGCCGCGGCGAGGAGTGGGTGAAGTTCTCGCTCTACCTCCCGATGGACGGCGGCGTGGGCAAGTAGCGACCGCCGGGAGCCGGTGGCGAACGGCGAGCGGCGAGCGGCGACTGCGCCGCCAGCACTTCGTTCCCTACGATGCGCCCCGCTCATGGACGCCCACCCTTCGCTCCCCTCGTCGCCGCGCTCGCCACCGCGACTCGCTTCGCTCCCCTCGACCCTCCCGCTGCCGCCCTTCGCGCAGCGCGCGTGGGGTGGCGCGGTCGCGTCGGGCGAGTGGCACGACTGGCGCTGGCAGCTCGCCCATCGCGTGACCAGCGTCGCCGCGTTGCTCGAGCTGCTCGGCGCCGACTTCCCGGTCGCGCCGGCGATGCGCGCGGCGCTCGAGAAGGCGGGCGCGGCGAGCGAGGTCTCGGTCACGCCGTGCTACCTCGCGCTCGCGCGCCCCGACGATCCGCGCGATCCGATCCTGCCGCAGGTGCTGCCCGACCCGGCCGAGCAGCAGAGCGACGCGCAGGCAAGCGGGCAGCCCGATCCCTTCCGCGAAGAGGAACTCGAGATCGCGAAGGGGGTGGTGAACCGCTACCCCGATCGCGCGCTCTTCCTGCTCACCAACTTCTGCAGCACGCTCTGCCGCCACTGCATGCGGCGGCGCGAGTGGGAGGGGGGCTTCACGCGCCTCTCCGACGCGGAGCTCGACGCCGGCGTCGCCGCCATCGCCGCGCGTCCCGCGATCCGCGACGTGCTGCTCTCCGGCGGCGATCCGCTGAACCTCCCGCCGAGCTACGTCGGCAAGGTGGTGCGCGCGCTGCGCGAGCGGTGCGATCTCGACCTGCTGCGGCTCGGCAGCCGGGTGCCGGTGACGCTGCCGATGCGGATCGACGACGAGCTGCTGGCCGCGCTCGCGCCGGCGGCGCCGCTCTGGCTCAACACCCACTTCAACCACGCGCGCGAGGTGACCGCCGAAGCGGCGGCGGCGGTGCGCCGGCTCGCGGCGGCGGGCGTCGTGGTCAGCAACCAGGGCGTGCTGCTGCGCGGCGTCAACGACACGGCCGACGACCTGCTGGCGCTGTCGCGCGCGCTGCTGCGGGCGGGGCTGCGCGCCTACTACCTCCACCAGTGCGATCCGGTCGCCGGCGTTCGCCACCTGCGCGTCGGCCTCGCGCGCGGGCTCGAGCTGATCGCCTCGCTGCAAGGCAAGGTGAGCGGGCTCGCGATCCCGCGCCTCACGGTCGACCTGCCGGGCGGCGGCGGGAAGGTGCAGGCGGACGGCCCCTACCTCCGCGAGCGCCACGGCGACCGCTTCGTCTACGCGAGCCCGCTCACCGGCCAACGGATCGAGGTCGACGGCTCGGAGGGGAGCTTCGCGGGGGCCGGGAGCTGGCGCGCGCCCGCGGGAGCGACGGCCGGCGGCACGTAAATCGAGCCCTCGGCGCGGGCCGTTGTCGCCCGCCGGCGACGCCGTTATGCTCCCGCGCCCGTTTCGGACCGGGACCGAGCGCTGGAGTCAGACAGCGCTGCTGGCCGATCTGGACGGCAACCGTGCAGCGGTCCGCGCGACGCTGCCGGAGCTCGCGACCACGTTCGAGTCCTCGTTCGTGAATTGCCCGATCGTCTAATTGGTAGGACAGCGGACTCTGACTCCGTAAGTCTAGGTTCGAGTCCTAGTCGGGCAGCCACGCGCAATCTCGGCCGTCGGAGACCCCTCCGGCGGCCGTTTTCGTTGGCGCGACGCAGCGTGCGCGGCGAACGGCGGGCGCATGCGCGCCGGCTGCGTGAGGAGTTCCCGATGCGTGCGAGCGATGGGGCGCGCGGCGCCATCCGGCAGCTCTCGACCGACGGCGCGGGCCGCCGCATCGCGATCGTCCGGCTCCGCCACGCCGACTACCGCGCCGATCGCTGGTGGAGCTGGTGCGATCTGCCGATCGTGCTGCCCGCCGACGCGCCGCCGCTCGCGTTGGCCGACGAGGTCCTGCTGGTGCTGGCGGGGGTCGCCGAGGCGTCGCGGCAAGCCGACGCGCCGGGCCACTACTCCTGCCGCCTCCACCCGGCGAGCGAGGGGCCGCAACTGCCGCCCGAGCGCGTCGAAGATCGCGTCTACTGCGGGCTGATCGAGCGCGGCGAGCCGCCCCGCGGCGGCGCGCTCATCCTCCACCTCGGCAGCAGCATCACCTGTTACCTCGAGCTCGAAGGGGAGGGCCCCTTCCCGCCCGCCTCGCTCGACCACGGCGAGTGGAGCGAGTTCATCCTCGCCGAGCCGCTCGGGGTCGCGTCGCTGCAGCGTCTGGAGAAGCGGAGCTGAAGGGGCGGCGCGCGGTGACGCGGCGTGCGGTGCTCGGTCACAGCTCGAGCAGCCGCAACAGCAGCGCGTAGAGGTCGGCGCCCGGCTCGCCGCGGAAGGTGAAGTGGTGCGCCATCGGCAGCGCGTCGCGCAGGACCGCGAGCGGTGGCTGCAGGTCGGCCTGCGGTTGCAGCGCCAGCAACGGCACCGCCTCGTCGAAGGCGTCGGCGAAGTCGCGCAGGCCGCCGCGGCCGATCACCGCCGCGAGGTCGGGGCGCGCATGCGCGCATGCGAGCGCCGCGAGCGAGCCGGCCGGTCCGTCGCCGACGATCGCGACGCGCGCGGTGAGCGGCGCCAGCAGCGCGACGGCGGCCGCGAGGTCGGTGGCGGCGGCGACCGCGGGCGCGCTGTTGCGGTAGAGCAGCAGCCGCAGGTCGATGCCGTCGAGCTCCCCGAAGCCGCGCGGATCGACGGCGAAGCACGCGAAGCCGCCGAGCAGCAGCTTGTCGACCGTGCAGCGCGCCGCCGCGTTCGCCTTGCCGTCGTCGCCGACCAGCACGACCGCGCCGCGCAGCGCACGCGCGGGCAACCAGAGGCGCGCCGGGATCGGCAGGCCCGCTTCGGCTTCGAAGGTCACCACCAGCGAGCGGCCCGCCAGCGCGAGCGCCTGCTCGGGCGTGGTCGGGAAGGCGATCGGCCGGCCCGCTTCGTCGCGCGCTGCGACGCGCGTCGGCGCGCCGATCGCGACTCCGCCGTTCGCGGCGAGCCACGCCTGCGGGTCGCGCACGCGCGGCTGCTGCGTCGCCGCGGTGAGCCGCTCGACGGCGAGGTCGCGCATGGTGCGCGCACCGGCGATCGGCTCCTGCAGCACGAAGGGCTCGTCGGCGGCGGGCGGCTCGGTCGGCAGCTCGGTCAGCGTGAGCGGTGCGCCGTCGCCCTCGCCCTTCAGCCAGCGGTCGAAGAAGCCGAGCATGTGGCCGACCATCGCGAGGTTGTAGTCGTGCGGCCCGTCGAAGACGCGCGCGTCGACCGCCTCGGCCACGCCGAGCAGCGCCCAGCGCTCCGCGAGCTTCTTGCCGGAGAGCTCGGTGCCGGCCGGCGGGAACTCGCGATCGTCGCGCGCGCCGATCAGCAGCACCGGCGCCGGCGCTCGCGCGGCGAGCACGTCGGCGCGATCGCCGAGGCGCAGCGTGCCGGGGACGTGGTTGCACGGGCAGCCGTTGTGCGGCTCGATCTCGAGGCTGGTCGCGAAGACCACGGGGACGGCGGCGTCGATGCGCGGGTCGGCGGCGAAGGTCCAGAGCGTGGCGTGGCCGCCGCCCGAAGCGCCGGTGATGCCGACGCGGCTCATGTCGGCCTCGGCGCGCGTCTCGAGGTAGTCGAGGCCGCGCATGAGGTCCCAGACGTAGACCGCGCCGGCACAGCAGCTGCCGAGCTGGTTCCGGAAGTCGAAGTGGCTGCCGAGCTCGCGCCGCTCGATGCGCGCGTCGCCCTCGAAGCTGTGGCCGGGCGAGTCGACGATCAGCGCGAGGTAGCCGCGACGCACCTGCTGGACGAGGCGCTGCTGCACGACCGGCTCGAGCTTCTTCCGCGACCAGTGGCCGTGCGGGTTGACGATCACGGGGAACGGGCCCGGACCGGCCGGGACGTAGAGGTGCGCAGTGACCGGGAAGCCGGGGCGGCTCTCGTAGAGGAGCTTCTCGATGCGGTAGCCGTCGCGCTGCAGCACGCCGGTGACGCGCGCTTTCAACGGCGTGCGCGGCGGGAGCGGTTCGAGGCCGAGCGCCGAGCGGATCGCGGTGGCCTGGCCCGGCTGCCACGCCTCGAGCTGCTCGCGCGTGGTGGGGGCCGGCTGCGCGGCGGCGCGCTTTGCCTGCGCGTCCATGAAGCGCTGCTGGCGGGCCGGCCCGTCGCCGTTCAGCACGAGGTCGTCCCACGGCCGCCCCGGAGCGGGCGCTGCCGCCGCGACACCCTGCTGCGCCGCGATCAGCTCGCCGAGCGTGAGGAACGGCAGCGCGTGCGCGTTCAGGAAATCGGGCAGCAGCGAGCTGCCGTAGCGGTTGTTCTCGGTGCCGGGATCGATCAGCACCAGCGGCTTCTCGCCGCCGCCGCTGCGCAGCAGCTGGAGCAGCGCGCGCGCGGCCGCCGGGCGCTCGAGGTGCTGGATCAGGCGCGCTTGCACCATCCACACCTCGCCCTTGCCGTGGCGCGATCGCGCGACGGCGCCGTTGCCGAAGAGCTCCCAGCCGGGCGTCGCGACGAAGCGTTGCAGGACGATGTCGGGCGCCGCCACGACGTCGAGCCGCAGCGCTTCACCCGGATCGAAGGTGTCGAGGCGCGCGTTCTCCACGCGCGGCGCGTTCGGCATCCAGCCGAGCGGATAGCGGCCCGAGCTGTAGTCCTGCTGCAAGATCAGCAGCGTGCTGCCACGCGCCACCGCATCGAGCAGCTTCCGCTGCGTCGTCGGGTCGTAGTCGCGGAAGAAGCTCCACGCGCGCGGTGCCACCACCAGCAGCCCGTGGCGCGCCGGATCGATCTGCGCCGGGTCGAGGTGGTCGAGCGCGGTCGCGCTCGAGAACCAGAGCGGCGTCGCGCCGGCGCGGCTCGGCACGACGAGCCAAGGAGTCGCGGAGAGCGCGTCGGGCAGCCGGTAGCTCCGCTCGCCGATCGCGACCTCGGCGGCGAGCAGGTGGCCGCACGAGAGGCGCGGCAGGCGGGCGACGAAGCTCGCACCCTCCTTGCTCATCGCGATGCGGTGGAAGAAGGTCGAACTCGGCAGCGGCTTGTGGAGGAGCCAGGCGCGGTCGAGGCCGCGCGCCGAGAGCCGCGCGACCACTTCGTCGTCGGCTGCGGCGAACGAGAGCGCGACGTCGGTCGGCGGGGCGAACTCGGCGAGCTCGGGATCGGGCTGCGGCGCGCGGGCGAGCTTCGCTGCCGCGGGCACCAGTGCGCGCAGCGCTTGCGCCTCGCGCTCGACCTTCGGCAGCTCGTCGCGCCAATGGAAGGCGTGCGTGTGCATGCGCAGCCGATCGGTGAACGGGGCGTACCAACGACCGGACGGCGAGTCGGCGAGCTCGCGCCACGCCGCGAGCGCGCTCTCCATCGCGGCGGCGGCGCGCTCGCGAGCGGAGGGCGTCGCCGGCGCGGCGTTGGCCAGCGCGCTCCACCACGCGGAGCGCTGCCGGCCGGCGTGGTAGCGCGCGAGGCTCTCCTGCTGCGCGAGGACATGGCGCAGCTCGACGAGGCGCGCGGCGCCCGCTGGATCGGCGACGGTCGCCGCGGCGAGGCGCGGCCGTTCCGCGGCGAGGGTCGCGGCCAGCGCGTCGAGCTCGGCGGCGACGCGCAACGCGGAGATGCGGCCATCGCTGCCGCCGGTGGTCCGCAGCGCGATCTCCTCGCGGATCGGCAGGAAGGCGTGGGTGTCGAGCCCTTCGCCCTCGATCCAGTCGCGCGTCGGCCCGCCCCATTCGAGCTCGGGAGCGTGGTCGCGATGGTCGGGCCCGTAGGCATGCGCCAGCAGCGCGAGCGGCACCACGCGGCTCGCGGCGCGCCACGCCACGTCGAGCGGCTCCGCGGCCGCGCCGAACCGCTCGCGCAGCTTCTGCGTGAAGAGCGCGTCGGGAGTGGTCGGGTCGTAGCCGAGGCGACCCCACTCGAGCAGGAAGAGCTCGTCGCGCTGGTGGATCCAGTCGCACGGCGGCGCGGAGCGATCGGCGAGGTAGTAGCGCGGCGAGGCGGGGAAGTAGGCGTTCAGCGGCTCGACGGTGTAGCCGCAGGTCGTGCCGATCCGCATCGGCTCGATCGAGCGACGCACCCACTGCGGCTCATGGAACGGGAAGAGGCGATGGGTCCCGTTGGCGCGCACCTGCCAGGCGATCTGGTAGGGCTGGTCGGGCCAACGGCCGCCGTCGGGAAGCGCGTGGCCCGGCCAGAGGCGCGCCGGCGCCGGCGCACCCGCGCCCGCCTGCGCATCGTGGGTGGCCGAGTCGCTCAGGTAGTCCTCGTACGAGTAGCTGTGCCAGTTGGCGACGCGGCCGCCGGCGAACGGGTAGGGCGCGGCCCACTGCTCGCCGTCGTACTTGATCTCGACGGTGAAGTCGGCGGAGGCGCGCGCGAGCGGCACGACCTGCTCCTTGCGCGTCACCCAGCTGCGCGTGATCAGCGGGATCGCGCGACCGCTCGCCGCGACCGCCTCGACGTAGCAGCGGAAGAAGTCGCCGCCGCGGCCGCTCTCCCCGATGCGGAAGCCGATGGCGTCGAGCGCCGGCGCGCCGCGGATCAGCGCCTCGACGACGGCGCGCGTGTAGGCGTAGGCGGTCGCCTCGTCGTTGCCGTAGGGCGGGTCGCGGCGATGGGGCGTGGCGAGCCGCGCTTCGTAGCTCATCACGCTGACGCGCACGCCGCGCGCGTGCGCCCGCTCGATCACCCAGTTCAAGCGCGCGAGGTTGATCGCCTTCAGGTCGGCGGGGAGGCCGACTTCGGGGTGCGCCGCGCTGTCGACGAAGTAGGCGTAGAGGTTCGGCGCGCCGGTCGAGTGGATGTCCCACATGCCGTGCAAGTCGAGCCAGTTGAGGCGCGCCTCCGCCATCTGGTCGAGCAGGGTCGTCCAGTACGACTCGTCGTGGAACCACCAGCGCTGCGGATCGGCGAGCGCAGCCGGGTCGTAGTCGGTCGTCGAGCGCTCGACGTCGAACGGCAGGGTGAGGAAGACGTTCAGGCCGCGCTGCGCGAGGAAGGGGGCGGCGTCGAAGCGCAGCGAGGTCGTCGCGCGCGCGCCGTCGCGCTGCAGCCGTTCGGCGAGCTCGAGCAGCCCGTACATCGCGCCGGTCGGGTCGCCGCCGGTGACGCGGGCGCCGCCCTCGCCGCTGCGCAGCGTGAACGCCTCGCGGCCGAGCGCCGGGTCGATCGTGGTCGTGACGCGCGCGGGATCGAGGCCGGCAGCGGCGAGTCGCGCGCGGCCGAACGCGAGCGGATCGTCGCCGGCGGGGAGGCTCCGGCTCGTGCCGCGCGCTTCGGGCGGGGCGGCGGCGGCGAGCCAGGCGATGGCGATCCCGGTGGCGATCGAGCGAAGCGCGATGCGGGCAGTGGCTGCGAGCACGGGAGGCCCTCCGGTCCGCGAGGCTACAGCGTTGGCGCGGGCGGGGGTACGCTCGCGCCGACCGGCGATCCGAGCGGAACTCCGGGCGGCGCTCCGGACGGAGCGCGGCGCGGGGCCGACGGGACCCAGGCGAGGAGCAGTCCATGCGCGAGCAGCAGCGAGATGGTGCCGTGACGCGGCGCGGGTTCCTCAAGGCGGCGAGCGGCTCGGTGCTCGCGTCGGCGCTGGTCCCGGCGGTGGTCGCGCCGGCGGTCGCGGCAGCGGTCGCGTCACCGGCGACGGCGCCGCTCCCCGCGACGCCGCGCCGCCCGGCCGCCAAGCGTCGCTACGCGATCGTCGGCACCGGCATCCGCGGCAGCACGATGTGGAGCGCGAGCGCGTTGGCGCGCCACGGCGACGCGATCGAGCTGGTCGGCCTCTGCGACGTCAATCGCAAGCGCGTCGAGCTGGTGAAGCGGCGGCTCGGCGCGAGTTGCCCGACCTTCACCGATTTCGAGGCGCTGCTGAAGGAGGCTCGGCCCGAGCTGCTCGCCGTCACGACGGTCGATGCGACCCACTCGGGCTACATCGTGCGCGCGCTCGACGCGGGGCTCGACGTCATCACCGAGAAGCCGATGGTGACCGACGAGACGCAGTGCCGCGCGGTGCTCGAGGCGGAGAAGCGCAGCGGTCGGCGCCTCACGGTCGGCTTCAACTACCGCTTCGCGAAGAAGCACCAGCGCATCAAGGAGGTGCTGCTGTCGGGCGCGATCGGGAAGGTGACCTCGGTCGACTTCAACTGGTACCTCGACATCCACCACGGGGCCGACTACTTCCGGCGCTGGCATCGGCTGCGCGGCAGCAGCGGCAGCCTGCTGGTCCACAAGTCGACCCACCACTTCGACCTGATGAACTGGTGGCTCGCGGCGGCGCCGGTCGAGGTCTTCGCGCACGGCGGGCTCAAGGTCTACGGACGCAACGGCCCGTTCCGCCACGCGCAGTGCCGCGGCTGCCCGCACGCGGCGAAGTGCCCGTTCTTCTGGGACATCACCAAGGACCGCGGCCTCGCCGAGCTCTACGTCGAGTGCGAGAGCGAGGATGGCTACAAGCGCGACGGCTGCGTCTTCCGCGAGGACGTCGACATCTTCGACACGATGAACGTGTCGGTCCGCTACTCGAACGACGTGACGATGAGCTACTCGCTGAACGCCGCGATGCCGTTCGAGGGCTACCGCCTCGCGTTCAACGGGAGCGAGGGGCGGCTCGAGATCCGCGACCACGATCGCCAGCCGTGGACGCCCGACCGGCCGACCGAGATCTGGCTCACCCGCAACTTCGGGAAGCGGGAGGCGATCGATGTCGAAGCGGTGAGCGGCGGCCACGGCGGCGGCGACGAGCTGCTGCTCGCGCAGGTCTTCGCGAAGCCGGAGCTCCCCGAGTGGCTGGCGCTGCCCGGCGTGCGCGACGGCGCGCTCTCCTGCCTCACCGGCATCGCCGCCCGCAAGAGCATCGACGAGCGGCGGCTGGTGCGCATCGAGGAGCTGGTGCCCGGGCTCTGAGCGTGGCGAGCCAGCAAGGCGTGGTGCGGCGAGCGGGGGAGGCGGCGCGGCCCGCGCGGCGGGCGCCGCTCGCCGTCACTGCACGTCGAGCTTCACCGAGTTCAGCACCCAGGTGACCGTCGAGAGGTTGCCGGCTGGCAGGATGATCCCGCTGAAGTAGCTCGGCTTGTGCAGCAGCAACCGCCCTCCCGGGATCATCAGCGTCGCCGTGGTGTTGCCGTTGATGTCGAGGTTGCCCGCGAAGCCGTTCCAGACGCCGATGTTCGGCAGCAGCAGCGAGAGGTCGGTGACCACGTCCCAGTTGATCGGAACGATGCGGTTCTCGCCGGTGAACGCGTTGCCGAGGCCGTAGCCGGGAGTGCGGCCCGAGATCGAGGGGAGGATCACGAAGAAGTCGTTGCCCGAGTCGGGGCGGTGGATGCGCAGGTCGACCTGGCCCCCGACCGAGCTGCTGGTGGTCGAGAGCGTCAGCGATGCAGCGGCGTCGAGCGCGCGGTGCAGATCGGCGAGGCCCCACTCGTAGTTCGAGTCCCGGCCGGGAGCTCCGAGGTCCTTCGCGGTGTACTCGATCAAGAGCTCGGTGTCGATGCGATCGAGCTGCGGATTGAGCGTCCGGACCAGCGCGGCGATCGCGGCCACGTGCGGCGCCGACTGCGAGGTTCCGGTGAGGACGGCGGTGCCGCCCGACTGCCAGAGGCTCGTGATGCCGTCGCCCGGCGCGCAGAGGTCGCACCAGCTGCCGTAGTTGGACCAGCGGGCGCGCTTCTCCGAGATGTCGGAGGCCATCACCGCGATCACGTCGTTGTAGGCGGCGGGATAGAACGCCGCGTTCGAGGCGAGGTTGCCGGCCGCGGCGACCTGCACGATGTCGAGCCCGGCGGCGTACTGGGTCGCGGAGTCGACGTTCACGTCGTAGCTCGTGCCGCCGAGGCTGTAGTTCGAGACCAGCGAACCGTTGTCGGCGGCGTAGACCATGCCCTGCGAGATCGACGTCCACGTGCCTGTGCCGACCGAGTCGAGCACCTTCACGACCTGCAGGTCGGCGCTCCAGCAGACGCCGGCGACGTCGCGCCCGTTGTTGCCCTCGGCGCCGATGATCCCGGCGACGTGGCTGCCGTGTCCGAAGTCGTCGTTCGGATCGCCGTCGGCGTTCCAGAAGTCGAAGCCGTGGAGGTCGTCGACGTAGCCGTTGCCGTCGTCATCCTTCTTGTTGCCGGCGATCTCGCCCGGGTTCACCCAGAGGTTGCCGTCGAGATCGGCGTGCTTCAGGTCGGCGCCGCTGTCGATCACGGAGATCAGCACGTTCGAGTTCGTGGCGATGTCCCAGCCCGGCTCGCAGTCGAGATCCTCCCAGGTGTAGTTCCACTGCGAGGAGTACTTGGTGTCGTTCGGCGCCTTGCAGTGGCTGACGATCCGGTCCTGCCAAGCGAGCTCGACCGAGTTCAACCCTTGGTACTGCTGGGCGATCACGTCGAGGTCGGGGCGACCGTGGACGAACTGCAGGTAGTAGATCCGATCGAGCCCGAGAGAACGGAAGAGCGCCGGATCGCGACGGCCGCGCGGCGGATCCTGGTGGACGCGCCAGACCGCGTTCACGTGGTAGGTGACGTTGAGAGCGTCGATCTCCGGCACGCCGGTGGTCATCCGCCCTGAGGCGTCTTCACCCTCGAGCAGGCGGACGCCCGGTTCGACGCGCACGAGCAAGTGGCGGTCGATGCGCGGCCGGCCTCCGACGCCGACCCAAGGACCGGGCGACGTCGATCCGCCCGCGCCCGCGTGGGCCGCCGGTGCAACGAGCACGGCGACGACGGCAGCAGACGCCCAAATCAGCGAGCGCATGGGTCGATTCCGAGTGGGGTAGGTCGGCTGCGCGAGACGGGGCGCGATTATGGACGTCGCCCCCTCGCCGACAAGGGGCGGTGCGGTTCGGAAGGCGCTCCGGCAGTGGTCGAAAACCTGGGGGAGCGGGCGGGAATCACCGAGTCCGCATGGAAAAAGTCGAGGGGCCGACCCTGGTGGGCCGGCCCCTCTCGAAAGTCAGTACGAGTACGTGCGAGTCGAGATCAGTTCGCGATTCAGTTCTCGACGGCGCCCATGTCGACACGGCCGCCGTTCACGCGAACGTTGCCGTAGATGTCGGTCGCGCCGCCCGAGAAGACGAAGTTGCCCGCGTCGATGACCGGCGACGTCGCAAGCAGGCTGAAGTCGCGGGTCGCGAGGTTCGCGAACAGCGGATCCACCGAGATGCTGGTGCCGCCGACCGAAGCCGCCTCGACGTCCGAGAAGCCGAAGGTCAGCTTGCCGGTGCCATCGAAGAACGACTTGTTCGAGCTCGCCGTGTTGAAGTAGATGATCGAGGTGTCGACCGTCGGGGCCGACTTGCCGATCACGTAGAGGCCGCCGCCCTTCGACGCCGTGTTGGCGGCGATCGTGTTGGCGAGGAGCGTCGGGGTCGAGTCCTTCGAGTAGAGGCCGCCGCCGATGCCGCTGCCCGTCGTGTTGTGGTCGATCAGGTTGCCGCAGAGCAGCGTGGTCGTCGAGCTGCGGGTCGAGAGGCCGCCGCCCATCGCGCCGCTGTTCTGGTAGATCTCGTTCAGCTCGATCGTGCCGCGGCCCTTGCCGAGCGACAGGCCGCCGCCGTAGCCGAAGCTGCCGGTGGAGTTGACCGAGGCCTGGTTGTCGTGGATCAGGTTGGTCACGATCGACGGAGCCGCGTCGTAGACGTAGATGCCGGCGCCGCTGTGCGCCTTGTTGAGCCGCACCTCGTTGTTCGACACCCACGGCGTCGCGCCGTTCACGATCGCCATGCCCGCGCCCTCGCCGTTCACCGGCGCGCGATCGACCGTGTTCTCCTCGAAGAGGTTGTCGGTGATCGACGGCGTGCCGCCGTTCACGTGGAGACCGCCGCCGTAGTAGGCGTGGTTCTTGTCGAACTCGTTGTTGATGAAGGTCGTGGTCGTGTTGACCGCGTAGACGCCGCCGCCGGACCCGCTGGTGGCGGTGTTCTCGGTGATGCGGTTGCCATCGAGGGTCGGGTTGCCCGCGATGTAGAGGCCGCCGCCGAGGCCGGTCGCGCCGGTGACGTTGTTGGCGACCAGGCAGTCCTGGATCAGCGGATCAGAACCGACGTCGATGAAGAGGCCGGCGCCGAAGTCGGCGGTGTTGAAGCCGATGGCGCAGTTGAGGATCGAAGGATCGGAACCGCCGGCGATGTAGATGCCGCCGCCGTAGAGCTTGCCGCTGATCGGCGTGCCGGTGCCGAGCTTGATCGAGAAACCGGTGAGCAGCGTCGACGGGGTCTCGCCCGACGCCATCGTCACCGCCGAGCCGCCGTTCGAGCCGAGGATCGTCGACTTGTTGATCCCCTTGCCCTTCACGGTGATCTGCTTGCCGAGAAGGTTGATGTTCTCGGTGTAGGTGCCATTGGCGACGTCGACGACGTCACCGTCGACGGCCGCATTGATGGCAGCCTGGATGGTGGGGTACTGCGACGGGACCGAAAGGGTCCCGGCCGCCGCGAACGGCGCCGCGCCGAACAGCGCGAGCAGTGCGATCGAACTGGACTTCAACATGGACTCGCTCCTTTTCACTCTCAGGCACCAGGAAATGGTTCGACTTCTTCTTCGCGTGGCGGCCGACTTGGGGGAAGTCAGGCGCGCTTTGCTTGCTGCGGACGAACTTCGTGCAACCTCTGCGTCTGCTCGGGTGGAACCTTCCGTCGGGGGCAGTGCCGATCCGACTTCGCAGTTCCACCGTCGCACTTCCGCTCAACTTCCTTCATCTCACCCGCTGCGTCGTGAACTTCGCTCTTCGCAACTTCTTGTTCTTGCTGCAGCTCGCTGCAAACGCTGCATCTTCAGCTTGGCATCGCTGCACTTCGACCTGCCGATCGGCGCACTCCTCGAACCGCAGGTCGATCGCGAAGTCTCGTCGACGATCGCATGCGTCGCGAGACGCAGCGTCGATCGCAGCCGATTCCTCCCGACCCCGAAGGGAAGCGCAAACGCTTGCCCGATGAAACGAACGAAAAAAGTAGCACCGATCCAGCGAGTTGTCGGGGGGTTCCCTTAGAAAACTTCCGGTAAAGCATCTCTCGTGCCGCCGGTGTCCACCGGTCATTCAAGCGGGCGATCAGCGCCTCCACCATGCACTCCTTGCAGCCGCGGCGGGCAGCGCTGATCTCCTGTCAGCCGAATTCGTGAGACTTCGTTACGGCAGGCCGGAGTTTGAGCATGTCTGCGATCTATGTACAAGTTGGACAATTAGTCGGTGCCGTCGAAGACTCGGCCGCACTGGACTGCGGCAAGTTGCACCAAAGCGCCACCACGATCCGCCGCGCCCGATTGCTCGACGCGCAGGGGGACGGTCACCGCGACGATTCGTCGTGCTCGTGACCCGCCGCCTGCCCAGGTGACGCGCCAGCGGGACGCTCCTGCCGGCGGTGGTCGGCGAGCCAGCCCGACGCGAAGTCGTGGCGAACGTCGCGCACCAGCAGGTGGACGTGGTTCGCGCCGTCCTGCGTGTCGTCCCACTCGACGACCTGGCTTCCGAGCCAGAGCCGCCAGTAGTGAGGCGCGCCGACCTCCCCGCCGCCCGCCCAGACGAAGCGCCCGTCCGCGGGCCCACCTTGGTCCAACGCATCGTCGAGCGGCTCGGGTTGCGCGACTCCGAGATCGGCGAAGGGCAGCTCGAGGATCAGCTCGATGAGGCGCGCCGTCGCGACGTCGCCGAGGCGATCGAGCGCCACTCCGGCGGTGCGGTCGGGCGGGGCCTGCCCCGGCCCGAAGAGCACGTCCGCCGGCGCCGTCGCCGCGATCACCGCGCTCGCGCGCTGCTCCGGCGTCAGCGCGTGCAGCAGCGCCCGCGCCGCCGTCTCGATCGAGCCGAGCAGGGTCAAACCGGCCCGGCCGCCGCGTCGCACCTGGGCCGGATTGGCCCCGAGGAAGAGCGGCGTCACGGCGACGCCGGACCCCGGTACGCCGGTGAACTGCAGCGACAGGTGGTGCCCTTCGAAGCGCATGCCCCACGGTTCGCTCGCGGCGAGATCGCCGAACAGGCTGACGAAGTAGCGCTCGCGATCGCGCCAGAGGCCGTCGCGCCCGGCCGCCTGCTCCGCCTCGCGCAGCTCCTCCTCGAGTTCGAGGACGCCTTGCACGCGCAGGTAGCCGCGCGTGTTCAGGAACTGCCGCAAGAGGGCATCCGTGGCCAGCCGTTCGGGCAGCGCCATCGCGGCCAACGGGAGTCCGCGCCGCTCGCGCGGGATGAAGTGCCAGTCGAGCCGCTGCGGGTCGGCGAAGGCGAACTGCGCCTGCGCGCGCGACTCGGGCCGCAACTGCGCGAGGTAGTCGGCCAGCGCGGCGCGCAGCTCCGGCTCGCGGCGCGGCGCGCCGGCCTCGGCGCGCGTCGTCGCGTCGTCGTCGCCGCGTCCGAGCGCGAGCGGCGCGACCGCCACCACCAGCGCGATCCAGCAGCTCCGCATCGCAGCTCTCCAGGGAAGGCCGGTATGTTGCGGCGGTGCTAGCACTCGAACAAGTCCTGGTCCGCATCGGCGAGCGGTCGCTCCTCGACCACATCGACTGGATCCTCGGCACCGGCGAGCGCATCGCGCTGGTCGGCCGCAACGGCGCCGGCAAGACGACGCTGCTGCGCGTGACGCTCGGGCTGCAGGCGCCCGACGACGGCCGCGTCACCCGCGCCCACCACGTCCGGCTCGGCTACCTGCCGCAGGAGGAGCCGCCGCTCGAAGGGGCGACGCCGCTCGCCGGCGCGATGAAGGCGTTCGACGCCGCCCTCGATGCCGCGCGCGAGCAGGAGGAGCTCGCCGAGGAGATCGGCAGCAAGGACGCGGAGGACCCCGAGCTGCCGGCGCTGATCGCGCGGCTCGACGAGCTGCAGCACGCCTTCGAGCACCACGACGGCTACCGCGCGAAGAGCGAAGCGGAGCGCGTCCTCGACGGCCTCGGCTTCAGCGCCGAGCAGATGGTGGCGCCGCTCGCCACGCTGTCGGGCGGCTGGCGCATGCGCGTCCACCTCGCGCGCCTCCTCCTCTCGCGCCCGACCCATCTCTTCCTCGACGAGCCGACCAACCACCTCGACCTGCCGTCGCTCGCCTGGCTCGAGGAGTTCCTGCGCGGCTACTCGGGCACGCTCGTCCTCATCTCGCACGACCGCGCGTTCCTCGACCGCATGGTGACCCGCGTCGTCGAGCTCGAACGCGGCACGTTGACCACCTTCACCGGCAACTACACCGCCTACGAAGCGGAGAAGCAGCGGCGCCGCGAGGCGCTGATCGCCGCGAAGGAGCAGCAGGACAAGAAGATCGAGCAGCTCGAGCGCTTCGTGGAGCGCTTCCGCGCCAAGAACAGCAAGGCGGCGCAGGCGCGCAGCAAGGAGAAGCAGCTCGACAAGATCGAGCGCATCGAGATCGTCGACGAGGCGAGCTCGATCAGCTTCCGCTTCGACCCGGCGCCGCGCTGCGGCCAGGTGGTGGTGGCGCTGACCGGCGCGCGCAAGCGGTTCGGCGACGCGCCGCCGCTCTTCGACGGCCTCGACGTCGAGATCGAGCGCGGCGAGAAGGTCGCGATCGTCGGCCCCAACGGCGCCGGCAAGTCGACGCTGCTGCGCATCCTCGCCGGCGCCGAGCCGCTCGACGGCGGCGCCCGCAAGCTCGACGGACGCGCGACGCCCGCCTTCTTCGCGCAGCACACCGCCGAAGCGCTCGACCTCTCCGCGACCATCTTCGAGGAGGTGAAGCGGGCCGCGCCGCGCGACGCGCAGGACGTCCGGCTGCGCACGCTGCTCGGCGCCTTCCTCTTCTCGGGCGACGAGATCCACAAGAAGGTCGGAGTGCTGTCGGGCGGCGAGAAGGCGCGCGTCGCCATCGCGCGCACGCTGGTGCAGCCGGTGAACCTGCTGCTGCTCGACGAGCCGACCAACCACCTCGACCTGACCGGCAAGGAGATGCTGGCCGAGGCGCTCGCCCGCTACGACGGCACGCTGGTGATCGTCACCCACGATCGCCACGTGATCGACGCGGTCGCGACGCGCGTGCTCGAGGTCAATCCGGGCGGCCGCGTGAAGAGCTACCTCGGCGGCTTCACCCACTACGCCGAGATGCGCCAGCGCGAGGGGCGGCCGTTGCCGGGCTACGCGCCGCGCGGGGCCGCCGCGGCGCCGAGCAAGCTGGCGCAGGCGCGCCCCGACGTGGTCGCAGCGCTGCAGGCGGTCGAGTCGGGCGGCGAGCGCGGCGGCGAGCGCAAGGCGGGCGCCGAGTTCCGCGATCGGCGGCGCGAGGAGAAGGCGCGGCAGACCGAGGAGAAGCGCCTCACCGCCCGCATCGAGGCGGCCGAGCGCGAGCAGGCGGAGCTCGCCGCTGCCTTCGAGGATCCGGCGCTCTACGCCGACCCGAAGCGCCTCGCCGAGAAGCGGGCGCGCCACGCCGCGCTCGGGGCCGAGATCGCCGAGCTCTGGAAGCGGCTCGAGTCGCTCTGAGCGCCGCGGCGGCGGCCACCCGGCGGGGCGCGCCGCTGCGACGATCGGCGCGCTTGCTTCGCTCGCGACCGGCGCCTACCGTCCTCCGCCCTGTAAAGAACAGGTGAAGCGACGGTAAAGAGGCGGCTGCCCGCGCGCCGCCCGACGAGAGGGCACCCCGTGGTCCGATTGCTGCCGCAGGATGAAGGCTTCTTCGACCTCTTCGAGCGCGCCGCCGACAACCTGCAGGAGTCCGGGCAGCTGCTCGACGCCTTCCTGACCGACTTCACCGACCTCGCCAACAAGGCCAAGCAGATCAACAACGTCGAGCACGCCGGGGACCACCTGACGCGCGAGGCGATCGAGAAGCTGAACCGCACGTTCCTCGCGCCGTTCGACCGCGAGGAGATCCACGAGCTCGTCTGCCGGATGGACGACGTGCTCGACCACATCGACGAGGCGGCGAGCCGGTTGGTGCTCTACCGCGTCGACAAGCCGACCGAAGATGCGCGTGCGCTCGGCAAGGTGCTGCGCCAGTCGACCGCGCTGATCCGCGAGCTGATGCCGCAGCTGCGCAACCTGAAGAAGCCGCAGGTGATCCTCAACACCTGCCTGCAGATCCAGCAGCTCGAGTCGGAAGGCGACCGCATCGAGCAGCACGGCCTCGCGGCGCTCTTCGACCACAAGCTCGACGCCGTCGACATCATCAAGTGGAAGGACATCTACGGCGACCTCGAGAAGGCGACCGACTCCTGCTCGGACGTCGCCAACGTGGTCGAGTCGATCGTGATCCGGCACTCGTGACCGGCGCGCCCCGATGAGCTTCCTCGAAGCGATCGACCACCTCGGCTGGGTCGGCTGGCTGATCGTCGCCGGCGCCATCCTCTTCGACCTCGCGAACGGCTGGAACGACGCCTCCAACGCCATCGCCACCGCCGTCTGCACCCGCGTGCTGAAGCCGGTCACGGCCGTGCTGTTCGGCGCCTTCTTCAATTTCGTCGGCGCGCTGGTCAGCGGCGAGGTGGCGAAGACGGTCGGCAAGGAGATCGCCGACCCGGCGCTGCTGACCAGCGCCACCTACATCGCCGCGTTGGTCGCGGCGCCGCTCTGGATCACGCTCTGCACCTGGCGCGGGCTGCCGATCAGCTGCTCCCATTCGCTGATGGGGGCGCTGGTCGGCGCGGTCATCGCGACGGCGGGCAGCGATGCGCTCGCTGGCGCCGGCATCAAGAAGATCGTGATCGGCGTCTTCACCTCGCCGATCATCGGTTTCCTGCTCGGCATGGCCGTGGTCACCGCCGTCTGCTGGATCTGCAAGAACTGGAAGCCGCGGCGCGTGACGTCGGTCTTCGGGAAGCTGCAGATCGTGTCGGCGGCCTACATGGCCTTCTCGCACGGCACCGGCGACGCGCAGAAGGCGATGGGGATCATCACCGGCGCGCTGATGGCGGGCGGCGCCGCGGGCGCCGAATGGCACGTGCCGGTCTGGGTGCGGATCACCTGCGCGATCGCGATGGGGGTCGGCTCGATGGTGGGCGGTTGGTCGGTCATCAAGACGATGGGCAGCCGCCTCTCCCACCTCGAGACCTACCAAGGGTTCGCCGCCGAGATGGGGGCCGCCACCACGATCTTCGTCTGCACCAGCCACGGGATCCCGCTCAGCACCACCCACGCGATCACCGGCTCCATCACCGGCGTCGCCGCCGCGAAGGGGATGCGGCGCGTGCGCTGGGAGGTCGGCAAGAAGATCCTCTACGCGTGGCTGCTCACCTTCCCGGTCTGCATCGTGCTCGGGTTCCTCTTCTCGAAGGGGTTCGCCTTCATCCTGCCGCCGATGGTCGAGCGCTGATCGTCGGCGCTCGCGCCTCTGCGGCGGCCGCTGCATGATCGCGCCGTGACCGCCGCCGCGACGCCCCGCACGATCCTCCACGTCGACCTCGACGCCTTCTACGCGGCGGTCGAGGTGCGCGAGCAGCCGTCGCTCGCCGGTCGGCCGGTGGTGGTGGGGGCCGATCCGAAGGGCGGCCGCGGCCGCGGCGTCGTCTCGGCGGCGAGCTACGAGGCGCGCCGCTTCGGCATCCACTCGGCGCAGCCGATCGGCCGCGCCTACTCGCTCTGCCCCGACGCCGTCTTCCTGCCGCCGCGCATGGAGCTCTACCTCGCGGTGTCGCAGCGCTTCTTCGCGCTGCTCGAGCGCTTCACCGACCTCGTCGAGCCGCTCTCGGTCGACGAGGCGTTCCTCGACGTCACGGGCAGCGAGCGGCTGCATGGCGACGGCCCGACCATCGCGCGCGCGATCCAGCGCGCGGTGCGCGACGAGGAGCGCCTCTCGGTCTCGGTCGGCGTCGCCCCCTGCAAGTTCGTCGCGAAGATCGCCAGCGACCTGAGGAAGCCCGCCGGTCTCGTGGTGGTCGACGGCGCGCCCGGCGCCGCCGCCGCCTTCCTCGCGCCGCTGCCGCTCGAGCGCCTCTGGGGCGCCGGCCCGAAGACGGCGGCGCGCCTCCACCAGCTCGGCGCGCGGACGATCGGCGATGTCGCGGCGCTCGCTCCGAGCCACCTCGCGGCGGCCTTCGGCGGCGACGGCGGCGCCCACTTGCAGGCGCTCGCCCGCGCGATGGACGATCGCCCCGTCGAGCCGGAGCGCGCCGCCAAGTCGCTCGGCCGCGAGCACACCTTCGAGGTCGACGTCGCCGATCGCGACGAGGTCGCCCGCCTGCTGCTCGCGCTGGTCGAGCAGCTCACCGCGCGGCTGCGCCGTCACGGCCTCGCGGGGCGCACCGTGACGGTCAAGCTGCGCACCGACGACTTCGAGACGGTGACGCGCGCGGCGACGCTCGAGAGCGCGGTCGACACCACCGAGGCGCTGCTGCCGGTCGCCCGGAAGCTGCTCTCGCGCTGTGACACGACGCGTCGCGCGATCCGCCTGGTCGGCGTCTCGCTCTCCCATTTCGGCGCCGTGCAGCCGGCGCTCTTCGAGGAGAAGGCGGTGCGGCAGGGGCGAGCGGTGGCGCGCGCCGTCGACGAGCTCTGCGCCCGGTTCGGCGAGGGGGTGGTCACGCGCGGCTCGCTGCTCGATCGCGCGCCGCCCGGTCCCGACGTCGGCCCGAAGCCGCGGCCGCCGCGCGCGCCGCCCGAGCGGAACGGATGAGCGTGACGGAAGCGATGCCACGGTTGGCGGTCCGGGGGCGCTCGCGTTGGACAACCTGACCCACACGCTCTGCGGCGCCGCGCTGGCGAAGACGCGGCTCGGTCGCCTCTCGCCGCTCGCGCCGCTGTCGCTGCTGCTCGGCGCGAACCTGCCCGATGCCGACGCCGTCGTGATGCTGTTCGGCGCCGACGAGATGGCGCGCCGCGCCGCCTACCTCGTCCACCACCGCGGCATCACCCATGCGATGCTCGGCCTCGCGGTGCAGGCGCTGCTGTTGGCCGCAGCGATCCGCTGGTGCGAGCGCGGCGGCCGCGGCGCGACGAACGGCGCACTGCACGGCGCCCCGTTGCCGTGGAGCGCTCATCTGCTGCCCGCGGCGGTCGGCCTGCTGACCCATCCGCTGCTCGACTTCCTCAACAACTACGGCGTGCGGCCGTGGTTGCCGTTCTCCACGCTGCGCCACTTCGGCGACCTCGTCTTCATCGTCGATCCGTGGCTCTGGCTGCTGCTCGGCGCGACGGCGGCATTGGCGGGACCGCGGTGGCGCGCCGGCCACGTCGTCTGGGGGCTGCTCGGCGCCGCGGCGCTCGCCGTATTGCTGCTCCACGATCGTTCACCAGGGTTCGTCAAGCTCGCCTTCCCGCCGTTGCTGCTGCTGCTCGCCGTGCTGCGCGCGGGGCGGTTCGGTGTCGAGCGGCCGGGCCGCGTCGTCGCCGTCGGCGCGGCGGGGGTGGCCGGCTACCTCGCGCTGCTGCTCGCCTGCGGGGCGCGCGCCGAGGCGCAGGTGCGCGCCGATCCCGTGCGCGCCGCGACGTTGCGCATGCGCTCGCCGGCGGTGGCCGATCCGACGCGCTGGTCGTTCGCGTTCGACGACGGCACGCGGGTGCGCTGGCGCACCTTCGACCTGGTCGGGCGCGAGGTGGTGCGCGGCGCCGTCGACGCGAGCGGCGCGCACGCCGCGGACGGCCTTGCCACTGGCGCCGACGATCCGCTGGTGCGGCTCGCCTGGCAGCAGCCCGCGGCGGTGGCGATGCGCTCCTTCGCGCGGCTGCCGTGGGGCTGGTCGGAACGACGCAACGACGGCGGCGCGACCGTCCATCTCGGCGACGCCCGCTACGCGACGCGGCGCGATCCCGACAGCTGGTGCGTGGTGCGCGTCGAACTCAGCGCCGAGCAGGTCGCGGTCGCGTCACGCTGAGCGGCGGCGCGGGGAGCGGGATCCCGGTGCGGAGCCCGGTGGCGCCGTCAGGCCGGGTCGCCGTCGTCGCCGATCGCCTCGACCGGGCACTGCAGCTTCGCCTGCTGCGACTGCGCCAGCTCTTCGGGCGTCTCGGGCTGCTTGTAGACGACGTCGTGGTCGCCGTCCTGGCTCTCGCGGAAGTTCTTCGGCGCGAGGTCGGAGCAGAGCGAGCAGAGGATGCACGACTTGTCGACGTACCAGGGGCCGCCGACGTTGTCTTCGAAGCGTTGGTTCTTGTCGGCCATGGTGGTGGGGGAGTCGACGGGGTCAGCCAAGGAGGCGGCGCGGGGAATCCCGCCCGGCCGCGCCGTTTCCCGCGGCGCACGAAGGGCGAGCCAATCGATGCACGGCGCCGCCGCCCGCGCGGCCGGAGCCGCTCGACCGATCGCAAGTCGTTTGCCGTAACGACCGGCGTTTCCCGTGGGGCGCGCGCTCAGCGACCGGCCGACTCGCCGCCCGCCGGCCCGCCCGCCGCGCCACCGCTGCCGCCCGCGAGGTGGAGCAGCAGGTGGGGGTAGCTCGCGTGGAGCTCGAGCGCCAGCGCGCGCGGCACCAGCGCCGTCTCGCCGCGATCGGGCAGCAGCACCAACGCGATCTCGCCCGCTTCGATCCGCCGCCCGGTCGTGTCGTCCAGCGCGATCCAGGGGCAGTACCCCTCGGCATCGACCCAGTGGAAGCGGCGCGGGCCGCCGGTCCCGCGGATCGCCTGCTCGTCGAGCGCGGCGCGCAGCTTCTTCTGCCGCTCGGTGCGCTGCTTGTCGGCGTCGAGCCGCGCCTGCGCCGCCTTCACGTCGGCCTTCTTCTGCGCGTCCCGCTGCGCCCGCTCCGCCTCCTCGCGGCGGCGCTGCTCCTCGAGCCCCTCGCGGCCGAGCTCCTTCTTCTCGACGCGCTGCTCGTGCTTCAAGCGGCGGTCGGTCTTGTCGTCGATCAGCCCCGCCTTCTTGAAGGCGTCGCGCAGGTCACCCACGGTTCTGCTCCATTCACTGCGCGTAGCCGAGCGCCCGCATCATGTCGAGCGCGCCGTCGTTCTCCGTCTGCTCGCCGGCGTAGCGCGCGTTCAGCTTCCGCATCTCGGCGACCCACAGCTCGAGCCGCTGGTTCGCCGCTTCGGCGCGCGGCCGCTCGCTGGCGACGAGATCGTGCGAGTCGGTCATGTCGGCGAGCAGGTCGTAGACCTCGTAGTCGATCTTCAACTCCTGCTTGCCGCTCGGCTTGCCGTCGGCGCCGACCGCCGGCCCCATCGTGCGATGGACGATCGTCTTCCAGCGCCCTTCGATCACCGCGAAGCTGCCGAGGATCTCGCCGTTGGCGTCGCCGCCGCTGCCGCCGCCGAACATGCCGCCTTCCCACTTCTCGGTGAAGATCGCGAAGGCGGGCAGCTCGTCGCCGTTCTGCAGCTCGGCGGCGAGGTTGCGCCCCTGCATCGTGTCGGGCGGCGTCACGCCGGCGAGGCCGAGCAGCGTCGGGCCGAGGTCGACGTTGGCGACGTTGTCGCCGACCACCTTGCCGGCCGGCAACAAGCCGGGTGCGGAGAGGATCCACGGCACGTGGTTCAGCTCGGCGTAGACCGACTGGCCGTGGCCGGTGGCGCCATGGTCGAGGAACTCCTCGCCGTGGTCGGCGTTGAAGCTGAAGATCGAGTGCTGCGTGAGGCCGTGCTCGGCGAAGTAGTCGCGCAGCTGCTTGTAGTGGCGATCGAAGTAGTGCAGCTCGGCGTCGTAGATGATCCGCTGCAACCGCATGAACTCGTGCGGATCGACGCCGGCGGCGATGTACTCGTCCATCGCCTCGCTGCCGCGTACGCGGCCGCCCGCCGGGGGTGCCGCGGGCGTCGGCGCAGCGGCCACCGCGGCGGGAGCGCCGTCGCCCGCGGGCGTCGCCTCAGGCGCCGCCGCCGTCGCGTCGCCCGTCGCAGGCGGCGCAGCGGGGTTGGCGGCAGGCGTTGCAGCAGGCGTTGCAGCAGGCGTTGCAGCAGGCGTTGCAGCAGGCGTTGCAGCGGGTGCCTGCACGACGCCGCCCGGCCCGACCACGAAGTTCCCGCCTCCCGGTCCCGGGACCACGATGGCGCCGCCCGGCCCGCCGAACTGCGGCTGCTGCTTCGCGCGGAAGTCGTTCAGCTTCGTCTGCATCGCCGCGAACTGCGCGTCGTCCTCAGCGCTCATGAACTTCGAGCGATCGAACTGGTCGGGGTCGTACGGGTCGTGCGGATCGACGGCGTGCAGGTAGAGGACGAACGGCACGTCGCGGTACTGGTCGAGCCACGGCTTCGCCTTCACGAAGAGGTCGCGCGACGAGCCGCTGTTGAAGTTCATCCCGCCCTGGCCGGCGTCGGCATTCAGCGGATTGCGGCCGAACATGCGGGCGATCGCCTGCTGCAAGCCGGCGCCGCCCGCGGCGCCGATCGTGTCGCCCGGGAAGAAGAAGTCGAATCCCTGCTCGGTGTGGGTGGTGGGGCCGACGAAGTCGTTGCGGATGAAGGCGGCCGTCAGGTAGCCCGCCTCGCGGAACGCCTCGGCGATGGTCGTCACCGAGCCGGCGATCTGTTCGCCGCCGAGCTTGACGCCGTTCACGCTCGGGAAGAGCGAGGAGAGCGACGAGGGCATCGAGACGTAGGTCCATGCCCCCTGGCTGAAGCAGCGCTCGAAGCGGATGCCGTCGGCGGCGAGCGCGTCGAGGTGGGGCGTCGTCGGCCGCGAGTTGCCGTAGCTCGACAGCGCGTCGGCGCGCAGCGTGTCGCAGAAATAGAGCATCACGTTGCGCACGCCGTCCTGGCGCGCGCCGTAGACCAGCGGCTGCAGCAGGAAGGCGACGTTCGGTTCGACCTCCTCGATCACCTCGACCTCGAGCGCGGTCTCCTGTCCGGCGAAGGCCGAGAGGTCGATCGCGAGCGGCTCGACGGCGTCGCCCCCTTCGCAGACGCGATCGAGCAGCGTCTCGCGCTTGCCGCCGGCGGTGGCATGGATCAGCAGCTGGAACGGCTCGTCGTTCAGCGCGGTGAGGCCGGCGATCAGCTTCGCGTCGGCGGGCGGCACCAACCGCCAGGTGATCGACGCCGGCGTGTTCAAGTGCATGCCGGAGTGGAGGACGCGGGCGCGCTCGAGCGTGCACGGGGCTGCCGTCTTCGCCGCGTAGTCGGCCTTCGAGTCGAGCACGTGGACGAATTCGAGATCGACGGTGACCCCGCTCTCCGCCTTGTCGGCCGGCACCAGCACGACCAGCGCCAGCTCCTCGAGCGGCGCGCCGGAGTCGGCTTGCTGCGGCATCCCCATGAAGCGGTTGCCGCCGCCACCCGCCTTGTTGGTCCGCGCGAGCGTGTGCCACTCGCCGTCGGCTTCGAGCTTGCGCACCTCGTTGCCGAGCAGGTCGCGCGGGTTCATGTCAGCGATCATGTTGGCGAGGCCGCCAGGACCGCCGCCGGGGCCGAAGCCCGGACCGCCCGGCCCCGGCCCGCCACCCGGCGGTGGGCCACCGGCAGGCGGTGCCCCGACTCCCGCCGGAGCGCCACCGCCGCCCGGCGCGCCGCCGGGGCCTTGCGGGGGGCCGCCCGCCGGAGGGGCGCCGCCAGGGGGCCCGCCCTGCGGCGGTCGCCCGCCGGCGGGACCGCCCGCGCCACCGCCAGCGCCGCCACCTTGCGGCGCTCCGAAGCGACCGCCCGCGAACGGGATCGGCGGGCCGCCGCCGCCGAACGGGACGCCGAAGTTGCCGCCGCCCGGGCCGCCCGGACCGCCGCCGTTCGCGCCGAACATCGAGAGCGCGCTCGTGTCGCGCAGGAGGGCGACCTCGCTGCAGTCGCTCGAGCGCAGCTTGTAGGCGATCGCGCCGACGTCGCTCGCGTCGGTCTTCGGCACCTTGATCTTGAAGGCGGCCGCCTTGCCGGTCGCGGTCAGGCGGGCGGCGCCGTTGACGGTCGCGACCTTGCCGCTACCGAACGGCAGCTCGGCCGGGACGATTCCGCCGGCAGGGCCGTCGAAGCGCAGATCGTGGAGGACGAAGGTGGCGGGATCGACGTCGCTCGGGTCGATGCCGGTGATGGTCGCCGCGTCGAGCAGGCTGTCGAGTCGCCACGTGCCGACCGCGTTGGCCGGCAGCAGCGGCGCCCCGTCGAGCCCCGCGTTCGGGCCGACCGATCCGCGGCGGGCCGGCGTGCCGGCGGCGGTGCGGTGGGTGGCGAAGACCGGGAGGACGGCGCCGACCAACAAGAGCGTGCCGACCATCGAAACGCGCACCATCGTGGCATCCTTCTTCGAAGAGGTTCGCACCGCGGCGGATCGTCGGGTGGAGTGCTGCGCGCGCCGCGTGCGAGCGAACGTGGAGTGGATCAGCCGGTCGAACGGCGGAGCGAACGAGACGGGTCGAATGGTAGCGGGCCGCGCGCGCCTACCGGGAGGTGGGCGGCGCGGCTCGAGGAGTCTCTACGACGATGGACACGAAACGTTGTTCCGCAGTTGCAGCGTCGCTCCTTCGCCGCCCGCGCTGCTCGCGCCGCCTCCGTGATCGCGCCGCGCGTGTGCTGGCCTCGTTCGCCCGGCTCGTGAACCCGCTGGCCGTCGCGCCGCTGGTCGCGCTGCTGGCCGCGCTGCTGGCCGCGCTCGCGCCGAACGCCGCGGCGCAGTCGGGCGGCGGGCCCTCCGCGGCGAGCGCCACCGTCCCGAGCCTCGCCGACCTCTTCCGCCCGCCCGAGGGGCGCTACCACCGCATCACCAGCTCGCACCAGGACGTGAACAGCAACCTCGACTACCTGCCGATCGCGGCCGGTGCCGAGGTGACGATCGCTCGCATCAGCGGCGCCGGGATCATCCGCCACCTCTGGCTCACGGCCGAGAGCGACGACCCCTACTACGCCCGCATGCTGGTGCTGCGCGCTCGCTGGGACGGCGAGACGAGTCCGTCGATCGAGGCGCCGATCGGCGACTTCTTCGCGGTCGGCAACGCGCAGGAGGCGCCGGTCGACACGCTGCCGATCCGCGTCGCCGGCGACGGCCGCGCTCGCGTCTCGTGGTGGCCGATGCCGTTCAACAAGAGCGCCGAGCTCTCGATCCGCAACGACTCGAACCGCCCGGCACGCCTCACCTTCTGGCAGGTCGACTGGTTCGACGCGCCGCCCTGCCCGAACCTGCGCACCTTCCACGCCCAGTTCCGCGCGACGCCGCGCCAAGGCGCGCTGCGCCAGCATCGCGTCGCCGAGATCCTCGGCCGCGGCCACTACGTCGGCACCGTGCTGTCGATCTGGTCGGGCGAGGCGGGGTGGCCGGGCGAAGGGGACGATCGCTTCTTCGTCGACCTCTCCGAGACGGCCACCTTCATCGGCAGCGGCTTCGAGAGCGCCTTCGACGACGCGTGGGGCTTCCGCGTCGGCATGGGCCCCTTCGGCGGCGTGACGAGCTTCGAGGGGACCGGCTCGGGCGCGCGCACCACGGCGTGCCGCTGGCACGTGCTCGATCCGGTCGCCTTCGAGAAGGGGCTCGGCGTCACCTTCGAGCGACAGGGCTACGCGCAGAGGAACGGCGTCTGGCAGCTGACCGGCGATCGGCGCGACGCCTGGTCGAGCGTCGCCTTTTGGTACCAGGAGGAGCCGCACGCCACCTTCAGCGCGCTGCCGAGCCCGCAGGAGCGCCTCCCCTTCGCCGAGCTGCGCCTCGAGCCGGAGGAGGAGGAGCTGCTCGAGCTGCTGCAGGTCCCCGACGAGGTGACGCCGCCGGTCGTCGAGAGCGGCCCCTTCTGGGCCTACGGCGCGCAGGTGCGCTTCGTCCCGACCAAGCTCGAGGACGCGGTGCTGTCGCTGCCGTTCGAGGTGGGCGCCGCGCGCGACTACGACCTCTACCTGCGCCTCACGCGGACGCCCGACGGCGGTTGCTGGCAGGCCTACATCGACGGCCTGCCGGTCGGTGCGCCGCTCGACACCTACAGCCCGCGCTCGCTCCTGCGCGAGCCGCTGGTCGCCACCGTCCCGCTCGAGCGCGGCCCCCACGTCCTCGAGCTGCGCGCCACCGGCAAGCAGCTCGAATCGACCGGGCTGGCGCTCGGCCTCGACAGCGTGATGATCCGCTGGTACCCGTGAGGGGAACGAACGTGCTTGCGTCGGTGCGCCAGTTGGTGCGAGCGGGCGCTCGCGCGCCACTGATCCTGCCGCCGCTGCGGACACGGTCGCCGTTCGAGGAGAGGTGATTGGCGCCGGACCCCTTCCGCTTCACCGCCGCCGTGCCGCTGCGCTGGGTCGATGTCGACGTGGCGGGCGTCGTGAACCACGCGGTCTACTGGAGCCTGATCGAGCAGGCGCGCTTCGACTACTTCGCGCAGCTGAAGCTGGTGGAGGGCGACATCCCGCCCTTCTTGCTCGGCGAGGCGACCATCCGCTACGAGCGGCCGGCGCGGCGCGGCGACGCGCTCGCCGTCGCGGTGCGCACCGCCCGTCTCGGCGGCAAGAGCTTCGAGATGCAGTACGAGGTGCGCCGCGAAGCGGCGGGTGAGGTGCGCCTTGGCGCGAGCGGCGCCAGCGAGCGGCTCGCGGTCGCGAAGGCGCTGCTGGTCTGGGTCGACGCGAAGCTCGCGAGCTGCGAGATCCCCGCCGCCGCGCGCCGAGCCATCGCGGCGTTCGAGGGGATCGGCGAGCGGGGTTAGGGGAAGGTGACTTCGACCAGCGACCGCATTGCAGCCGCGATCGCGTCGCACTCTGCGTCGGTCGTGCAGGCGGGCGGGCAGGCGTAGATCACGTCGCCGAGCGGGCGCAGCAGGACGCCCCGCTCGATCGCGGCGGCGCGCAGCCGCGGGGCGCGCGCGGTGAAGTAGCCGGCGCCGCTCGCGCTGCCGCTCGTCGCGCTCGCCTGCGGCGCGAGGTCGAAGGCGACGATGCCGCCGCGGCGGCGCAGGCCGACGACTCGCGGATCGCCCACGAGCGGCGCGAGGCCCGCTTCGATGCGCGCGCCGATCCGCGCAAGGCGGGCGGCGACGTCGCGCTCCTGGCTCAAGCGCAGCGACTCGAGCGCGACGGCGCAGCCGATCGGCTGCGCGGTCAGCGAATGGCCGTGGGCGAGCATGCGGCGCCGCTCGGGCGCGCGGAACGCTTCGAAGAGCTCCTCGGTCGCGAGCGTCGCGGCGAGCGGGAACATCGCGCTGGTGAGCCCCTTCGCGAGGCAGAGCAGGTCGGGCGCGACGCCCGCTTGCTGGCACGCGAAGAGCGTCCCGGTGCGCCCGAAGCCGGTGAAGACCTCGTCCGCGATCCACGGCACGCCGGCCGCGCGGCAGCGGCGATCGATCGCCTGCAGCAGGTCCGGCGCGTGCATCCGCATGCCGGCGGCGCCCTGCACCAGCGGCTCGATCAGCACGGCGGCGAGCTCGGGCTCTGCGGCGTCGAAGGCCGCCTCGAACGCCGCCGCGTCGACCGGCACGCGCACCACCTCGAAGAGGAGCGGCGCGAAGGCGGCGAAGTAGGGATCGGGATCGCCGACGCTCATCGCGCCGACCGTGTCGCCGTGGTAGCCGCCCTCGAAGACCAGGAACTTCCGCCGCCGCGTCGCGCCGCGCTGCGCGTGGAAGTGGAAGGCGATCTTCAGCGCCACCTCGACGGCGGTCGACCCGTCGTCGCTGAAGAAGACGCGCGCGAGCGGCGTCGCGCCGCGCGGCGCCACCTGCAGCAGCGCCTCGGCGAGCGCCACCGCCGGCTCGTGCGTCGCGCCCGCGAAGGCGACGTGGTCGAGCCGCCGCGCCTGCCGCTCCGCCGCCTCGATGAGGCGCGGTTCGCCGTGGCCATGCAGGCAGGTCCACCAGGCGCTGATCGCGTCGATCACCTCGCGCCCGTCGGCGAGCGTCAACGTCGCGCCGCGCGCCGCCGCCACCTCGAGCGGCGCGCCATCGCTGCCGTGCTGCGTGTAGGGGTGCCAGAGGCACGCCGCATCGCGCTGCGACAGCGACCGCGCGCCGCTGCGCCCGCCGCCCGCGCCGCTCATCGCAGCACCTCGGCGAGCGCGTTCTGGTCGAGCCACGCCTCGAGCGCGCCGCCCGAGAGCGGCTCGAAGCGCGGCAGCTCGAAGAGCGGCGCGACGCCGGCGAGTTCGCGCAGCGTCGCCGCGTTCTCGGCGTGGCGCTCGCCCACCAGGAGCAGCGCGTCGGGCTCGAGCTTGCGGGCGCGCAGCGCTTCGAGCGTGAGCAGCGTGTGGTTCAGCGTGCCGAGCCCGGAACGCGCGACGACGATCAAGCGCGGCCGCGCGCGCGCCAGCCACTCGGCCTGCAGGAACGGGTTCGCGCCGCTCACGTAGGGGACGAGCAGCCCGCCCGCCAGCTCGACGATCAGGCGCGCGCCGCGCCGTTCCTCGCGCGCCGCGGTCAGCGCGGCCTGCAGCACCGCCGGATCGATCGCCTCGCCGGCCGCGGCCGCCGCCTCGTGCGGCGAAGCGGGCTTCGGGAAGTGGTGGAGCGGCGCCAGCAGCTCGTCGGGCGTCGCTTGCGCGAGGGCCGCGACCGCCGCCGTGTCGCTCTCGTCGCCGGTCTGCACCGGCTTCCAGTAGGCCGCCTTGCCGAGCCGGCGCGCCGCGCGCAGCAAGAGCGCGCTCGCCACCGTCTTGCCGATCCCGGTGTCGGTCCCGACCACGAACCACGCCGTCGCGCGCGAGGAACGGCCGTCGCGCGTCACGCCGCTCGTCGCCTTCGGCCGCGCGCGCGCCACCACCGCGGCGGCGAGCGCGTCGACCTGCGCCTCGTCGTTGGTGGCGTGGACCACCAAGCGCAGCCGCGCGGAGCCATCGGGCACGGTGGGCGGGCGGACCGCGCCGACCGCGAAGCCGGCAGTGGCCAGCTCGCGACCGAGCGCGCTGGTCGCCGCCGCCTCGCCCACGACGAACGGCACGATCGCCGCCGCCGGCGCGACCGTGCGCACCGCGAAGGCGCCGCGCTTCAGCTCCTTCGCCAACCGCTGCGCCAACGCCAGCACGCGCGCGCGCGCCGCGTCAGCCTCGCGCGCCACCTCGATGGCGGCGGCGAGCGCCGCAGCGACGGCGGGCGGCGGCGCGGTCGTGAAGACGAAGGGGCGCGCCGCGTTCAGCAGCAGCTCGATCAGCGGGCGCCCACCGACGACGAAGGCGCCGGCGACGCCGAGCGCCTTGCCACCGGTGACGATGCGCGCGGCCAGCCGCGAGGTCGGTCGTGAACCCTGCCGCGCGTTCGGCAGCCCCGCCGCCGCCCACGCTCCGGCGCCATGCGGGCCGAGCAGCGCGTGGCCGTGCGCCTCGTCGACGATCAGCCAGGCGTCGTGCCGCTCGCACGCCTCGTGCAGCGCGGCGAGCGGCGCGAGATCGCCATCCATGCTGAAGACCGACTCGGTGACGACGACGCGGCGGCGCGCGCCGCGAGCGCGGGCGAGCTGCCGTTCGAGCTCCGCGACGTCGCCGTGCGGGAAGACTTGGGACTTGGCGCGCGAGAGGCGGCAGCCGTCGATCAGCGACGCGTGGTTCAGCTCGTCGGAGAAGAGCGCATCGCCGCGGTCGGCGAGCGTCGCCACCACGCCGAGGTTCGCCTGGAAGCCCGACGGGAAGAGGAGCGCCGCCTCCTCGTCGAGCCACTCGGCGAGCAGCCGCTCGGCGCGCGCCGCGTCGCCCTCGCCGCCGCTCGCGCCTTGCACCGCGCCCGCTAGCCCGCCGCCGAGCAGCCGCGCCGCGCCGCTGCCGGCGCCGCTGCGCTCGAGCGCCTCACGCGCGGCGTCGACCACGCGCCGATCGCGCGACAGGCCGAGGTAGTCGTTGGAAACGAAGTCGTGGAGCGGCGCGCCGCCCTGCGGCTGCGGCAGCGTGCGGCGCAACCCGGCGCGCTCCCACGCCGCGAGTTCCGCTTCGAGCGCGCGATCGAGCGGTCGCGTCACGCGCCCGCGGCGGCCGCGCCGACGTCGCGCGCCAGCGCCTTCAGCCCGAGCTTCTGCAGCAGCGCCGCATCGCTCTTCGGATCGGGGTTCGGCGTGGTGAGCAGTTCGTCGCCGAGGAAGACCGAGTTGGCGCCGGCGAGGAAGCAGAGCGCCTGCCCCTCCTCCGTCATCTCGGTGCGGCCGGCCGACAGGCGGATCACCGCGTCGGGGATCAGGAGGCGCGCGGCCGCGACCATGCGGACCACGACCGTCCAGTCGAGCGGCGCGTTCTGCTCGAACTTGGTGCCCGGCACGCGCACCAGCGTGTTGATCGGCACGCTCTCGGGCGGCGGCGAGAGGGTGGCGAGCTGATGGAGCAGCTCGGCGCGCGCGCGCGTCGACTCGCCGAGGCCGAGGATCCCGCCGCTGCAGACGTGGATGCCGGCGGCGCGCACGTGGTCGAGCGTGTCGAGCCGGTCGGCGAGCGTATGGGTGGTGATCACCTGCTCGTAATGGCTCGCGCCGGTGTCGAGGTTGTGGTTGTAGTAGTCGAGGCCGGCGTCCTTCAGCTTCTTCGCCTGCGCCTCGTTCAGCATGCCGAGCGTGACGCAGCTCTCGAGCCCGAGCTCCTTCACGCCGCGCACCATCTGCAGCACGCGCTCGAAGTTCTCGCCGTCCTTCACCTCGCGCCACGCCGCGCCCATGCAGAAGCGGTCGGCGCCGTTGCCCTTCGCGGCGCGCGCGCTCTTCAGCACCTCCTCGACGTCGAGCAGCGCCTCGCGCTCGACGGGGGTCTTGAAGCGGGCGCTCTGGCTGCAGTAGCCGCAATCCTCGCTGCAGCCGCCCGTCTTGATCGAGAGGAGCGTCGAGCACTGCACCGCGCCGGCCGCGTGGTGGCGGCGATGGACGCTCGCCGCCTCGAAGACGAGATCGAGCAGCGGCCGCTCGAGCAGCGCGACGACGGCGTCGACGGTCAGCTGGCCGGACGCGGAACTCGACGGGGAGCACGACGAGGGGGCGCGGTTCACGGGCGATCTCCAGGCGGGGCGTTCGTGGCGCCGCGATCGGCGCGGGAGGCTAGGTGGGGCGCCGTCTCGATCAAGGGTTTCGGGCGGCGCCGCGCGGATGCGCTACTACGAGACGTAGCGAATGCCAGAGGGGGAGGCGCGCGTGGTCGGCGACGACTTCGAGGCCGGCCTGCGCCAGCAGCGCGGCGAACTCGCGCGGCGTCTGGGTGAACTTGCTGGCGGGGCGCGGCCTGAAGAGGCGCTCGAAGGCGCGCTTCCTCGACGTGAAGCTGCGCGTGTCGAGGTAGCTGATCACCACCCGCTTGCGCGCGACGCGGGCGAGCTCGGCCAGCACGGTCGCGCGCAGCGCATCGCTCGGGAAGTGGTGGAAGAGGCGGAAGCAGAAGACGTTGTCGAAGGAGCGATCGGCGAAGGGGAGGCGCTCGGCGTCGGCCAGCGTCACCGGCGCGTCGATGCCGTCGTCGGCGAGGCGCGCGCGTGCCAGCTCGACCATCGCGGGCGAGACGTCGGCGGCGGCGAGCTTCGTGAAGCCGAGCTGCGCCAGCACCGCGGTCATGCGCGCCGCGCCGCACGGCAGGTCGAGCAGCGACTCGTCGCGCGCCACGTCGCTGAGAGCGCGCGCCACCAGCGCGGCCTCGCCACGATGGGTCGCCACCGCCGCCTGCTTGGCGTGCGCGTAGTGGCGCGCCTGCGCGTCGCCGTAGTGCTTGCGATAGGTGGCATCGGGAATCAAGGTGGGGAGCTCGTGCGGCGGGTGCGGCGGAGGAAGTGCGGCGGGTGCGGCCGTTGCATTCGGTCGCGAGCGGCGCAAACTACCGCCTCCGCGCGAACGTAGGGCATGACGGTGGATGCCGTGCGGCGGGCAGGAGCAGGGCGATGGCAAACGGAACCATGCGGCGGACGGTCGGCAAGGCGCTCGGCGCGCTCCTCTTCGCGGCGGCCGTGCTGCCCGCGCAGGCGCCGCCGTCGCCCGCTCCGGCGCCAGCGCTCGAAGTGACCGTGCCGAGCTTCACCAACAAGAGCTGCCCGGTGATGGGCAAGCCGATCTCGTCGCGCCTCTTCACCGACACCGCCTACGGCCGCATCTGGATCTGCTGCAAGGGGTGCAACAAGAAGATCGCGCAGGACGAGGCGGCGGCGTGGAAGAGCGCCTATCCGGTGGTGAAGGCGCTCGACAACAAGCTCTGCCCGGTGAGCGGCAAGCCGATCGAGGGCGAGCCGACGCTCCTCTCGCTGCAGGGTTACGAGCTGCGCCTCCACTCGCCCGAGTGCGTGGCGGCGGCGCGCGCCGAGTCGCAGGTGGTGCTGGCGAAGCTGCTGCAACCGAACGTCACCGAGGTGGGCAACGTGAACTGCCCGGTGACCGGGACGCCGGTGGCGAAGAACACCTTCTGCCTGATCGGCGAGCAGCTCGTGCGCCTGAGCAGCATCGATTGCGTCGACGCCGTGAAGAAGGAGCCGCGCGCGATGCTGGAGAAGGCGCAGGCCGACGCGCGCGCCGCCGCGGCGAGCAAGGGACAGTGACGCGGGCGCGGCGCGCCGGCGCGGCGCTGCTGCTGCTGCTGTCGGGCGGCTGCCAATCGCTCGAGTCGCAGTTCGCTGAGGATCGAGCGGCGGTGGCGGCGGCCGTCGCCGAGCGCGGCGGCGTCGTCGATGGGCGCACGCGGGCGCGCCTGCCGGGCGAGACGAGCGAGGTGCAGGGTGCCGCCGACGAAGCCACCGGCGACGATGCCGTCGCAGCAGATGGCGCGGCGGCCGAGGCCGCGGTGGCGGCGTCGGTGGCGCGCGCGCTGGCGGACGGCGTCACCGAGGCCGAAGCGGTCGAGCTGGCGCTGCTGCTCCATCCCGGGCTCGCCGCGCAGGTCGAGCGGCTCGGCGTCGCGCGCGCGCAGTTGCGCCGCGCCGTGCTGCCGAGCAACCCGCTGCTCGCCGCCAACTGGAAGTTCTTCGCCGGTCCCGACGAGGTCGAGCTCTCGCTGACGCAGCCCTTCTTCGACCTGCTGTTCGCGCCGCTGCGCCGTCGGCTCGCCGAGGCAGAGCGGAGCGCGATCGAGGCGCAGGTGACCGAGGCGCTCGTCCACCATCTCTACGAGGTGCGCCGCGCCCACGCGCGCGCGCTCGCCGCAGCGCAGCGGCTGGCGCGTGCCCGGCTGGCGAGCGCCGCCGATGGCGCGGGGGCCGAGTTGATGGAGCTCCTGCACGACGCCGGCAACGTCGTCGATCCGCAGCGCACCCATGCGGCGATCGACGCGGCGGTGGCGAAGGAGCGGGCGCTCGCGGCGACGCTCGAGCAGCGCGTCGCGCAGGAGGCGCTGCAGCGGGCGATCGGACTCGACGGGGCGGTCGGCGAGTGGCAGGTGGCGGGCGAGTGGCCGCCGCCGCTGCCGGCGCCGCTCGCGCCGAGCGAGGCGGCCGCGCGCGCCGTCGAGCGGAGCCTCGCGCTGGCCGAGTCGCGCGCGCGCATCGTCGCAGCGGCCGAGCGGATCGGCGTCGAGGGGCGCGCGGCGTGGCTCGGGGACGGCGAGGCGGGCGTCGCGGCGAAGCACGAGACGAGCGGCGACTGGGGCGTCGGGCCGGCCCTCGCGCTGTCGCTGCCGCTCTTCGACGCGGGCGGCGTGGCGCGCTTCGAGGGCGGGGCGCAGCTGCGCGCCGAGCAGCTCGCGGCGCGCGCGCTGCAGCTCGAGGTCGAGTCGCACGCGCGCGCGGCGGCCAGCACGGCGCGCCTCGCGGCCGAGCGGGCGGCGGCGGCGCGCGACCTCGAGCAGCCGCTCCAGGCGCAGCTCGTGCGCGAGACGGTGCAGCAGTACAACGCGATGCAGATCGGCGCGTTCGACGTGCTGGCGGCGCGGCGTGCCGAGCTCGCCGCGGAGGAGCGCGTCGTGGAACTCGCGGTGGCGGCGCGCGTGGCGGCGCTCGAGCTGGCGGAACTGCTGGCCGGCAGCCGCCCGCATTCAGGCGATCGGGAGCCGTGACCATGCGCGACGATCGCCGCCGCTTCTTGCTCCGGACCGGCGGCGCGACCGCCGCCTTCGCGACGCTGGTCGCGCAGGCGCGCGCGCTGCCGCTGCTCGGCCGCGGCGCGGCGCTGGGTGCGCGGCCTCTGCCGGCGCAGCCGAATGCTCCGCCGGCGCAGCCGAATGCTCCGTCGCCGCTGCCGCTGCGCGACGGCGACTACCGGCCGAGCGTGACGCCCGATGGCGCGACGCTGCCGTTCCGCGTGGTCGACGGCGTGAAGGTCTTCCACCTCGTGGCGCAGGACGTGACGCACGAGTTCGCGCCGGGGCTGGTCGGCGAGTGCTACGGCTTCAACGGCCGCGTGCACGGCCCGACCCTCGAGGCGGTCGAGGGCGATCGCGTCCGCATCTACGTGACCAACCGCCTGTCGGTGTCGACCTCGGTCCACTGGCACGGCATCCGGCTCCCGAACGGGATGGATGGCGTCGGCGGGCTGACGCAGCGGCCGATCGAGCCGGGCGAGACCTTCAAGTACGAGTTCGCGCTGCCCGATGCCGGCTCGTTCATGTACCACTCGCACCACGACGAGATGACCCAGATGGCGATGGGGCTGATGGGGATGTTCGTCGTCCATCCGCGCCGCCCGAGCGAGCCGCTGCCCGATCGCGACTTCGTCTACATGCTGAGCGAGTGGAAGCTCGAACCCGGCACGCGGCGGCCCGATCCCAACGAGATGACCGACTTCAACGTGCTCACGATGAACGGGCGCATCTATCCCGGCACGATGCCGCTGGCGGTGCGGCGCGGCGAGCGGGTGCGCCTCCGCATCGGCAACCTGAGCGCGATGGACCACCACCCGATCCACCTGCACGGCCACGCCTTCACGGTGGTGGCCACCGATGGCGGCGACGTGCCGAAGTCGGCGCGCTATCCCGAGACGTCGGTGCTGGTGCCGGTTGGGGCGGTGCGCGTGATCGAGTTCGTCGCCGACAACCCGGGCGACTGGCCGCTCCACTGCCACATGACCCACCACGTGATGACGCAGATGGGCCACGGCCTGCCGAACCTGATCGGCACCGACCACGGCCGCTTCGACGAGGCGCTCTCCCGCCACGTGCCCGCGTTCGAGCAGGTCGGCAGCGACAGCGGCGCGATGGACGGCGGCATGGCGGGGATGGGAGGCGACGAGGCAGCGCTCGACGAATCGCACGACCCGACCATCCCGCGCAACAGCCTGCCGATGATGGGAGGCTCCGGACCGCACGGCTACATCACGATGGGCGGCATGTTCACGTTGCTGCAGGTGCGCGACGAACTGGCCGCCGACGGCGGCGCCGGCGGCTGGTACCAAGCGCCTCCCGGCACGCGCGCCGATGTCGCCAGCGACGCCGACGTGGAGCGCGACGGCATCGCGCCGTAGCCCGCGGAGGCGCGCGACGGCATCGCGCCGTAGCCCGCGGAGGCGCGCGACGGCATCGCGCCGTAGCGCGGCGTGC
>JAEUIC010000016.1 GCA_016795285.1 Planctomycetota bacterium | reverse complement strand
GCCGAGCAGCGGCAGCTCCTCGCACTCGAGCAGGGCGAGGCCCTCCTCGCGGTTGAGGCGCGCCCCGATCGCCACCTTGTCGACGATCGACTGCAGCTCGGGAAGGGAACTCGGAGCGGTTGCGGTGGGCATCGTGCCTTCGGCCGGAAGTCGTGGTGGGAAGGGCGGATAGGATAAGTCGGCCGGACCCCGCGGAAAAGGCGCCGGAGTGGCGCGGCGGTTGATCGCCGTCCCGGAGGCTCCTTAAATACTCCGCCTTTCCGCCGGGGTTGCTGACGCGCTCCGGCCCGATCCGCCGCGCCACGGCGCTGCCGCCTCCCCGCGGCGCGCCGTCCGCCCCTCAGGGACGCACCATGGCCGATGACCTGATGTCGAAGCTCGTCTCGTTGTCGAAGCGCCGCGGCTTCGTCTTCCAGGCCAGCGAGATCTACGGCGGCATCGGCTCGAGCTGGGACTACGGCCCGCTCGGCGTCGAGCTGAAGAGGAACGTCAAGGACGCCTGGTGGTCCTCGATGGTGCGCGAGCGCGACGACATCGTCGGCCTCGACTCGGCGATCATCCAGCACCCGCGCGTCTGGGAGGCGTCGGGCCACATCGAGAACTTCACCGACCCGCTGGTCGACTGCCTGAAGTGCAAGGGGCGCTTCCGGGCCGACAAGCTCGACGACGCCCGCTGCCTCGAGAAGCCGTCGAAGAAGCCGGGCGAGTGCGGCGGCGAGCTGACCGCGCCGCGCAAGTTCAACCTGATGTTCAAGACCTTCCTCGGCCCGGTCGAGGAGGGGGCCGCCACCGCCTACCTGCGGCCCGAGACGGCGCAGGGCATCTTCACCAACTTCGTGAACGTGCAGCAGTCGGCGCGCAAGAAGCCGCCGTTCGGCATCGCGCAGATCGGGAAGTCGTTCCGCAACGAGATCACGCCGGGCAACTTCATCTTCCGGACCCGCGAGTTCGAGCAGATGGAGATGGAGTTCTTCGTGCCGCCGGCGGAGTGGGAGAAGTGGTTCGCCGAGTGGCGGCGGCTGCGCCACCAGTGGTACGTCGACCTCGGCATGGACCCGGCGAAGCTGCGGCTGCGCGACCACGCGAAGGACGAGCTCGCCCACTACAGCAACGGCTGCACCGACGTGGAGTACCTCTTCCCGTTCGGCTGGTCGGAGCTCGAGGGGGTCGCCTCGCGCACCGACTTCGACCTGAAGCGCCACGCCGCCGTGAGCGGCAAGGACCTGCAGTACTTCGACGAGCAGACCAAGGAGCACTACGTCCCCTACGTGATCGAGCCGGCCGCCGGCTGCGATCGGGCGACGCTCGCCTTCCTGGTCGACGCCTACCGCGAGGAGGAGGTCGAGGGCGAGGTGCGCGTGGTGCTGAAGCTCCATCCGCGGCTCGCGCCCACCAAGGTCGCGCTGCTCCCGCTGGTGAAGAAGGACGGCCTCCCCGAGGTCGCCCGCGCGCTCGAGAAGTCGCTGCGCCGCCGCTTCTCCACTGCCTACGACGAGGCGGGCGCGATCGGACGGCGCTATCGCCGCAACGACGAGGTCGGCACGCCGTTCTGCGTCACCATCGACGGCCAGAGCAAGGAGGACGGCACCGTCACCGTGCGCCACCGCGACTCGATGAAGCAGGATCGCATCGCGCAGGCGCAGGTCGAGAACTACCTCGCCGACGCCATGGCGGCATGGAAGCGCGACGCCACGTGAACGACGCCACCGACCTGCGCCGCGCGGTGAAAGGGCTCGGCATCTCGCCGGGCGTCGCGCTCGGCCCGGTCTGGTACTTCAAGAACGAGATCGGCGAGCTGCCGCGCCGCACGCTCGCGCCCGAGGCGATCGCTCCCGAGGTCGCGCGGCTGCGCGACGCGTTCCGCGAGGCGGCCGAGGAGTTCCGCCGCCAGCGCGACGCGAACGGCGCCGCGTTGCCCGAGCACGAACGCCGCATCTTCGACTCCCACCTCGCGTTCTACGAAGACGAGCTGCTCAAGGGCTCGATCGCGGCCCGCATCGAGAAGCAGGCGCTGAACGCCGAGGCGGCGCTCGCCGACGAGGTCGCCCACCTCGCGTCGCTCTTCGCGACCATGGACCGCCTCTTCGCCGAGCGCGCCGCCGACGTGCGCGACGTCGGCAACCGCGTGCAGCGCGTGCTGGTGCGTCGCCAGCAGGAAGCGCTCGCCGGCACGCAGCCGGTCATCCTCTGCGCGCGCGAGCTCCTGCCGTCGGACACCCTCACGCTCGATCGCAGCCGCCTGCTCGGGATCGTCACCGAGGTGGGGGGCGAAGCGAGCCACGTCGCGATCCTCGCGCGCGCGTCGGGCATCCCGGCGGTGAGCGGCGTGAAGAAGCTCGAAGCGCTGCTGCCTCCGGGCGGCGAGCTCGGCATCGACGGGCGCCGCGGCCGCCTCTGGATCGCGCCGCCGCCGCGGCTGCGCGGCGCGCTCCAGCGCTCGCGCGACCATTTCGTGGCCAGTCGCCGGCGGCTCGTCGAACGGTCGGTCGCCGCGGTCAGCCGCGACCGCGACCTCTCGCTGCTGCTCAACATCGAGAACTTCGACAGCCTCGACCCGGCGCTGCTGCGGTCGGCCGACGGCGTCGGGCTCTATCGCACCGAGTTCCTCTTCATGGGGCGCTCGACCTTCCCGTCGGAGGAGGAGCAGCTCGCCTTCTACAAGGACGTGCTGGCGCACGTGGGCGGCCGCGAAGTCACCTTCCGCACCATCGACGTCGGCGGCGACAAGCCGCTGCCCTACCTCGTCACGCCGCGCGAGCAGAACCCGGCGCTCGGCTGGCGCGGCATCCGGCTCACCTTCGAGTGGCTCGACCTGCTGATCCCGCAGTTGCGCGCGCTGCTGCGCGCCGCCGCGCACGGGCCGCTCAAGATCCTGCTGCCGATGGTGACCACGGTCGAGGAGGTGACGCGCGCGCGCGCGCTGCTCGCCGAGCTGATCGACGACCTGCGCCGCCAGGGGCTGCCGCACGACCCGCGCACCCCGCTCGGCGCGATGCTCGAGGTGCCGGCGGCCGCGCTCGCCGCCGACCGGATGGCGCGCGAGGCGGACTTCCTGTCGGTCGGCACCAACGACCTGCTGCAGTACCTCTTCGCCGTCGATCGCAACAACCTGCAGGTGGCCGGCCTCTACCAGCCGCTCCACCCGGTCGCGCTGCGCCTGCTGCGCCAGGTGATCGCCGCCGGCGCCGCCGCCGGCAAGCCGGTCACCGTCTGCGGCGAGATGGCGGGCGAGCCGCTCGGCACGCTGGCGCTGCTCGGGCTCGGCCTGAAGCGCTTCTCGATGTCGCCGGTCCACCTGCCCGAGGCGCGCGCCATCTTCCGCCACTTCACCGCGGCCGAGGCGGGCGCGCTGGTCGGCGGGCTGCTCGACCTCGACGCCGCCGCCGACGTCGAGGCGCTGCTGCGCGCGGCCGCCGCCGAGCGCTGCGGGCAGGAGACGCTCTCGATCTTCCCGCGCTGAGCGTCGGCGCCGGGCGAGCGCGCTGGGCGACCACCGCGACACTGCGGGAACTTCCCTGAAGCTGCGCGGCGCGGCGCGCCGACAAGGGCGACGTGGCCTCGGGAGATCGGCATGGCCGAGCAGCAGCCGGGGGAGTCGCTCTACACCGTTCGCGACTGGCCGGCTGGATCGGCGGCCACGGTGCAGATCCTCTCCAAGTACCTGAACTACGACGTCGCCGACGAGCTCAAGGCGAAGCTGCGCGTCGTCGCGCAGCAGAAGCTCGACGGGGGCTGCCGCACGTTCGTGCTCGACCTCGCCAAGGTGAGCATCGTCGATTCGTGCGGCGTCGGCTTGATGATCGGGCTGCACAACCAGGTGCAGGCGGCGGGCGGCACGCTCTGGCTGGTGGGCATCACGCACTTCCTCCAGAAGATCTTCCGGATGATGCACCTCGACCAGTACTTCCACGTCGCGATCACCGAGGACGACGTGAAGAAGCAGCTCCCGGCCCGCGTCGCCTGAGCGGGGTCGCCGGGTCGCCCGCCCGAGCCGGTCGCAGCCGCGCGCGCGAACGACGCGGCGCGCCGAACGGAAGCCTATTCCCTGCGCCGGCCGCTTCCCGGCGACCGAAGAGGGTCGGGGAGCACGCGACGCGCATGGTCGAACGGGTGGTCATCGTCGACGACGAGGAAGGGATCCTGGCGCTGCTGCGCCGCGTCCTGCGGGCCGCCGGCCGCGAGATCGAGATCTTCCCGTCGCCCCTCCACGCGCTCCCCGCGATCCGGCGCCACCGCCCCGACGTCGTGGTGACCGACCTCCACATGCCCGGCATGTCGGGCCCCGAGTTCGTGCGCACGCTGCGCGCGGAGTTCGGCGATCGCATCGGGATCATCGTGATCACCGCGTTCCCGGCGCTCGTCGCCGATGCCGACGCGGTCGCGCACGGCGTCGGCGCCTACCTGCGCAAGCCGTTCACCGACCTCGAGCTCCTGCGCTCGACGGTCGCCGAAGTGATCGAGGCCGCGCGCCGCCGGCCGCTCGTCGGCGCGGACGCGGAGACCGTGCGCGACCTCGCCGCGGCGCGCGCCGCCGAGCTGAAGCGCCGCGCGAGCCTCTCGCGCGCCGACGTCGTGCTGCAGGCGATCGCCGACGGCATCGTGCTGCTCGATCGCGACGGCCGCGTGCAGCAGCTGAACCCCGCCGCCGCCGACCTGCTCGACGTGCGCGCCGAGGAGTGCCTCGGGCGGGAGCTCGCCGAGTTGAAGCTCGATCCGAAGCTGCGCGCGACGCTGCTGGCGCCGCCCGGTCCCGATCCGCGCACCCCGCGCCGCGAGCGCATCGAGCTCGCGCGCCGCGGCCGCGTGGTCGACGTGCGGACGGTGCCGCTGGTCGGCGCCGAAGGCGGGCCGGCCGGCTCGTTCGCGGTGCTCGCCGACGCCACCGCCGAGCTGCGCGTGCAGGAGCTGAAGCACCACTACCTGAACGTGGTCGCCCACGAGCTGCGCACGCCGCTCACCGCGCTGAACAGCTTCGCCGCCTGCCTCGGGCGCGGCGCGCCGCCGCTCGATCCGCGCCAGCGCGAGGTGATCGCGGCGATGGAAGGGCAACTCCTGCGCCTCGAGCGGCAGATCGACAAGCTGCTGCTGCTCGCCGAGCTCGAGCGCGGCAGCGCGGCGATCCGCGAGCCGTTCCTGCTGGCGCCGATCGTCGAGGAGGCGGTGGCGCCGTGCCGGCTGGCGGCCGCGGAGAAGGGCGTCGCGTTCGCGCTCGCCGCGGTCGACGCGCAACTGCAGGTGCTCGGCAACGCCGACGACCTGCGCCGCGCGCTCGCCGAGGTCGCCGAGAACGCGGTCAAGTTCACGCCCGCCGGCGGCAGCGTCGCCATCGCCGTCGAGGCGCGCGCCGACGAGGCGGTGGTCGAGGTGCGCGACAGCGGCATCGGCATCGCGCCCGAGCACCACGAGACGATCTTCCTCGGCTTCCGGCAGCTCGAGGCTCCGCTCACCCGCGCGCACGAGGGCGCGGGGCTCGGGCTCAGCCTCGCGCGCCGGATGGTCGAGGCGAGCGGCGGGACGATCGCCCTGGCCAGCGCGCCGGCGAGCGGCTCGACCTTCACGTTGCGGCTGCCGACGGCCGCGGCGGCGCGCCGCAGCGAAGCGTCGGTCGCGGTGGTCCAAGGTTGAACGAGGGAAGCGCCATGGGCGAGAGCGTGCTCATCATCGACGACGACAAGTGGATCGCCATGTCGACGGCGATGGTCCTCGAAGCCGAGGGGTTCCGCGTCGACTCGGCGCTCTCCGGACCGGAGGGGATCGAGAAGGCGCGCGCGCAGCAGCCGGGCATCGTGCTGCTCGACATCATGATGCCGGGCATGGATGGCTGGGAGACGCTCGAGCGCATGAAGGCCGACGCGGCGTGCAAGGCGCTGCCGGTCATCGTGTTCACCGCGCGCGAGCACCGCGAGGGGCGCTCGAAGTCGCGCGAGCTCGGCGCGGTCGAGTACTTCCGCAAGCCGTTCCGGCCCGAGGCGCTCGTGCAGACCATCCGTCGCCATCTCGGCGCCGCAGCGGCGAGCAGCGGCAGCGCGCCGTGACCGCCGCCGCCGCGCCGTGACCGCGGCGAGCGCGCAGTTGCCTCGCCGACGCGCGCGTCCATGATGCGGCGGTGACCGCCGACCCCACCGCCACCGCCCCGCGCCGCGCCATCCTCGCCTGGTCGCTCTACGACCTCGCCAACACCGTCTTCTTCCTGCTGGTGGCGACCCGCTACTTCCCGGAGCAGCTCGCCGAGCGCACCGGCAGCGAGTCGGCGGTGGCGCTCACCTACGTGCCGGCCATGCTGCTGTCGGCCTTCCTCTCGCCCGCGCTCGGCGCGCTGGTCGACCGCATCGGCCACGCGCGCGCGCTCGCCTTCGGGCTCACGCTCGCCTGCTGCGCGGCGACGGTCGGCATGGCGATCGCCGACGGGACGGTCGCGCTGGCGCTCCTCTACGTGGCGGCGCGGTTCGCCTACGAGATGGCGGCCGTGCCCTACAACGCGCTGCTGCCGGCGCTCGCGGGCGCGGGGACGCTCGGCGCGATCTCCGGCGCCGGCGTCGCGCTCGGCTACGTCGGCAACCTGTTCGCGTTCGGACTGATCCTCGCCTTCGATCTCGACGCGCACGGCTACGGCGCGCTCTACCTGCTGGCGGCGGCGCTCTTCATCGGCTTCACCCTGCCGATGCGCTTCCTGGTCGCCGAGCAGCCGCCGACGCGCCACGATCCGACGCCGCGGCGGCGCGGCGAGCTGCTCCGCATCGCCTTCCGCGAGGGGTTCGCCGCGCTGCGCCGCCAGCTCGCGCCGCCCGCGCGGCGCGCCTACTTCCTCGGCCTCTTCTTCGTCTGCGACAGCGTCAACACGGTGCTGGCGCAGGTGGCGCGCTACGCCGCTCGGCCGGAGGGGCTGGCGCTCGGCCCCGATTCGATCACCTGGTTCCTGCTCGGCATCCAGCTCTCCTGCATCGCCGGCGGCTTCCTGTTCGGGCGCTGGAGCGATCGCTTCGGCGGGCGGCGGGCGACGCTCGCCGCGGTGGCGCTCCTCTTCGCCGGCCTCTTCGTGGCGCAGTTCGCGCCGTGGTGGGGCGTGCGCGTCGCGGCGATCGGCACGCTCGGCGGCGCAGGGCTCGCGGGCATCTGGGCGGCGAGCCGCCACTGGCTCGTGCAGCTCGTCCCGGCGCACGAGCTCGGCGAGGCGTTCGGCGTCTACGGCCTCGCGCAGCGCGCCTCGCTGCTCACGCTCTTCCCGTTCACGGCGCTCGTCGATCGCGGCGCGGCGAGCGGCGCCGGCAGCTACTCCGGTTCGGTCGGCGTGCTGCTGCTCGCGCTCGCGATCGGCTGCGTGCTGCTCGCGAAGGCGCCGCAGAGCCGCTCGTAGGCGCGCTCCGCCGCTTCAGCGAAGGCGACGTACTGCGCCGGCGCGAGCGGTCGCAGCGGCGTCGCGCGGTCGAGCGCTGAACGGTCCCCCCGCGCTTGCAGGGCGCGCTCCCGCGCCAGCGCGAGGCGGAAGGTGGCGCGCTCGCGGACCATGCCCCACAGGGCGAGCCCGGCAGCGAGCGCCAGCGCGAGCGGATCGCGGCCGCCCCCCGGCAGCAGCGCGAGCAGCAGCACCAGCAGCGCCACGCCGCTCCCGCGCAGCCGCCCCGCGAGGCGCATCGCGACCAACTGCGGGCGACCGCGCAGCAGCGCCAGCTCGATCAGCGTCGCGCCGTCGCTGCCAGGCAGCGGCAGGAGCTGCGCGACGAAGAGGAGCGCCTGCACCGCGACCAGCTCCTCGAGCGGCCACGGCGCGCGTGCCGCCATCAGCAGGTGCCCCTCGGCCAGCGCCTCGCGGAGCGCGACGCCGATCGCGGTGAGGAGCAGCCCGACCGCGAGCGCCGCCTGCGCCGCGCGGCGTCGCGCCTCCCATGGAGCGGCGCCGCGGCTCCGCCACCACGCGACCGCGCCGCGCTCGAGGAACGTCGGCAGCAGCGCGAGCAGCAGCGCCAAGACCGCCGCGCCGACGCGCGCCAGAGCGCTGGCCGCGGTCGGTGCGGCAGCGTCGACCAAGCGCGTGGCGGCCACCGCCAGGGCGAGGCTCGCGACGCGCAGGGACGGAGCGGTTGGAGCGAGAAGATCGGGGCGCGCGCCTTCCATGGGCGGCGCATCCTAGGAGCGCGTCCACCGATCCGGCCGCGCGTCGTCCGCGGCGGAAGGTCAGTGCGAGGCGGAGTGGAGCAGCTCGAGGCGCGCCGGTTCGCCGGCGATCAGCTCGATCTCGCGCGGCTCACTGCCGTCGCTCGGCGTGAGCCAGTAGCGACCGGCCGGCAGGCCGCGCAGGCAGAGGTTGCCCTGCTCGTCGGCGATCCCGGTGACGTCGACGTGGAGCTCGCTCGACGTGACGCGCACGCGGCCGCCCGCGGCGACCGCGCCGGCGCCATCGTGCAGCGTGAGCGAGAGCACCGCGCCGCCGGCGATCGAGAGGCCCGGCAGCGTCGTCGCGATCCCCTCCGCGATCCAGATCGGCCCGAAGCTGCGGGCCGGCTGGCCCGGCACCTCGAGCAGCACGACATGCGCGCCCGCCGCGAGCGCCTGCACGGCGAACTCGCCGTCGCGCAACGTCGTCGCCGTGGCGCGCGCATCGCGCGGGAAGTAGGCGGCCAGCGCCGCCGGCGGCGGCGCGGTCCCTTCGAAGACGGTGACGCGCGCGCCCGCGAACGGAGCAGCGCGATGGTCGACGAGCGTGCCGGAGAGTTCGCCTCCGTCGCCGAACTCGATCTGCACCGGCTCGTGCGGGACGCCGAGCTCGAGCGCGATCGGCTCGCTGCGCGTCGGCGCGTAGCCCTCGGCGACCGCGCGCACCACGTAGCGGCCCGGCGGCACGCCGTCGATGCGGAAGGTGCGCGCGGCGAGGTCGATGACCGGCGCGCTGCCGACCTCGACCGGTTGCGCGTGGCCAGCGGGGTCGAGCTTCCAGAGCGTGAGGGTCGGCGCGGAGCTGAGCGGCATCTCGTCGGCGAAGCTCCCCTCGAGCGCGCCGCCGTGGCCGGCGACGATCTCGAGCGGGTCGCCATCGGCCTCGGCGTAGAGGTGGCCCTGCTGCACCATCCCCTCGACTTCGAGTTCCACCTCGTAGGTGCCGCGCGGCAGCGGACCGATGCGGAAGGAGCCGTCGCTCTCGAGCTCGGCGCGCCACGCCTGGGACGAGGTCGGCTCGGGTCGGACGAGGCGAGCGACCACGTGACCGCGATCGATCGCCTCCTGCCGCGAATCGCTCGCGCTGCCGGTCACGTAGCTCGTCTGCGGCAGGAGCACGAAGACGAGTTCGCCGGTGCCGTCGCGGCCGACGCCATCGAAGCGCCAGGTCCGCTCGGCGCGCGCGTGGCCGGGCGCCTCGACGCGCAGCCGGTAGCTGCCGCAGTCGATCCCGCGCAGCAGGGCGCAGCCGTCGGCGGCGCTGCTCGACTCGGCGAGGGGCATCGCCTCCTCATCGCCGGCCGGCAGCAGCGTGACGGTGGCGTCGGTCAGGGCGCCGCTCGCGTCGCTGCTGACGCGCACGCGCACCGCGCCGCCGTCGCGCAGCACGAGGTCGCCGAGCTGCTGCAGTGCGGAGCCGCCGGCGAGCGGCGTCGGCGGGCTGCTCTGGTAGCCGGGCGCGGAGGCGCTGGCGTTCAGGTCGGCGGCGGGGGCGAAGCTCGTGTCGAAGCGCCCTTGCGCGTCGCTCGTGCAGGTCGCCACCACGACGGTGGTCGGGTCGGTGAACTGCACCGTCGCGCCGGCGATGGGGGCACCGCGCGCGTCGATCACGCGACCGACGGCGCGCAGGGTCGCGGCGCGCGTCGCGGGGTGGGCGGCCGGGCCGCTCGCGGTCGGCGCCAACGAGGCGGTGACCGGACGCTCGTCGCGCGCGGCGCTCCGGGCCGCGCTCGACTGCTGCTCCTGCGCGCGCCGCTCGTCGAGCTTCGGCTTCAGCAAGGTGACGAGCGCGGCGAAGGCGACGGCGAAGGTGATGAACGCCGCGAGAAAGACGCAAAGAGGCGCCCGCGAGGACTGCATGTCGCGTCACTCCTGGCTGCGATCGACGATCTGGAAGCGAGTCTGTTCGCCTATCGGCAGCCGTGCGCGCGCGGCCGCAGCGGCGTCGCCGCGGCGGGAAAACGGTTCTCGCGCGCGCCTCGATCGGCGCGCCGGTCACTGCTGCAGGAGCGGCAGCAGCGTCTCCTTCACGCGCTCGTAGAGGAGCGCCGTCGCGCGCGCGTCGCGCAGGCAGTAGTCGCCGATCTTCTCGATCTCGCCCGCCTTGTAGGCGCGATCGACCTGCGAGCCGTCGAGCGTCGACTTCGGCGACTCGATGCCGAAGCGGCGGCACCAGTAGTCGAGCTTGTAGTGGTCGCGCACCGCGCCCTGGAAGGTGAAGAGCTCGGCGAGATCGCAGTGGTGGCGCATCTGGAAGTCGCGCGCGGCGAGGTGGCGCGACGGCGCGACGCCGTGCAGCGCCGAGCGGACCATCAGCACCGGGCCGTCGTACATGCGTCCGGCGAAGGTGACCAGCCGGCCGTAGCCGCGCACCCGCTCCCAGAACGCCTCGAGCAGCTGCTTCTCGTCGCCGCGGAAGAGCCACGCCCCGTCGCTGCGCCCCGGCCAAGCGGCCCAGCCGGTCGGCGGCCCTTCGAGCAGCACGGCGCCGCGCTGCTCGTCGAGGTTCCATAGCGCGATCGCGACGACCTTGCCGAGCCCGAGCGTCAGCGCGAGCTTCCCGGCGGCCTCCTCGGCCGTCTCGCCCTTCTTGCGCGCGCGCTCGAGCAGGTAGCCGCGCGTCGCCTCGTCGAGCTCGCTCCAGTCGTGGCCGACCACCTCGATGTCGAAGGCGACCGTCGCGGGCGGATGGCGCTTGTTCACGCGCCGCCTCCCGCGGCGCAACCGCCGCCGCCGCAACCGGGCCGCTCGATGTTGCCGCAACCGTGCGCCGAGCCGCCGGCCACCGGCAGCATCGGCGCGCGCGGCGAGCTGCCGCGGATCGACGGCGCGGAGGGGAGACGCGTGGCGCCCTTGCGGCCGCAGCGCGGGCAGGCGGGGCGCACGCGCGCGCTGCGGACGAGCTGCTCGAAGCCTTCGCCGCAGTGCGTGCACGAGTAGTCGAACGTCGGCATCGGATCCCTCCCGCGGTTCGCCTTCGGGAGCGCCCTTCTATCCGCCGCCCGCTCGCCCGCGAGGCGAACGGTGGCGCAGGAACACGGTGCGTCGTGGCGGGACGCTCTGCCCTTCCGGCGGGAGCGACCTCCTGCCGCGCTGCCGCCGCGGGTCGGGCGTCCGCCGGCGTGGCGACGGCGAGCGGTTTGCGGCGCGGCCCGGCGACTCGGCGCGCGCCACCCCTCGTGCGCCACCTCCCGGCGTGCGCTGCGCCCCGCGCCGGCTGCGGAGCGCTGCATGCCGAAGGTCCTGTTGACGAGCGTCTGCCGTCCCCTCGGAGTCGAGCACGGCGACGCGCCGAGCGTCGGCTACGAGCTGCTCCATTGCCAGGTCACGCGCGCGCAGGGGCTCTTCAGCCCGCGCTCGCACCACGTCCACTTCTCGCTCGACTACCTCGCCGAGAACCTCGAGGCGCCGACCACGGTGCTCCACTACCCGAGCCGCGCGGAGCTGATCCGCGAGCTCGCGCGCGGCTACGACTACGTCTGCGTCACCTTCCTGCTCGCGACCTTCCACCGCATGAAGGAGCTGGTCGCGCTGGTGCGCGAGCACGCGCCGCGCGCGCAGATCGTGCTCGGCGGCTACGGGACGGTGCTCTCCGACGAGGTGCTCGCGCCGTGGGGCGACCACGTCTGCCGCGAGGAGGGGGTCGCGTGGCTGCGCCGGCTGCTCGGCGAGCCGCCGCTGGCGATGCCCTATCGCCACCCGATGATCGTGAACCCGCTGCGCGTCTTCGGGATGAAGGTGTCGCAGACCGGCATCGTGGTCGGCGGGCTCGGCTGTCCGAACGGCTGCGACTTCTGCTGCACCTCGCACTTCTTCAAGCGCCGCCACGTGCGCCTCCTCGAGACGGGAGCCGAGCTGTTCGCCGTCGTCCTGCGCTACCTCGAGATCGACCCCGACCTCTCGCTGCTGATCATCGACGAGGACTTCCTGCTGAACCGCCGCCGCGCGCTCGAGTTCCGCGACTGCGTGGTGCGGAGCGGCAAGGCGCTGTCGATCTTCGTCTTCTCGAGCATCCGCGCGCTGAGCCAGTACGCGGTGGAGGAACTGCTCGAGATGGGGATCGACGGCCTCTGGATCGGCTACGAGGGCAAGCGGTCGGGCTACGCCAAGCAGGCGGGGCGACCGGTCGACCTGCTGTTCCGCGAGCTGCGCGGCAACGGGATCACGATCCTCGCGTCGGCGATCGTCGGCTTCCCGTACCAGACGCCGGCGGTGATCGAGGAGGAGCAGGCGGGGCTGCTCGCGCTCGAGCCGGTCCTCACGCAGTACCTGATCTACGGACCGGTGCCCGGCACCCCCTTCTTCGAGCAGGTGAAGCGGGAGCGCCTCTTCCTCGACTCGCCCGACGACGACCTGCCACGCTTCGCGCGCCGCAGCAGCGGCTTCCACGCGCTCGTGAAGCACCCGACCATGACGCCGGCCGAGATCGAGGCGGCGCAGGCGCGCTGCTTCGAAGAGGACTTCCGCCAGCTCGGCCCGTCGATCTACCGCGCGCTCGAGGTCTGGCTGCTCGGCTACCAGAAGCACCGCGACTCGCCCAACGAGGCGCTGCGGCGCAAGGCCGACCGCTTCGCCCGCGAGCTGCGCAACGCCTACCCGATCTTCCTGGCCGGCAAGCTCTTCGCCCCGAACGGCGCGATCCGCGCGCGCATCGCCGCGCTCGAGGCGCGCTGCCATGCGGCGCTCGGCAAGCCGAGCTGGCGCGAGCGGGCGCTCGCGCTGGTGGCGGCCGGGATGGCGGCCTTCACCGGCGTGAAGCTGCGGCTCGGCTGGTTCGAGGGGCGTCGCCTCGTGCGGCGCGTCTACCGGAGGATCGAGGAGACGCGTGTGGCCGCGGCGTGGCGGCGGCTGCGCGAGCTGCGCATCGCCGGGTTGCGCGTCGAGGTCGAGCCGCGTGTCCGTGGCACGATCTTCGTCCGCTTGCACGGCACGCTCGCCGAGAGCGGTGCGCGTCCGCTGGCCGAGCGGCTCCGCCACGCGCTGGCGCGCCGCCGCGAGCGGGTGGTGCTCGACGCTTCGGAGCTCGCCGACGTCGAGGCGGGCGCCACGCGCCACCTCGCCGAGCAGCTTCGCGACGCGAGCGCGCGCATCCGCGTGCTCGGGCCCCATCTCGAGCGGGTCGCGGCGCTGGTCGCGCTGTTCGGCATCTACCGCTGATGCCGCCGATCGGGCGCGCGCCGCCGCCCGCCGTCAGCGCAGCAGCGCGACGCGGGCGAGCGCGCCATCGCCGCGGACGCGCAGCTCGACCCGTTCGCCGGCGGTGAGACTCACCTCGCCCAACTCGATCCACTCCTCGCTCGGAGCGCCCGCCGGCAGGATCATCCGCAGGCGCGTCGACGCCGAGCTCAGCTCCACCTCGGCGTGCTGACCGGGGGCGAGCGGGTCCCTGCCGTCGAGCCAGGCGTGCAGCCGGTAGCTGCCGCTCTTCTCGGCGGTGAAGGCGCGTCCGAACAGCTCCCCGACCGCGAGCGGCGGCAGATCGACCACGAGGCCGGCGCCGAGCGGATCGAAGCGCCACGCGCTCTCCCACAGCGGCGCGGCGCCGCTCGGCGGCCGCGGGAAGACGGTGTCGCTCGGCACGATGCCGATCGCATCGAGGCGCAGGCTCGGATCGCGCAGGCGCAGGCGCAGCGCGTGGCCGCCGGTGCGCAGCTCGAAGGGCAGGTCGACGCGCTGCCAGCGCCAGCCGCCGCCGGCGGCGATCGCGACGGACTGCGGCGGCCCGTCGTCGCAGGCGACCTCGAGCGTCGTCGCCTCGCTGCCGGCCAACCGGTGGATCCAGAGGTCGTGCAGCCCCTCGCCGTCGAGCGCGAACGGGAACGACGCCTCGCCGCCGGCGCGCGCGGCAGTCGCGAGGAGGCGCAGGCTGGTGCCGTCGAGCGCGCTCGAATCGCCGATCCGCACCAGCGGCTCGCGCAGCGCGGCCGCGGCGGCGGGCAACGTGAGGCCGCCGGAGCGCGGCGGCAGCAGCTCGAGCGCGACCGTGACGCGGCCGTCGGCGCCGGTGAACGCGAGCTCGAACTCGAGCTCGCTGGTGCCGGCCGGCAGGAGCACGGTCGTGCGCAGCGCGCCGCGCTCGGCAGCGAACGGCTCGACCACGACCGCGCCGTTCAGCCGGACGGTGCGCCACGCCTCGGCAGCAAGCAGCAGCCGGTAGGGGCGCGGGTCGCGCAGCGCGAGCGTGGCGCGCAGCGTCGCGCGCGTGCCGGGGGCGATCGGCAGCCAGCGCGAGAGATCGAACGGGCGGCCGTCGAGCGCGGGCTGCAGCTCTGCCGCGAACGGCGCGAGGCGCGGATCGTCGAGCGTCGTCGCGAGCAACGCGACGGGCCGCCCCGGCGGACGGAGCTGCGGGCTCGTCAGCTCGAGCGCGAGGCGGCGCACGCGCCACGGATGGAGCGCGGCGCGGGCGTCGAGCGCCGCGTCGGCCTCGAAGGTGGCGCCGGCGCTCCAGCTCGGCAGCGCGAACTCAGGCGGGGGCGCGCTCGCGGAGAGCCGTTCGCCCGCTTCGAACTGCGGCTCGCGCAGTCGCGTCGCGAGGCGGCCGGCGGCCTGCCATCGCTGCTCCAGCGCGTCGGCGAGCCATGCGAGCGTCGCGTCGCCCGCCACGCCGGCCGGTGGCGGTTCGCTCGCGCGCGCGTCCGCTTCGCCGCCGACGGCCCGCGCCGCGGCGAGCGCTCCCGCGAGGCCGGCCGGCGGCGCCCGCACGCGGAGGAGGCGCGCGGCGAGGAGCGTCGCGTCGGCGCCGAACGAAAGGAGCCACTCGTCGGCCTCGAGCCACTCCGGCGCGCGGCGCAGCGGCCGGTGGCGCAGCGCGTCGGTCGTCGCGCTGGCGAGGTTCTCGAGCGGGGCGACCAGCTCGGGGTGATCGCCGCCGAGCAGCGCCGCGAGCTCGCTCGCCAAGGCGCTCTGGCGGGTGAGGCGCGCATCGCTCGGCAGCGGCGACGGCGCCGCGGCGGGGGCGCGCGCGCCGAAGCTCGCGAGGTCGAGCTGCAGTTGCGCGCGGCGCAAGGCGGGCGCGGTCGGCAGCAGGAGGCGGCAGGAGAGGTAGCGGGCGGTCGCTGGGGCGGCGAGTCCGCTCGCGTCCTCGTCGGCGGTGCGGTTCGGCGCGCGCTGCCAGAGGTGCGCGACGACGGCGGGGCGCGTGCAGGGGGCGAGCCAGCTCTCGGTCGCGGCGCCGTCGCGAGAGGGCAGCGGGCGCAGCTCGACGGCGGGCCACGCCGGCAGTTCGGCGATCCGCACGGTGGCGCGGTCGGCGATGCGGACGTCGAGCCCGGCGGCCCGCCACGGCGCGCCGAGCGTCGCGGCGTCGCGCGGGTCGCCGCGCGGCCGATCGAGCAGCACGCCGGTGAAGCCGTGGCCCGCCAGCAGCGCGGCGAGTTCCGCATCGGCGAGCGGCACGAGCGGCGGCTCGCCCTCGGCCGGCAGGTCGAGCGCGAACCAGTGCGCCTGCTGCGGCGCGGGCGCGGCGGCAGCGCGCGCGCCTCCCGCGAGGAGCAGCACGATCAGCGCGGCGGCCGCGAGGAGCTCCTGCGCCGCGCCGCGCGCTCGGCTCACGGCAGCATCTCGAGGAGCGCGTCGATCTCCTCGATCGGCGCGTCGTGTCCCTGCGCCTGCGAATGGGTGCGGCCGAGCAGGAGCAGCGGCCGCGCCTCCGCCGCGCGGCCGATCCGCATCAGGCACTTGGCGCGGAAGAGGTAGGCCATCACCCAGTCGCTCTTCAGCTCGAGCGCGCGCGCGAAGTGCGGCTCCGCGTCGGCGAAGCGGCCGGCCTCGAAGTAGGCGCTGCCGAGGCTGTAGCGGGCGAGCTCGTGGTCGGGGTGTTGATCGACCAGCGTCTTCCACTTCGCGATCTTGCTCGCGAGGGCGTCGTTGTTGGCAGCCATGGGGGCGCGGACTCTAGCATCGCGGCATGGACCCCGAGACGCGCTCGCTCCGCAAGACGGCGTGCAACCGCGACTGCCCCGACGCCTGCTCGATCGTCGTCGAGAAGGAGGGGGAGCGCGCGGTGCGGTTGCGCGGCGATCCCGACGACCCGGTCACGCGCGGCTTCCTCTGCGAGCGGACCGCCAAGTTCCTCGCGCGGCAGTACGCGCCCGACCGCTTCCTCACGCCGCAGGTGCGCCGCGGCGGGAAGCTCCTCTCCGCGAGCCTCGACGCGGCGCTCGATTTCGCGGCCGAGCAGCTGCAGCGGATCCGCGCCGAGTCGGGGCCCGAGGCGATCTTCCACTACCGCTCGGGCGGCTCGCTCGGGTTGCTGAAGGTCGCGGCCGACTTCCTCTTCGAGCAGTTCGGACCGGTCACCGTGAAGCGCGGCGACATCTGCTCGGGCGCCGGCGAGGCGGCGAACCTCGCCGACTTCGGCGTCAGCGATTCGAACGACCTCTTCGACCTCCACCAGAGCCGCCTCATCGTCGTGTGGGGGAAGAACGTCCACGTCTCGGGCTCCCATCTCCTGCCGGTGCTGCAGGAGGCGAAGCGGCGCGGCGCGAAGCTGGTCGGCATCGACTGCGTGCGCACGCGCTTGGCGCCGCTCTGCGACCTCTTCCTGCAGCCGGCGCCCGGCTGCGACGGCGAACTCGCGCTGGCCGTCGCCGGCGAGCTTTTCGCGCGCGGCCTGGTCGCGCCCGAGCTCGACTCGTTCGCGCACGGCGTCGCTTCGTTCCGCGCGCTGGCGGAGGCGCAGCCGCTCGCGCAGCGCGCGCGCGCGGCCGGAGTGCCGGTCGCCGAGCTCGCCCGCTTCGCCGAGCTCTACGCGACCTGCTTCCCCGCCGCGATCCTGGTCGGCTGGGGGCTCGCGCGACGCAGCCACGGCGCCGCCGTAGTGCGCCTGCTCGACGCGCTCGCGACCGTGCGCGGGAACATGGGGGTGAGCGGCGGCGGCTGCTCCTACTACTTCGCGCGGCGCAGCGCCTTCGACACCAGCTTCGTGCGCGGCGAGGCCGCGGCGCCGCGCACGCTCTCTGAGCCGCTGCTCGGCCAGGAGCTGCTCGAGGCGACGCCGCGCGTGCGCGCCATCTGGGTCACGGCCGGCAATCCGCTCAGCATGCTGCCCGACGCGGCGGCGGTGCGCCGCGGCTTCGAGCGCGCCGACTTCGTGGCGGTGGTCGACAGCCATCCGACCGACACCACCGACGTGGCGCACGTCATCTTCCCCTGCCCGACGTTGCTCGAGGACGACGACCTGCTCGGCGCCTACGGCAACCACTACCTGCGCGCCTCGACGCCGGCGATCGCGCCGCCGCCCGGCGTCGTCCACGAGATCACGCTGCTGCACGGGCTCGCCACGCGGCTCGGGCTCGCCGAGCGCTTCCCGGCGCGCGTCGCCGACTGGAAGGCGCGGCTGCTGGCCAAGGTCGCGCCGCACGGCCTCGATGCCGCGGCGCTCGCCGCCGCTCCGCGCCGCAACCCGCTCGCGCCGCAGGTGCGCTTCGCCGGCCATCGTTTCGCGACGCCCGATGGGCGCGCGCGGTTGCCGGCCGCCGCACCGCCGCTGCCGGCGCCGCCGCCCGCCGACTTCCCGCTGCGCCTCCTCGCGGTGTCGACGCCGAAGGCGCAGTCGTCGCAGTGGGCCGAGCCGCCGCCGTCGCCGCCCGAAGTGCGCGTCCATCCCGCTGCGGCCGGCGCGCTCGCGGACGGCGCCGCGGCGTGGCTCGAGAGCGTGCTCGGCCGGCTCGCGGTGACCGTCCGCCACGACGACGCGATCCACCGCGACGTCCTCTTCATGGCGAAGGGCGGGCAGCAGCGCAGCGGCGATTGCGCCAACCTGCTGGTGCGCGCCGCCCTCACCGATGCCGGCGAAGGCGGCGCCCTCTACGACGAGCCGGTGCGGCTGCGCGCGCGCTGACGCGGCTCAGCGCCGCTCGTCGGCGTTGCTGCGAGCGGCGGTCAGCGCCGCTCGTCGGCGCCGCTACGAGCGGCGGTCAGCGCCGCTCGTCGTCGTCGTAGCTCGCGCGCTCGCGCTGCGCCTGCTGCGGGGCGGCGGCCAGCTCCGCTTCGGCCAGCCGCTGCAGCTCCGGCAGCGTCACCAGCAGGCGCGAGGAGCGGACGCGTTGCGGCCCCGCCTTCGCCAGCAGCGCGACCGCGTGGCCGTTCACCCAGCCGAACACGGGGCTGTCGTCGGCGAGCGAGAGCGGCGGCACCTCGGCGCGCACGGCCGCACCGTTGCCGAGCCGCAGCGCCTGCGACGCCGCGATGTCGACGCGCGGGAAGTGGCGCAACGCGTTCTCGAGCGGCAGCACGTGCTCGGGGCCGAGCTGCTCGAGCGAGGTCGCCTCCGACTGCCGGAAGCCGCCCGACTCGGTGCGCGCCAGCTGCGCGAGGTAGCCGCCGGTGCCGAGCAGCGCCCCGAGGTCGCGCGCGATCGAGCGGACGTAGGTGCCGCCCGCCGACGCGACCGTGAGGTCGATGAAGGGCCATTCGTAGCGGGTGACCTGCAGCTCGTAGACGGTCACCCTGCGCATCGGCGCGTCGATCCCCTCGCCGCGGCGCGCGAGGTCGTAGAGCCGCTCGCCGTCGACCTTCACCGCCGAGTAGCGCGGCGGGCGCTGCTCGATCTCGCCGACGAAGCGCGCGGCGCCGGCGCGCACCTGCTCGTCGGTGGGGGGCGGCGGCAGCGGGCTCGTCTCGGTGATCGGTCCCTCGGAGTCGTCGGTGACGGAGGTCGCGCCGAGCTTGATGCGCGCCGCGTAGACCTTGCGCGACTTCGCCAGCAGCTCCTGGAGACGGCGCGCCCGCCCGATCACCAGCACCAGCACCCCGGTGGCGAGCGGATCGAGCGTGCCGCAGTGGCCGATCTCGCGGGTCTTCAAGCGCTTGCAGGCGTGGTCGACGGCATCGCGCGAGGTGATGCCGGCGGGCTTGTCGAGGACGACGATTCCGTGCGGGACGGCCATGGACGCTCCGTGGTGGGCCCCGAGCCGAGGTCGCGAGGGCCGGGTCGAACACGCCGCTCGCCGAGGCTCGGGGAACCGAGCCTTATACAGGGTCGTGGAACGGGAGCGAGCCGCGGCGCGATCGCGTGTGGTCGACCGCGCGGCCGCGAAGGAGAGCCTGCATGCGCGCATCGATCGTGGTTGCGACCCTCTTCTCGCTGGCTGGCCGCGGTGGGGCCGAGGAGCCCGCGCACGCGCTGTCGGCGGCGCCCGCCATCGCGCCCGCCGCCGCGCCCGCCGAGCTGCGGCCGACGCTGCAGGAGCTCTTCGCGCCGCCGCGCCTGCTCGGCGTGCGGCCGAGCGGGCTGCGCCTCTCCGCCGACGGCGCGCTCGTCCTCTGGCGCTGGAGCGCCACCGACGCCGAGCAGCCGAAGCTCGGCTGGTGGATCGCGCCGACCGACGGCAGCGCGAAGGCGCGCGAGCTCTTCCCGGCCGAGCCGGCCGTCGAGCTCGAGTGGGGGCCGTCCGGCACGCAGCTGTTCCTCTTCCGCAACGGCTGGATCGAGCGGTTCGACGTGGCGAGCGGCGCGAGCGAGCCGCTCTTCGAGTGCGGCGCGAATCGCGGGCGGCTCACCTTCACGCGCGACGGTCGCCACGTGCTCTTCACCGCCGGTCCCGATGACGAACTCTGGGCGGTCGACGTCGCGAGCGGCGCCCGCTACACGCCGGCGCACGCGCTGCAGCAGCGAGGGCGCTGGTTCCAGCTGCTCGAGGAGACGGGCGAGGTGGTGCTCTTCGCCGCGCCGCCCGGCCCCGACGGGGCGCCGCTCGCGTCGCCGTCGACCCCCGCTGCGGGCCCAGCGGCGGCGGCACCCTCCGGCGAGGGCGACGCGGCGCGCGCGGCAGCGCCGAAGCGGGTGCTCTGGCGCGTCGCGCTGCCGTGGCTTGGCGGCGCGAAGCCGCCGAAGGCGACCGCGCTGCAGGAGTCGGGACGCGTCGAACTCTCCGCCGACGGCCGGTTCGCCGTCGTCACCAACCGCGAGTTCGAGCAGCGCCGCCAGCTGATCCTCGCCGACTACCTCGCCGAGACGGTGAAGGCGGTGCCGGTGCGCGGCGACCTCGCCGGCGACCCGCCGCCGAAGGCGTCGATCGCGCTCTACGACGTGGAGCGCGGTGCGCCGCTGCCGCTGCCGCTCGACGAGGGCGAACGGTTCGCGCAGATCGAGACCGACTGGTCGCCGAGCGGCGCGCGGCTGCTGGTGTCGCGCGTGAGCGGCGACTTCAAGGTGCGCCAGCTCCTCGTCGCCGATCCCGACGCGCAGAAGAGCTGGCCGCTCTTCGCCGAGCGCGACGCCGCGTGGATCGGCGGCCCGCTGCAGCACGCGTCGTGGCGCGCCGACGGCAAGGCGGTGCTCTTCTCCTCCGAACAGGAGGGGCACTGCCGGCTCTACCTCGTGGCGCCCGAGGGCGGGGCGTTGCGGCCGCTCACGGCCGCCGGCAGCGAGGTGCAGGAGCTGCGCGTCGTCGCGAATCGGCCGCTCGCCTACGCGGTCAGCAACCTGCGCGACCCGGCCGAGCGGTCGCTGCTGGCGCTCGATCTCGAGAACGGCTCCGCGCGCGAACTCGCCACGCCGGCGCAGGGGTGCGTCGGCGACTTCGCGGTCAGCGCCGACGGCTCGCGCCTCGCGTTCCTCTTCGAGCGGCTCGGCGTCCCGGGCGACGTGCACGCCCTCGCGACCGCTCCCGGCGCGACGCCGGTCGTCCTCTCCGACACGGTGCCGGCCGCGCTGCGCGAGCTCGCGTTGCCGCCGCCCGACGTGGTGACCTTCGCCAATCCCGACGACGGCACGCCGTTGCGCGCGCTGCTCTATCGCCCGACGGTGGCGGCCGGCGGCGACGGCAAGTTCCCGGCGGTGCTCTTCGTGCACGGGGCGGGCTACCTGCAGAACGTCACGCGCTCGATGACCGAGTACCCGGTGAACTACCTCTTCCACCAGCGCCTCGCGCGGATGGGCTTCGTCGTGCTCGACGTCGACTACCGCCACAGCGCCGGCTACGGCCGGAAGTTCCGCACCGACATCCACGGTTTCATGGGCGGCAAGGACCTCGACGACGAGGTGGCAGGAGCGCGCTGGCTGGCGGCGCAGGGGTACGTCGATCCGGCGCGCATCGGCCTCTACGGCGGCAGCTACGGCGGCTTCCTCACGCTGATGGCGCTCTTCACCAAGCCCGATCTCTTCGCGTGCGGCGCGGCGCTGCGCTCGGTCACCGACTGGCGCACCTACAACACCTGGTACACGACGCCGCGGCTCGGCGACCCGAAGGCCGACGCGGAGAACTACCGCCGCTCGAGCCCGATCGAGCACGCGGCGGGGCTCACCAAGCCGCTGCTGATCCTGCACGGGTTGAAGGACTCGAACGTCTTCGCGCAGGACTCGATCCGGCTGATCGAGAAGCTGATCCAGCTCGGCAAGGAGTTCGACGCGATGCTCTACCCGAGCCAGGACCACGGCTTCACCGATCCGGAGAGCTGGATCGACGAGTACCGCCGCATCGAGCGGCTCTTCGTGCGCGAGCTGCGGCCGCCGGGCGCCGCCGCCGCTGCTGCCGCCGCGGTCAGTTCCGCTTCGGGATGAAGAAGTGGAACGGCACGCGCGCCGTGAAGGGGCGCGCGCGGCCGTCGACGAGGCGCGGCTTGAAGCGCCACCGCTTCAACGCGGCGCGCGCCGCTTCGTCGAGCAGCGGGTGGCCCGAGCTCGTCTCGACCTCGCACGCCTCGACCCGGCCATCCGCCTTCACCAGCGCGAGCAGCGTCGCCGTCCCCTCGAGGCGCAGCTCGATGGCGCGCGCGGGATAGACCGGCTGCGGCGCGAAGTCGGTGGTCGCCTCGCTGAGCTCGAGCGGATCGGAGGCGACCTCCGCAGGCGGCGGCGGCGTGGGCGCGGCCGGCGCGGGAGCGAGCGGCGGCGGTTCGGTGGCGGGCGGTGGCACCGCCTCGAGCGGTGCCGGCGGCAGCGCGGGCCGGGGCGGCGGGCGGGCGGCCGGCAGCCGCTCGATGGCCGGCGGCGGTGCGGCGAGTGGTGCGAGGGGATCGAGCGGCCGTGGCGCGCGGACCTCCGCCACCGGCTCCTCGAGCGGTTCCTCGTCGGCGACCGGATCGGGCCGCGCCTCGGCGGCGGGCGGATCGATCTCGACCGGCGGCAGCGCCACCGGCTCCGGCAGCGGCTCCGCGTCGCGCTCGCTGGCGACGAAGCGGCTCTTCGCCGCCACCGACGGCGGCTCCGGCGGGACGGCGAGCTGCCACGAAGTGCCCCACAGCGCCGCCAGCGCGGCGGCGTGGAGCAATCCCGAGAGCACGATCGCGCGGAACTTCAGAAGCGAAACCTCAAGCTCGCCACCAGGTTGGTGCCCGGCTCGTTCACGCCCGAGCCGTGCAGGCGGTAGTCGCGGTTGGTCACGTTCTCGAGCGCGAGCGCCACGTCGAGCCGCTCGACCGGAGAGAAGCCGCCGCGCAAACCGTACACCAGGAATCCCGGCGTGCCATCCGGCGGGATGCGCTGCGTGTCGAGCTCATCGAGCGGGTTCAGGTGGTCCTGGCGATCGGCCCACGTCACCACCCCCTCGACCCAGAGGGTCGACTCGGGATCGTCCCAGCGGATCTGGCTGCTGCCATGCAGCGGCGGAAGTTTTCCCAGCGGCTCGTCGTTGGTGACGCCGGGCGCGACGAAGGTGTCGACCTTCCCCGCCACGTACGAGAGATCGCCCCCGATCGACCAGGCCGCGTCGATGCGCCAGGTCGCGCCGAGGTCGAGCCCCCAAGCGGAGCCGTCGCCGACGTTCGCCTTCTGGATCTCGTTGGCGCCGCTCACCACGTTGCCGGTCGGGAAGCGGACGATCATGTCGCGGATCAGCGTGTAGTAGACGGCCGCGCGCGTCTCGAGGCGATCGAAGCGGTGCAGCCCGCCGAGCTCGAGCGTCGTGAACTGCTCGGGGTCGAGGCCGGGGGTCGGCGTCTCGATCTCGCCCGAGAGCGCGATGTCGAAGCGCGAGAGGTCGGAGAGGTTCGGGACGCGGATCGCCCGCGAGAGGGCGATCCAGTCGCCGTGGTCGGCGTTCCAGTCGCGCCGCAGCCGCAGGTCGGCCGCCCACGACCACCACTTCTCCTCGATGTCGATCGGGTTGCCGGTGGCGGGATCGCGCACCGAGTCGGCGTCGGCCCGCGAGAGCTGCGCGCGGGCGCCGGCGGTCAGCGTCGTGTCGCGCGCCACCTCGATCGAGTTCTCGGCGAAGAGGCCGGTCGCGTCGAAGGTGGCGTTGTCGCCGACCGGGCCCTGGATCGCGATGCCGGTCAACGCGCCCGACGAGTTGTAGCTCTCCTGGAAGCTGTGGACGTCGTCGTGCGCGAAGTCGCCGCCGAAGTGGAGGAGCCCCCACGGCACCTCGAGCTCGAAGTTGGCGTAGGTGGCGACCGTGTCGACGTCGAAGCCCGACTCGGTCCGGTTGCCGTTGCTGCGCACGCGCGTCTCGTCCTCGGCTTGCGAGTGGTAGCCGAGCCCGAGGCGGATGCGCTCGAAGAGGCCGGGTTCGCGCCAGTCGAGCCGGCCGTAGGTGAAGTCGCGCAACTGGTCGAACTCGCGCACGCGGTCGCTGCCGACCGTGGTGCCGTGCCACGAGATGCCGTCGGCGGTGGCGTGGGTGCGCGGCGCGTCGAAGGTGCGATCGCGCTGGTGGGCAACCACGAGCTCGCTGCGCGCGCCGATCTTCCAGGCGAGCTTGAGGTCGGCGGCCGCAGTGTCGTAGCCGGTGCCCTCCTGCACGCCGACGTGGCGACCGCCCTCGAGGTCGCCGAAGTGGCTGGTCGTCGCGCCGACCGTGTAGGTGAGGCCGGGGCCGGCGATGCCGCCCACTTCCGCATGGCCGAGCGCCGAGCGGTCGGCGCTGGCGAAGCGCGTCTCGAGCAGCGCGGTGTGGTCGCGCCCCTCGATCGTCGGGCCGGCCGCGCGCGTCTCCATGACCACCGTGCCGCCGATCGCGTCGGAGCCGTAGCGGACGCTGCCCGAGCCGTAGCGCACGTCGATGCGGTCGATCAGGAAGCGGTCGATGGTGCTCACGTACTGGTTCGGGCCGTCGCGCCACGCCGAGTGGTTGAAGCGGAAGCCGTCGACGACGTAGAGCGTCCGGAAGCCGGTGAAGCCGCGCAGGAAGGGGGAGGTCTGGCCGGGGCCGGTGCGCTGCAGGTGGATCGCCGGCAGTTCCTTCAGCGTGTCGGGCAGCGTGCGCGACTGCAGTTCGAGCCGGAAGCGGTCGGCGGTGAGCGTCTCGCGGCGGATCGCCGCGGTGCCGAAGGTCTCCTCGTGCGGAGCGGCGACGGGGACGACCGCGTGCTCGACGACGCCTTGGGCGGGAGCGGGGGGCGGCGCGACCGGGGCCACTTCAGGGCCTGCGTCATGGCCGACCCGAGCGACGAAGAGGAGGGGCAAGACGAACATCGACATGGGCGGATCACCTCGGTTTCAGTTGCGCCGCACCGCGCGCAGAGGAACGGGAAGCGCAGCGTAACGGACCGTTTGCGTCGCGGTTCGCCCCCGGCCGCCGCCCGGAGCGCGCCTTCGCCCGCGCCTCCCCCTCCCTTGATCTGGCCGCGGCAGCGCCGTTGAATGGCCGCCCTTCCGGATCGACCGTCGACTCGACCGCGCCCGTCCGGGCGGTCCGCCCGCCGAGGATCGTGCGATGCCCAAGTTCTACTTCTCCCGCGAGTTCAAGGAGATCGAGGCTCCCGAGGGCCGCGACCTGCGCACGATCGCCGCGGAGCAGGGCATCCAGATCTACGCCGGCCTCCATCAGCTGCTGAACTGCCGCGGCCGCGGGCTCTGCGGCACCTGCAAGGTGCGCGTGAAGCCGCAGGACGTCTGCTCGCCGAAGACGGGCGCCGAGATCGCGAAGCTCCCGCAGACCGATGCGACCGTGCGGCTCGCCTGCCAGACCTTCGTGTTCGGCGACGCCGAGGTGCAGACCTTCCCGCGTCCGCGCCAGGGCTGGATGGAGCACAAGGTCTACCAGCACCTGATCGAGGAGTGAGCGCACCGCACGCCGGCGGCGGCGACGCCGTCTCCCGTTGCGCCGCGCCGCGGCGATGAAGCTCTTCGCCCTCTCCGATCCCCACCTCTCGTTCGGCACGCCGAACAAGGCGATGGACCGCTTCGGCCCGCAGTGGGTCGGCCACGCCGCGAAGATCGCCGCCGCGTGGCGCGAGCGCGTCGGCCCCGACGACGTCGTGCTGGTGCCGGGCGACATCTCGTGGGCGATGGACCTCGAGGGCGCCCGCCCCGACCTCGCCTTCCTCGGCGAGCTGCCGGGCCACAAGGTGCTGCTGAAGGGCAACCACGACTACTGGTGGTCGACCATCAGCAAGGTGCGCGCGGCGCTGCCGCCGAAGATGCACGCCGTGCAGGGCGACGTGGTGCGCGTCGGCCGCTTCGCCATCGCCGGCTCGCGCCTCTGGGACCAGCCGGGCGTCTCGTTCCACGACTGGATCGACTGGCGTCCCGGCCCGGCCGGCATGGTGAGCGCCGAGCCGGAGGGCGACGACGCCGCCGAGAGCGCCCGCCTCTTCGAGCGCGAGCTCGGCCGCCTCGAGCGGGCGATGCAGGCGCTCGCCGCGGTGCGCGACCTGCAGCGGATCGCGATCACCCACTACCCGCCGTGCGACGGCGCGCTGACGGCGACGAAGGCGACCGCGCTGCTCGAGGGAGCCGGCGCGCGTCACGTCGTCTTCGGCCACCTCCACTCGGTGAAGCGCGACCGCGGGATCGCGCTCTTCGGCCGGCGCGGCGCGACCGACTACCACCTCGCGTCGTGCGACTGGATCGACTTCGCGCCCCTCCTGGTCGACGCCGGCTGAACGCCACGATGGGCGCCCCCGACGTCGCCGAGCCGTGGTTCGATCGCACGCGGGTGGTGCCGTTCTCCCCGGCCACCGTCGGCAGCTACGCGCAGGTCCACGCGCTGCAGCAGGAGCTGCTCGCCGAGCGGATCGCCGGCGGGCCCGACACGCTGCTGATCGGCGAGCACGAACGAGTGGTGACGCTCGGGCGCGCTACGCCGTCGCCGCCGCCCGTGCTGCCGATCCCGGTGGTCGCCATCGAGCGGGGCGGGCAAGCGACCTGGCACGGTCCGGGGCAGCTGGTCGCCTACCCGATCGTCTCGCTCGCCGACCTCGAGCTCGGCGTGCGCGACTACCTGCGCGCGCTCGAGACGGCGCTGCTCGCCACGCTCGGGGCCTTCGGGCTCGAGGGCGCCCGGCGCGACGGCGCGACCGGCGCGTGGGTGGGGGAGCGCAAGGTGGCGTCGATCGGCGTCGCCGTGCGCCGCCACGTCACCTGGCACGGCATCGCGTTGAACGTGGCGCCCGACCTCGCCGACTTCGCGCTGATCTCGCCGTGCGGCTTCGCGCCGACGGTGATGACCTCGATGGCGGAGCTGCTCGGCGCCGCGCCACCGATCGACCGCGTCACCGACGTGCTGCTGCTCGAGCTGGTGAAGGCGCTCTGCCTCGCGCCGCCGATCCGCGAGCCGCCGCGCCGCCCGCGCTGAGGCGGACGCGCCGCGCGAGGCGTGCTCGCCGCGCTGGCGGATCGCGCCGGATCGCGTCGGATCGCCTGGCTCAACGCGCCATGGCGAGGACGAGCGCCGAGGTGGCGATCCAGCCGCCGATGGCGACCTGCATGCCGCGATCGCCGAACAGCACCGCCGCCGGGTCCTCGCCGCGTTGCCGCTTGTAGAGCAGCAGCAGGTAGCGCCCCATCCCGAAGAAGACGAACGGGATGGTGTAGAGCAGGTGGTCGCTGCCGAACTTGGCGACCGTCTCGGGCGAGACGGTGTAGATCGAGTAGCAGAGCAGCGTCGCGGCGCCGGCCATCCCGAGCAGCGTGTCGAGCGCCTGCGGCGAGTACTGGTCCAGCACCGACCGCCCGCCGCCCGACCCCTGCGTGACCAGCAGCTCGCCGCGCCGCTTGGCGAGCGCCAGGAAGAGCGCGCCGAAGAAGGTGCAGAGGATCAGCCACGACGAGACGTCGAGCGAGACGCCGGGCCGCTTGTCGCTCTCCGCGACCATCGGCCCGCTCACCACGCGGATCAGGAACCCGAGCGCGACGCAGGTGACGTCGGCGATGGCGACCCGCTTCAGCACCGAGGTGTAGAGCAGGTTCAACGCGAGGTAGGCGGCAAGGAGCAGCGGCCCCGGCCGCAGCTCGAAGCGGGTGAGGCGCACGTCGGTCGGCAGGAACCAGACCAGCGCCAGCGCCGCGACCGCGATGACGACCGCGGCGACCTTGGCGGCGCCGACCGAGAGCGTGCCGGCGGCGATCGGCCGCAGCCGCTTCACCGGGTGCTTGCGATCCTCCTCGCGGTCGGCGAGGTCGTTCACGAGGTAGATGCAGCTCGCCGCCAGGCAGAACGCGGCGAAGAGCAGCGCGACCGGCAGCATCACCGTCGCGTCGCCGAGCTTGCGCGCGAAGAGGATGCCGACGAAGACGGCGAGGTTCTTCGTCCATTGATGGGGGCGCAGGGCCTTGAGCAGCGGCGGAATGGCGGATCCTCGCGATCAGGGGACGGCGGGGAAGGGCGCGTTCACGAGAGCTTCTCCCAGAACTCGGGCGGCATGTCATGGGCGATCTTCAACGCGCCGTTGGCGCCGCCGTAGGTCGGTTCGTCGACGCGCGTCACGCGTCCCTCGCCGAGTCGGCTCTTCATCTCGGTCTCGAGCATCTCCCGCAGCCCGCCCATCTGGCTGCCGCCGCCGCCGAGCAGCACGCGGTTCTTCAGGCGGCTCTGGAAGTCGGGATCGTAGCTCGCGATCAGCTGGTGGATCGCGTCGACCATCGGCGGGACGATCGAGCGGCACGCCTCGCGCAGCTCCGCCCCGACCTCGAAGCGGGTCGGCTTGCCGGCGACCGGCACCTCGAACCAGACCGGCTCCTTGGTGTCGCCGACCGACGAGAAGCGCTCCTTCAACTCCCTGATGGCGTGGATCGAGAAGGACGCGCCGACGCACTTCTTCTTCAGCAGCTCCTCGAGCTTCCGGTCGACGTGGTCGCCCGCGAAGTTGTTGGTGAGCTGGTCCTCGGCGGTCGGCATCGCGCCGCGCATGCGGCAGAGGTCGGTGGTGCCGGCGCCGATGTCGATGACGAGGCAGTCGGCGAGCTGGTCGATGCCGTAGGCGACCGTGAACGGCTCGGAGACGATCATCACCGAGTCGACCACCGGGCGCGCCGCCTCGAGGATCGCGCTCTTGTTCTTGAGCGAGCACTGCGCCGGGCAGCCGATCACCGCGTAGACCAGCTCGTCGGCTTGCGGGCGCGCCAAGCCGACCGCGTGGCGGATCAGCTCCTGCGCCGCCTTCAGGTAGGCCTTCGCCTCGGCGCTGTCGGGCGCGGCGTCGCTGTGCTGGATCACGCCGCCGGCGAGCGGCCGGTAGAGGTTCAGGGCGAGGCGGTTCGCGAGCGCCTCGTCGCCGAACAGCACCTCCTTCTTCAGCGCCTTCTTCGAGATCACGTCCTTCGGGTAGCCGACGTAGCTCGCCACCGTCTCGCGCACGCCATTGCTGGCGGCGATCGAGGTGCGCGAGGTGCCGAGGTCCATGCCGACGTAGAGGATCCCCTGCGGATTCGCGGGGCGGGTGCGGGCGTCGGGGGCGTTCATCTCTGCTCCGTTTCGATGCGAGGTTCGGTGCGCGGTTCGGTGCGGACAGGTACGCCTGGTTCAGCGGCGTTCTCGCCGAGCGTCCGGCGCAGTTCGAGGTTGTGGGCGAAGATCTCGCGCATCAGCGCCTTGCGGCTCGCGCTGTCGGCGGCGGGGGCGGCGACGCTGGTCGTCGCGGACGGCGGTGGGGCGGCCGGGCGGGCGGCGCCGCGCGCCGCGGCGGCCTCCTCCTGCGCCTCCTTCTCCGCCTGGGTGCGCGCCAGCAGGGCCTGCGTCTCGAGGAGCTGCGCGTTCAGCTTCTTGACGCGCCGCTCGAGCAGCTCGACCTGCGCCGCCTCCTCGCCGCCGGTCGCGTCGCCGGTGCCGGCGCAGAGCGCCGCTTCGAGCAGCGCGAGGAGCGCGGAGCGCAGCTCGCCGCGGGTCGCATCGGGGGCGACGCCGACCGCCTGCAGCTCGGCCTGCCGCGCGAAGGTGGCGTCGAGCAGCGCGTCGAGCCGCTCGCGCAGCTCGTCGAGCGCGCCGCGCTGCTGGGTGGCCCTCCGTTCGGCGAGCGCAGCCTTGCTCTGGTCGAGGGCGTCGCGCAGTCGCGTGAGGCTGCCGGCGAGCTGCTCGCTCTCCGCGGCGAGCTCTCCGCCGCGCTCCGCGAGCCGGCCGTTGAGGCCGAGCCGGCGCAGGAACTCGATCCGCGCACCGTCGGCGGCGCGCTCGGCCGAGCCGTCGCTGGCGAGCGCGTCGCGCAGCGCGCTCTCCATCACCTCGCCGACGATCGCCTCGAGCTGCCGCAGGTCGAGCACGTTCACGCTGCGCACGCCGGCCTTCTCGAGCGCCTTCACGCTCGTGAGGTCGGACTTGCTGCGGAAGAGCCCGGCGAGGCGGCGACTCAGCGACTCGGACAACGACGGCGCTCCTCGGGAAGGGGACGCGCGCGGCGCCGCCATGCTGAAGCGTCGATCGGAGCGAACGCCCCGGGGGCTTGAGCGGCGGTCGGCGACGCGCGGCACGCAGGAGTGTAGCGGCACCCTGCGCCGGCTTCGGCAGGCGGCGCGCTATGGTTCCGGCCTCGATTCACGCCGGCCCCGCCCGCGAACCGAAAGAGCCCCCCATGGCCGATCCTGCACCACCGCCCGCTTCGCGCCGCCCCGGGTCCGCGACCCCGCCGATCGCCGGCGCCGAGGAACTCGTCGTTCTGGTCGACCGCACGATCGACCCGCGCGTGGTCATCGTCCACGAGCCGCAGAGCGGCGTCGCGGAGCAGTACCGGACCTTCCGCACCAACCTGGTCGCATTGAACGCCGCCGGCCAGCCGCGCGCGCTGGCGATCACCTCGGCGATCAAGGGCGAAGGCAAGTCGATCACCGTCGCGAACCTCGCGGCGGCGCTCTGCGAGCTGCCCGACGCGCGCGTGCTGGTGATCGACGCCGACCTGCGCGGCCCATCGCAGGCGAAGCTGTTCGGCGTCCCGCGCGAGCCGGGGCTCGCCGACGTGATGCTCGACTACGTGCCGCTCGAGAAGGCGGTGGTGACCACCACGATCCCCGGCCTCTCGCTGCTGCCGGCGGGACGCGCGGTGCGCAACTCCTCCGAGCTGCTCGGCAGCACGCGCATGAGCGACCTGATCGGCGCGCTCAAGGCCGACTACCAGTGGATCCTGTTCGACACGCCGCCGGCGCTGCCGTTCGCCGACGCCGCCACGCTCGGCGCGCGCGTCGACGGCCTGCTCTACGTCGTCCGACTCGAGCAGACGCCGCGCGACCAGTCGACGCGCGCGCTCGAACTGCTGCGCAACGCCGGCTGCAACGTGCTCGGCACCTTCCTCGCGGGCTCGCGCTCGGACGACGGGACGGTGCGCGCCTACGTGCTTCCGGACGACTGATCACCGGCCCGACGACGGCTCAGGGATCCTCTTCGTCGTCGTCGGCGCCGCTCACGCCGTGGTGGCAGCCGGGGCCATGGACGTGGCCGCCAGCGCTGTCATCGTCGGCCGCCTCCTCGACCCGCTCGAACGCGATGCCGTCGCTCGAACGCCAGATCCCGCAGTAGCCGAGCAGCAACAGCGCGCCGTGCGCATCGAGCCAGAGCGGCCCGCCGCGCAGCCGGTGGTCCTCGGGCTGCAACCGGACGAGCTGCCCCTGCTCCTGCGCCCGTCGCACCAGCGCCACGAGGTCGGTCACTCGCTCGATCGTGGCGCGCGCGAGTCCGTGGCGGGAGCGGTAGTCGTCGGCCGCCGCCGGGTCGTGGAAGAGCGCCACCATCGGCTGCTTCAGCTCGCCCTCGAGATCAGGGCGCGTGACCGGAGCGCCGTCCTTCTTCAGCACGAGGCAGCGCCAGCCGGGCACGTAGCCGAGGAAGGGCTGCGCTCCGTAGAGGCGCACCAGCAGCCGATCCCATCCGTCGGGATCGGCGAGCGGCTCGAGCGTCTCGTCGCCCTCGTAGAGCGCGAAGCGGCCGTCGCTGCCGAGCAGGTGGGTGGCGAGGCCCGCCTCCTCGTCGTCGGCATCGCGCGGCGCGATCCGCAGGCACTGCAGGCGCGACTGCTCGTCGAGGCAGAAGAAGACCAAGTCGCGGTCGTCGAGCAGCGCGCCGGCGTAGCCCTCCTCGGCGCGCAGCTCGAGGAACTCGCGCAAGTCGCCGGTCGATTGCACCACCCCCTCGACGCCGAGTTCGCGCACGACCTCGCGCGCGCGCTCCTCGCTGCTCCACAGCTTGAAGAGCGCGCCGGCCGGCTGCGCCGGATGGAGCCCGTGCAGCGCGCGCCCCTCGGCGACGATCCACCAGCAGGGGTGCTTCGCCTCGGCGATCCGCGCGCTGCGCGCCTCGACGTAGCGCGGCAGCATCGCCTTCACCCGCTCGCCGAGCCCGTCGGGGCTCTCGGGAGCGATGCCGAGCTCGACGCCGTCGAAGCGGGCGATCTGGATCCAGAGGCCGTGCTCGGTCTGGTGGGTCGGCGCGCGGCCGGGCGCGACGGCGCGCGCGTTCTCGGTGCGCGTGAAGACCTGCAGCGAGGGGCCGAGCGGGTCGCCGGGCGCCTCGACGAAGAGGTACTCGTCGTCGTCGTGGAGGATGCGCGTCTTACGCGGCACGTTGTCCTTTCGCGCGCACCAGCGCGGCGATCTCGCGCTGGCGGCTCGTGCAGGTCGCCATCGCCAGCAAGAGGCGCGGCGGCAGCAGCAGCAGGTCGAGCAGCGCCTCGCCGATGAGGCGCGCCACGCCCGCGGTGGGGAGGAGACGGCGATCGAGCCGGTCGCTCGGCGCGGCCGCGGTCGCGTGCGCGTTCGCGTTCATTTGAGGTCGGCCGCGCAGCGGAAGCCGAGGTGCGGCTCGCGCGTGGATCCGCCGGGCGCGACCCAGCGGAAGGCGCCGCTCGCGTACTCGGGCGGGCTGCGGAAGTGGCCGCCGCGCACGACGACCGCGACCATGTTCGACGGCAGGTCGACCAGCGTGTCGCCCTCCTCGCTCGAAGCGGTCCACTCCTCGACGTTGCCCGCCATCTGCAGCACCTTGAACGGCGAGGCGCCCTCGAGCAGGCCGTTCGCCGGCACGGTCGCGCCGAGATTGGCCTTCGCGTCGTTGCAGACGCCCTCGCGCCACTCGGCGCCCCAGGGATAGAGGAGCGCCTCCTTGCCGCGGCAGGCGACCTCCCACTCGTCCTCGGTCGGCAGCCGCTTGCCGGAGTGCCGGGCGAAGGCGTCGGCATCGCGCCACGTGACGAAGGTGACCGGGTGGTCGCGCAGCTCGGGCGGCGGGGCCGCCTTGCCATCGGCGCCGACCGGCCAGTTGCGCGGCGTCCGGGCGGCGCGCTGCTCGACGGGCAGCGCCTCGAGGAACGCCTGGTACTCCGCCTGCGTCACCTCGCAGCGGTCGATCATGAACGGCCGCACGGTGATGCGCTTCTTCTTGCGCTCGATGCCGACGTTGGGGCCGACCACGTAGTTGCCGCCCGCGACGTAGACCATGCCGGGACGCGTCTTCGCGCCGCCGGGGAGGTAGGACTCCGGGTGCTCGGAGCGGTCGAGTTCGACGCCGGCCGCGATCGCCTCGTCGTAGCGGGCGCGCCACTCGAGCGACTCGGGCGCATGGTCGCAGAGCGCGTCGTTCCAGAGCTGCTCGAAGCGCTGCGCCGCGCCGAGCCACGGCTGCAGCACCGGCTGCAAGCGCACCGCGGCATCGAGCGGCGGCTTGCCGGCCAGCTCGCGCGCCGCCTTGTCGGCGAGCGGGTCGCGCAGCGTCGCCTCGACGAGTCCGCGCGCAGTGAGCAGCTCGCGATAGGCCGCGGCGAGCTCCTCGATCTCCGCCTTGCGGGCGGCGCGCGCCTCGCGCGGCTCGAGCGGGACGCCGGCGCGCTTCGCCTCCCAGGCCGCCGCTTTCTCGCCGTAGAGCGTCGCCAGCGCGCTCGCCAGCGACGGCTCGCCGGCGGCGGTGCGGCTCGACTCGGCCTCGCGCCAGGCGAGGAACGACTGCTCGACCCGCAGGTACGCCTCCTCGAGCGAACGCAGCGCCGCCTCCTTCGCCTGCGTGGCCAGCCGGAGCCGCTCGCGAGCGGCCTCGTCGGCGCCGGCGCGTGGGGCTGCATGCCAGCAGAGGCACGCGAGCAGCAGGCCGAGCAGGTTCATCGGGCGCTCCTTTCGAGGCGGCGACGCGAGCGCTCCACCGTTGCGGTGACGCGCTCGCGAGCGGCGGGGATTATAGGTGGCGCTCCGTGGCTCCCTCCCGTCCGCCTGCGCCGACTTCCTTGCTCGCGCCGCTCGAAGGCGTGCGGGGGCTCGGTCCGAAGCGGATCGCGGCGTGGGCGACGTTCGACATCGCGACGCTCGCCGACCTGCTCCGGTGGCCGCCGCGCCGCCATGTCCGCTTCGCGCCGCCGACCGCCATCGCCGCGTTGCCGGCCACCGGCGAAGCGACGCTGCGCGTCCATCTGGTCCGCAAGCAGGCGAGCGGCCGCCGCGGCATCGTCGCGACTCGCCTCACCGTCGCCGATGCGAGCGGAGAACTCGGCTGCGTCGTGTTCGGCCCGCGCTGGCTCGCGAGCGCGTTCGAGCGCCACGAGGAGCTGCTGCTGCGGGCGAGTGCCCCGCCGCCCGGCGAGGCGCGCGGGGAGCGCTCCGACTGGATCGTGCGCGGCTGGCTCCATGCGGAAGAACTAGCGACGCTGCCCGCCGCTGCCGCCGCCTACCAGCCTCACTACGAGCTGCCCGACGAGGTCGCCCCGCGCCTCCACCGCCGCTGCCTGCGCGCGCTGCTCGCCGCGCCGCTCGAGGAGCTGGCGGCACCGCTGCCCGCCGCCGTCCGCGCCCGTTCCGGCGGGCTCGCGACGCTGCGCGACCTCTTCACGGCGCTCCACTTCCCGCGCGACGAAGCGGAGGCGGCGGCCGCGCGCCGCTGCTTCGCCTTCGAGGAGGCCGTCGCGATCCAGGAACGGCTCGCGATCGGTCGGGCGGCGCGCCCGCTGCGGCCGCTCGCGGCAGGCGAGGAGCTGCGCGGGACGATCGGGCGGTGGCTCGCCGACTACCTCGCCGCGTGGCCGGAGCCGTGCACGGCCGATCAGTTGCGCGCGCTCGACGAGCTGGTCGGCGATTACGGCCGGCCGCAGGCGATGGCGCGCGTGCTGTCGGGCGAGGTCGGTTCGGGGAAGACGCGCGTCGCGCTCTTCCCGCTGGTGGTCGCCGCGCGGCGCGGTCGCCAAGGAGCCCTGCTGGCGCCGACCGAACTGCTCGCCCGCCAGCACCACGCGACGCTCTCGCGCCTCGCGGACGCGTTGCGACTGCCGCCGCCGCAGCTCTTGGTGGCGGGGGAGTCGGGCGAACCGGGAGCGTCGGGAGCGATCGGCGCCGCGACTCCGGCTCGTCCGTCGCGCCGCCGCACCGCCATCGACGCGCCGTTCGTGGTGGGGACCCATCGCCTCTTCGCCGAGCCGCTCTCGTTCCGCGACCTCGCCGCCGTCGTCATCGACGAGCAGCACAAGTTCGGCGTGCGGCAGCGCGGCCGGCTGCTCGACAAGGGGACGACGCCCGATCTGCTGCTGGTCTCGGCCACGCCGATCCCGCGCACGCTCGCGCAGACGCTGCTCGGCCACCTCGATCGTTCGCAGCTGCGCGTGCGCCCGTTCGGTCCGCTGCGCATCGACTGCGAGTTGCTCGCCGGCGAACGGCGCCGCGAGCTCGGCGCGCAGCTCTGCGCCGAACTCGCTGCGGGCGGCAAGATCTTCGTCGTCTGCCCCGCCATCGCCGCGAGCGGCCAGCCGGGCGGCCGCGCCGCCGCCGAGCGGGTGGCGCCGTGGGTCGCGCGCGAAGTCGGGGGCGCGACGCCGGTGGCGCTGCTGCACGGTCGCCTCGACGGCGCCGAGAAGCGCGCGCGGCTCGCCGACTTCGCGGAGGGGCGGGCGCGCGTGCTGGTGGCGACGGTGGTGATCGAGGTCGGGCTCGACATCCCCGACGCGACGATGGTGGTCGTGCTCGACGCCGATCGCTTCGGCCTCGCCCAGCTCCACCAGATCCGCGGTCGGGTCGGGCGACGCGGCGAGCGGGCGCGCTGCCTGCTGGTGAGCCAGGAGCCGAGTCCGGCCGCCCACGAGCGGCTGCTCGAGTTCGGCCGCCTCGACGACGGCTTCGCGCTGGCCGAGCTCGACCTGCGGCTGCGCGGTCCGGGCGAACTGCTCGGGACGCGCCAGCACGGCGTCCTGGCCGGCCTCTACCCCGAGGCGCTGCTCGATCCCGAGCTGGTCGAGGCGGCGCGCGAGGCGGTCGCGGCCGGTGCGCGCAAGTCCCTGCCAGGTCACCCTTTCGGCGCCTCTGCAGTTGCCAGCACCGAGGCCATCTGGTAGTTCGCTGCCCCTTCGCAAGCGCAGAGGTGAACAACAGCCATGTGGAAGTTGCCGGCGGCGATGGCCGCATTGGTCGTCGGTTTGTCCACCGCTTCTGCCCAGAGCAGCGGCTCCGCGAAGCCCAAAGATCGCGACCGTCCCGAGTTCGATGGGGGGAAGCGGCCGAAAGCCGGTGGCGCTGCGGCCGACGCGGTCGTCACTCCCGAAGCGGCGCTCGAGAAGGCGCTGCCGCTGATCACCACGTGGCCCGCCGAGGCGGGCGAGCGGGCGATCGGTGCCCTCGTCGCCCGCGGCCCCGACCTGCTCCCGTTGCTCCGCCAGCGATTGAAGGGGGGCACCGTCCTCGAGCGGTCGGCCGCGGCGCGCGCGCTCTGCCTGCTGAACGACGGCGAGTCGTTCGCCGAGGTCGAGAAACTCTTCGCTGATCCGCGCCAGCGCGCCCGCTTCGCGCCGCTGCTCGCCTCCCTCCATGAACTCGATGCCGAGCGGGGCGGCGCGCTCGCGCTGCGCTTCCTCGAGAGCGAGCAGGCACCGTTGCGCGGCGCCGCCACGGCGTTGCTGCGGCTGCGCGCGACGCCGGCGGTGCGCGTCGCACTGCTCGAGAAGCTCACCGCGACCCGCTCCGACGCCGTGCGCCTCGACCTCTTCGAGCTGCTCGCCGAGCTGAAGGAGCCGACCCTGCCGGCGGTCGCGCTCGAGCGGTTCCTCGGCGACCGCAATCCGCCGCTCGCCAGCGCCGTCACCAAGCTCCTCTCGTGGCAGGACGACGCGGCGCAGATCGCCGAGCTGGTGCGCCTGGCCGGAGGCGAGCGGGAGCGCAGGAACCTCCACGCCGCGCTCGCGCTGGTGCTGCACGAGCAGCGCACCGCCACGCCGCTCCTGCCGGAGACGCTCTTCGACCACTACCTGCCGATGTTGCAGACGAGCGACGCGCTGCTGCGCGCCACCGCCTGCGTCGTCTGCGGGATGATCGGCTATCGCAACGAGGAGCGCGCGGCGGTCACGCAGGAGCAGGTGGTGCCGGCGCTCGCCGACGTGGTGATCCGCGGCCGCTTCTTCGGCGACTTCGAGCTCTGCTTCAAGGCGGCGGTCACCACGCTCGAGCTGCTGACCGGCGAACGGCTCGGCACCAGCGTGCCGGCGTGGCGCGAGTGGTTCGCCGCGAATCCGAACGCCCGCTTCGAGGGCAAGCGCGAGCTGCAGACGCTGGTGCTCGACGAGGACGGCCAGGACGCGGTGGTGACGGTGCAGCGCGCCGACGCGACCGGAGCGCTGCAGCCGGAGCTGCTCCTCTGCGGCGAGCGCCACCGCGGCGCCATCGCGGCGGGCGAGCGGCCGGGCGCGATCTACGTCGCCGCCGAAGAGATGCGGACGCTGCTCGCGAAGCTGCAGGAGGCGGGGCTGCTCGCCGGCGAACTGCCGCGCCAGCTCGATGCGCCGCGAGCCGACGACCTCGTGGTGCGCCTCGCCACGCGCGGCAAGGAGCGCGTCGTCGCCCTGTCGAGCGAGACGGCGGCGGCCGAGCGGTTCGAGCGGCTGCTCCGCGGCGCCGCCGAGCCGGGCCTCTGGCAGCTGCTCTTGCCGCTCGACACGACCTTCCCGAGCCGCTTCGCCGAGGAGCAGGCGTGGTTCTCCACCCACGCCGATGCCGCGGCGCGCCGCTCGCGCCTGCTCGACCTCGCGCTCTTGCCCCTTTCCGGCGACGACCCGGTCGCGATGCGCAGCGCCTTCCGCGTGCTCGAGCGGATCGACGGGCTCGGCAGCGCGGTGCGCGCCACGCAGATCGACACGCTCGCGGCGCTTCTGATGAAGCTGCCGTTCGGCGACGCGCGCACGCAGAAGCTGATCGACCTGTTGGTCTCGACGGGCCGCGACGACGCCTTCGACCGCGTGGTCGACGCGCTCACCCCGCGCGGCGGGGCGGCGCTCGAGTCGCTGGTGAACGTGCTGGTCCGGATGGATCGCGCGAGCCGCGCGCTCGACGACGCGCGCCCGCTGGTGCGGCTGGCGGCGCTCACGGTCGCCGAGCGCGCCGGCGTCGCGCTGCCGGAAGAGCGGCTGGTCGCGCTGGCGCGCGGCGATCAGGAGGAGCGCGTGCGCGGCAAGGCGCTCGCGCTGCTGGCGCGTCAGGGCGGCGAGGCGGGCGTCGCGCTGCTGCTCGAGCAGGCGCAGTCGGCGCCGCCGGCGGTGCGTGCCGAGGCGCTGCGGCTGCTCGGCTTGTCGAAGCGCGACGACGCGCTCGCCTTCCTGGTGGCGACGGCGCACGGCGAGGACAGCGCGCTGGCGGCGGCGGCGCTCGAAGGGATCGGGCGGCGCGGCGACGAGGCGGGCGCCGCGGCGCTCGAAGCGGTGGCGCGCGAGCGCGGGCCGACCGAAGCGCTCGGGCGACTCGCGCTGGCGGGCATCAAGGGACTGCCGCGGCCGCTCGCGACCGGACGGCTGCGCCGGCTGCTCGCCGAGGAGCAGGGGGCGCTCGCGCGCGAGGCGGCCTACGGACTCGCCGACCTCGGCGAGATGGATGCGGTGCCGACGCTGCTGCAGGACCTCGAGCAGGAGAAGTCGCACCGGCGCGCGCAGACGCTGCTCACCTACCTCTTCTGCCACGATCCGGGAACCGAGACGTGGCGGTTTCGTTCGTTGCATGAGGCCGCCCCGAGCGCGAGCCACCTCGACCACTTCCTCACCGCGTTGAAGGAGGGGGGCGCGCTGGTTCCGGTCGGCGACGACCGCCGCGATCCGGCGTTCCAGCGCCTGCTGGTGGCTGCGGTCGAGGACGAGCGCTGGTTCGTGCGCCGCAGCGCGCTCGAGCTGCTCGAGGCGACGCATGGCCGTTCGCTCGGCACGTTGGCGAGCGACGCGACGCGCGATTCGATCGCGCAGCTCGCGGGACGCTGGCGCGAGGTGATCTCGACCCAGGCGGCGTCCCATCCGGCGGAGACGGGAAGGTGATCGGGTGGTGATCGAGTGACGGGCGAACCGGCGACGAAGGACGCGGCGCGCACGGCGGCGAGTGCGGCGGAGATCGCGGCGGCGGCGGCGCTGTTCCAGCGGATCGAAGCCGAGGTGGCGCAGGTGCTGGTGGGACAGCGCGCGCTGGTGCGCCGGCTCCTGGTGGCGCTGCTCGCCGACGGCCACGCGCTGATCGAGGGAGTGCCGGGACTCGGCAAGAGCCTCGCCGTCGCGGCCTTGGCGCAAGCGAGCGGGCTCGCCTTCAAGCGCATCCAGTTCACGCCCGACCTGCTGCCGGCCGACGTGATCGGCACGCAGATCTTCCGGCCGGGCAGCGGCGACTTCAGCGTGCGCCGCGGCCCGCTCTTCGCCGAGCTGGTGCTGGCCGACGAGATCAACCGCGCGCCGCCGAAGGTGCAGAGCGCGCTGCTCGAGGCGATGCAGGAGCGGCAGGTGACGATCGGCGAGCAGTCGCTGCCGTTGCCGGTGCCGTTCATCGTCTTCGCCACGCAGAACCCGCTCGAGCACGAAGGGACCTACCCGCTGCCCGAGGCGGAGCTCGACCGCTTCCTCTTCCAGGTGCGGCTCGGCTACCCGGAGCGCAGCGAGGAGGAGGAGATCCTGCGCCGCCACGGACGCGGCGCGCCGGCGCGGCCGGTGCAGGCGGTGACGTCGCGCGCCGAGCTGCTCGCGGCGCGCGCGCTGCTCGAGCGGATCCACGCCGAGCCGGCGATCCACGACTACGTGCTGCGGCTGGTCGCCGCGACGCGCGATCCGGCGCGCAAGGAGCTGCGGCTCGGCGCCTCGCCGCGCGCGGCGCTGGCGCTGCTGGTCGCGGCGAAGGCGGCGGCGCTGCTCGCCGGGCGCGCCTACGTGACGCCGGGCGACGTGAAGGAGCTGGCGCCCGACGTGTTGCGCCATCGGCTGCTGCTCAGCTTCGAAGCGGAAGCAGCCGGCCGCACGGTCGACCTGCTGCTGGTCGAGCTGCTGCGCGCCATCCCGGCGCCCTGAGCGGCTCGCCGTGGAGACGCCGCTCGACCCGCGCGTCCTCGCGACCGTGCGCGCGCTCGAAGTGCGGGCGCGCGAGGCGGTGCGTGCGGGGCTCGGCGGCGCCTGGTCATGCGCGCGGCGCGGCGCCGGCGTCGAGTTCGCCGAGGTGCGCGACTACGTGGTCGGCGACGACGCGCGCACGCTCGACTGGAACGTCTCGGCGCGCACCGGCCGCCTGCAGGTGAAGCGCTACGACGAGGAGCGCGAGCAGTCGCTGCTGCTGCTGCTCGACGGTTCGCGCAGCACGGCGCGCGCGGCGGGGCGCCGCCCGTGGCGAGCGGCCGCGGCGGAGCTCCTGACCGTGCTCGGCTGGTCGGCGGCGCAAGCGGGCGATCGGGTCGGTGCCGCGATCTTCGCGCGCGAGCTCGAGCGCTGGTTCGCGCCGCGGCCCGGCGTCACGGCGCTGCTCGCGCTGGTGACGCAGTGGCTGCAGTTCGCCGGCGAGACGGCGGCCACCGACCTCGACGCGGCGCTCGAGGCGGTGCTGCGCATCCGCGGTCGGCCGCTCCTGCTGATGGTGGTGAGCGACATGCAGTCGTCGGCGAGCGACGCGACGCTCGCCCGCGTGGCGGCGCGCCACGACCTCGTGCTGGTCGCGTTGCGCGCGGGGCTGCTCGCCTCGTTGCCGACCCGCGGCCGTTGGCGGTTCGACGACCCCGAAGGAGGCGCGCAACGCGTCGTCGACCTCGGCGATCGGCGGGTGCGCGCGGCGTTGCTGGAGCGGATGGCGGCGGCGAAGGAAGCGGCGGCGGCGCGCGCGACGCGGCTCGGCGCCGAATGGCTCGAGCTCGATGCCGACGGCGATCTCGGTGCGCCGTTGCTGGCGTGGGCGCGACGGCGCGCGCTGCGGAGGGGGCGATGAGCGGGGCGTGGAGGGCGTGCGGCGCGGCGCTGCTGCTCGCGGCGCCGTCGTTCGCCGCGCCGTCGTTCACCCTGCAGGACGAGCTGCGCGAGTCGAGCGGCGCGGCGGTCGCGCGGGTGGTGGTCGAGCCGAAGGAAGTCCCGCTCGGCGGGCGGTGCCGCTGCACCTTCGAGGTCGAGGCGGCGGACGGCGCGGAGCTCGCGGTCGGCGGTCGCTTCGCGCTCGATCCGGCGCTGCTCCTGCTCGAACAGCAGGGCGTCGCGGCGGAGGCGCGCAGCGCAGCGCCGGCGCGCCTCACCTTCGAGCTGCAAGCGTGCGCGCCGGGCCGCTTCTCGATCGCTGCGGTCCCGCTGCGGCTCACCACGCTCGAGGGGGCCGAGCAGCTGCTCGCCAGCGAGCCGTTCGTCGTCGAAGTGCGCGCGCCGTGGGGCGACGGCGACGCGCCGCCGCCGTTCGCGGAGTGGCGGCGCGCCGACCGTTCGGAGCCGACCGGCGCGAAGGGCTGGTCGCGCGCGTGGTGGGCGGCGGGCCTCGCGGCGGCGCTCCTGCTGGCGGCGCGGTGGCAGCGACGGCGCGTGCGCCGCAGCGCGGCTGCCGAGGCAGCGCCCGCCGTCCACGCTGCGGCGCTCGAGCGCGCGCTCTTGCGCACTCCGCTGCCGGTCGAGGCCGCGGCGCGGCGCGCCTGGTGCGCGCGCGTGGCGCAACTGCTGCGCGCGGAGTTCGCGGCGCGCAGCGGCGACTGCCGCTACGAGTGGGTCGCTGCCGAGTTGCTCCTCGCGGACGGCGCGGGAGCGTGGCCGGCGACGCAGCAGGCGCAGTGGCGCGCGCTGCTCGAGGAGCTCGAGCGCGCCCGCTTCGCGGCGGACGGCCCGGCCGCGCTCGCGGCCGACCTCGGCGAACGGTTGTTCGCGGCGCTCGCGGCGGGCGATCGATGAGCGGCCTCGCCCTCTCCGATCCGCGCCTGCTGCTGGCGACGCTGCCGCTGCTGCTGCTCGCTGAAGGGTGGCGGCGCCGGCGGCGCGCGGCGGGCGTCGCGTTCGCCGACTTCGGCTGGCTCGCCGAGCTGCCGCGTTCGTGGCGCGATCGCCTTGCTGCCGCGTGGCCGCACCTGCGACTCGCCCTGCTGGCGCTCTTCGCGGTCGCGCTGGCGGCGCCGCGCCTCACCCGCCGCGCGGTCCACGACGAGCGGCCGGGCGTCGACCTGCTGGTCGTGCTCGACGCGTCGTCGTCGATGACGGCGACGCTCGCCGGCTCCTTCGCGAGCCGTCGTTTCGATGCGGCGCGCGCCGCCGCGCGCACCTTCGCAGGGCGGCGCGCCGGCGATCGGATCGGCCTGCTCACCTTCGCCCGCTATCCGCGGCTGCGCTGCCCGCTCACCTGGGACGCGGCGCTCTTCATGGCGCAGCTCGACGCGGCGTCGACGGTGGCGCCGGCGAGCGACGAGGATCGCACCGGCATCGGCGTCGCGCTCGCCGAGGGGGCGGCGCGCCTCGCCGCCGGCAGCGGCCGCACGCGCGCGCTGATCCTCGTCACCGATGGCGCGAACAACGTCGGCCCGATCGAGCCGCAGGACGGGGCGGCCTACTGCCGCTCCGAAGGGGTGCGCGTCTATCCGATCGCGCTCGGCGCCGGCGAGGAGTTCGGCAGCGGGACGGCGGCGGTCGACACCGCGCTGCTCGAGTCGATCGCGGCGGAGACGGGCGGCAGCGCGTTCGTGGCGCGCGACGAGAGCGCGCTCACGGCGGCATGGGCGACCATCGACGCGCTCGAGCAGCGCCCGACCGTGCGCCGCGAAGGGGTCGTCGAGCAGCCGCTCGGCAACCGGGCGTGGATCGTCGTGCTGATCGGCTGGCTGCTGATGAGCGTGGTCGAGCGGCGGTGGCTGCGGAGCGCGCCGTGAGCTTCGCGACGCCGGCTTGGCTCCTCCTCGCGCTGCCGCTGCTGGCGTGGGCGGCGTGGCGCTGGCGCGAGGCGCGCGTCGCCTGCGATGCGCTCGGGCTGCTCTGCCTCGCGGTCGCGTTGAGCGGGCCGCGCCTCGAGCGCGCGGCGTCGCGCGGCACGCGCGTGGCGGCGTGCCGCATCGTGCTCGACGTCTCGCGCAGCATGCTGGCGCAGGACGTCGCGCCGAGCCGTCTCGCGCAGGCGATCGCCGCCATCGCGGCGCGGCTCGAGCGGGAGGAGGGGCGCCCCTTCGGCGTGATCGCCTTCGCCGGCGAAGCGTGGACGGTCGCGCCGCCGACCGCCGACCATGCGGCGCTGCGCGAACTGCTCGCCGACCTCGCGCCCGAACGGGTGATGGTGGCGGGCAGCGACCTCGCGGCCGGCTTGGCGCTGCTGCAGCAGTCGTTGCAGCCGGACGAGGAGCTCTGGCTGCTCGGCGACGGCGAGTGGGAGGGGGGCGACCCGGCGCCGCTGCTGGCGCAGGCGCGCGCGGCCGGCCACCGGATCGAAGCGACCTCGTTCGGCGGAGCGGTCGCCGTGGCGCTGCCGCCCGACGGGGAACCCGATCCGGCCGCGACCGTCGAATGGACGCAGGCGCAGCCGCAGCGGGTGGCAGCGCTCGCGGCCGAGCCGCCGCCGCGCGGCGCCACGCCGGCGACCGACAAGGAGCGCTGGGTGACGCTCTGCGCGTTGCTCGCGTTCCTGCTGGCCCTGCTCTCGCATCGACTGGGAGGTCGCACGACATGACGAAGCGACTGCCGCTGGCGCGGGCCCTGCTGCTCTTCGCGCTCGATGCGCCGTCGCGCTCGAGCGGCGATGCGGCGCTCGAGGCGGCGCTCGAACGGGCGATGGCGGGGGAGTACGACGTGGCGGCGGCGGAGTTCGCGGCGTTGCGCGCGAGCGACGATCGGCCGCTCGCGCGTGCCGCGAGCTACGACTTCGCGCGCGCGCGCTTCGAGCGGGCGCGCGGTCGGCCGCGGCCGAGCGCGCCGCCGCGACGGCCGAGCGCGAAGGCGGTCGCCGATGCGCGCGCGCAGTGGCAGACCGTTGCGGGGGAGTTGCGCGACGCGCGCGCGGCGTTGGCGGAGCTGCTCCTCGAGCAGCCGGACGACGGTGGCGCCGCCGCGTCGCTGGCGGCGGTGGTCGCGGCGCTGCGGGAGGCCGAGGAGGGCGAGGCGCGCTGGGAGCAGGCGGGGGCGGAAGCGGCGGCGGCGGCGGCGGCGCGCGCCGGTTCGCGCGGCCCGCTCAAGCCGGGCGCTGCCGCGGCGCGGGCGGCCGCGGGCGCGCCGGGCGAAGCGCGTGGCGCGAGCAGTGGCGACGAGGGGGCCGAGGGGGCGGCGGGCGACGATCGCGTGGTGCGCGGCGGCGGCGGCCTGCCGGCACTGCGCGAGCAGATCGCCGCGCAGCTCGAGCGGGTGCGCTCCGAGCAGCGTGCACAGGACGAGCGGCGCGCCGAGGCGGCTCGCCGTCGCGCGGGCGGACGTCGGCAGTAGATTCGTTCCGCGAGGACGGGAAGCGGAAGCCGCAGCCGGAGGTGCCACCGTGGCGAAGGAGCGACCGATCGCGGATCGGGCGGCGCGCGGGCTCGCGATCGGCGCGTGGACGCTGGCGCTCGCGGCGCTGCCGGCCACGCCGCTCGTTCCGGCGTTCGCTGCGGTCGCGCCGCGCGCGAGCGCCAGCGCCGCCGCGCGCGGAACGGACGAGGTCGGCCTGCTGACGCGGCGCGCCCGCTCGCGCCTCGAGTTCGAGGTGCCCGCCGAGAAGAAACCCGACGAGGTGCGTTGGACCGGCGACTGGCTGGCCGCGCTCGCCGAGTCCGCGCGCCGAAACGTACCTGTGCTGGCGATCCTGAGCGACGACCAGAGCGCGGGCTTCCAGACGATGAGCAGCGCCGTCTACTCGAAGGAGGGGTTCGGCGCCCTCTCGCAGAAGGTGGTGCTGGTCGCGGCGTTCGACGGCAAGGCGCATCCGGCGAAGGAGCGGACGGTGGCCGGTGCGACGGTCGCGTGGTGCGAGCTGTTCCGCTGCAGCTGCGACGACCATCGCGCGAGCTACCTCGTCGTGCGCGACACCTTCGCGCAGCGCGAGTACTGGAATCCGCTGCACGTCTTCGTCGGCGCGGACGGGATCGAGCTCGCGCGCGCCGAGGGGCACCAGCTGACGCTCGCGCGGCTGCAGGAGGAGCTCGCCCACGCGACCAAGGAGCGAGCCGGGCCGTGGATGGGTTACGGCGAGTACGTCGCGCTGCTGAAGAGCGTGCGCGCGCTGGTCGATTCGCGCGAGAAGCGCGGCGGCGCGCACGTCCATCGCGAGCTCGGCAAGCTGCTGCAGGCGGAGCAGCGCGGCAGCAAGGACGCCGAGCTGCCGCGGCCGCTCAAGACGGCGGCGATGACGGCGTGGATCGTGGAGCTGCAGGCGGCGCTGATCGAGGAGGCGGAGGGGCTGATCGAGGATGCGCTCGAGCTGGCGCGCGGCGGCGATCGTGCCGGAGCGAAGAAGCGCCTCGCCGCGATCGCGCGCGGGATGAAGGGGCTGCCGATCGCGACGTCGGCGCAGCAGGAGCTCGATCGGTTCGGGAAGGACGACGCCCCGGATCGAGTGGCCCGATCCGGGGCGTCGCACGGTCGTCAGGACGAGCGCTGATCCACTCGCGCCGCTCACTGCTTCGCGGGCGGCTCTCCCTTCGCCGGTTCGGCCGCTTTCTTCGCGGCGAGTTCGGCGAGGCGCTTGGCGTTCACTTCCTTCGCCTTGCGCATCTCGCGCAGCAGCGCCGGCGCGCCCTCCTTGATCGCCTTCGGGTCGTTCCAGACCGAGATGAGCGAACCGGTCGAGTCGAGGAAGAAGAGCTGCACCTTGCGCTGCTCGGGCTTCGCGAAGTTGCCGGCGAGGTAGGCGGTGACCGGTTCACGCCCCTTCACCTTGCGCAGGAACTCGTGGTCGCCGATGCAGACCTTCTCGCAGACGAAGTCGCGCGCTTCCTTGATGACCTCGGGGTTCTTCAGCAGCTCCGTCTCGAGCCGCTTGCTGTAGTCGAACAGGCTGCCGTCGTAGACGTGGCCATTGAAGACGTAGACGAGCAGCGGCTTGCTGCCGATCGGCTGCGTGCCGTTCCACGAGAGGTTGCCGTCCTGGCCCGGCGTGAAGAGGTCCGCTTCGGAGCCGCCGCCGTCGCCGCTGCCGGTGTTCGAGGCGCGTCGACGGCCGAAGCCGCCTCCTCCCGTTCGCACGCCGCCAGCACCGGAACCGGCGCTCGGGCCCGCGCCCGCACCACCCGACGACCCTGCAGCTCCACCGGAGCCGCAGCCAGGACCTCAGCCGAAGCCGAACGATTCCGGCATCAGCGAGAGGCACGATCCGAGCAGGATCGCGCCGAGCTTCAGCGCTTGACGCATCGACGATCTCCGGAAATGGGAAGGACGCGCGCCGTGGATCTCGCGACGGATGACGGCCTCATGACGCGCGCGAATGGAGCGGAGCGTAGCGCTCCCCCGCGCCTCGGAGGAGCCCCTCGTCGCCACCGAGGAGCGGGCGGTTCACGAGCGGGGGCGACGCGGCAGGCCGGCGAAGCCACCAGCTGCAGCGAGCCAGTCGGCGACCGCTCGCTCGAGCGCGGCCGCGTCGCCTTGGTTGCTCAGCACGACGTCGGCGCGCTTGCGCTTCTCCGCCACCGGCCACTGCAGCGCCTCGCGGCGCGCGAACTCGGCGGCGCTTAAGCCGTGCCGCGCGGCGACGCGGGCGGCGCGCGCGGAGGACTCGCTCTCGACGAAGAGCAGCAGGTCGCAGCGCGGCGCGAACGCTCCCGTCTCGAGCAGCAGCGGCACGTCGAGCAGCACCGCCGGAACGTCGCGCTGCGCGAGGTGGGCGTCGAGTCGCCGCAGGAGCTCGGCGCGCACGCGCGGATGGAGGAGCGATTCGAGGTGGGCGAGCGCCTCGCGCTGCGGCGGCGCCGAGCCGAAGACGAGGCGGCCGAGCGAGGCGCGGTCGATGCGGGGCGGATCGCCGGTGACGGTGAGCGACGCGCCGTGCCGCTCGCGCAGCGCGGCCACCACGTCGGGCGCGTCGAGGGCGGCGTGGGCGAGCCGATCGGCGTCGAGCCATGCCGCGCCCGCCGCGGCGAGGTGGCGCGCGACGCTGCTCTTGCCGCTGCCGATTCCGCCGAGCAGCCCGATCACCACCGGTCGCTCGGCAGCCTGCGGCATCGGCGCCGGCGTCGTCGAATCCACTCGCGGCTCTCCCTGCTTGACACCCCCGAACAGCGGCCGTTTAATCCCGCCCTTTCGCGGCGGCCCTCCGATCCTACGGAGCGGTAATGGTTTGCGTGCGATCGTCGGGCGCCACGACGAGGGGCGGGAGCGGGAAACCGGGCGGGTCATCGGCGGCTGCGGCGTTGCCGCGCGGCAGGTGGTCACCTAGAGCGCGCTCCGAGACCTGCCTTCGCGGGCAGTCGTCCCATCGACATCCAAGCTTGCGTCCTGAACCGCCTGGAGCTTCTGAATGAACCGCCGAAACCGCGGGGCCGCTTCCGTTGGCGTCGTCTGGGTCATCGTCCTGCTTGCGCTCGTGCTCTTCGCCGGCGCCGGGATCTACGTCCTCGCCTCGGAGAAGGCGGAGAACGAGAAGAAGGTCAAGGTCGCGCAGGACGCCGAGGCTTCGGCGACCAGGAAGTACGAGGACGCCGCGCTCAAGGTGCGCGCCCTCGCCGAGCTGGTCGGCTTCCGGGACGAGAGCGATCCGAACTCCGAGACGCGGCCCGACGAGATCAAGGGGCGCGTGACCGCGCTCCAGGAGAACTACTCGGGCTTCATCGGCAAGGATGCCTCGAACCTCGCTCGCATCGTCGAGCGGCTCGAGGCGCAGGTGACGGCGCTCACCCGCGAACTCTCCGAGGCGAAGCAGCTGCAGGCTGCCGCCGAGGCGTCGCGCGCCTCGACCGAGCAGAACCTCCGCGACGTGTCGCGGCAGAAGGATGAAGCGACCGCCGCGGTCGCCAAGAACCTCTCCGACGAGCGCGACCGCAACGCGGCGCAGGAGTCGGCCGACAAGACCCGCATCGAAGAGCTGAACGGCCGCCTGAACAGCGCCGAGGCGCGGGCGCGGGCCGAGAAGGAAGAGCTCGAGAAGCAGGTCGCAGCGCTCGGCGACGAGGTTCGCAAGCGCGACGGCCGCATCGCCGAGATGTCGAAGAAGCTCGAGGTGATCCGCCTGCCGGAGGAGCCGGACGGCTCGGTCGTGGCGGTGAGCACGGCGAACACTTGCTACATCGACCTCGGCGCGAAGCAGCTGCTGCGCCGCGGCACCCGCTTCAAGGTCTTCACCTACGGCAAGAACGGCGCGATGCGCGAGAAGGGGATGGTCGAGGTCTCCTCGGTGCAGGACGCGATGGCCGAGTGCACCGTGGTCGACCTGAAGGACCGCTTCGATCCGATCGCGCGTGGCGACAAGATCTCGGCGCCGAACTACGACCCGGAGATGCCGCGCGAGTTCGTGCTGACCGGCCGCTTCCCGACCGGTTATTCGCGGGCGATGGTCGCCGACCGGCTGCGCGCGCTCGGCGCCAAGGTGGCCGACAGCGTCGGTCCGACGACCGACTTCCTGGTCATGGGCGATCAGGAGAAGGCGGCGGCGGAAGGCGAAGAGGCGGCCGAGGGTGAGGAGTCGGAAGGCGGCGACGCCGGCGGCTCCGAGTCGGCGGAGATGCAGCTGGCGCAGCTCTATCGCGTGCAGGTGCTCCCGGTCCGCGAGATCCTCGAGTTCCTCAAGTACGAGTGACCGCCGCTCCTGACGATGTCCGGATGACGTTCGGGGAGCACCTCGAAGAGCTCCGTCGGCGTCTCATGAGGGGAATCCTCGCGTTCGCGGTGGCATTTGCCGCCGCGTTCGCGTTTCAGGATTCCCTCATGGAGTTCTTCACGCGCCCCTACGAGCGCGCGCGTGCCTCGTTGAACGCGAAGTGGGCGCAGGACTGGCAGGCGCGACCGCCGCCCGAGCACCCGCAGCAGCGGTTGATCGACTTCCTCGTCGCGCGGGTCGCTGAGAGCACCACGCTCACCGAGGCGCAGCGCGCGGAGCTGACGCAGCTGCAGCAGAACGAGTGGCGCGAGCCGCCGCCGGCGTTGTCGAAGCTCCAGGCGATCGGCTCGCTCGAGACCTTCAGCGCCTACATGCTCGAGTGCCTGCTCGCGGCGTTGATCGTCGCGGCGCCGGTGCTGCTGTGGGAGCTGTGGCGGTTCGTCGCGGAGGGGCTCTACTCGCACGAGAAGCGGCTGGTCGGGCGGGTGCTCCCCTTTTCGATCGGGCTCTTCTTCATCGGCCTCGCGTTTGGCTACTTCGTGCTGGCCGAACTCTCGGTGACCTTCCTGGTCGGCTACGGCGATGCGCAGTTCGTCAGCCCGCAGGTCGCGATCGGCTCCTACCTCGGCCTGCTCTTCCTGCTGCTGCTCGTCATGGGGCTCGTCTTCCAGATCCCGCTCGTGATGGCGGTGCTGGCCCATACCGGTCTGGTCGGCCCCGACTTCTACAAGGGCAAGCGGCGCCACTGCGTGCTGGCGATCTTCATCATCGCGGCGGTCATCACGCCGCCCGACTACGTGTCGCAGCTGCTGGTGGCGGGCCCGATGCTGATCCTCTTCGAGATCGGCGTCCTCCTGGCGAAGAGCGCCGCGCGCGCGCGAGCGCGCCGCTCGGCGAGTCCGGTCGCGTGAGCGCGACCCGGTCGATTCGCACCGCAGCGTTGTTGGCGACCGGCGAGGAGCTGGTGCGTGGCGCCATCGTCGACACCAACTCGGCGTGGATCGCCCGCCACCTGCGACGGCTCGGCATCGAACTGGTCGAGGTGCGCGTCGTCGGCGACCAGCAGCCGGTGATCGCTGCCGCCGTCCGCGAACTCGCGGCGCGCGCCGACCTGCTCTTGATCGGCGGCGGGCTCGGGCCGACGCCCGACGACCGGACGCGCGATGCGCTCGCCGACGCCGCCGCCGTGCCGTTGCGAGCGCACGACGAGGCGCGTGCGCAGCTCGCCGCCTACTTCGCGCGATTCGGCCGCACGCCTTCGCCGAGCAACGAGCGGCAGCTCCTGCTGCCGGCGGGCGCCGACGCGGTCCCGAACCCGCGTGGATCGGCGCCGGGCATCGCGCTCGAGCTCGCGGGCGCCAAGGTCTTCGCGCTGCCCGGCGTCCCCGGCGAGCTGCGCGCGATGTTCGAGCAGAGCGTGCTGCCGTGGCTCGGCGAGCGGCTCGCCGAACCGCCGTTCCGCGAGGTGGTGCTGCAGGTGGTGGGGCTGCCCGAGTCGGTGGTGGGCGAACGGATCGCGCGCTGGATGGCCGCCGACGGCCCGCCGCGCGTCTCCGACACGGTCCGTTTCGGCGTCGTCACCATCTGCGCCGCGGATCGCGATGACGCGGCGGGGCGGGCGCGCCTCGCGGCTTGCGTGAGCGGGATGGAGGAGGCGCTCGGCGAGCACCTCTTCGCCGTGGGGGAGCGGTCGCTCGCCGAGGTGCTGCTCGACGAATTGCGGGCGCGGCGAGCCACGGTGGCGGTGGCTGAGTCGTGCAGCGGCGGGCGGATCGCGGCGGCGCTGACGGCGATCGCGGGGGCGTCCGACGTCTTCCTCGAAGCGGCGGTGACCTACTCGGCGGCGGCGAAGGAGCGGGCGCTCGGCGTCCCGCGCCCGCTCCTCGAGCAGTCCGGCGTGGTGAGCGAGGCGGTCGCGCGCGCGATGGCCGAGGGGATCCGCGAGCGGGCGGGCGCGACGTGGGGCGTCGCGACGACGGGGATCGCTGGTCCGAGCGGCGGGAGCGCGGCGGAGCCGGTCGGCGTGGTCTACCTCGCGGTCGCCGGTCCGGCCGGCTCGGTCGCCGTGCGCAAGCACTTCCCCGGCGATCGCGATTCGGTCCAGCAGTTCTCCGTGATCGGCGCCCTCGATCTGCTGCGGCGACAGCTCCGCGCACGCTGAGAGTTGCCGGCGCGTTGTCGAGCGCGCATCGCGGTGCCATGATGCGCCGCTTCGATGGTCCGTCTCCCCGATGGTGTAATCGGTAGCACGCGGGACTTTGAATCCCTCAGTCCAGGTTCGAATCCTGATCGGGGAACCAACCGCGGTGCGACCGCGGCGACGCCGGGGCGGAGCTTCCGCAAGACGCCGCGGCCACGGCGGCCGGGTGCGAGATCGGGGGCGGCGGCGCGCTCCCGGGGCGGCGCGGTCCGCCGAGCGTGCGGCGGCCGGCTCGATTGACGGCGCGGAGCGTGCCGGTTAAGAACCTTCGCCTTTTTTCCCGGGTCACGGCGCACCCTGATGCGGCCGTCCCTTCGTTCGGCGGAGACCGGTCATCGCTGCGGCTGCGACGCCATCGGATGGGGACTCGGCTGCAGCGCGCGCGCTGGCCGTAGTCATCTTGGCGGGCGGCCAGGGCAAGCGGCTCGGCAGCGACTCCCCCAAGGTCCTCGCGGCGCTGTGCGGCACGCCGGCGCTCGGCTACGTGGTCGAGGCCGCTCTCGCACTGGCTCCGGTCCGGACGATCGTGGTGGCCTGCTACCGCAAGGAGCAGGTGGCCGACTACCTGCGCCGCTTCCCGGCAGTCGAGTGGGTCGACCAAGTCACCCCGAAGGGCACCGGCCACGCCGTCTTGGCGGCAGCGCCGGCGCTCGCCGGATTCGATGGCGACGTGCTCGTCCTGTTCGGCGACAGTCCGCTGGTGCGGGCCGAGACGCTGCGCTCGCTGCGCGCGGCGCACGTGGCGGCCGGCCACGCCTGCACGATGGCGCCGGCGCGGCTCGACGATCCGACCGGCTACGGCCGCGTGGTGCGCGCCGAGGACGGCAGCTTCGATCGCGTCGTCGAGGAGAAGGACGCCGACCACGCGGTGAAGGGGTTGCGCGAGGTCCACTGCGGCCTCGCGATCTTCCGCGCGAAGGAGCTGTTCGGCGCGCTGCGGAGCGTGAAGACCGACAACGCGCAGGGCGAGTACTACCTGACCGACGCGTACCGCCTGCTGCGCGAGGCGGGACAGCAGGTGGCGTTGCAACCGCTCGCGGACGCCGAGGAGGCGCTCGGCTTCAATACGCCGGCCGACCTGCTCGAGTGCCGGCGCCGCATGCGTCGCCGCATCCTCGCTCGCCACCAGGCGGCGGGGGTCGAGATCGAGGATCCCGAGTCGGTCTTCATCGACCACGAGGTGACCATCGGTCCGCGCACCCGCATCCTGCCGTTCACCGTGATCCGCGCGGGCGTCGCGATCGGCGCCGGTTGCGAGGTCGGCCCGTTCTCGCACCTGCGCGCCGGCGCGGTGCTCGAGGACGCCGCGGAGGTCGGGAACTTCGTCGAGGTGAAGGCGAGCCGGCTCGGACCGCACGTGAAGGCGAAGCACCTCACCTACCTCGGCGATGCGACCATCGGCGCCGGGACCAACATCGGCGCCGGGACGATCACCGCCAACTACGACGGCAAGGCGAAGCACCGCACGGCGATCGGCGCGAAGGCGTTCATCGGCAGCGGCACCGTGCTGATCGCTCCGGTCGAGGTCGGCGACGGTGCCACCACCGGCGCCGGCGCCGTCGTGCGACGCGGCGGGCAGCTGCCGCCCGGTTCGACCTGGGTGGGCGTGCCGGCTCGCGAGGTCGGCACGCGCGGCGGAGGCGGCGACGCGCCGTCGCGAAGCGACCCATCGACCAAGCCATCGCAAGGAGGGGGCAAGTGACGCGCGACAAGATCGCGGTGCTTTCGGGCAACGCCCATCCGCACCTGGCACGAGCGATCGCCGAGTCGATCGGCATCGATCTCTGCAAGCTGACCGTCGGTCGGTTCCCCGACGGGGAGATCGACGTCAAGATCTACGACGACCTGCGCGGCTCGGACGTCTTCATCGTCCAGCCGACCAGTCCGCCGGTGAACGACCACCTCGTCGAGCTGCTGCTGCTGCTCGACACCTGCAAGCGGGCGAGCGCGGGCCGCATGACGGCGGTGATCCCGTACTTCGGCTACGCGCGCAAGGACCGCAAGGACGAGGGGCGCGTGCCGATCTCGGCCAAGCTGATCGCCAACATGATCAGCACCGCCGGCGCCGATCGCGTGCTGACCATCGACCTGCACGCCGCCCAGATCCAGGGCTTCTTCGACATCCCGGTCGACCACCTCTACGCCAAGCCGGTGCTGATCGAGTACTTCCAGAGCCTCGGCCCGAAGGACCCGATCATCGTCGCCCCCGACATGGGCGGGCTGAAGCGGGCGCGCGCCTACGCCGAGTCGCTCGGCGCCCAGGTCGCCATCGTCGACAAGCGGCGCATCTCCGCCGACAAGGTCGACTGGGAGCACATCATCGGCGAGGTGAACGGCAAGGACGCGCTGATCATCGACGACATGATCGCCACGGGCGGCTCGATGGTGCAGGCGGTCCGCATCGTCCGGGAGCACGGCGCGCGCACCGTGTACGTGGGCGCGACCCACGCGGTATTCTGCGGCGACGCCGTCCACAAGCTCGCGCACTGCGGGGCGGACGGGATCGTGGTCACCGACACGGTCCCGGTGCACGAGCCGCTGCCCGAGCGGTTCCAGTACCGCTCGGTGGCGCCGCTGCTCGCGCGAGCGATCAAGGCGATCCATCAGAGCGAGTCGGTGAGCGCGCTGTTCGACAAGGTCTGATCCACCAGCGAAGTCCATTCACGGTGTCCCCGCTCGACGGGGCCACGCGGCGCGCTGCGCCGCGCAACGGAGCGAAAGCATGAAGACGTTCGAGATGAAGGCCGATCGGCGCGAGCGCGTCGGCAGCCGCGGCAGCCGGGGCTTGCGCAACGACGGCCGCGTCCCGGCCGTGCTCTGCGGCAAGGGGACGGAGTCGCTCGCGCTGCACGTCGCCTACAAGGACTTCGAGGCGGCCCGCAAGGCGCACGCCCGCATCGTGATGCTGCAGCTCGACGGCAAGGTCGAGGCGGCGGTCGTCCACGAGGTCGCGTGGGACACGCTCTCGCAGGCGCCGCTGCACATCGACTTCCAGCGCGTCAACATGAACGAGAAGATCGAGATCGACGTCATCGTGAAGGTGAAGGGCCCCGCGAAGGGCGAGATCGCCGGCGGCATCCTGCTCGTCCAGCTCGACGAGGTGAAGGTGCGCTGCCTCCCGCTCGAGATCCCGGACGCGCTCGAGATCGACGTGCGCAACCTCGATCTGCACGGCACGATCCACGTGAAGGACATCGTCCTGCCCGCCGGCGTCGAGGCGGTCGAGGACCAGGACGCGCTCGTCCTGTCGATCGTCGAGAAGAAGGAAGTCGCGGCCCCGGCGGCGGCGGCGGCCGATGCGGCGGCGGCGACCGAGCCGGAGCTCATCAAGAAGGCTCCGACGGCCGAGGGCGATGCCGACGCGGCGCCGGCGAAGGACGCGAAGGACGCGAAGAAGCCCGAGAAGAAGTGATCGATCCCGCGGGCCTTCCCGCGCGGTCGTGAACCACCGGCCGGTCGTCCGTCGCGTCCTGCGGCGGCGGCCGGCCGGTGGCGTCGAGGCTCTGCGAGCGGCGCATGCGCATCGTGGTCGGTCTAGGCAACCCCGGTCCCGAGTACGACGGGACGCGCCACAACCTCGGCTTCGAGGTGGTGCGCAAGGTCGCGGCGCGCCTCAAGGTCCACCTGAAGGAAGGGCGCGGTCCGGCGCTCTCGGCGCGCCTCGGGAAGGGGGCGGACGAGTCGCTCCTCGTCTGCCCGCTCACCTACATGAACCTCTCGGGGGAGGCGCTCGCCCGCCTCGATCCGGGGCGGCTCGCCGCTCCGGCCGACGTGCTGGTCGTCTGCGACGATCTCGCCCTGCCGCCCGGTCGGCTGCGGCTCCGTCCGAGCGGCAGCGACGGCGGCCACAACGGGCTCAAGTCGATCGAGCGGCAGCTCGGCAGCGCGGGCTATCCGCGGCTGCGGATCGGCATCGGCAGCGCACCGGTCGGTGCCTCGACGGCCGACTGGGTCCTCGAGCGGCCGAGCGCTGACGAGCGGCCGCTGCTCGACCGAGCGATTGCCGAAGCCGTGCACGCCGTGGTAGCGTGGCTCGACTCGACGGCGATCGCGACCCTGATGAACCGGTTGAACCGCGACCCGACGCCCCCGAAGGCGCCGGACGCGCGCCCTCCGGACCATCGAACCGAGCGAACGCCGCCCGAGAAGCCGCCGTCGCCGCGTGGCGATGGGGACCACCACCGAGCCTGACCAGTCTCGACGCCGGGTCGCGTCGCGGCGTACGGCAGATGTGACGGCCTCGCGCCGCCACCCGATGGAGGATCGTGTTTTGAGCAGCGAAGTCCGGATGCGCCCCTACGAGGCGATGTTCCTCGTGTTCAACAAGGAGGCGCGCAAGAGCCACGACTACCTCGAGGAGCACCTGAAGGCGCTGCTCGAGAAGGTCGGGGCCAAGCTCTCCCGCTTCACCAAGTGGGAGCAGCGGTCGCTTGCCTACGAGATCAAGGGGCAGCGCGACGGCATCTTCTATCTCGCCTACTTCGAGGCGAATCCCCTGGTCATCAGCACGCTGAAGCGCGAGGCCGAGCTCTCCGAGCTCGTGCTGCGCATGCTGGTGCTGGCGCTCGACCGGATCCCGTCCGAGGACGAGGAGCGGCGGCGTGCGTCGGCGGTCGAAGAGGCGCTCCGCGAGGGCGAAGAGCAGCGCGGCGAAGGCGGCTTCGACGGCGGCGGCGGTGGTGGTGGCGGCGGGGGCGGTGGCGGGGGCGGCGGCGAACGCCGTCGCGGCCGCGGTCCGCGTGGCGACGCGATGGCGCCTGCGGCCGATCCGGCCGGCGACGCGTCGGCCGTTTGACGAGAGGAGCACAACGACATGCCGAAGAAGAAGTCACGCATCGCGCTCGCTCGGGCTCGCCAGCGGCGCTACCGGAAGTTCGTCGATCGCGGCCCGTGCCGCTTCAGCAAGAAGGAAGGGATCCTCCAGAAGGAGGGCGCCCTGCCCGACGGGCTGAACATCAGCTACAAGGACCTGAACACCCTCGAACGGCTCTGCTCCCAGCAGGGCAAGCTCTTCTCGCGCAAGCGTTCCGGCAACAGCGCGAAGTTCCAGCGTCAGCTCAAGGTCGCGGTCAAGCAGGCGCGCTATCTCGGCCTGCTGCCGTTCGTCGGCTGAGCCGCGGAGTACATCGATGCAAGTCATCCTGCTCGAGAACATCGAAAGCCTCGGTCGCAAGGGCGACCAGGTGAAGGTCCGTGACGGCTTCGGGCGCAACCACCTGCTCCCGCAGCGCAAGGCGATCCTCGCCACGCCCGACGCGCTCTCGCGTCTCGTGACGATGAAGAAGAAGTTCGCCGTCGAGGAAGAGAAGCTCGTCGCCGAGCTGAAGGGCGTCGCCGGGAAGCTCGAGGGCTTGAAGCTCGAGCTGACCATGCGTGCGACTGCGGAAGGCCACCTCTTCGGATCGGTGAGCGCCCACGTGCTCGCCGCTGCGTTGAAGGAGAAGGGCCATGCGGTCGCCGAGCGCGACATCCGCATCAAGGAGCCGATCAAGACGGTCGGCACCTACGAGGTCGCGATCCACCTGCACGCCGACGTGAAGGTGGGGATCACCGTCGTCGTCGAGGCCGAAGGGGCCGCGGCGGCGGCGGCGCTCGCGGCAGCCGAAGCAGCGGCGAAGGCCGCCAGCGAGGCTCCCGCGCCGGCGCCCGAGACTCCGGCCAGCTGATATCGTTCGTTCGAGCAGGGCGCGGCCGGGTGTCGCTCGGCCGCGCCCGCTCTTTTGTCGGGGGATCGAGCGGCGGGAGTGCCGGTTCGGTGCGGCGGGGCACCGCACGCGGAGTGGGAGGCGGCGGCGCGCCTCGGGAGGGGGGGCACCATGGTCTCGGTCGATCCGAGCATCCTCGACGAGTTGACGGCGAAGACCCTGCCGCACCATCGCGAAGCCGAGGAGGCGGTCCTCGGCGCGCTGATGCAGGATCGCGAGGCGGTCAGCGAGGTCGCGCAGTTCCTGAAGGCCGAGGACTTCTACGTCGTCGGTCACCAGATCCTCTTCCAGACGCTCGTCGACCTCTTCGAAGCGGGCTCCGGCATCGACCTCACGCTGGTCGGCGAGGCGCTGCACAAGGACGGGCAGCTCGACCGCGTCGGCGGCCCGCTCGAACTGGCCCGCCTCCTCGAGCGCGTCCCGTCCAGCGCCAACGTCGCCTACCACGCCGGCATCGTGCGCGAGCGGGCGCTGCGTCGCGGCCTCATCGAGGCGGCGCGCCGCATCCTCGAGGACGCCCGTTCCGCCGGGCGCTCGATCGAGCAGATCGTCGACGGCGCCGAGCAGGTCGTCTTCGACGTCGCGCGCCGCAACATCAAGGGCGAGGCGGAGCCGCTGCGCAACGTCGTGAAGGAGGTGCTGCTCGCCCTCGACCAGCGCGCCGCCGGCGAGCTCGCCGGCATCCGCTCGCACTATCCCGACCTCGACGAACGGCTGTCGGGCATGCAGGGCGGCCAGATGATCGTGCTGGCCGCGCGCCCCTCGATGGGCAAGACGAGCTACGCGCTCAACATCGGACTGCGCGCCGCCACCCGCAACGATCCGCCGACGCCGGTCCTCGTCTTCAGCCTCGAGATGCCGCGCCAGCAGATCGCGCAGAACCTGCTTGCCTGCCACGCGCAGGTCGATTCCCACCTGCTGCGCAAGGGGATGCTCGACCACGACGCCTACCAGCGCGTCTCGCAGTCGGCGGCGGCGCTCGAGTACGCGCCGGTCTTCATCGACGACTCGCCGGGCATGACCAGCCTGCAGATCCGCGCCAAGGCGCGCCGCATGAAGGCGTCGCACGGCATCGGGCTGATCATCATCGACTACATGCAGCTGATCGCGTCGCCGCGCGAGGTCGACAGCCGCCAGCAGGAGATCTCGCAGATCTCGATCGCGCTGAAGGGGCTCGCGCGCGAGCTGAACGTGCCCGTCATCGCGCTCTCGCAGCTGAACCGCGCGGTCGACAACCGCGAGGACCATCGGCCGCGCATGTCCGACCTGCGCGAGTCGGGCTCGATCGAGCAGGACGCCGACGTCGTGATGTTCCTCTTCCGCGAGGACTACTACGACGGCGGCAAGAACCCGCAGACGCAGAACCAGGCGACCTTGATCATCGCGAAGAACCGCAACGGCCCGATCGGCGACGTGAAGCTCTCGTTCTTCCCGGAGAACGTCCGCTTCGAGCCCTTCTCCGACCTCGACTTCCGCGGCTGAGATGCGCCTCCACCTCGCCGCCAGCTTCGTGGTGCTCCTCGCCAGCGCGACTCCTGCGCAGGAGAGCGGCGCGAACGTCGTCGCCCCTCCGTCGGCCGCCGGTCCGCCGCCGACCGTTCGAGCCGACGGCCCTGTCGCGTCGGTGCGCTTCGAGGGCGACACGCGCCTCACGGCCGAACTGCTCGAGCTGCAGGTGCGCACCAAGGTGGGCGCCGCCTACTCGGCGCGCATCGCCGACGAGGACCTGAAGTCGCTCGCCAGCCGCTTCCAGGTCTGGGGCGAGGTGCGCGCGTCGCGGCGCCCGGACGGCAGCGTCGACGTCGTCTTCCGGCTCGAGCAGGTGCCGGCGGTGAGCCGCGTCCTCTTCGAGGGCAACCGCGAGATCGACGAGGACGACCTGCGCGAGGCGTTGCGCCTGTCGGAGAACAACTCGCTGCCCGCCAGCACGGTGCGCGGCAGCGGCCTCGCCGTGCTGGTGCGCCAGCTCGAGGAGAAGTACCAGGACGAGGGCTTCCTCTACGCGGAGATCGAGCCGCGCATCGAGAAGCAGGGCGACGAGCACGTGCTGCTGTTCCGGATCCTCGAGGGGCCCGAGGTGGCCGTCGACGAGCTCGAGTTCGTCGGCCTCGTCCAGTTCGCTCCGCGCCACCTGCGCTCCCTGATGAAGACCAGCCGCTCGTGGTGGATCTTCACGCAGGCCTACAAGCCGAAGGCGCTCGAGGACGACGTCGTCCTCATCGAGCAGTTCCTCCGCGACGAGGGGTACCTCGACGCGCGCGTCGCGGTCGAGTCGGTCGTCCCCGACCTCGACGGCCGCGAGGTCGACATCACGGTGCGCATCGAGCAGGGGCCGCGCTACACGGTCCGCTCGGTGAAGTACGTCGGCAACGAGCAGTTCTCCGCCGAGGAGCTCGCCGCAGAGACGCGCCTCGCGCCGGGCCAGCCCTACCGGCAGACCATCTACCGGAAGGACCGCGCGCGCATCCTGAAGGGGTATCGCCACCTCGGCTTCGCGCGCGCCGAGATGGACCAGCGGCCGATCGAGAGCTACGCGCCGGGCAGCGCCGAGCTCGACGTCACCTACCGCGTCCGCGAGGACGTCCCGAAGCGCGTGCGCGACGTGAAGGTGGTCGGCAACGAGAACACCAAGGACGAGGTGATCCGCCGCGAGCTCGACCTCCATCCGAGCGAGCTCTTCGACGGCGACGAGCTGCTCGCCGCCGAGGATCGCCTGCGCGCCAGCGGCTTCTTCGCCGACGAGCGCGGGACGCCGCTCGCCTGGGTCGAGCACGAGCCGACCGACGACCCGCGCTACGAGGACATCGTGATGCGCGTCGAGGACGGCACCGCCGGCCTCTTCACGCTGTTCGGCGGCGTCGCATCGGGCCAGGGCTTCTTCCTCGGCACCGATCTCACCATCGACAACTTCGACATCACCGACCTGCCCGACTCGCCGGCCACGCTCTTCGAGGAGTTCCTCGACCAGCGCGCGTTCCACGGCGGCGGCCAGCGGCTGCGGCTGCGCGCCAATCCCGGCAACCGCTACTCGAACTACCTGATCCAGTTCACCGAGCCCTACCTGACCGGGCCGCTCAGCAACCCGGTCTTCCTCGACATGAACCTCCACCTGCGCGAGTTCACCTCGCGCTACTACGACCAGGAGACGATCGGCGGCCAGGTGGCGATCGGCAAGCGGCTGTCGCGGCGCCAGTCGGTCTCGCTCGGGCTGCGCCAGGATCGCGTCACCATCGACAACATCGAGGCGCGCGTCGATCCGATCGAGGACCTGCTCGCGGTCGAGGGCGGCACGTCGGTGCGCGCGCTGATCGCCGACTGGGAGTTCCGCCAGCTCGACTCGCTGCGCAACCCGACCGAGGGCTACCGGCTCGATGCCAGCGTCGAGTGGCTCGGCGGCCCGCTCGGCGCGCAGGTCGAGGCGGTGAAGGGGACCACCAGCGCCGAGCTGCTGATCCCGATCTTCGAGAACGAGGAGGAGCAGCGCCACGTGCTCTCCTTCCGCGGCGCGCTGGCCTACGCCAATGGCTACGGCGACAGCGACGACGTGCCGCTCTTCGAGCGCTACTTCGCCGGCGGGCCGGGCGGCTACCTGCAGGGACGCGGCTTCGAGTTCCGCGGCCTCGGCCCGCACGACGGCGACTTCCCGATCGGCGGCAGCGCCGGCTGGACCGTCAACACGGAGTACGTCTTCCCGCTGGTCGACATCTACGACGCCCGCCTGCGCGAGAACCAGCCGTTCCTGCGCGGCCTCCTCTTCGTCGACCAGGGGATGCTCGAGCGCGATTGGGGCGACCTCGAGGAGGGGCGCTGGCGCATGAGCGTCGGCGCCGGGCTGCGGCTGCGCATCCCGTTCCAGCTCTTCTCGGCGCCGCTCGAGCTCTACTACGGCATCCCGGTGCAGCGCGCGAGCGAGGACGAGCGCGAGAGCTTCCAGATCAACTTCAGCACGCGCTTCTGAGCCTGCGGTGGGCCCCGCGGTTCGCCCTGCGGTCGCGCGTCTTCGAGGAGCAATGCCCATGAGACCGGTCAGCAAGTGGATCGTCGGTGCCGCGCTCGCGGCGCTGGTGGTGGTCGGCGGCGCCGCGCGCACCTTCGAGGGGCCGCGCATCGCGGTGGTCGACATGTCGCGCCTGGTCAGCACCCACAAGAAGTCGCGCGACGAGCAGGCGCTGATCGACCAGTGGCGCGCCGCCAACCAGCAGCTGCTCGACGAGCGCGCCAAGGAGTACCGCGCGCAGGTCGCCGAGCTCGACTCGCTCCAGCCGGGCAGCGATGGCTACCTGAAGAAGGGCAAGGAGCTGCGCGTCCGCAAGTTCGAGCTCGAGGCGGAGCAGGACTCGCTGCAGGACGAGTTCGAGCGGCGCGTGGCGCGCTCGCTCTCCGACGGCCACGCGCGCGTCGCGGCGGCCTGCAAGACCTACCTCGAGTCGCGCGACCTCGACGCCGTGCTGCAGTACGCCTCCTCGCCGGTCAAGGGGACGAAGAGCAGCGAGGTGATCCCGGAGATCGTGGTGCGTTCCGTCGTCGCGTTCCGCGGCAGCGTCGACGCGACCGATGCCGTCCTTGCGATCCTCGACGCGGGCAAGTAGCGTCCCCGACCGCTCATGCGGCGCAACCAACGCACGATCAAGTCCCCCTTCGAGCTCGCCGGCGTCGGCCTCCACAGCGGCGCCGAGACGCGCGTGCGGATCGTCCCGGCCGATGCCGACAGCGGCGTCGTGTTCGTGCGCAGCGACCTGCCGGACGCGCCGATCATCCCGGCCTCCTACCGCTACATCGTCGACAACCCGCGCCGGACCACGCTGAAGAACGAGGAGGCGGAGGTCCACACCGTCGAGCACCTGTGCGCCGCGCTCGCCGGGCTCGGCATCGACAACTTGCGCGTCGAGATCTCGGGCGCCGAGATGCCGGGACTCGACGGCAGCGCGCTGGTCTGGCTCGAGCAGCTGCAGCGGGCCGGCATCGTCGAGCAGAAGTCGCCGCGGAAGCGCCTCGAGGTCCGCGAGCCGATCGCGGTCTCGGTCGGCGACTCGTTCATCACCGCGGTGCCGAACGAGCAGGACGGGCTCTCGCTGGCCTACACGCTCGACTTCCAGGGGCGTGCCGGCAACAGCCAGTACGTCGCGCTCGACGTCACCGCGGAGAGCTTCCGCGAGAAGATCGCGCCGGCGCGCACCTTCTGCTTCGCCGAAGAGGTCGAGGAGCTGAAGAAGCGGGGGCTCGGCAAGGGAGCGACGCTCGAGAACACGATCGTGGTGGGGGCGCCCGCCGACGGAGCGCCCGCGCTGCGCTTCCCCGACGAACTCGCGCGCCACAAGATGCTCGACCTGCTCGGCGACCTCTTCCTGCTCGGCGCCGACCTGCGCGGCAAGGTGATGGCCACCAAGACCGGCCACGCCGCCAACCGCAAGATGGTCGGCAAGCTGATCGAGGCGCTCGAGGCCGAGGAGCTCGCCGGCTCGCTGCCGAGCCCGACCGGCATGGACATCAAGGAGATCCTCAATCTCCTGCCGCACCGCTACCCGTTCCTGCTGATCGACCGCGTGATCGAGCTCGAGGGCTACCGGCGCGCGGTCGGCATCAAGAACGTCACCATCAACGAGCCGTTCTTCCAGGGCCACTGGCCCGGCCAGCCGATCATGCCGGGCGTGCTGATCCTCGAGGCGATGGCGCAACTCGCCGGCCTGCTGCTGCTGCGCCGCCTCGAGAACACCGGCAAGCTCGCGGTGCTCTGGTCGATCGACGAGGTGAAGCTGCGCCGCGCGGTCGTCCCGGGCGACCAGCTGCGCATCGAGATCGAGGCGACCAAGGTGCGCAGCAAGATGGGGCAGGGGGCGGCGGTGGCGAAGGTCGGCGGCCAGCGCGTCGCCGAGGCGCTGCTCACCTTCACCCTGGTGGACGCGACGTGAGCGCCGCCAAGATCCACCCGCTCGCGGTGGTGGAGGCGGGCGCGGAGCTCGGCGCCGAGGTCGAGGTCGGGCCGTTCTGCGTGGTCCATTCGGGGGCGCGCATCGGCGCCCGCACGCGCCTGCTGTCGAACGTCGTGGTGTGCGGCCACACGTCGCTCGGCAGCGACAACGTCGTCCATCCGGGCGCGGTCCTCGGCGGGACGCCGCAGGACAAGACCTACCGCGGCGAGCCGACCACGCTCTCGATCGGCAGCGGCAACGTGATCCGCGAGTGCGTCACGATCAACCGCGGCACGGTGAAGGGCGGCGGCAAGACGATCGTCGGCGACAAGAACCTGCTGATGGCGTGCTCGCACGTCGGGCACGACTGCGTGCTCGGCAACGAGCTGATCATCGCCAACGCGGTGCTGATCGCAGGGCACGTCCACATCGGCGACCGCGCGGTGCTGGCGGGCGCCGTCGCGTGCCACCACTTCGCACGCATCGGGCGCATGGCGTACGTCGGCGGCATGAGCCGCGTCGTGCACGACGTGCCGCCGTTCACCAAGGTGGCCGGCGAGCGCGTGCGCGTGCGCGCGCTGAACGTCGTCGGCCTGCAGCGCGGCGGCGTGGCCGAGGAGCAGATCGACGAGCTGAAGCGCGTCTACCACCTGCTGTTCCGCAAGCAGGCGGCGCTCGCCGCGGCGGTGGCCACGGCCAGCGCGCCGGCCGGCTCGATGGCGGCCGAGCTGATCCAGTTCGTCCGCGAATGGACCAGCGCGCCCGCCGGCCGCTTCCTCGAGCAGTTCCGCACCGACCGCCCGCCCGCGCCGCCGCGCGAGTGACGCCGCGCCGCTGGTAAGTTGTCGCGCCGCTGCTCGGTCGCGCCGCCCTGCGTTCGCGCCGCGCGGCGCTGGAGGGAAGCCCTTGGCCGCGTCGCCCCGTTTCGTGAAGCCCGCCCGCGACTACGACCTGCCCGCCTTCGAGGAGGAGGTGCTCGCTCGCTGGCGCGCCGAGCGGATCCCGGAGCAGGTGCTCTCCCGCCGCGAAGGGCGCGAGCCGTACGTCTTCTACGAAGGGCCGCCGACCGCGAATGGCCGGCCCGGCGTCCACCACGTCTTCGCGCGCACGCTGAAGGACGTGGTCTGCCGCTACTGGACCATGAAGGGGCGTTACGTCCCGCGCAAGGCGGGCTGGGACACGCACGGGCTGCCGGTCGAGATCGAGGTGCAGAAGGAGCTCGGCATCTCGATCAAGCCGGAGATCGAGAAGTACGGCATCGGCCCGTTCAACGAGCGCTGCCGCGCGAGCGTCTTCAAGTACAAGGAGGAGTGGGAGCGCCTCTCGGCCCGCATGGGCTACTGGCTCGACTACGACCATCCCTACGTCACCTGCGACAACGCCTACATCTCGTCGCTCTGGTCGATCCTCGCCCGCTTCTTCGACGAAGGGCTGCTCGAGCGCGGCCATCGCATCCTGCCGTGGTGCCCGAAGTGCGGCACCGGCCTCTCGTCGCACGAGGTGGCGCAGGGCTACCAGGACGTGCAGGACCCCTCGGTCTTCGTCCGCTTCCCGCGCGTCGGCCATCCGGGGCAGTCGTTCCTGGTCTGGACGACGACGCCGTGGACGCTGCCGAGCAACGTCGCGCTGGCCGTGTCGCCGAAGCTCGACTACGTGCGCGTGAAGCGGTCCACCAAGGAGGGCGGCAGCGAGGAGCTGATCCTCGCAGCGGCGCTGGTCGCGAAGGTCTTCGGCAAGGAGAAGGTCGAGATCCTCGAGACGCTCTCCGGCGCCGCGCTGGTCGGCGAGCGGTGCGAGCGCCCCTTCGACTGGCTCCCCTTCGAGGAGGGGCGCCACGAGGTGGTGGTCGCCGGCGACTTCGTCTCCGCGGAGGACGGCAGCGGCATCGTCCATCTCGCGCCCGCGTTCGGCGAGGACGACCACGCGGTCGGACGCGCCGAGGGGCTCGCGATCCTCAATCCGATCGACGCGCAGGGGCGCTTCGCTGCGGCCGTGACGCCGGTGGCGGGAGTCTTCGCGCGCGACGCCAACGCGGAGCTGGTCCGCGAGCTCGAGCGGCGCGGCAAGCTCTTCCGCCGCGACAACTTCACCCACAGCTACCCGCACTGCTGGCGCTGCAAGACGCCGCTCCTCTACTGGCTGCGGCCGAGCTGGTACCTGCGCACCACGCGCTTCAAGGAGCAGCTCGTCGCGCAGAACCGCGCGATCGAGTGGTTCCCCGCCGACATCGGCACCGGCCGCTTCGGCGAGTGGCTCGACAACAACGTCGACTGGGCGGTGTCGCGCGAACGCTACTGGGGCACGCCGCTCAACGTCTGGGCGTGCGAGGCGTGCAAGTCGCTGCAGGTGGTGCGCAGCGAGGCGCACCTGCGCGCGCTCGCGCCCGACCTGCCGGCCGCGTTCGACCTCCACCGCCCGCACGTCGACGCGGTCGTGCTGCCGTGCGCGAAGGCGGGCTGCGGCGGCCGCGCGACGCGCACGCCCGAGGTGATCGACTGCTGGTTCGACTCGGGCGCGATGCCGTTCGCGCAGCACGGCTGGATCGCCGAGAAGGGCAAGGCGCCGCCCGCCGAGCATCCGGCCGACTACATCTCGGAAGGGCTCGACCAGACGCGCGGCTGGTTCTACACGCTGCACGTCGTGTCGACCTTCCTCACCGGCAAGCCGGCCAGCAAGCGCATCCTCGTCGGCAACCTGCTGCTCGACGCGAAGAAGCAGAAGATGTCGAAGTCGCGCGGCAACACGGTCGATCCGTGGCAGGAGATCGACGCGCACGGCGTCGACGCGGTGCGTTGGTACCTCCTGTCGCAGAGCCAGCCGTGGCTGCCGAAGGCGTACGACCCGGCAGCGGTGGGGGCGGCGGGGCGCGAGCTGTTCGGCACGCTCTGGAACTGCTGGTCCTTCTTCGCCACCTACGCCGAGCTCGACGGCTTCGACCCGGCGCAGCACGCCGCGCCGGCGCCGTCCGCGCGCAGCGAGCTCGACCGCTGGCTGCTGGCCGAGATCGAGCGGCTGGTCGAGGAGGTCGACGGCGCCTTCGCGCGCTACGACCTCACGCGCGCCGCCAACCTGGTCGGCGCCTTCGTCGATCGCAAGCTGTCGAACTGGTGGATCCGCCGCTCGCGCGACCGCTTCTGGGGGCGCGGCCTCGACGCCGAGAAGCTCGCCGCCTACTGGACGCTCTTCGAGGCGCTCGAGCGGGTGGCGCTGCTGCTCGCGCCGATCGCGCCGTTCTGGAGCGAGGCGCTCTGGTCGTGGCTCAAGTCGGGCGCGGGCTCGATCCACCTCGAGTCGTTCCCGACGCCGCGCGCGGAGCGGCGCGCGCCGGAACTCGAGCGCGACATGGAGGCGGTGCTCGACGTGGTGGCGCTGGCGCGGCGCGCCCGCAACGCGGCGGGCATCAACCTGCGCCAGCCGCTCGGCCAGCTGTTCGTGAAGGGGCCCGACGCGGCGGCCGACGGCAAGCTCGGCGGGCGCTACGCGGCGCTGCTCGCCGACGAGCTCAACGTCGGCAGCGTGACGATCGCCGATGCGGCGCGCCTCGACGAGCTGCGCACGCTCAAGGTGAAGCCGAACTTCAAGCTGCTCGGCCCGAAGCTCGGCAGCAAGCTCGGCGCGGCGAAGCAGGCGCTCGAGGGGCTCGACGCGGCGCAGATCGGCACGCTGCTGCGCGGCGAGACGCTCTCGCTCGAGATCGGCGGGGCGCCGGTCGCGTTCACGCCGGCCGAGATCGAGGTCGTGGTGCAGGGGAAGACGGGCGTCTGCGTCGAGACCGACGGCAAGACGCTCGTCGCGCTCGATCCGACGCTGACGCCGGAGCTGATCGCGGCGGGGCAGCTGCGCGAGATCGTGAAGCGCGTCAACAACTCGCGGCGCGAAGCGGGGTTGCGCGTCTCCGACCGGATCGAGCTGCACCTCGGCGGCGCCGGGCCGCTGCTCGCGACCGCGCGCGCCGGTGCGGCGCGGATCGGCGCCGACACGCTTGCGACCAGCGTCGCGTGCGACGGGGCGGCACCGAGCGGCGGCGAGTGGAAGAGCTTCCCGTGGGAGGTCGAGGGCGACGCGCTCGTCGTCACGCTCCGCCGCGTCGCGAGCTGAAGCTGCGCGGGTCGATGCGGCGCGGGCGGTCGGGGGAGGCGTCGAGGCTCAGCCGTTGACCGTCTTCGCCTTCGCCTCGGGCTGGCCGAGTTCGGGATAGAGGACGAAGCGCCCCTTGCCGCGCCGCTTCGCCTCGAAGAGCGCCGCGTCGGCGCGGCGCAGGAAGGCGTCGGGAGCGACGTGGTCCTCGCCGTGGATCGCGTCGATCCCCATCGAGATGCTGATGCGCAGCGTCTCGCCGCGCGCCTCGAAGCGGCACTCGTCGACCGTCGACTGCAGGCGCGTCGCCACCAGCGCCGCTTCGTCGAGCGCGGTGCTCGGCAGCAGCAGGGCGAACTCGTCGCCGCCGATGCGCGCCGGCAGGTCGATGGCGCGGCTGCTCGCGCGCAGCTTGCGGCCGAAGGCGGCGAGCACGAAGTTGCCGAAGGCGTGGTCGAACTGGTCGTTGATCCGCTTGAAGTCGTCGAAGTCGATCAGCACCAGCGCCAACGCCAGGCGGTGGCGGCGGGTGCGCTCGACCTCCTCGAGCAGGCGGCGGTAGAAGTAGCGGTCGTTGAAGAGCCCGGTCTTGAAGTCGGTGATCGTCTCCGACTCGAGGCGGCGCAACTGCTCGCGACGGCGCAGCACCAGCTCGACGCGCTGCGCGAGTCCCGCTTCGTCGTCGCCGCGGTGGAAGTCGTCGCCGGCAGCGAGGCGCGCCAGCAGGGGGGCGCCCTCCTCGCCCGATTCGAGCACGAGCAGCACTGCATGCGCAGCATCGTCGTCGCGGGGCGCCACCACGGCGTCGAGCTCGAAATGGGCGGCGCCCCCGGCGAGCGGCTGCAGGATCACGAGGTCGAAGCGCCCCTCCTCAAGGGCCGCCGCCGTGGCGACGACGTCCCGAGTGACGACGACCTCGAAGCCGCGCGCCGCGAGCAGGGGCTCGATCGACGGCCAAGGGGTCGCCGCATGGCACGCAAGCAAGGCTCGTCGCGGACGCTCTTCCATGACTGCTCATGATCCGGAGTTCGGCCCAGGTGTGACGCGACACTTTGGCAGGTCGCCCCCAGACGTGGAAGGGGCGCCTCCCTGGGAGGGTGGGGCGTGATGCGCCCCTTGATCGACCTCCGACTCCCACTAGACTGCCGCGCTTCGTTCGCCGGAAGAACTCTCGGCTGCCGACATGGGGTCGGTGCCACCACCGTTCTTCCTTCCGCGCTGGTGGGAGCGTGGGCGCCTTCGCGGTGCCCGTCGTCTCCTCGTGGCGAACTAGCGCATCGGACTCCGCCTGGAGTCCAAGAGGATCCCTTCGTGCAGCAAGGAACGCAGTCCGGTCTCCAGCAGGGCGCGCCGTCGCAGTCGCAAGGCGTGCAGTCGCAGCCCCTGCAGATCAACGAGCTCGTCGAGGCGGGCGTCCACTTCGGCCATCGCGTGAGCCGGTGGAACCCGAAGATGAAGCCGTACATCTACGGCAAGCGCAACTACATCCACATCATCGACCTGATGCAGACGGTGCGCGGCCTCGCCCGCGCGCAGCGCTTCCTGCGCAACCTCGTCTCGGCCGGCCACAAGGTCGTGCTGGTCGGCACCAAGCGGCAGGTGAAGAACGTCATCCAGACCGAGGCGACGCGCGGCGGCATGCCGTACGTGAACGAGCGCTGGCTCGGCGGGACGCTCACCAACTACAGCACCGTCCGCAACCGCCTGAACCACCTCGAGCAGCTCGAGCACCTCGAGACGTCCGGGCGCCTCGCGCAGATGCCGAAGAAGCAGCAATCCTTCATCACCCGCGAGCTGCAGCGCATCCGCCGCAACCTCGAGGGCATCCGCCATCTCGATCGCTTGCCGGGCGCGCTGGTCGTGGTCGACGTCCGCAAGGAGTACATCGCGGTCAAGGAGGCCAACCGCCTCGGGATCCCGATCATCGGCATCCTCGACACCGACTGCGATCCGTCGCAGGTCGACTTCCCGGTGCCGGGCAACGACGACGCCATGCGCTCGGTGCAGGTGCTGCTCACGCGGCTCGTCGACGCGATCGTCGAGGGCAAGGCGAACCAGCGCGGGACGCCGGCCGATCCGGCGATGACCAGCGTCGATCCCGACATCCGCTCGAAGCGCTACAGCGCCGGCACGAGCCTCGAGAAGCGCCAGCCGCCGCGCAAGGCGCCGCCGAAGCGCGACGACGGCATGGGGCCGGAGCCGGCGGCCGAGGGTGGAGCGGCTCCAGCGGCGCCCGAGGCTCCGAAGGCGGAGTGAACGCGCGCGACTGCGCGAGCGAGTGACGAACGATCGCGTCCGGCCCCCGGTGCACTGCCGGGAGGCCGGCGCATGGACGCGGCCGCGCTTCGCGCGCCGCCAGACAGGGACGGAGTTCTTTCGACATGGCGACCCCGATTTCCGCCGCGCTCGTGCAGAAGCTGCGCGAGACGACCGGCGCGGCCCTCATGGACTGCAAGCGCGCTCTCGAGGAGTCGGCCGGCGACTTCGAGAAGGCGAAGGACCTGCTCCGCATCAAGGGGCTGAAGACCGCCGACAAGAAGGCCGACCGCGCCGCCAACCAGGGCGGCATCGGCCACTACCTCCACCACGACGGCCGCAAGGCGGTCCTCGTCGAGGTGAACTGCGAGACCGACTTCGTCGCGCGCAACGACAAGTTCAAGGAGTTCGCGCGCAACCTCGCCATGCACATCGCGGCCTCGAAGCCGCAGTGGGTGCGCAAGGAGGAGGTGCCGGCGGAGGCGGTCGAGAAGGAGAAGGCCATGATCCTCGCGGAGAGCGCGGAGGAGATGGCCAAGAAGCCCGAGGCGGCGCGCGCCAAGATCGTCGAGGGGCGCATGCAGAAGTTCTATGCGCAGCACTGCCTGCTCGAGCAGCCGTGGATCATGGATGACAAGCGCAAGGTCGAGGACCTGCGCAAGGACCTGATCGCCTCGATCGGCGAGAACATCACGATCCGCCGCTTCGCGCGCATCGAGGTCGGCGAGTGACGGCGACTCCGCAGGGCGGGTACGGACGCGCCCTGCTCAAGCTGTCGGGGGAAGGGCTCGCCGGCAAGGACGGCAAGCTCGACCCCGCCATCGTCGACGCGCTCGCCAACGACTTGCGCGAGCTGCTCGCGCTCGGCAAGCAGATCGCCATCGTGGTCGGGGGCGGCAACTACCTGCGCGGCAGCAAGCTCGCGGGGATCAACCGCGCCGTCGCCGACCAGATGGGGATGCTCGCCACGGCGATGAACGGGCTCGCGCTGCAGGACACGCTCGAGCAGAAGGGGATCGACACGCGGGTGCAGTCGGCGGTGACCATCGCCGACTTCTGCGAGCCGTTCATCCGGCGGCGCTGCCTGCGCCACCTCGAGAAACAGCGGGTGGTGATCCTCGTCGCGGGGACCGGCAACCCGTTCTTCAGCACCGACACGGCGGCCGCGTTGCGCGCTTGCGAGATCGGCGCCGACATCCTGCTGAAGGCGACCCAGGTCGACGGCGTCTACTCGGCCGATCCGAAGGCCGACAAGGCGGCCGTCCGCTTCGAGCAGATCGGCTACCGCGAGGTGGTGGAGCGCAACCTCAAGGTGATGGACACCGCGGCGGTCGTGCTGTGCGAGGAGAAGCACATCCCGATCTGCGTGTTCGACCTGCACGTGCGCGGCAACCTGATGCGGGTGCTGCAGGGCGAGCGGATCGGGACGCTGATCCACTGATCCGTTTGGCGCCGGCGGCGACCGCCGCCGGACGCGGCTGTTTGGCGCCGGCGGCTGCCGCCGCCGGACGCGGCTGTTTGGTGCCGGCGGCAACGGGCGCCGGATGCGGCGAGGGGGGTGGCGGGGGAAGTTCCGGGGCGCGGGGGCGACTCGATCGCTTTCGCCAGGAGGGACGGATGGACCACAAGAGCGTCGTCGACGCCCGCACGAAGATGAAGGCCTCGATCGACCATCTCGCCGGCGAGTTCCGCGGGCTGCGCTCGGGGCGCGCCACGCCGGCGCTCGTCGAGAACATCCGCGTCGACTACTACGGCAGCCCGACGCCGATCGCGCAGCTCGCGCAGATCCAGATCCCCGAGCCGCGCCAGATCGCCATCAAGCCGTTCGATGCCAGCGCGCTGAAGGAGATCGAGAAGGCGATCCAGGCGAGCAACCTCGGCATCAATCCGCAGAACGACGGCAAGCTGCTCCGCCTCACCGTGCCGATGCTCTCCGAGGAGCAGCGCAAGAAGCTCGGCGGGCGGCTGAAGGAGATGTCGGAGGCGACCAAGATCGCGCTGCGCAACACGCGGCGCGACGCCAACAAGCACCTCGACGATGCCAAGGAGCTGACCGACGACACGCGCGCCAAGGCGAAGGAAGCGGTGCAGTCGCTCCTGAAGCAGCACGAAGGCGAGGTCGAGAAGATGCTCGCCGCGAAAACGAAGGAGATCATGGAGACCTGAGGCGCGCGGGCCACGTCACGCCGCGCGTCGCGACGGGGCGCCGCGGCGAGTCGTGATGCCGCCGCGCACCCGGTTCCGACGCGCAGGCGACGTGGCGCGCCACCTCCGCCGGGATGGGGGCGTAGCTCAGCTGGTAGAGCAGCGGATTTTTAATCCGGAGGTCCCGGGTTCGATCCCCGGCGCCCCTACCATCCGCCGCTGGCCCACGCGCGCTCGGCTCCTTCGTGCGGTGCGCCGGGGCAGAAGCTCCAGCCGAGCGGCGCTGCGACCGGCGCGGGCGGCGGTACAATCCCGCGCCGATTCGTCCGCGCCGACTCGCTCGCGTAGCGGTGCACCGATCGAATGGCCCCATCGTCCAGCCTGGCTTAGGACATCGCCCTTTCAAGGCGGTAACACGGGTTCAAATCCCGTTGGGGTCACCATCCTCGCCCCGTGGCTCGCATGGCATGCGGCCAGCAGGTCGATCGCGATCGGCAGGCGAGGTCGCCGCTCCTGCAGCGTGGCTGCCGGCAACCGACCGAGCGTGGATCGCTTGCCGGTCGCGCGAAGCAGGGCGTTGGCACGGCCGAGGATCGCGGTACAATCTCGCCCCGCTTCCGAACCAGAACGACTGCAACTGAACGTGGCCCTATCGTCCAGCCTGGCTCAGGACATCGCCCTCTCAAGGCGGAAACACGGGTTCAAATCCCGTTAGGGTCACCACTCGTTCTCGTCGCGCGCGCCCGCTCGTGGCGCTGCCGCTCACGTCGCCGCTCGTCGCCGCGGCGTCTCCTCCTCGGCACGATCGCCGCGCGCCCGCGGTTCACGCCGAGTGGTGCAGCGCGTGGAGCCGCGCGTAGATGCCGCCCTGCGCCAGCAGCTCGGCGTGCGTGCCGCTCTCGCGGATCCGGCCGTGGTGGAGCACCACGATGCGGTCGGCCTTGCGGATGGTCGACAGGCGGTGCGCGATGACCAGCGCGGTGCGGCCGTCGAGGAGCCGCTCGAGCGCGACCTGCAACTGCCGCTCGGTCTGCGTGTCGACGGAACTCGTCGCCTCGTCGAGGATCAGCACGCGAGGATCGCGCACCAGCGCGCGCGCGAAGGCCAGGAGTTGCCGCTCGCCGGCGCTCAGGTTGTGGCCGCGCTCGGCGAGCGGCGTCGCGAGCCCTTGCGGGAGCCGATCGATGAAGCGATCGGCGCCGACCGCGACGCACGCGCGGCGCACCGCCGCTTCGTCGATCGACGCGTCGAACAGGCGCACGTTCTCGAGGATCGAGTCGGCGAAGAGGAAGACGTCCTGCGGCACCACGCCGATCCCGCTGCGCAGCGCGTGCAGCGTGAGCGCCTGCGCGTCGATCCCGTCGACGCGGACCGTCCCGGCCACGGGCGGATAGCAGCGCAGCAGCACGTTCATCAGCGTGCTCTTGCCGGCGCCGGTCGCGCCGACGAAGGCGACGAGCTGCCCCGGCTCGACGCGGAACGAGACGTCGTGCAGCACCGTCGGCCCGTCGCCGTAGGCGAAGCGCACCGAGTCGAACTCGATCGCGCCGCGCGCCGGCGGGGCGAGCGTGCCGCCGCGCTCGATCGGCTCGTCGAGGATGCGCGCGATCCGTTCGGTCGCGACCAGCGCCGACTGCAGCACGTTCCACCGTTCGGCGAGTTCGCGCAGCGGCTCGAAGAGGAAGCCGAGGCAGATCCAGGCGCGCACCAGCGCCCCCGGCGACAGCGAGCCGTCGGCGACCCAGATCGCGCCCGCCGCGAAGAGCAGCGCGCGAACCAGCAGCGCCAGCCAGTCGACGCCGGCGAAGAAGAGGGCGAACTGGTGGACCGTCACCTGCCACGCGTCGCGCAGCGTGCCGGCCGCCTGCGCGGCGCGCGCCTGCATGCGCTCCTGCTGCACGAACAGCTGGGTCACGCGCACGCCGGCGATCGACTCCTGCAGGAAGGCGGCGTTGCGCGCGATGGCGCGCCGGGTGTCGCGGTACGCGGCGCGCGCCTTCTGCCGGAAGCGGATCGAGGCGAGCAGGAAGAGCGGCAGGCCGGCGAGCGTCAGCGCGCCGAGTCGCCAGTCGAGGGCGAAGAGCGTGGCCAGCACGGCGACGATCCAGAGCGGATCGAGCAGCAGCGCGGCGGCGCCGGTCGAGAAGAGCTCGACCAGGTTCTCGACGTCGGCGGTCATGCGCGTGACGAGCTCGCCGACCGGCTTCTTATCGAACCAGGCGAGCGGCAAGCGCAGCAGGTGGCCGAAGAGGTCGCGGCGCACGTCGGCGGTGGTCGCTTGCCCGAGGCGCGTCAGCACGACCGCTTGCAGGTAGCGCACCAGCGCGCCGAGCAGCGCCGCGCCGAGGTAGGCGGCAGCGAGCATCCAGAGCGCGCGCGCCGCGGCGCCGGCGAAGAGCCCCTCGCGCGCCGCCGTCCCGCCGGCGAGCGGCCCGTCGATGGCGCGCTCGATCAGCAGCGGCCCGACCCAGTCGCAGGCGCGACCGGCGAGCAGCAGCGCGATGCCGATCGAGAGCTGCCGTCGATGGGGGCGCAGCACCGACCAGAGCCGCGCCAGCAGGCGGCGGTCGAGCCCGGGCGGCGGCGGCGCGTCGTCGTCGGGGGTGCTCACAGCGCCTCGAGCTCCTCGATCAGCTGCTGGTCGCGGACGAGGCGCGCCCAGGCGCCGCCGTGCGCGAGGAGCTCGGCGGGCGGGCCGTGCTCGACGAGGCGCCCCTCCTCGATCACGGCGACGCGGTCGAGCGCCTGCAGCGCGGCGACGCGATGGGAGACGACCACGGTGGTCGCGCCGGCGCTCGCCGCGCGCAGGCTCGCGAGGATCCGCGCCTCGGTCTCGGCATCGACCGCCGAGAAGCCGTCGTCGATCAGCAGCAGCGCGCCGCCGTAGAGCAGCGCGCGGGCGAGCGTGGCGCGCTGCCGCTGGCCGCCCGACAGCGTGACGCCGCGCTCGCCGAGGCGCGTGGCGAGCCCGTCCGGGAAGCGGGCGACCTCGCTCTCGAGTCCCGCGTGGCGGATCGCCGCGTCGAGCGCGCCGTCCGCCGCAGCGGGGTTGCCGAACGCGAGGTTGTCGCGCAGCGTCTCGGCGAAGAGGAACGCCTCCTGCGGCACGTTCGCGATGCGGCGGCGCAACGCATCGAGGTCGAGCTCGCGCACGTCGATGGCGCCGACGCGCACCGCGCCGCCGTCGGGATCGAAGAGGCGCGGGACGAGCTGCAGCAGCAGGCTCTTGCCGGCGCCGGTGCGTCCCGTGATGCCGAGCGAGCCGCCGGCCGGCACGGCGAGCGACACGTCGTCGAGCAGGCGGCGTCCCTGCTGCTCGACCGTGACGTGGCTCCACTCGAGCGCGAGCGGGCCGGTCGCCGGCAGCGCGCGCGGAGCGGCGGGCAGCGCGAGCGGCTCCGCTTCGAGCACGCCGCCGATGCGCCGCATGCCGGCCGCCGCGCGCTGCACCATCGAGACGATCCAGCCGAACGTGACCAGCGGCCAGAAGCAGGAGAGGAGCCAGTCGCGGAACAGGATGAGGTCGCCGACGGTCGCGTGGCCGGCGCCGATCGAGAGGCCGCCGACCAGCAGGATCACGAACAGCGACGCGTCCTTCACCAGGAAGAGCAGCGCCATCATCCCGCCGCGCGCGCGCGCCAGCGCGAGCTGCGCATCGAAGTAGCGCCGCGAGAGCTGCTCCATGCGCGAGAGCTGGCGCTCCTCGCCGCAGAACGCCTTCAGCACGCGCACGCCGGCGAAGCTCTCCGACGACGCCGAGGAGATCGCGCCGATCGCCTCCTGCACCGCGTCGGAGGCCTTGCCGAGCCGCGGCGCGATCCACAGCGCCGCGCCGCCGAGCAGCAGGAGCGGCGTCGCCATCCAGAGCGTGAGCCACGGATCGACCGCCACCATCGCGGCGAACGACGCGACCACCGTGACGACCGCGGAGAGCACGTACATCGAGCCCGGCCCGAGCGCCATGCGGACCGCTTCGACGTCCTGCGAGAGGCGCGAGGTGAGGTCGCCCACGGTGGTGCCGGCGAACCAGCGCGCCGGCAGGTCGATCAGCTTGCGGTGGAGCGCGAGGCGCAGGTCGCGCTCGAAGTCGCGGCTCGCGCCGACCAGCGCGCGGCGCATCGCGTACTTGAGGAGCCCGGAGAGGAGCCCGAGCAGCACGCCGCCCGCGCCGATCGCGAGGAGGCGGCGCGTCGTCGCCGTGCGCTCGATCGCGCCGTCGAGCCCCTGCTTCCAGATCCACGGGATCAGCAGGTCGAGCGCGACCGACGGCAGCAGGCACGCGGCGCCGACCAGCAGCCCGCGGCGATGGCGCCAGAGGTGGGGCCAGGCGTGGCGGAACGGCGCGAGCGCGGCGCGACGGGAGCCCAAGGGCGGCGGCGCGCTCAGCGCTGCGGCAGCAACGGCATGGCGTGCTTCAGGTCGAAGCAATCCTTCGCGTCGACGCCGCACTTGTTGCAGGCGGCCCCGAAGCAGTTCTTCGTGCTCACCTCGGCGCGCGCCTTCTTCGCCTCCTCGATCAGGTACTCCTTGCTCGGCCCGGCATCGAGCATGTCCCACGGCAGCGCGTCGTCGAAGCCCCACGGCCGCGTCGCCTCGGCGGCCCAATCGATGCCGCAATCGGCGAACGCCTGGTGCCAGCGGGTGGCGTCGAAGTGCTCGCCCCATTCGTCGAAGCGGGCGCCGAGCTCGTGCGCGCGCAGCACGGCGCGGCCGACGCGACGATCGCCGCGCGCGAGGAGCGCCTCGAGGAACGACTGCTCGGGGCGGTGGCAGTCGATGCGGACGCTCTTGATGCGCTTCAGCGAGATGAGGTAGCGCTGCCGCGCGCGGATCTCGTCGAGCGGCAGGATCGCGTCCCACTGGTAGGGGACGAAGGGCTTCGGCACGAACGTGGAGACCGCGGCGTGCACCTCGGCGTACTTGCCGTGGATCTCCTTGCCGATCCGCGCGCACGTCTCGGCCATCTCGACGATGCCGTCGACGTCCGACTCGATCTCGCCGGGCACGCCGATCATGAAGTAGAGCTTCACGTGGTCCCAGCCGTTCTTGAACGCCTCGCGCACGCCGGCGTAGAGGTGCTCGTTCTTGATCGGCTTGTTGACCATCTGGCGCAGGCGATCGGTCGCCACCTCGGGCGCGAGCGTGAGGCCGCCCTTGCGCCCCTCGCCGTTCTCGAACGGCAGCAGGCGCAGCTGCTCGTTGACGCGCAACGACGGCAGCGAGAGGTGGACCTCCTTGCCGGCGAACTCCTCGCGCAGCAGCGCGATCGTCTGCTGCAGGTAGGGGTAGTCGGAGGTGGAGAGCGAGAGGAGGCCGATCTCGTCGACGCCGGTCGCGCGGTAGCTCGCGCGCGCCAGCTCGAGCAGCTTCTGCGGGCTGCGGATGCGCCACGGGCGCGTGATCATCCCGGCCTGGCAGAAGCGGCAGCCGTGCACGCAGCCGCGCATCACCTCGAGCGAGACGCGGTCGTGGATGACGCGCGTGTGCGGGACGATCGGCGCGGTCGGGAACGGCGTGGCGTCGAGGTCGAAGACGTAGCTGCCGCGCGTCCGCGAGGGGAGCCCCTCGTGCAGCGGCGCGTAGCCCGCGAGCCGCCCATCGGCGCCGTAGCGCTCCTCGAAGAGCGACGGCGCGTAGACGCAGGCGAACTGCTTGGCGAGCTGCAGGATCGCCTCGCTGCGCGGCACTCCGGCGCGCCGCAGCGCCGCCGCCGCGCGCAGCAGCGGGACGATCACCTCCTCGCCGTCGCCGACCACGTGCAGGTCGACCACTTCGGCGAGCGTCTGCGGGTTCCACGCGCCGGCGCCGCCTGCCACCACCAGTGGCGCGTCGGGCGCGCGATCGGCCGCGCGCAGCGGCAGCCCCGCGAGAGACAGCGTCTCGAGGACGTTGGTGAGCGTCAGCTCGGCTTGCAGCGTGAACGCCAGCAGGTCGAACTCGGCGAGCGGCGACTTGGTCTCGAGCGAGTAGAGCGGCAGGCCGGCGCGGCGCAGCCGATCGGCGAAGTCGGGGAACGGAGTGAAGCAGCGCTCGGCGGCGAGGTCGCTCTCGCGGTTCACCACGTGGTAGAGGATCTTCAAGCCGTAGTGGCTCATCCCGACCTGGTAGTTGTCGGGATAGATCAGCGCGACCCGGCCGGCGAGCGTGGCCGGCTCCTTCACCACCTCGTTCACCTCGCCGCCGACGTACCACGCCGGGGTCTGGACGCCGGCGAGGAGCGGGCGCACCCGCGCGAACAGGCGCTCGCCCGAGAGGGGCGGCGGGGAGGTCGAGGTGAAGTGCATCGACGTATGGTAGCCGTGACGTCGGCGCCGCTGGCCGACGCGCGAACGTGCGACGACCTCGCGCGCTCGACGGGGGAGTGGCGGAACTGGCAGACGCGCCGGACTTAAAATCCGGCGACCTTCGCGGGTCGTGCGGGTTCGATCCCCGCCTCCCTCATTCCGGCTTCATCCAGCGCGTCCGCGGCGTCGCGTCGCGCACGATCTTCCGCTCGCCGCCGCCGGGCGCGGCGCCCTGCTCCCTAGCCGCCCCGAGGCGCAGTTGGTAGACCTTCCGGCCCTTTTCCATCCGGCCAGGCAGCAGCGCGCTCGCGCGGCGCCGGCGGCCGCGTCCCTCGGACCCAATCGAAGCCCATGAGCC